>MNYM01000009.1 GCA_001873065.1 Flavobacteriaceae bacterium CG2_30_31_66
AATACCTGTGTTTTGAAAGATAATTAGTGTGATAGACTTAATAATAATTGTACGAAGCATTAAAATACAGCTATTTTGAATTATGATGCATTTACTTTGAGTTACGGTGCGTGTACTTTGAATGAAGGTGCGTGTACTTTGAATGAAGGTGCGTTTACTTTGAGTTACGGTGCGTGTACTTTGAATTACGGTGCGTTTACTCTGAGTTACGGTGCGTGTACTTTATGTAGATAACGGTTCTCAGCTATACGCAGGCAGGGGTTTTTACCACTGAACTACCTACGAAGAACTGAACTTTAAATTTACCACTTTCCTGTCCTACGAAGCACGAAACCCCTGCTTGCGTATAGGTGATGTTATCGCTTCGGTGTTCTTTTTCGTCCGTTAGTTTGTCTGTCGTTTTGGTCGTGCGGTTGGACAGACACACTCTTTGCCAAGTTTTGGTTTGAGCTTTGGCTTGTGCGACTTGGCAATGTGTGTGGCTGTTTAGCGTGTGCATATTATATCAAATTATATTTTTCACTTGGTGGAAATAGTAAATCTAGCCCCTTAGGTTTGATTTTAAATATCGGTCCTTTTTCAACAACTTTCCCGTTTGAATTTCTCTTTATTAAGTGGTCAAGTGTAATTATTCCTTGGTCTACCAGAATGTCAAATTGTGATGTGATAGGTTTTTTAGTGTGTTCTACAATTGAATATTGAAAATGCTCAAGTCCATCAATGTATGTGCTTGTTGCTTCAACCCAAAATGTTTCTTTATGCTTTTCTAAAAGTCTATTATGCAATGTGTTTAAAGTCCAAACAACAAAATCCCCAATCTCAGGTTTGTCTGAATTTTCAACTAGTTGCTTTATGTCTGAATCAAGTCTCAAAGCTAAACCTTGTGAGTTTCTTGTGATTGCTGATACTGTACAATAAAGTTTAAAATCTTCTTCTCTATGGTAACCAAAAGCATCTAAAATTTCTGCCGAACTTTTGAACTTACTTAATGACCATTCTGGAACTTGTGCAAATAAGTTTTTCCTGTTCGTTCGACTACTTCTAAACGATTTTAGTTCTATTCCTTTGTAGTCGGGCTGTTTGGATGAATTGATGTCAATTCCCAAGGCTGTCTCTAGAGTTCTTCCAACAGAAGTATCTGCTGCAACCATTGAGGGAATAGGACCCGAACTGGCAACTTTTCTTAACATAGCCAATAATTCAAATGCAACTTCATTAGCTTTTCCGCTGATTTCTGAAATCAACTCTTTTAGCGGATTTATTAGGTTCGAGTTTAATAATGCTTCTACATTCAATTGCGTTAAATTGAAAATATGAAAAGAGCCAGAATAAAAAATCATTGCAATCAAATCGTTTGGATTTGCAATTTTAGTAAGTCCTGAAAACCATATTCTTGGATCTCCTTTTTTGGTTTTAGGCCTGTACAATGAAGCAATTGATTGAATTACTTGAAAGTCTTGGTAAATGATTGCATCAATTTGAACTTTGTTTTCAGGACCTTGTCCTTGGATATCATAGTCGTGAATGTTGTTTTCTTTTAGAAAACTTCTAACTGAGCCAGTGGCATCCATTATTGATTTCTTTAAACCAGTTTCGGTTGGCTCAATCAGAGAAAGAGAAACTTGATTTTTGGTCAGGATTTTAATTTTTGACTGTTCTAAGTCTGTTAGTACTCTCATTTAATATTTTTTAAAATTTCTGTCGCCACAGCTCTAGCTAATAATGGCGGTACAGCATTCCCGACCAAAGTGTATTGAGGAACTTCTGTTTTTCTATTATTTCCACCTGTTGAACGTTTCCCTTGAAATACAAATGTATCATCAAAGGATTGAAGTCTCGCCATTTCACGTACTGTCAATGCTCTAGGCGAATTGTAATGAACATAATCATCTGGTATTGTCATTATGGTTGAACTTTGTTCATCAGGCTTCAGTACATTATAATTTCTTTTGTTTGAGGTTAATCCGCAATCATCTATTTCACATTGAGCCTTTTTATAATCGCCATTTTTCAGGATAATTTCGAGACGTTTAATCACATCATCATTTTGATTACTTGTTTTGTGATTATTCAAAATGTCAAAATATTTTTCTCCCTTTTGAAGTCCTTCAAAATTTCTTACGTAAAAAGGTTTTGTTTTAGGTTGATACCTTTCAATCAATCGACCTTCTCTTGACCATTCTGCAAATGATTTTCCAGTCTTTGGGTTCTCCTTTCCGTCAACAGTTCTTTTCTTTAAGAGGCTTTTCATTTTTTCGACTGTACCATTGAATTGCTTTGAAATATCAACCAATTCATAATGATGTGCTTCCTGATTATTGCCGATAAAATCTAAGTCGTATAAAGCTTCAAAAATGGTTACTTTTTCATTTTCCTTTACGGTTGGTGGTATCTCAGAAATAAATTTCTGGTCTTTTCTACAACCAATAAAAAGTACTCGTTCACGATTTTGCGGAACACCATAATTTGAAGCGTTTGCTATAAATGGTTTTTCAATTTTGTAAAGTCTAATGCTGTCCAGAATTTTATTGAGTTCAGATTTCTCCTTTTCAGAACATAGGTTCAATAGTATATCTACGGTTTCATCAAATGAATTAGTGTAGATTTTAAGTGCTGTTATTATATCAGAACAGTCCTTTTTAAATTCTGAAGGAACTTTAAGTTCCTTAAATGCAAGTTCAATTTGCTCTATTACACTTTCAGACCCAATATGAGTTAAAAAAGTCGTTAATGTTTCTACAAATGCATCACTATCAATATTACAAAAGTCTTTTTCTTTAATGATGTCACGTTTCAGTTTTTCCCATTCTTTGGTTCTGGCAAGTATGTTAAATCCGTGTCTAATGGTATTAATTCTTGAATCTGTTTTGCTAGTTTTATAATCAGCAATTTTAGGAGTAAGTAGTTTGAATCTATTATCTACAAATCGAATAAATTCTTCTCTCCCTGTTTCAATTTCAGCATCTCTTAATTTTTCAATTTCAACTCGTTTTACAATACTTTCAAGTAAGAAACTGTTTTTGTCTGATTTCATTTTTCTGATGAATGAAACTAAAACTGGAATTTCTTTTATATCAACTATTGAATTGATTTCTTGAATAATTAAATCTTTGATTTTTCCATTTTCCTTTGTAAGGATGCCTTTTACGTTCTCCATTACAAAATACTTCGGTTGCAAAATTTTAATTACTTCGAGGTAGTGAGAGAATAAATCATCTTTTTTATCAAACTTCTTTCTCTTTCCTGCCAAACTAAAACTCTGACAAGGCGGTCCACCGCAAACCACATCAATTTTTTTGTTACCTATCTTTTGTAAAAGGTTGTCTAAAAAATCTGGTTCTGTGATGTCTTGTTTCAAAAATTCAGCATTCAATCCTAGTTGATGGTTGTATCTTACTATGTGAGTGAGTTCGCAATTTTCATTTATGTCGCTTGCCGCAATGAAGTCAAAGAATTTATTATGAGCTTCTGCTTGTAAAAAGCCTTCACTAAAACCACCTGCACCTGCAAACAAGTCAATGAAAGTAAAAGGCTTGCCATATAGTGAAATCTGTTCCTTTACAATATTAACAGTGTGATTTACTCTGTACCCGTCAATATGTTGATTGAGAATGTCTTTGATTTCATCTTGTGAAAAAGTTTTTTTGTTGGAATGATGTAATAATTCATCTGCACGTTCATTGAGAAAATTCAAATAGTGATTTGTCTCTGTTGCTTCAATAGTTAACCCCTTAACTCGTTGTCTTTTTTTGTCAAATAGCTCTGGGTCAATTTTTTGTCCTGTCGCTAACTTAATTTGTGTGCCAGAACAGTTAATCCTTAAATGAATAGGAGCAAGCCCTTTCTTGTCTGGTTTGTCGAGATAAAAATTAATTGTTGCCATAATTACGGACGGTTTTACGTACACGGACAAAATTACGGACAAATTTTGAATCTCTGTTCATTTTTGTTTATTTTCTGTCGAGCGTTGGCAAAAAAATGGCTCTTTTGGTTTTTTGAGCGTTGGCTTGAGTGTCGGAAAAAACCAAATGTGCCATTTGCGGGTCGGCTTTTTACACTGAGCGATAACTAGTAAATAGGCGCAACTTTATGTAACTTTTTTCTATTTTTCATTGCGCAAAAACTTTGCCTAAAGTAACTATTTTTTATAAAGTAACAAAATCAATAAGTTAAGTTAAATAGAAATTGAAAACCTTTCAATTCAAATTATTGTTGCGAGTGCTTTGCTATAATTGGATATTTTTGGTTTAATTAATTGCTATTTGAATAGTTCCCAGTATTCTTTCGGAGTTACTATTCTTGTTTTTTTATAAATATTCATTGTAAAGTCGGTTGTATTTCCAGCTATTATAAAATCTGCTTTTGATACTTCTGCCAACTCTAAAAGTCTATTATCAGGTTCATCTTTGATAATTTTTAATCTTTTTTTTGGTTCGTAAGTTTCTGAAATTTCACTGATTCTTGCAATTAAAAAATCAGCATTTGTTTTAAAATCTAAGAATTTCGCAAACTTTGGTCGGTCAAGTACTTCTAAATATTCTTGAATAATGGCATTTGAAATACAAATAATAGCATTTCCATCAATACAATGATCTACAATGAGAGATGTGTAATTTAAATGGTTGAAGAAGAAATAATTACATTCGTATCAAGAATTATTTTTTGCATTCCTGTAAGCTTTTATTTCATCATCTATATCTTCCATTGTCATATTAGAAAGCTCATATTTATTTGCAAGTTTGATACTTTTTTCGAGAGTTTCTTTTGTTATTTTTTTTCAATGATGTCTATCAATTCTGAAAAAGATAAAGTGTTTTTGTTCAGCCCTAATTGATTGAATTCAAAATCAGATATCAGAATATTTACAGTTTTCATTTGGTTTCTTATTTATTTTCAAATTTACTAATTTTTATGTAATCTTTTTCAGCATTTCTAGTAACAAAAAAAATGGGTTTTATTTTTAAAATCTTTCATCAAGATAGCGGATTTGCTCCTTAAAACCCCCTTTTTAGGTTTCTTTTTATTGAATATCTCGTCTTGTAATTGTGCGAAGTAAGAAATTATATTTAGTTTCTTGTTTGTAAAACTATAAGTTTCTTTCTTATATATCCCTAAACTAGAGAAGCTTTTAAATTCAAATACTCACAAACTCTCCCTCAAAACCGCAATTTCATCACGCAATTTTGCAGCGACAATAAAATCCAATGATTTTGCAGCAGCTTCCATCTGTTTGCGTTTTTCTCTGATGCGTTTTTCAATTTCTTCTTTAGGCAGATATTCCAACGAATTTTCGGCTACTTTTTGAATGGCATTGTCATAATGAAAACTGGAAATGGCACTTTTTGATAAAGATTCATCAATTCGTTTGTTGATTTGAGTAGGAGTAATGTTGTTTTTTTCGTTGTAAAGTACTTGTTTTTCTCTTCTACGATCAGTTTCATCAATGGTTTTTTGCATGCTATTGGTGATTTTGTCTGCATATAAAATCGCCAAACCATTTACATTTCTAGCAGCTCTACCAATAGTTTGCGTCAACGAACGATGTGAACGCAGAAAACCTTCTTTGTCAGCATCTAAAATAGCAACTAACGAAACTTCAGGCAAATCCAATCCTTCACGTAAAAGGTTTACTCCAATCAACACATCAAACAAACCTTTTCGCAAATCTTGCATGATGGCAACACGCTCTAAAGTATCCACATCAGAATGAATATATCTGCAACGAATATCCATTCTTGTTAAATATTTAGTCAGTTCTTCAGCCATTCTTTTGGTTAAAGTAGTGACTAATGTTCGTTCGTTTTTTTCAACACGAATTTGAATTTCTTCAATCAAATCATCAATCTGATTCAGACTTGGTCTTATTTCAATTACAGGATCTAGCAAACCTGTTGGACGAATTACTTGCTCTACAAAAACACCTTCCGTTTTTTGCAATTCATAATCTGCAGGAGTGGCACTCACAAAAATGGTTTGATTTTGAATGGCTTCAAATTCTTCAAATTTCAAAGGACGATTGTCCATAGCTGCAGGCAAACGAAAACCGTATTCAACTAAATTTTCTTTTCTGCTTCTATCACCTCCATACATAGCATGGGTTTGTGGAACTGTAACATGACTTTCATCGATAATCATTAGATAATCTTCAGGAAAATAATCCAACAAACAGAAAGGCCTTGTGCCTGGTTCACGTCCGTCTAAATAGCGAGAATAATTTTCGATTCCTGAACAATAACCCAATTCACGAATCATTTCTAAATCAAATTCTGTGCGTTCTTTCAAACGTTTTGCCTCTAAATGTTTGCCAATTTCAGTAAAATAATCCACTTGTTTTACCATGTCTTCTTGAATTTGATGAATGGCATTTTGCAACACATCAGGAGAAGTAACAAAGAGATTTGCTGGATAAATCGTCAATTCTTGAAAAGTTTCAATGACGGCATTGCTTTCTAAATCAAAAGATTCAATTTCTTCGATTTCGTCTCCAAAAAAATGAATTCTGAAACCATTATCACCGTAAGAAGGATAAATCGTCACAACATCTCCTTTCACTTTAAACGTTCCACTTTTGATGTCGTGTTCAGTTCTGGAATATAAACTTGTGACGAGTTGATGCAAAAACTTGGTTCGTGCAATTTGCTGTCCAACTTCCACAGGAATCACATTTTTTTTGAATTCGACAGGATTTCCAATTCCGTATAAACACGAAACTGAAGCAACCACCAACACATCTCGTCTGCCAGAAAGTAGGGAAGAAGTGGTGCTCAATCGCAATCGTTCAATATCATCATTGATGGACAAGTCCTTTTCAATGTAGGTTCCTGTGACAGGAATATAGGCTTCAGGTTGGTAATAATCGTAGTAAGAAACGAAATATTCAACCGCATTTTTAGGAAAAAATTGCTTGAATTCTGAATATAATTGCGCAGCCAGCGTTTTGTTATGTGCCAAAACCAAGGTTGGTTTGTCAACATTTTTGACAACGTTTGCAATGGTAAATGTTTTTCCAGAACCAGTTACACCCAATAAAGTTTGAAATTTTTCTCCAGAAATAACCCCATGAGTCAATTCTTTAATTGCTTGTGGCTGATCTCCAGTTGGTAAAAAGTTGGATTCTAACGTAAATTTCATGTTGCAAAAATACGCATTGAAAACCGTTGTTAATTTTTAATAAAACTAAAATTATTATAAATTTTAGTTTTGAATAAAATTTACAAATCTCTTTTCTCCAATAACTTGTATGAAAAATATATAAAGATAAAAGTCCAAAAAAGCACCATCAAAATTGCTGAAAATTGCACATCATAATTTTTGGTAAATGCTTCACCCATGGTATTTGCCGCAGTTCTAACAGCTCCCAATCTCGAAAATGGTTCTTTGATTAAATTGGTCATCGCTTCTAAAGGTAAAAATTGCATAAACCAATCTACTTTTTCACTGCTATTCTCTTGACCTCTGAAGTTATAATAAAGAAAACCTTTGCAAATTCCTTCACCAATCAACCAAACAAGCATGCCTGCAACTGCAAAGGCAGAACGTTTGATAAGGATACCTAAAAATAATCCAAAAGAAAAAAATCCTAAAAGTTTTATGAAAAAAGCCAATAAATATTCCATGTCAGAAAAAATGATAGAGAGTTCATTGTAATCTGAATACATCAATCCTAAAATTAATGAAACTACAAAAACAAATATTGTTGAAATCAATGCAAAAGCCAAAACCATATAAAATTTTGACAAGATAAATTCCTTTTTACTCAAACCATCTATCAGGTTTTGTTTCAATGTTTTATAGCTATATTCATTAGACATCATGGAAACAATGACCAACAATAAAAAAAATTTTAAAATGGCGGCAATATAGGTATTAAAATGCCAGATATATGGAAAATTAAAAATGCCTGCATCAGCCAAATGCAATTTGAAACTACCAAATTCGAACTTAATAGCGGCGATTAATGCAATAGAGGTGAGCAATCCAAAGTAAATAATAGACAATATTTTGCTTGCTCTGTTGTATTTTAATTTGTGAAATTCTATGGAAAGTAGTCTAAACATGACGCTTGTTTTGCAGGTTAATAGTTGTTCGTTAAATCTAAAAATTGTTGTTCTAAACTAGGTTTTCTTTTCACTAAGTGCGATAAAATCAGTCCATTTTCAAACAAATATTGATTGATTTCTTTTGCAGAAATTGGTTTGTTTAACTTCGCAATCAACAAGTCATGTTCTTGAGAAATTGTGCCAATAGCCTCATGATTATTCAAAATACGAATCAATTTTTCTTTGTTCTCATCAATTTTCAACTCCAATAAACCGTTTGAAGCAGTCATTTCATCAACCCTTCCACTGTATAATTTTACACCTTTTCTAATAACAACCACGTGCGAGCACACTTTTTCAACTTCATCTAAAAGGTGAGAGGCTAATAAAATAGTTGTTCCATTGGCAGCAATTGTTTTTATTATTTGACGAATTTCATGAATTCCTTGGGGATCTAAACCATTTGTTGGCTCGTCTAAAATCAAAATTTCAGGATCATTTAACAACGCCGATGCAATTGCCAAACGCTGTTTCATACCCAAAGAAAAAGTTTTGAACTTGCTATCTTTTCTTTCAAAAAGATTGACAGCTGTTAATTTTTCATCAATTTTTTCAGTAGAAATTCCTTTTATTTTACAGATTAATGACAAATTTTGACTTGCTGTCATGTAAGGATAAAAGTTAGGGCGTTCAATAATTGCGCCTACTTTTTTCAGTGCTTCATGCGTTGAAAGTTTCCCGTCAAACCAAGAAAATTCTCCAGAAGTTTTATTAACAACATTCAAAACAATACCTAAAGTGGTTGATTTTCCACTGCCATTTGGACCTAAAATACCGTAAACAGTTCCTTTTTTGATATCAAAAGAAAGATTATTTACTGCATGAACGGCACCGTATTTTTTGTCGAGATTTTTGATTGAAAGAATAGTTTCCAAAAAAAGTAGTTTTAGTTAGTTATTTATTTAGGACGATTAAAAAATCCTAATGTTACAAAATAACAAATAAAAACTTTCTAAAAACTTGAAATTAATTAAGATTTTGAAATTTAATATTCAGGATATTCAGAGTCATCAAAATGATCAAAACCTTCGTCAATAAAATCATCATCACCAAATTCGTCCTCAAAATCTCCCCCAAAATCTTCTGCCACAAATTGTTTTTCGGGAGCTTCTTTTGGAACATCTCCAACAGCTAAAATAGTTTTTGGTAAATGTTTGCTCTTTTCTGAGGAAATTTCTAAAACATCAACATAAAACGTCCACATGTTTATAAAATCATACACATAAATCAGCTTGTCATGTACTTTAGGCAAGGTTTCATTTAAAATACAATTTTCCATTGAAATATCCTCACCAGCCTCAGCCATGTTGAATAACGGGATTTCTTCACCTTGATTCCAATCTTCATCAGCTCTATAAAATGACGCCATTTCATGACCTTCAAATCCGAACGAATTTGCAATAATTGTGTGTAAACTTTCAAGATTAATAGTGTTATCAACTAAAATAGTTCTGATAACATCTTCCTCCGTATCTAAGATTGCGCGAATTTTGTACATAAACTTTTAAAAAAAATCTTAGCAAAAATACGATAAATTATGTGTAATTTTACGCCTCTAAAATTGAAAATCTTTGGACAAGCAAAAAATATTAAACTCTATAAATCGTCTTTCAAACAACACTTTGATGCAAACGTTGAATATTGAGTTTATAGATGTTACTGAAGATTCTTTGACTGCTAAAATGCCCGTAAATAGCATTGTTTATCAGCCTTTTGGAATTTTACATGGAGGAGCAACAGCGGCTTTAGCAGAAACTGTTGGAAGTTGCGCATCAGCACTTTTTGTGGATACTGAAACCAGTATAGTAAAAGGAATTGATTTGAATATTTGCCATTTAAAAAGCGTAAAAGAGGGTTTTGTTTACGGAATTGCAAAGTCTATTCACAAAGGAAGAACAATTCATTTATGGGAAATTAAGATTTTTGATGATGATAAAAATTTAATTTCAATTTGCAAACTCACAAATATTGTGTTGGATAAAAAGTAAAAGATGTTTGAAAGTGTTTTTTTTAGGAAATTTTTAAAAGTTTTTGTCACAATTTTATTCGTGTTATTTGGGTTGTTTTACGGATTATTTTATTTTTTTACTTCTCCAAAATCTGACGAAAATATACTGAGTGAATTTGATGAAACGTATTTAAATCCAAAAATTACGCATCATAATTTTAAAAATTTAAAATATAGAAAGTTAACAATTATCAATGATACAATATTGCCTACCATTGTTTTTGTTCACGGCACAATTGGTTCATGTGTTGATTTTATCGAATATATGAAAGATTCAATGATGTATTCAAAAGCAAATTTTGTGAGTTATGACAGAGTTGGTTACAATTATGATGATCAAAATGAAGTACAAGAATCAATCGCTTTTGAAAGAGACATGTTGCAAAGTATTACCAAAAATTTGCCTAAAAATAAAACTGTTGTCGTTGGTTATTCTTACGGAGGTTCCATTGTTTTAGCGGATACAACTCGTTATAAAAAAGAAGTTTTATTAGCGCCAGCAGTTTTTAGTAGTAAAGAAGTAATGCCATGGCTTTTAAACTTTTATGAATGGAAAGCAACACGTTGGTTGATTCCGCCAATTTGGAGGCAAGCTTCAAAAGAAAAATTATCTCATAGGAAAGATTTAAGGTTTTTTGAGGATAATTGGAACCAAAATAAAAACGATATTTTGGTTGTTCATGGAGATAAAGATGACATTGTTCCTTTTGAAAATGCAACAGTTTTAGCTACTAAATTTCCAAAAAAAAAGCTTGATTTGATACAAGTTCGCACTGCGGGTCATGGACTAATTTGGAGCCAATATGAGTTTATTAGAGAACAATTGATACTTAGTTTGAATTGAATATTTTCGATAAAATAGTAAATTCTTATCAAAAAAAGCAACCATTTGTTGTTTATAGAAAACCTGAATCAATTGATTTTGCTGGGTTTTTTCAAAAAAATGATACCTTATATTTTTTAGATGATACATCCAAAAGCGGATTTATTTTTGCGCCTTTCAATGCATCAAACAAAACTATTTTTTTTTCAAGCGAAAAGACTGATTTTATTTCAGAAAAACTTCATTTTACATCTTTAGAAAATAGTGATTATAATTTTGTTGAAAACTCAATTCAAAAAGAAAATCATATAAAAATTGTTCAAAATGCGATTGATGAAATTTCAAAAGGAACTTTTAAAAAAGTTGTAATTTCAAGAAAAGAAGCCATAAAACTCAAGGGTTTTAATCTTGTAGAAGTGTTTCAAAAATTACTTCAAAATTATCCAACTGCATTCGTATATGTTTGGTTTCACCCAAAAGTTGGTTTGTGGTTAGGAGCTACTCCTGAAACGCTTTTAAAGATTGAAAATTCAGATTTTGAAACGATGTCTTTGGCAGGAACGCAAGTTGCGAACGATTTGCAACATGCAGTTTGGCAACAAAAAGAGCTGATAGAACAAGGTTTAGTAACCAGTTTTATTCAAAATCAATTAAAAAACCTTTCATCAGATTTAGAGACTAGTCCAATTGAAACCATAAAAGCAGGAAATTTATTTCATTTGCGAACCAAAGTTTCGGGTAAATTAAATTTGGAAAAATCAGCTCTTAAAGATTTGATCGAAGCTTTGCATCCTACTCCGGCAGTTTGCGGATTGCCAAGAAATGAATCAAAAAAATTTATCCTTGAAAACGAAAATTATGATAGGGAATTTTATACTGGTTTTTTAGGAGAATTAAATTTGAATAATTATGATTCTGATGTAAAAAAATCAATGCTCTACGTGAACTTGCGTTGTATGAAAATAATTGAAACCACTGCAAATTTGTTTATTGGTGGTGGAATTACAAAAGACAGCAATCCAGAAAAAGAATGGCAAGAAACAGTTTCGAAAAGTAAAACTATGAAACTGGTTTTATAAAAAAAACCGCAAATAAAAGAGTTGCGGTTTTTGAGTGTAATTAAACTTGAATTAAAAATTATTTTATTTTTTAGAACAAATTTACGTCTGATTGCTAAATATCGTCAAAAGAAATATCAGTGAAACTGCTTGAAGTTTTCACTTCTTCATCTTCATCATCTTCTTCTTTTTTGAAATCTTTTTGGTGACGTTCACTAATCACTTCATCACCTTTTTCGTTCAAAATATAATCCGTTGCTTTGGTTAGCATTTCTTGAAAATCGGTAAAATCTTCTTTGTAAAGATATATTTTGTGTTTTTGGTAATGAAAAGAACCATCATCGTGTGTAAATTTTTTACTTTCAGTAATTGTTAAGTAATAATCATCAGCTTTTGTTGATCTTACATCAAAAAAATACGTTCTTCTTCCTGCTCTTAAAACCTGTGAAAAAATTTCTTCTTGTTCAACTCTCTCTGCCATAATTCTTTTAAAATTGTTGTTAAAATTTCGTTTATGTTACCCACAAATCTAATAAAATATTTTACTTGATACTCATAAAGTTATATTTCTTTTTCTAAAAGTTGCTGTTCATACAAGTTTTTATAATAGCCATTTTCGGTTATCAGTTGATTGTGAGTTCCTTGTTGAATAATTTTACCATGTTCTAAAACGATAATTTTATCTGCATTTTTTGCTGAAGACACTCTATGACTAATAATAAATGTTGTTTTACTTTTTGATACTCTTTCAAGATTTGCCAAGATTTTCTCTTCAGTTTCTGTGTCAACGGCTGATAAACAGTCATCAAAAATAAGAATTTTCGGGTTTTTGATAATTGCTCTAGCAATCGAAACTCGCTGTTTTTGTCCTCCAGATAATGTAACGCCACGTTCGCCTAAAATCGTTTTATAACCGTGTGCAAATTCGATAATATTTTCATGCACAACCGCATTTTTAGCAGCTTCAATAATTTCATCTTCCGTAGCATTGTTTTTACCAAATTTGATATTATTTTCAATGGTGTCTGAAAATAAAAATGGGTCTTGAGGCACAAATCCAATTTGATTTCTTACTTCATTCAAATTGAGGTTTTTAATTGGTTTATCGTCCAGTAAAACATCTCCTTCAGTAACGTCATACAATCTAGAGATCAACTCAATAATGGTCGATTTTCCAGAACCTGTATTTCCTAAAATAGCCAAAGTTTCTCCAGATTCTAAAGTGAAATTGATATTTGTTAGCGCTGTAATATTGGTGTCTTCATAGGTAAAATTAACGTTTTTAAAAGTGACTTTTCCATGAATTTCAATGTGTTCATCATTGCTATTTTTAATTTCAGGGGCTTCATTTAAAAACTCATTGATTCTTTTTTGTGATGCCTCCGCCTCTTGCACCATGGATGTTACCCAACCAACAACAGCCACAGGCCACGTCAAAATATTCACGTATAATAAAAATTCTACCACAACACCAATTTGAATTTTATCATCAATGTATAAATTTCCTCCAACATAAATTACAATGATATTACTGATGCCAATTAACAGCAACATTAATGGAAAAAAAAGCGCATTTGCATGTTGCAAACGGATGTTTTTTTCTTTGCTTTCATCGGCAATACTATCAAATTCTTTTATGATGGATTGTTCAATTCCATAAGATTTTACCACATTTATTCCTGAGAAAAACTCTTGATTAAAGGTTGTTAGTTTTGATAAATATTGTTGCACAATGGTACTTCTTTGATTGATAATTCTGCTCAATACAAAAATAGAAATCGATAAAAGTGGAAAAGGAATCAATGTATAAAGTGTCAATTTTACATCAACTTTTAGCATTTGTGTAAAGCCAACTACAAAAAGCACCAACATATTCATGGTATACATGATTGCAGGACCCACATACATTCGAACTTTTGAAACATCTTCACTGATTCTATTCATCAAATCTCCAGTTCTATTTTTTTTATAAAAATTCAATGAAAGTCGTTGATATTGTTGATAAATTTCGTTTTTCAAATCAAATTCTATCAATCTCGAAGTCACAATAATGGTTTGACGCATCAAATACGTAAAAAATCCACTCAATAATGCTACACCAATGATAATCAGCACATTGATAAGTAATATTTTTTTAACTTCAGCAACATCACTCACAATTCCTTTTTGATATTCTTCCACAATATTTAGTGATTGTCTAATGATTTGAGGAATTTTTAAAGCTAAAATTTTAGAAAGAACTGTGATTAACAATCCAATTAAAATACGCCATTTATACTTTGCGATATATTTGTTTAAATGCTTAAGTGCTTTCAAAAGAAATTTTGTATAAAAATTGAGCACGAAGATACCAATTTCAATGAGAATTCATTTCTTAAAAAAGAATTAAAAAGAATCGACTGAAAAACGAAAATAATACTACTTTTGCAACGCTAAAAATGCAATTTTATTTAAGTTCTTTTCGATGATAAATAGAAGACATATTCGAGTGAAAGTAATGCAATCCATGTATGCAATGCAACAATCTCAAAATGATGATGTTGTAAAAGAGGGCAAATTTTTAAAGCATAGTATTTTAAAAATGTTCGATTTATATGTGCTAAATCTTTTGATGATTGTTGAAGTTCAAAAACTCGCCGAAAAAAAAATAGCAATTTCAAAAAAGAAAATGCTTGCCACTAAAGAAGATTTAAAACCCAATATCAAATTTTTAAACAACGGTTTAATTGATGCTATCAAAAATAGTGTTGGTTTAGAAAGTTATTATGAAATCAACAAATTAAATAATTGGGAAGTTGATGACGAATATGTCAAAATAATTTATGATGAATTGATGAAAAGCGAAATTTACAGAAATTATCTTGATACTATTGAAGATTCTTTTAACGTAGATCGTTCTTTTGTAGTCGATTTCTTCAGAGAAATCATTGCTCCAAACGAAAAATTGGCTGAGTATTTTGAAGACAAAATGATTACTTGGGTTGATGATATTCCTTTCGTAAATACTTGGGTTTTGAAAACTTTGAGTAAATCAAAAAACAACGCTACATTTATGTTGGGAAGTTTATATAAAGACAAAGATGATGAAGATTTTGTGTTAGAATTGTTCAATAAAACTGTCTTAAAACAGCATATTTATGAAAAAGAAATTGCTGCCAAAACGCCAAATTGGGAAACAGATAGAATTGCAGATGTTGACATGATTTTGATCAAAATGGCAATTTCCGAATTTCTAAATTTTCCTTCTATTCCTGTAAAGGTTACCATCAATGAATACATTGAAATAGCCAAAGATTATTCAACTGAAAAAAGCAGCTATTTTATCAATGGGGTTTTGGATAAAATTTCGAAAGAATTTGAAAGAGATAAAAGAATTGTAAAAATTGGAAGAGGTCTATTATAATTATGCTATTGAAAAATATTTATTACTTTTACAAAAACTTTAAAAACATGAAAAAAATATCCATTTTATTGACTTTTTTGATTGCAATGTTTGTAACTTTTTCTTGTGCAAACGGAGATGTTAAAAATAAAATCAATAAAGAAAATTTAGAAAACGCCACTTCAAGAGACAATAATATTAAAAAAGGCGCTGCAATTATTGCTTTTGATAAAGTAGAATTTGACTTTGGAACAGTCAATGAAGGTGACATTGTAGAAACTGTATTCAAAGTAACCAATGCTGGAAAAACAGATTTGATTATCACAAATGCACAAGCTTCATGTGGTTGTACAGTGCCAACTTGGCCAAAAACTCCAATAAAACCTGGAGAATCTGGAGATATTGAAGTCGTTTTTAACACTTCAGGAAAACCAAACAGACAAAGTAAAACCATCACCTTAACTACAAATACTGAATCTGGAAGAGAAGTTTTAACACTGAAAGGTTCTGTAACACCAAAAACAAATTAATCTTATGTTTTCAATTATTTTTTTACAATTATCAGGAAGTATTGCAAGTATGTTGCCTTTCCTAGCAATGATTTTAGTATTGTATTTTTTTATGATTCGTCCACAAATGAATCGTCAGAAAAAAGAAAAAGCTTTTCAAGCGGAAATTAAAAAAGGGGCTAAAGTAGTGACTTCTAGTGGAATTCATGGAAGAATTGCTGAGATTCATGAAGCTGACAATACTGTAACTATCGAAACTGCAGGTGGAAAAATTAAATTCGAACGTTCAGCAATTTCAATGGAATTGAGTAAAAAAGTGAATTCTATAGAAAAAAGTTAAAAAAGCAATACTAAAATATTCAAGTGAACTTTTTCTTTTTTGATGAGGTTCACTTTTTTTGTTTTAAATCAAAATTAAATATTTAAAAACAACATTTATCAATTGAAATCTGCAAAAAAAATTCCGAAAACATTTATTGTATTTTTAATCGCCTCATTTTTTATTTGGTTGTTAATCACGTTTTCAAAAGAATATAAAACGGTCATTTCTTATAATGTTGATTTTAAAAATATTTCCCAAAAAAACATTCTTCTTGAAGCAACCACTCAACAAATTAAAATTTTCATTAAAGCTACCGGTTTTAAACTTTTATGGACCCAAATTTTTGATAATAAAATAACATTAGATATTTCAAAACTAAATCAAAAAAAAGCGACAGTATTTTATTTTTTTCCCAAAAACCAATTGTCTGAAATTCAAAATCAATTGACTTCAGGAGTTTATATTGAAACTATTTTAAAAGATACTATGTTCGTAAATGTTGGTTTCTTAGCTTCAAAAAAAATAGCTTTAAAACCCAATTTAAATATCAAATATCATGTTGGTTATGATCTTTTGGGAGCTGTAAAAGTAGTTCCAGATTCGATTGTGATTTCTGGTGATGAAAATGAGATTAAAGACATTCAATTTTTGAATTTAGAGAGTATAAATCTAGAAAATCAAAAAACTGATTTTTCAAAAGAAGTATCAATTTCTAGAACTCTAAAAAATAATAATCTAAAATTAAGTACTTCAAAAGCAGTGATTTACTTCAAAGTAGATAAATTTACTGAAGGTAGTTTGCAAGTTCCTTTTAGGGTTGTTAAACTTCTTTCGAATAGTAAAATTACCACACTTTCAGAAACAGTTACTGTAACTTTTGTGGTGGCATTATCCAATTTTTCAAGGGTTTCTAAAGAATCTTTTATCGTTGAATGTGATTTTGAAGTGACACATAAAAATGGTTTGAGTTATTTGATTCCCAAAGTAGTTTTCAAACCAGAGTTTGTAAAAAGTGTAAAAATAATTCCAAATAAAATTGATTTTTTAATTCAAAAATAACAAATGATAATTGGTTTAACAGGTGGCATTGGAACTGGGAAATCTACAGTTGCAAATTTTTTTGCAAAGTTTCCCAATATTGTTATTTATACTGCTGATATTGAGGCTAAAAAATTGATGAATTCCTCGAAAATCATTCAAGAAAAAATAATCAACGAATTTGGAATTGATTCTTTTTTAAATGACGTTTTGCAGCGCGATTATCTTGCGAAAATTGTATTTAACAATCCTGAAAAACTCTCAAAATTAAATTTAATTGTGCATCCAGAAGTAAAAAAACACTTTCAAGATTTTGTAAAAAAGAATACAAACAAGCTGTTTATTATTTATGAAAATGCCATTTTGTTCGAAAGTAAAAGCAATCTGTTTTGTGATGTGATTATTACTGTATTTTCTAGGTTAGAGACAAGAATTCAACGAGTTATGAAACGAGATAACGTTACAAAACAAGATGTTTTTGACAGAATTAAAAATCAATTAAGTGAAGAATCAAAATTATTACAATCTCATTACATAATTTTAAATGAAGATCTTGATAATACTCAAAATCAAGTAAAAAATATCTACAAAATTTTAACTAAAAAATAGGGTTCTGTTTAAGAATCTATAAAGTATTTGTTAAAACACTCTTAAATTTTAGGAAATTATGTTAGTATTTAAAATAAAATTCATTTGAAATTTTATTATGACGTAATTTTGTATTGTGGGAAAAAAAATGTTTATTCTGATTGTTGTTTTGATGAGTGTTTCCTTGATAGGAATCATAGCAGTGCAACTTTATTGGATAAACAATGCTGTTGAAACTAGAAAAGAACAGTTTAAAAATGATGTTCAAAAATCATTAGGAAGAGTTTCTGAAAGAATCAACGAAAAGGAGGAAAGACTTATTGAAATTCAAATTCAAGATATTCTTGAACACAAGGCAATAGCTGATAATGCCCAAATTAAAAACTATCTTTTTCAGCAAATTGATACTGCAAACAATCGAAAAATTACTTTTGGAACAACTATTTTAGAAGAAAATTTCGAAATTCCTTTGGATTTTTTGGATGATGAAAAAATAATTTTTACCAGAGTTACCGGAAAAAAAGATTTTTTTAAAAGCACTTTTATAAAAAGTCCAGACAATCTTTTTAAATCTAATGAAAATGAACGATATACTTTTTTAGGTCGATTAAAAAGTATGGAAAAAAGTCAGATTTCTGAGGTGATGAAAGATTATAAGCGTTTAAATCCTTTAAACTTAAGAGTAAATAATAGAGAACTAAATGCAACAATTAAGGAAGAACTCACAAAAAGCAATATCGATTTAGATTTTAAATATGGTGTTTACACAAATGAGGGTTTGGCAACTGAATTAAAATCAGGGTATTATACCATCAATATCAATGAAAGTTATGAATATCCATTGTTGTATGATTCAGAAAATAATCCTGAACATATATTGTATGTTACATTTCCTTCGAAAAATGAGCATATTTTATCTGGAATATCAAACATTTTATTGCTATCGTTATTTTTCATTTTTGTAATAATAATAGCTTTTTCAAGTTCATTATACCAATTAATAAAACAGAAAAAAATATCTGAAATTAAAACAGATTTTATAAATAACATGACCCACGAATTCAAAACTCCAATTGCAACCATCAATTTAGCTTTGGATTCTATAAAAAACCCTAAAATTATTGGAGATTCTGATAAAGTGTTGCGATATGTAAAAATGATTCGCGACGAAAATAAAAGAATGCATACGCAAGTTGAAAATGTATTGCGAATTTCAAGATTGGAAAAGAATCAGTTGACTATCAGTAAGGAAACTGTTGATGTTCACGACATAATTGAAGACGCGATTAATCATGTGGGTTTATTGATAGATGATAGAGAGGGAAGTATTGAAAAGCATTTTCAGGCAATTACTTCTGAAATTTCTGGTAATGAATTTCATTTATTAAATGTGATTGTAAATATGTTAGAAAATGCGATTAAATATTCAAATGAAGCCCCTAAAATTGATGTTTACACAGAAAGTACCAACAAGTTTTTTATCATAAAAATAAAAGATGAAGGCATTGGAATGGGAAAAGCAGCTCAAAAAATGGCTTTTGATAAATTTTATCGAGAACAAAAAGGAAATATTCATGATGTAAAAGGACATGGTTTGGGATTGGCTTACGTCAAAGAAATTGTAGAAAAGCATCATGGAACAGTATTTGTAGAAAGTGAAAAAGGAAAAGGAAGTATATTCACAGTTAAATTACCTTTAAATTAGACAAAAAAATGGGAAGTAAAAAGATTTTATTAGTAGAAGACGATCCAAACTTTGGAACTGTTTTAAAAGACTATTTGGCATTAAATGATTACAATGTAACACTTGCAAAAGATGGTATTGAAGGCTTAATAATGTTCAAAAATAACGATTATGACATGTGCATTTTAGATGTAATGATGCCACGTAAAGATGGATTTTCATTAGCGCAAGACATTAGAGTTACTAACAAAGAAATTCCAATTATTTTCTTGACAGCCAAGACTTTGAAAGAAGATGTTTTGAAAGGATATGCAGTTGGCGCAGATGATTATTTGAATAAGCCATTTGATTCTGAAGTATTATTGCACAAAATTAAAGCAATTTTGCAGCGAAAAGAATCAGACAAAACCTCGGAATCAGATCAGATTTTTGAGTTTACAATTGGAGGTTTTTCATTCAACTCAAAACTGCGTTATTTGTCATCAGCAGCCACAAAAGAACCCATTAAATTGTCACCAAAAGAAAGTAAATTGTTAAGAATGTTAGCGATTCATAAAAACGATTTAATGCCTCGTGAACTAGCATTGACCAAAATTTGGAGAGATGACAATTATTTCACATCAAGAAGTATGGACGTTTATATTGCGAAATTGCGTAAATATTTGAAAGATGATGAAAATGTAGAAATTTTAAACATTCATGGAGAAGGATTTCGTTTGATTGATAAATCATAAAAATTAGCTTCTTCCCAACAAATGAAAGCTCTAATTGTGAAAACAACTAGGGTTTTTTGTATTTTTATTTTATGGCAGAATTTATCAAATTATACAACGAAAATCCAAATCAAAAAACCATTGATAAGGTTGTAAAAGTATTAAAAAATGGCGGATTAATTATTTATCCTACAGACACTGTGTATGGTTTGGGATGTGACATTACCAATACGAAAGCACTTGAAAAAATTGCTCAAATCAAAGGTATGAAATTAGAAAAAGCCAATTTTTCATTTGTTTGTAATGATTTGAGTCATTTGTCGGATTATGTAAAACAAATTGATACACCAACTTTTAAAATATTAAAACGTGCATTGCCAGGTCCTTATACATTCATTTTGCCAGGAAGCAACAATTTGCCAAAAGCATTTAAGAAAAAAGACACTGTAGGAATTCGTATTCCAGATAATAATATTGCAAGAGCCATTGTTGATACTCTCGGAAATCCAATTGTTTCTACGTCAATTTATGATGAAGATGATATTATTGAATATACCACTGATCCTGAATTGATTTTTGAAAAATGGCAAAATTTAGTTGATATTGTTATTGATGGTGGTTTTGGAGACAACTACGCATCTACAATTATTGATTTAACAACTCCAGAGCCTACTGTAATCAGGGAAGGAAAAGGAAGTTTAGATATATTGTAGCTTATTTTAAATCCTCAAATTTTTTTCTTCCTAAAGCAAAGTATTGCCATACAATACTGATATGTGAAAAATAAAATTGCTTTTTTTGAACACTTCTTCTTTTGTTTAGAAAAGGAATCAAATTTTTATAAAAACTAAGGTGTGCCCTAAAAATTGAGAAAGTGTGAAT
This sequence comes from Flavobacteriaceae bacterium CG2_30_31_66, assembly GCA_001873065.1. Lineage (GTDB taxonomy): Bacteria > Bacteroidota > Bacteroidia > Flavobacteriales > Flavobacteriaceae > Polaribacter. The sequence goes on from MNYM01000009.1 coordinate 21,107, forward strand.
GGGTCGTAATTCAATTAAAAATTTAACTCCCGCAATTCCGTCTAAAATCAATCTTGAAAATACAACAATCAAAAACCATTTTTTAGGAACATTTTTTACCACATTTAGCAAACTATTTCTAAAATTTAAAAATGTTTTATGTGGATTTGTTTCCTGTAAAGTAGCACCGCCAACATGAAAAACGGTTGAAGTTCCTACATAATTTATTTTATAACCAATATTATTCGTTCTCCAACACAAATCAATTTCTTCTTGATGTGCAAAATAATCTTCATCAAAACCATTTAATTGATGAAAAACATCAGAACGAATAAAAAGACACGCACCAGATGCCCAAAAGATTTCAGAAATATCATCAAATTGATGATGGTCTTTTTCTAAAGAATTAAAAACACGTCCTCTGCAATATGGATATCCAAAAAAATCGATGAAACCACCTGCAGCTCCTGCATATTCAAATGTTGATTTTTCTTTAAAATCTAAAATTTTTGGTTGAATAATTGCGACATTTTTATCTTTTTTAAAAACTTCTAAAATAGGCGTCAACCAATTTTGAGTAACTTCAACATCTGAATTTATCAAACAATAAATATCAGCATTTATAAGCTGCAAAGCATCATTATATCCTTTTGCATAACCACCATTAAAACTGTTTTCAATGATTTTTATAGACGGATAATTGGTTTTTATAAATTTTACGGAATCATCAGTAGAAGCATTATCAGCCACATATATGGTAGCTTTTTTTGAACTAAAATTTACTATCGAAGGCAAGAATGTCTCCAATAATTTCATTCCGTTCCAATTTAATATGACAATGGCAGTTTTCAAGTGTGCGAATTTACACTATAAAATTGAGTTACATTACAAAGTTTTCTTAATAAAATCAGGAATTTCTTTTAAGAAAATATAGGTTTCATTTTCAAAATCCATTTGACAATAAAAATGCTGTAGACCATTGGTTACAATTAAATAATTGGCATTCAATTTTAGATTATAACGCGCAATTTGGTCAAAAGTTTCTTGCGAAATTTTTACAGATGGCGCTTTGCACTCCACAATAATTTCTGGAGTTCCAAAAGAATTAAAAACCAAAATATCACTTCGTTTTTTTAAATTATTAATGATGAGTTGCTTTTCAACAGAAATCAATGAAAAAGGATATTTTTTCTCTTCCAATAAAAAATAAGCAAAATGTTGACGAACCCATTCTTCAGGAGTTAAAACCACATATTTTTTCCTGAATTTGTCAAAAATAAGCGTCTTATTTTCCTTACTTTTGAATTTGAATGAATAGGTTGGAAGATTGAGTTTTATCATCAATCAAAATTACTAAAATGAACGAAATAAAAGATATTGTAGCGAATATAAAAATAAAAAACATCAAACCTATTTATTTTTTGATGGGGGAAGAAGCATATTATATTGATCAAATTTCAGATTATATTGAAAAAAATGTACTTGATGAGTCCGAAAAAGGGTTTAATCAACAAGTGATGTATGGTAGAGATGTTACCATTGAGGATATTATTTCTGCCGCAAAACGTTACCCAATGATGGCTGAAAGACAAGTGATTATCATTAAAGAAGCGCAAGATTTGAGCAAAAATATTGAAAATTTATTGTCTTATGCCGAAAATCCGCAACCGTCAACAGTTTTGGTTTTTAATTACAAATATAAAACTCTTGACAAACGAAAAAAATTATATAAAGTAATTTCCAAATCAGGATTGATTTTTGAAAGTAAAAAATTGTATGAAAACCAAGTTTCTGATTGGATTATAAGACTTTTAAGAGGAAAAAAATATCAAATTGAACCAAAAGCAGCATCGATGTTGGTTGAATTTTTGGGGACAGATTTGAGTAAAATTTCCAATGAAATGAATAAATTGATGGTAATTCTTCCTGAAGGAACTATAATCAAAGACCACCATATTGAAGATAATATAGGTATTTCAAAAGAATTTAACAATTTTGAACTTCGCAAAGCAATTGGAGAAAAGAACATTTTAAAAGCCAACAGAATTATCAATTATTTTTCTGAAAATTCAAAAAATAATCCTTTGGTTGTGACGATTTCTTCATTAAATATTTTTTTTACACAGTTGCTTTTTTTTTATGGTTTACAAGATAAATCAAAGAAATCTGTGGTAATTTCGCTAGGAATCAAACCATATTTTGTTGATGAATATTTAGTTGCTGCAAAAAATTATCCTATTCAAAAAGTTACGAGTATTATTTCTTTTTTAAGAGATGCAGATGTGAAAAGCAAAGGTGTTGGAGCAAACCAATCACAGAGGGATATCCTGAAAGAATTAATTTTTAAAATACTACATTAAAAATAAACTCAAATTAAATTCCTTTAAATTAATTATTTAAGAATTTCTTCAGCCCTGGTGATAGCATCATTGATATTGTTAAAAATATTGTTTTCACCCAATATTTCTAATAAATTATTTTTTGTAAAGTCGTCTATAATTTGTTGGTTTGCGCCAGAAATAATCACTTTTGTTCCACAACTATGCAAATTACTTAAAAATTCTTTCAATCTATTAATTCCTGTTGCATCAACAAAAGGAACATTTCTCATTCTCAAAATGAGGACCTTAGGAGTTTGATTTAAATCCGATAAAAACTCTTGAAATTTTTGTGAGGCACCAAAAAATAATGGACCATTGATTTCATAAAGCATGGTGTTTTTTGGAATATAGGCAAGTTCTTCTTCAAAGAGAATTTCTTTATCATTTGGGTTTTTGTTTCCTGATAAGTTATTCAAGTTAGAAATTGTAGTTGATTTACTCATTCTATTCATAAAGATAAAACTTGACAAAATCATTCCTACTTCAATTGCCAAAATCAAATCGAAAAATATGGTTAAAAAGAAGGTGCTTAACAATATAATGATGTCCATTTTATCACTTTTGAACAAACCTTTAAAATGTTTCCATTCACTCATGTGCCAAGCAACAACCACTAATATTCCGGCCAAACAAGATAAAGGAATTAGTTTTGCAACAGGAGAAAAAAGTAACATTATCATTAGAAGTATGATTGAATGAACAATTCCAGCAATTGGAGTTCTACCACCATTTTTTACATTTGTAGCTGTTCTTGCAATAGCTCCAGTTGCTGGAATTCCGCCAAAAAGTCCAGAAAAAATATTTCCAGCACCTTGCGCAACCAATTCCATATTTGATCGATGTTTGCCACCAATCATTCCGTCTGCAACCACTGCAGATAAAAGTGATTCTATAGAGCCTAAAATTGCAATCGTAATGGCAGGTTTCATTAAATCTTGAATAATCTCAAAGCTAATATTGGGAATTTGAGGAAGAGAAAGTTTGTTTGGAATTTCGCCAAATTTACTCTCAATAGTTTCAACTGGAATTTCAAAAAGATAAACGGCTAAAGTACATAAGATAATTGCAACAAGTGAACCTGGAACTTTAGTAGTAATTCTATAAAAATTTAAGGTAATCAGTGTTGTAAACATGGCAATTGCAAATGAAGCCCAGTTGATAGTGCTTAAGTTCTGAGAAATACTTCCAATTTTTGGAATAAATTCTGAAGGAAGTGCCTCAATAGATAATCCTAAAAAATCTTTGATTTGAGTAGTAAAAATAATGACTGCAATCCCACTTGTAAAACCGACTATTAAAGGATAAGGTATGAATTTCAGGTAATTTCCAAGACGCGCAAATCCCATTCCCAAAATGATAAAACCAGCCATAAAAGTTGCAATTGTCAACCCTCCAACGCCATGATCTTGAACAATTCCATAAATAATAATGATAAAAGCACCAGTTGGACCTCCAATTTGCACCCTACTTCCGCTCAAAGTAGAAATTACTAAACCTGCAATAATGGCTGTAATCAACCCTTTTTCGGGAGAAACACCAGAAGCAATTGCAAAAGCAATGGCAAGTGGCAATGCTACAATACCTACAATAATCCCAGCAACAATATCTTTTTTTAATTGGTCTTTTTTGATTCCAACTTTTAATAAAGTGAAGAATTTTGGTTTAAATTCCTTATTTTTCATTTTCTAGAATTGTTACACTACCATCATTTAGATGATATTTCATTCCAACTATTTTTACTTTTTTACTTTTAATGAATTCTGCTAGGATAGGCTCTGATTTTTTAATCACTTCAACACCATGAATAATATTTGCGTCAACAGCTTTATCGTAATAAGACTTGGTTTTTTCATTAATTAGTTTTTCCTCTGGCTCTTCTTTTAGATAATCAATAATTTTTTGAATGTGATTAGGAATGGTATCTTTTTGATGTTCAATAAAAGCGCCAATGGCACCACATTCTGTATGACCAAGAACCACAATTAGCTTAGTGTCAAGATGTTCAACTGCATATTCAATACTACCTAATTCATAATCTGAAATAATATTTCCCGCATTTCTGATTACAAATAAATCTCCTAAACCTTGGTCGAAAACCAATTCAGTTGGCAATCGTGAATCAGAACAACTTACAATTACCGCAAAAGGATGTTGTCCTTTTTTTAAATTGCGCAATCGTTCTAAAGTTTGGTCAGGATGAATAGGGTGGTTTTCTAAAAATCGTTTGTTCCCTTGAAGCAATCGATCTAAATCGTTAATATTTGAGATTTCTTTTTGCTGGCAACCAATGAAAACTATTTGAAATAACGCAAAAACTAATATGATTAAACTACTTGATTTTTTCATTTGTAAAATTTTGAAATTGTAGTGCAGAGCGTTTACCGATATTTTATCATCTCCAAACACACCGTAAATTTAAAATTAAAACTCAATAAAATCTTAAAAAAATCACAATTTTTAAAAGCAATTTCTAACACTATTTACTGATAAATCGTATCATATAAATCTTTATAAATTTCTTTAATTACTTCTCTTTTCATTTTCATTGTAGGGGTAAGGTGACCAGCATCAATGGTCCATTCATCTTCAGTTAATTCAAAACGTTTTATCTGTTCCCAATGACCAAATTTTTCATTACAAATATTTATGACTTTTTGAATTTCTTGAATCACTTTTGGATTTTTAATCAAGTCTTTGTTTGATGAAAAGCTTATGTCATTTTCTTTAGCCCAATCTTTTAAATAATCAAAATTTGGCTGAATAATTGCTCCTGGCATTTTTTCACCTTCGCCAACAACCATAATTTGTTCTATAAACAAAGACTGTTTTAATTCGCCTTCTAATAAATTTGGAACTATGTATTTTCCGCCTGAAGTTTTGAACATTTCTTTGGTTCTACCCGTGATTTTTAAAAATCCATCTTTGTCAAATTCTCCTTTATCTCCCGTATGAAAATAGCCATTTTGAAGTGCTTCTTGAGTTTTTTCACTATCTTTATAGTAACCCTGCATCACGTTGTGACCTTTTACTAAAATTTCACCACTTTCTGCTATTTTCACTTCAATTCCGTTAATGATTTTTCCAACAGTTCCTATTCTAAAACCACCATTATTTAAGTCATTTACAGAGATTACGGGTGAAGTTTCAGTCAATCCATAACCCTCCATAATGGGCATTCCTGCTGCTGCAAAAACCCTTGTTAATCTTGGTTGTAAGGCTGCACTTCCTGAAACCATTATTTTTAAATTACCACCCAAAGCAGCCTGCCATTTTGAAAAAATAAGTTTTCTGGCAAGCCCTAATTGTATTTCATACCACCAGCCATTGGCTCCATAAGGTTCATATTTCAAGCCCAAATTTAAAGCCCAAAAGAACAGTTTCTTTTTGATTCCTGTTAAATCTTCACCTTTTAAAACAATCTTATCATAAATTTTTTCATACAATCTTGGTACAGCAGTCATCACATCAGGTTTTACTTCTTGAGCATTTTCTGACAATTTTTCAATGGATTCAGCAAAATAAATATCCACCCCACAATATTGATACAAATATAATATCATGCGTTCAAAAATATGACAAACGGGTAAAAAACTCAACGCTTTTGAATTTCCATATTCAAGTGGCACTCTTTTTTTTGAGCAAATCACATTTTGAACAATATTATCATGCGTTAACATTACTCCTTTTGGTTTTCCAGTGGTACCTGATGTATAAATTATTGTTGCTAAATCAGATGATTTTACTGCATTTTTTCTAATTTCAACTTCTGCTTGATTGCTATTATCTTTTCCCAATTCTAGAATCTCTTTCCAGCTTTTTTCTCCTTGAATGTCATCATAAGTAAAAATGCCTTTTAACTGCGTATTTCCCTTGATTTTATTTAATTTTTCTAAAACACTGGTATCCGAAACAAAACAATAAACAGATTCTGAATGATTCAAAACATATTCATAATCTTCTTTGGAAATTGTTGGATAAATAGGTACGGTTTGAGCACCCAATTGTAATACTCCAATGTCACAAATATTCCATTCTGTTCTATTTGTGGTTGAAATTATGGCAATTTTATCATTTGGTTTAACACCTAATCTCAGCAAACCTCTGCTCAATTGATTGGATAAATTTACATATTCTTTAGATGATATAGATTCCCATTTTCCATTGCATTTTGTGGAAAATGCATTCTTAAGATTATAGGTTTCTAATTGAAAATAAGGAAAATCAAATAATCTGTTAATTTCTGTTTGCATGTTGTGTGTTTTCTGGTAATGCAAAGTAATAAAAAACTGTCAATTTTACAAATAGTTATTAAAGTAGTTCGCTTTTTATGAATATTATATTTTTAAATGTGTTTTTTTTCATATTTATTGATGTCTACCAAACTTATGGAGATTTATTTTCAGTGGTAATTATACAACTTTTACTGATTATTGTGTAAGCTAGTTTCTTGTTTTCAACATCAACTTTGCATTATTGTTAATAGTGCGCTTATAACTTAAATTTAAATAAAATGAAAAAAGTAATTTTACTAATTGTATTTGTTACAGTTTCAATAACAAATTTTTATGCTCAAACTGATGCTGTTCAAAGAAATTCAGTAACCTTTGGTATAAAAGCAGGGGCAAATTATTCAAATGTGTACGACTCAAGCACTCAGGATTTTATAGCTGATGGTAAATTTGGATTTGCTGGTGGTGTTTTTGTTGGGATTCCATTAGGGAAAATTATCGGAATTCAACCAGAGATTTTATATTCTCAAAAAGGATTCAAATCCTCAGGAACGTATTTTGGAAGCACTTATGAAATGACACGAACTACTGAATTTATTGACGTTCCGTTGTTATTGGCAGTGAAACCAATTGACCAGTTAACATTATTATTTGGTCCTCAATTTTCCTTTTTGATGAAACAAAAGGACGAATTTACGGGAGGTACTCTAAACGTAACTCAACAACAAGAGTTTGATAATAATGATATTACGAAAAACATTATGGGTTTAGTTGGCGGTGTTGATTTCAACGTAAATAATTATGTATTTGGTTTTAGAGCTGCTTGGGATATTAAAACCAATGAAGGTGATGGAAATTCTTCTACACCTCGTTACAAAAACATGTTGTTTCAAGCAACTGTAGGATTTAGATTTTAATCTAAAAACGACTTTAAACTTAAAAAAGTGTCTCATTTTTGAGACGCTTTTTTTATTCGAGATAATTCAACCTGTAATGCACACACATTTCTAAATCACCCATTTCAAAACCACTTTTTTTTAGTGTTCACACAAACAGTTAACACCCGCTAAAGTTCTAGGAAAAAATGATATCGATTGATTGGGAGGATTATTTTCAAGGTTTGAAATTAACAATGTAGTAATTTATCAGAATATAAAAAAGTCCGAATCTTTATTGATAATTTTCAGCTAAATATAGGTTTTTCTTTATTTCCAAAAGCATCAATTGAAGATGAACAATTCAGGAATACATCACAATTTGGCATTCGCTCTTTCAACATAAAAGCTTTTTCAAGGATGCCTTTTTCATCCTCTTCTGCATCTAAAAAAACTTCCTTGAGAGATTGATTATTTAATGAATCGCATAAATCAGTTAGTGTAATTTTTGTTTTGGTAATATTTAAACTCTCTAATTGCTGCATTTGGTTGATAAAAGGAATGCATGCTTTCGTAATAGTATCATGCCTTCTTAAAAAAAGACTTTTCAGCTCTTTAAATTGCACCATATATGCTACAGCTTTATCTGTAATTAAAGTATCTTTCAAATATACATCTTGAATTGTAATAAGTCTTTTGGTAAAAAAATAAAAAAAATCATCATCTTCATTGCCATCAACAGACCAAATTTGTTGCCAGTTTTCATGAAGTTGAGAAGGCTTGTCAAAATGATAATGCGTTTGCCAAAACTTTTTTTCTTCTTTTGAAAATTTCATTATTGACAATGTTTTTCTACCCAAATTCGTGCGTTCACAAAAGCAGTGATCCAAGGTGAAACTTCATCTTTTCTGCCTTTAGGATAATTTGCCCAATTCCACTGAAAAGTAGAACGTTCAATATGTGGCATGGTTACCAGATGACGACCTGTTTTGTCGCACAACATTGCTGTGTTAAAATCAGAACCATTTGGATTATTTGGATACCCTTCATAGCCATATTTTGCCACAATTTGATAATTTTCCTCAGTTTCTGGTAAGTGGAATTTTCCTTCTCCATGCGAAATCCAAACACCCAATTCTGATCCTGCTAACGAGGATAACATCACTGAATTATTTTCTTGAATTTTGACAGATGTGAAAGAACTTTCGTGTTTTTTAGAATCATTATGAATCATTTTTCCATGCACAGCATGCTCAGGATTGATGAGCTCTAATTCCATAAACAACTGACATCCGTTGCAAATTCCGACTGATAAGGTATCTTCTCTTTGAAAGAATTTTTGCAAAGCGATGTTCGCTTTTTCATTGTATTTGAATGCGCCAGCCCAACCTTTTGCAGAGCCTAAAACATCCGAATTTGAAAACCCGCCAACAGCACCAATAAACTGAATATCTTCCAAAGTTTCACGACCTGAAATTAAATCGGTCATGTGAACATCTTTCACCTCAAAACCAGCTAAATACATCGCATTTGCCATTTCACGTTCCGAATTTGAACCTTTTTCACGAATAATTGCTGCTTTTGGACGTTGATTTTTGGGAGAAATATTTCCAACAACATCTGCTAATTTTCCAGTAAAATTTTCAGGAAAGGCAAATTGTAAAGGTTGGTTTTTAAAATTTTGATAACGGGCAGTTGCTTGGTTATTTGCGGTTTGTTTCTGGTCTAATAAATAAGAAGTTTTGTACCAAATATCTCTGGTTTCCCCAACATCAAAAGTGAAAATATCAGTATTGTTTTTGATGATTACTTTTCCTGAATTGGTTGCTTTTCCAATATTGATAATCTCAATACCATTTTCATTAAATTCCTTTTCAACAGTTGCGTCTGCCTGAAAAACCAATCCTGCATTTTCAGCAAAAAGTAGTTTTATAGCATCATTTTCATTCAAATTAGAAAGGTCAAATGCGGCTCCTAAATTCACTTCTGCAAAACACATTTCTAATAACGTGGTAATCAATCCTCCAGAGGCAACATCATGGCCACTTTTGATTTGGTCGTTTTTGACAAATTTTTGAAGTAAATTGAATGTTTTTTTAACGAAAGCAGCATTTTTCACATCAGGAGTATCGTTTCCAATCGTGTTTAAAATTTGGTTGAAAGAACTTCCTCCTAATTTATAAGCATCTTGAGAAAGGTTGATATAGTAAATAGTTCCACCATCAATTTGTAAAACAGGCTCTACAACTTTCGATATTTCATTACAATTTGCAGCAGCAGAAATAATTACTGTACCTGGAGAAATCACTTCTTCATTTGGATATTTTTGCTTCATAGAAAGTGAATCTTTCCCTGTTGGAACATTGATTCCCAATTCAATAGCAAATTCTGAAACTGCTTTAACTGCTTTGTATAATCTTGCATCTTCACCTTCATTTTTGCAAGGCCACATCCAGTTTGCTGACAATGAAACCGAATGCAATCCGTCTTTTAATGGTGCCCAAACAATGTTTGTTAAAGCTTCAGTAATGGCATTTCTACTGCCAGCTTCAGCATCAATCAATCCTGAAATTGGAGCGTGACCAATACTTGTGGCAATTCCTTCTTTTCCGTTATAATCCAAAGCCATCACACCCACATTATTCAATGGCAATTGCAAAGCACCCACACATTGTTGTTTGGCAACTTTTCCGCCAACACATCTATCAACTTTATTAGTCAACCAATCTTTGCAAGCAACTGCTTCTAACTGTAAAACTTGCGCTAAATAGTCATAGATTTTTTCTGATTGATACTTCGAATTTTTATAATTTCTGAAAACGGTTTTGTCAGTCATTACCGTTTTTGGAGAGGATCCAAACATGTCTTCAAGCGCCAAATCCATCGGTTTTTGATGATTGCTTTTGGATTCGAAAGTAAATCTTTGATTGTCAGTCACAGTTCCAACAGTATACATTGGCGAGCGTTCACGTGCTGCAATTTTTTGAAGGATTTCTATATTTTTTTCGGCAATCACTAATCCCATTCTTTCTTGAGATTCGTTGCCAATAATTTCTTTGGCTGATAATGTTGGATCACCAATTGGCAATGTGTCTAAATCAATATTTCCACCAGTTTCTTCTACCAATTCTGATAAGCAATTTAGGTGACCTCCAGCGCCATGATCGTGAATTGAAACGATAAAATTCTCTTCACTTTCCACCATTCCACGAATCGCATTTGCAGCACGTTTTTGCATTTCAGGATTGGAACGTTGCACAGCATTTAACTCAATTCCAGAGGCAAATGCTCCAGTATCTGCAGATGAAACTGCTGCACCACCCATTCCAATTCTATAATTTTCTCCACCTAAAATAACGATTTTATCTCCTTCTTTCGGACTGTCTTTGATGGCTTGAGTTGCTTTTCCATAACCAATTCCTCCAGCTTGCATAATGACTTTGTCGTAACCTAATTTTCTTGGTTTTACTGAAAAATTTTCTGAATTTTCATCGTGTTCAAACGTGAAAACTGAACCACAAATCAGAGGTTGACCAAATTTATTCCCAAAATCAGAAGCACCATTTGAAGCTTTGATTAAAATATTTATCGGAGTTTGATACAACCATTTTCTAGCTTCAAATTGTTGTTCCCAGGGTCTATCTTTTTCCAAACGAGAATACGAAGTCATATAAACAGCGGTTCCAGCCAAAGGAATCGATCCTTTTCCGCCTGCCAATCTGTCTCTGATTTCACCTCCTGAACCCGTTGCTGCACCGTTAAAAGGCTCAACCGTTGTCGGAAAATTATGCGTTTCTGCTTTCAAAGAGATTACAGAATCAAAATTTAAGGTTTGATAAAAATCAGGCTTGTCAGCTGATTTTGGTGCAAATTGGGTTACTTCAGGACCTTTGATGAAAGCAACATTGTCTTTGTAGGCAGAAACAATCTCATTTGGATGTTGTTTGGATGTTTCTTTAATCATCTTAAATAATGATATCGACTTTTCTTCTCCATCAATAACAAAAGTGCCATTAAAAATTTTGTGACGACAATGTTCTGAGTTTACTTGACTAAATCCAAAAACCTCAGAATCCGTGAGTTTTCTGCCAATTTTATTTGCAACATTCTCTAAATACTGAACTTCTTCATCACTTAATGACAATCCTTCTTGCTTATTATAAGTTGCTATATTTTCAATTTCTAAAATTGATTCAGGTTGAATATTTATCGAAAAAATAGTTTGATTCAATGATTTAAATTTTTCTGAAATCATTGGGTCAAAGTCAGAAAAATCAATAGTACATGCTGAAAATTCTTCAATTCTGATGATGTCAAAAATACCCATATTTTGAGTGATTTCAACAGCATTTGTGCTCCAAGGCGTAATCATTGCGGCTCTTGGGCCAACAAAAAAGGCGTCAATAGACGCCGCATTTATTTTAGGTTGATTTCCAAATAACCAAGTCAATTTTGAAATGGTTTCAGTTGAGAATTCTTGCGTTGTTTGAACCGCAAAAACGGTTGTTTTTTGATCGCCGAAGAAATGAATCATTGGTTGGTTTTAATTAAAAATAAAACGCAAATTTACTTTTTTTCAAATGATTATTTACTCATAAATTCACTGAAATTTAGGAGTTATTCACGATGTTTTGAACAAAATTTTATTTTATGAATTTAAATGTTTTAACGACGTTAGTGTTCTTTTTAAATTTTAAAAAGTACAATCCATTGATTAAATTTGAAATGTCAATCATTTTATTTTCAATAATTCCTTGTTGAATTATTTTTCCTAATGCATCGTAAATTTGATAGGAATCAACCTCAAAATCTGAATCAATTCTCAAAAAATTCACTGCAGGATTTGGATATACTTTTACAGTTATCAGCTTGTTTTGATTTAGTGATAAAACACCTGTTCCCCATTGATACCATAAATCATGGGTGACATTTGTGATATCTTCTGTCTGATTTTCTTGACCACCATTGCCATTATTAAAAATAATATTTATTGAAGTAATTCCAGTGAAAGTATGTTTATACCATTCGTTATCATGTGTTTGCATTGAAATCCCTGGCCAAGGGTTACTTGGTAAACTGCTATCTGGAGCAGCATTCCACCAATAAATTTTGGGTGTATTTAGCCAATTTGAAGGTGGCTTAAAATAAACTGTTATGTTAGGAATTTCCCCAATTGTATAAGTTTTGGTAATAATTTCTGATTTATTACTATCATTATCAATTGCAAAAGCCTTGAAAGTGGTGGTTTCTGAAATTGATTTATTGACTGATTTAATAGCTGAATTTGAGTTTATAGTTGGTGTAGATCCATCCAAAGTATAATAAATTATAGGATTAAGATCTTTTGAATCTTCTGCTGAAATGGTTATTTCAATCGCAGTTTTTGAATAGGAATTTTCGGGTGTAAAACTAACTTTTGGAGCAACATCTAAATTTTTTCCAACCCAGACATGTTGAATTTTTGATTTGGTCATGTTTCCTTGTATATCTGTGATTTCAACATAATAATCCACCAAAACTTCTGACAAACCTTGAATTTTTGCATAATACAAATTCGAAATGGAAGTAGGTAAAATAAAAAAATTTATTTCAGCGTCATTTGTAATATTTCCCATTGGAAAAACTTTTTCTGTCATTGAAACACTTTGCCAATTCTCGACACTTTCTCCCCCTAAATAAGTATCATTATCATTATTTTCAAGTGGATTTTTTCCGTCTTTGTCAACTCTGAATTTTAACTCAGCAGTTTGAATTCCGCTTACGTCATAGGCGAAAGTCCAAACTGTGAAATCTGCGCTATTTAAATGCTGTTTGTAGCCATAAGTTGGTCCAAAACCGATTTCACCGGGATTATAAGGGTATCTTTGAGGAATAAAAACGGAAGGCTTTGTATTATCTATATTTTGATTTGCATCAATTACTTCTTTGGCATAAGAAATGGCATTATTTGATGCAATTGTTGGCTTAACTTCCATGTCAATTGATTTGCCATAATACATATATCCACTGGTAAAACCGGGTAATAAGGCATTCCAAGCCAATGCTGATTTTTTAGAATTTGAAGTAGGATGAACAATATTTTCAATTGTTGAAATGCCTTCTAAATCTTCAGACATGATAACATAATTTTCGGCGGCTGTCAAAACTGCCCAATTTCGGGCATCTTCTGTCCAACCATTAGGATCAAACTCAAAATTTGAGGTAAATAAAGGCCACAACCAATTGATAAATTGGGGACTTCCCCAATCATTTTCGGCATTTATCCAAGAACCATCTTCAACTTTTACTAGTGAATTTTCAGGAGCTGGATTATCGAATAAAAATTGCTGAATCGTATTTGGAGTATAGCCTTTATTGGCGGCTGCATTTGTGAAGTTTCTCACAGCTTCTTGATAATAACTTGCTCCTCCACCCCAAGCATTGTCACCATCATGCGCTAATAAAACAATCGAAGGATGATTTGATTCAGAAAATGGGGCAATATGTGTATCAATATCTCCCGTACTTTGTTCAGAAAAACCATCTTTATAGCTCAATAAATCAGCCATTGGAACTACTGTAATCTTATATTCAATGCCAGTTTCAGGATTAACATACTTGGCTTTGTGCGCTTGATAAGAATATGGTGCTGCAAAAGCGCCTCCTCTTCCATCAATTTGACCACTCCACCAATTGATACCATTCGTTGATACCTTGTCTGCTTTGTTTGGTGGGTTCGAATTCACGCCTGAAGTTCCAAAATTCAAATTAGGATAATCGTTTAAAGTTCTTGCTAAATGACTATTCGCAACTATAGACCACTCAAAACCTTCTTCAACCAAAACCTGAATAATTCGTTCAGAAAATGAACATTCAGCAGGCCAATAGCCTTTGGAATAATTACTGGCAAAATTATTTTGAACAATATATCTATGTCCTTGAATTTCTTTTTTTAACACACGATCACTCACTAAAGGACTCAATACGTGGTGCCATGAAAAACCGGTAATATCCATTCTTGGAAAACCTCCTGAAGTTTTCCAATTTTGCGCTTCAATAATATTATTTTGCCAATTGTTGACATATCCCAAAGCGTTTTTTTCGGCCAACGAATTCATATTTTCAATTAAACAAGCACCATAATTTACTTGTGCTCCTGCATTCGAATGCTGTTTTATTGAATTAATAGCGTTTTTGGTTTCCCATTGGTAAGCATTTACTCTATCAGCTTTTCCAAAAATTTCTTCTAAATTATTTAAAGGATGAACCAATCTGTCAGCATAAACATTTCCGCCATTATTTTTTAAAAAATTTGATTCCCAAACTTTTTGATATTCAAAAGGATTAGTTAGACTTTTATCAGGCCAATAAATAGGTTGCTGTAGGTGCCATAAATAGGAGGTATGCACCTGTGAAATAATTTTTACAGACAAAAGTAAAAGCAAAGAAAAAATTATCTTTTTCATTGTAAAGTGTATTTTTTTAACACACTAAAGGTACTATTAACAATTATTCAATACAATAAGAAGATATGAAAATTACGAACACGTGTTCGTGGATGACTATTGAACTATAAAAAAACTTATTTTTTTATCAATTTTTTGGTGATTGAAAATTGATTTGAAGAAATTTTCACCAAATAAATTCCGGGTTTCAATGATGAAATATCTATTTGTGAATCTGTTGTATCAATTTTATCGGACAGCATTTGTTTTCCTAAAATTGAAGAAATTTGAACAGTTACAGTTTCAGTAGTTTTCAAATAAAGGGTATCGCCTTCTGCGGGATTTGGATAAAAAGTAAACTTATTTATTTCATTTAGAGAGATATTAAGTGTTCCCCATCTATCCTGTGGTTGTTGAGTTCCAGAAGGTGGATTTCCCCAAATTTTTGTTGCCAAAAAAGGATTGTCTATAAACGGATTTCTATTTCCTTGAGCATAGGTATTATTTAAATTTCCATGATAATTATTTCTTGTATCTTCAAATGAAGAAACAGGATCTTCTGCATTCCATTTAAGAAATAAATCAATCATATTGTCAGGAGTATTTGAATCACTACCAACACCAACTGCAGATGGCAAACAACGATCTCCATATCTCAAATACATATACATCATCATTCGTGCAATGTCACCTTTCCATTCGTCTCCAGGATACCAACCTCCAGATACATCACCAGAATTTCCAATGCCACTTGCAAATTTCTTACTTCCTCTTTGTCCATTGTACTGAACGTCAGAAGGTCTTAAATGATGGGCATCTGATCCTGGACCAGTTGTGCCTAAATTTGGATTTCCGATTGATTTTGGATAGGTATGTTCTCTATTCCAATCTCCATTATTTCCTCCATTATCATTAATTCCTCTTGTTTTGGATGTGGTTCCTGATGAACTATAACCATAAATTAGAATTACTTCAGATGAATTATTTGGGTTTACATCTGTTATTTTACAAACTTCCCAAATTTCAGAATATGATAAAAAGTTTTTGTGTGTGCTAATTATTTTGGCTGCTAAATCGTTTTTTAGGGCTATTCCATATTTAGTAAAATCAATTCCGATATAGTAGTTTTGTTGTGAAAATATAGAAACTGATAAAACAGTGAATAAAAGTATTAGAAATTTTTTCATTATTCTTTTATGAATTTTGCGGCAAAGATACCATTTTCAGTAAATATTTTTATAAAATAAATTCCTTTTGATAAAAATTGAACATCCAATTGCGTTGAAAGATTTTTAAAAGAAAGTACTTTTTTGCCAAGTGTATTGAAAATTTCTCCTGAAAAAATATTTTCAGTTGAAAAATTTTCAATTTTTAAGTATGATTTTACAGGATTAGGAGTTAGATATATTTTGAATTTTTCAAAAGAATTGATACTCAAAACAGAACTATGAGTTCCAATATCATCCACATTATCTTGAGGATACGTATCCCATTCATTATTGAGATCAAAAGTTTTATTTGGTTTTGAAACTCCAGTTTTTCTGCGCAATGTTTTGTTTAATGCGAAATTGGCACTTCCTCCATTATAGGTTCCAATAACATCTACTAAAACACCATCTTTGAACAATCCAACAGGATCATTTCCATTAAAATTGATAGGTGCTCCATAGTTATTTTCCTCTAAAACGGTTTGTAAAAAATCAGCTTCAGCTATTAATTTTTGAATATTTGAACTTCCATTGATAATGACATACACATCTTTTTTCAAAATAGTCCCTGATAATAGCAATTCATTCGACCAATCATCTCCATCAATACCCCCATTTGTTTGTCTCTTGATACTAAATCCATTCAAATCAATATCAGCCTCAGTATTATTAACAATTTCTAAGGCTTTGTTGTTTGATGAGCCTTCTACATATTCAGAGAAAAACAATTCGCTTGAGACTGCATTTTCAGCAGTTGTGCTTCCAATTGCTACAATTGAAAGTTCTGAAATATTATTTTTAGCGTCTTTTGCACGAATTTGAATATCATAGGAAGTGGATGCAGTTAAATTAGACACTGTAAAACTTGTTTCAGAAGTGGAGCCAATCAATACAGTATCTACAAAAATGTCATAAGAAGTAACAGCTGTATTATCAGTGGATGCATTCCAAGAAACCACAAAAGAGGTTGTTGTTTGATTGCTGAAACTTATGTTTGTTGGGATACTTGGTGCTTCAGTATCTTCCAAAGTTTTTATTAAAACAACATTACTTTGTCCTGATTTGTTATTTGCAATATCTTTCGCCAACACAGAAATTGAGTAATTTGTGTTAGAATTTAAACCCGTAATTGTTTTTGAAGTTTGAGCTGTATTTGTATATAAATTTCCATTGACAAAAATATCATAACTTGTTACAGCAACATTATCAGTAGCTGCTGACCAAGACAAATTCAAAGAAAAAGTAGTGATATTATTGGCAACTAAATTTGTTGGAACTGAAGGAACTTCAACATCTGAACTAGTATAAATTCCCCACAAATCCTCAGCTTCAGGCCCGCCCCAGATTCTGGTTGCCAAACGTGGATTATCGATAAAAGGATTTCTATTTCCTTGTGCTTCTGGATTGTTGGTATTTTCGTGATAGGTATTTCGTTGTTTTTCAAAATCAGAAACAGGGTCTTCAACATTCCATTTTAAGAATAAATCAATCATATCATCAGGGGTATTTGCACTGCTTCCTAAACCAACATTGGTAGGCAAACAACGATTTCCATAACGCATATACATATACATCATCATTCGTGCAATGTCACCTTTCCATTCGTCTCCAGGAAACCAACCTCCACTGGATACTCCAGAAGCTACGCCTATTCCATTGGCAAATTTGGTATTTCCTCTTGAGGAATTTTTTTGAAAATCAGAAGGTCTTAAATGATGAGCATCAGCTCCAGGACCAGCTTCGCCCAAATTGGGTGTTCCTAATGAGCGTGAATATACATGTTCGCGATTCCAATCGCCAACGGAACCTCCATTTAAATCGATTCCACGAAATTTATCATTTGTTACATCGCCATCTAACCCATTTTCCCAGCCATACATCAACAAAACTTGTGATGGATTTGTTGGATTTACATCTGTAGCTTTACTGGCATTCCAAATTTGGTCATAAAATAAAGTTCTTGTATGCGTATTGATAATTTTCACTGCCAATTCCTCTTTCAAAGTGACCCCTGTCAAATTCAAATTTACGTCGTTATAATATGCTTGTTGGGAAAATAGTTGCAATGAAAATACTAAAAATAATAAAAAAGCAAAACGAATATTCATTTTAAGAATTTTGGGTTAACGAAAAATCGTGTCCTTTTTCTAAGCAATTGTTTTACAAGAAAATCGTGTAAAACCTTATTTTTTTTCTAGTAGCGCCATATAAAATCCGTCAAAACCTGAAAGATGTGCGTAAATATTGCTATCTTTTACAAAAGTAAAACTTTTTCCAGCTTCGGATGTTAAGAAAAGGTCAACTTGTTGGCGATTTTCAGAAGGTAAAATAGAGCAAGTTGCATACACCATTTTGCCGCCGGGTTTTACCATTTTGGAGTAATTTTGTAGAATTTCTTGCTGTGTTTTTTTGATTTCATCAATAAATTCGGGTTGCAATTTCCACTTAGAATCTGGATTTCTGCGCAAAACTCCCAAACCAGAGCAAGGTGCATCAATCAGGACTCTATCTGCTTTTTCATGCAGTTTTTTGATGACTTTGGTAGAGTCAATCACACGCAAATCGATGTTATGCGCTTTGTTTCTGCGAGCTCTAATTTTTAATTTTTTGAGCTTACTTTCATAAATATCCATTGCAATGATTTGCCCTTTGTTTTGCATCAAAGCAGCCAAATGCAAGGTTTTTCCTCCTGCACCAGCACAAGCATCTACTACTTTCATCCCTGGTTCAACCTCTAAATATGCAGCTACCAATTGCGAAGAAGCATCTTGCACTTCAAACAAACCTTCGTGAAAAGATTCAGTGACAAAAACATTGGCTCTTTCCTCCAATTTTAATGCATTTGGGTAATTAGGAATAGGCTCTGTTTCGATGTTTTCAACTTTCAATTTTCGCTGCAACATTTCTTTGGTAGTGTTCAACGTATTGGTTCGTAAAACTACATCTGCTTGTTTGTTGAGGGCAGCAATTTCTTTAGTCCAAATTTCTTCGCCCAATTCTTGCACACCCAATTCATCCATCCAATCAGGAATGGATTCACGATATTTTCGGATTTTTGACAATTCGTCAAATTTCCCTTTGATTCTTCTCAAAGGCACGTCCCCAATTTGATTCCAATCAGGTAATGGAATTCCTCTCAAAACACACCACACAGAAAATAATCGCCAAATATTATCACGATCATAAGGTACTTTTACTTCGGCAATTTCAGCGTATAAACGGTTCCAACGAACGATGTCATAAATGGTTTCTGCCACAAATTTGCGGTCTCTTGCACCCCAACGTTTGTCTCTTTGCAAGGCTTTTTCAACAGCTTTGTCAGCATAAACGCCTTCATTAAAAATATCTCTGATGCTGTCTATAACTGCAAAGGTTAAGTTTCTGTGTAATCTCATGGTTTTAGTTAAACGGCAACAAAGTTACAAAATAGCTAGTTGAAGTTAATGTAAAAAAAGAAGGGAATTGTGAAAAGGGCAAAACACATTCATTAGGACAATTTAGAATCTTGATGGAATAATTAAAATGCAGAGAATTTGCACAATATGTAGGATAAGTGTGTAAGGAATATTATCAATAAAAAAATCGGATTATCTAAAGTTATAAAATCGGATTTTTTTATTGATTATAGTTTTATATGTAATTAATGAGTTTTGTTAAAATCCGCTTCCTAGCGCTGCAAGACTCTGTGCCTGTGCCTTTTTAGGAATCAAAATTAAATAGGTTTTTAATGCAGTTAAAGCAGCATATTTTCCGTAAGTACCTATCTTTTTGAAAGCTTCTTAACGTGTGATTTCTTCTGTGTTTTTATCTTGATTTTTTATGTGTATTGTATTTTTTAAGTGATTCAAATTATTCTAAAACTATTTTTTTGTTCAATTTGCCAGTAGCTGTTTCTAGCTGAATGATGTACATTCCTGTGGCTAATTTTGGCAATGAAATGTCTTTCACTCCACTTGAACTAAATGAAGTTTGCATCACTTGTTTTCCTAAAATGCTTTACATTTTTACATTCGCATTTCCTGATGGCAATCCTACTACTCTTAGAGTATTGTGGTTCATTGCATAGATATTGGTGTTTGTAAAGAAACATCATCAGTATTCAATACTCCTGAAGCTTTGGTGTGTAAAAAGAAAACTCCTGTTCCGTTTAAAGCATCATTCAAGGTTACTTTGTATGAAGAGTTTGCTTCGTCTAAACGAGTTATGGTGTTTGTCAATCTGTCTTCTAAAAATACTTTCAAATCATTTGGCAAGTTTAATGCTTCAGCAGTAAATGTGATTTCTTTTCCAGCAGCAGCTTTGATTCCCAGAGGAACAATCATCGTTTCCATTTCTGAAATTGGCAATGATTGTATTTGGAATTTTTTAGCTTCATTATTTTCTGCTAAATTGGTAAACACATCTTCTGAATTTTCAATTCCTCCAAAAGTTTCACCATCAAAACCATTGTCAAAACCTTTGGTAACATTATCTAAATAATACATTTTCGCAAATCTATTATTTGAACCATCTGTCATGTTTACTATGATTTCAGTTTTTGAGGTTTTTTGGAATGTACCTCCTTTAGAAGCTTGGTATGATTCTGCAATGTTTAGGTTTGTTCCGTTTGAAGATATTTCAAAAAATCCTTGAGTTGGAGCTAACACAAATGCATCAACAATAACTTTCGTTTCATAATTTTCGGTTGCTTGGTTCCAAACTCAAATAGTTTCTGAAACTAAATTTGCAGGTGTAGATGCTAAAACAGGAAAAGAACGTGAATTGCACAATGATTTGGCTTTGGATGTGATTACTTTTAAAGTAGCAAATAGCTATAAAACAAACTACGAAACCAAAGAAAATGACAGTAATAAGTTGATTCACAGAGCCTATTTCAAATCAAATGTGTTGATTGTATCAGATGCTATTTCTAAAGATTATTCTCAAATTGACACTTTCGTAATCTACATTTGTACAGAAGTTTTTGTGAAAGTTCTATTAGAAAACAAAGAATATGAACTTGCCATGGGCGAAACCATTTTGATTCCTGCAAGTATTAAAAAATTGGAGTTAGTGCCTGAAAAGAAATCTAAATTGTTAGAGGTTTATTTATAAAAAAAGTCCTGTATTTACAGGACTTTTTTTACATGTTCTTAAAATTATCTCTTATATAAAACCACTTTATACACTCCAGGAGTTGTTACCACTTGTTTTGTTGCAGGAGAATACGCATCAGGTTCACCTTCTTTTTTGGTGATTGTTTCAATTTCTTTTTCGGTTTCAAAAACGCGTCCAAAAACCCTCAATCGTGAGTTATGAAACGTTTCATCGCCATTTAACATTCTTGTTGAAATCCATTTTTCATTTTCATACGTTCCTTCAAAAACCTGTCCTATATACCCAATTTTATTTTTAATTTCAGAAGTAAAATACACAGATAAATTCATTCCAATGACAATAAATTCATTTTCATTTGTTTGAATGATGATTCCGAAAGAGGGTTCATTTGGCTTTTCATACATTACTTTTACTTTGTAATCACCCAAATAAAAATCGTTATAATTTTCAGTTCCTTCTTTTAAAACAGCAACCATTTTTCCTGTTCCTTGGTATTTTTTAATCAAATGTTGAACTTCATTTAACACTTCATACGACTTTGTAAATACAAAATTATTTGCAGCATCTTCAATTCCGAATGGAGAAAAACAAATGGCATCATGTTGTCCAAAAGCATAAAAAGCTCTTCCAACTTCTGCCTTTGATTCAGGAATCAAAAGAGGATTATCATCTCTGTGATACATGGAAACAATTTCTTTAAAATTATCCAAATAAATATCTGGAGATTGAATATCGATATCAGGAGCAGCAGCTTTCCAAATATCAATAACTCTTGAAACTGGCCCTCCATTTGGATACACTCCTGGCAAATCATCTGGTTTTTGAACAATCCAAGAATTTACCATCATTGGAAGATTGTACGCTGTTCTGCCAGCTTTTGCCACAGTATTAATGTAAGTTGCATATTGCCAAGTGGTAAAAATGGATTTAGATTCTGGGGTATTTCCAAAAACTTCTTTCCAAGTGCCAGCAATTTTGAAATTTGTTTTTGACCAAGCATTTTTTACAAAAGCATCTAAACTGTTTTTGTTTTTTTGAAGGTACGTAAGCAATTCTTTCGGAACTTTTTGCTCAAAAAGATTCAGTGATATTTCATTGTAATCAATGTCTTGAAACATGCCAACTTCATTTTGAGGCTGCACTAAAATAACTGTTTGGTTTGTGTCAACTTCTTTGATATGTTTCATTAAAACTGCAAATGCTTTTGCATCTGCAATTTTAGTTGCCTCACAAAAAGGAGATAAGGTTTCAATTTCCAATCCATCTTTCGTTTTCACTCTAAAAAAACGTTTGGTATCTTTTTTTACCCACATTGGTGCATAACTTGATTCGCCATTTTTCCAACTAGCAAACCATAATAAACAAACTTTGAGATTGTTTTCTTGGGCATTTTTCATGATTTCATTGACCAATGTAAAATCATAAACACCTTCTTCTGGTTCAAATTGTTCCCAAGCCAAAGTGACAAAAACCGAATTCAAATTCATTTTTTTGAGCTTAGGAAACAGTGGTTTCATAAACTCAACTGTGGATGCAGAAGAATTATGAATTTCGCCAGCAATCATCAAAAATGGTTTGTTATGAACCATTAATTGTGTCGCTTTTCCAACCTTTTTTAAATGTGGAATGTTATTTTGTGAATACGATTTGAATGAGAAAATTAGAACTAGAACAAGAATATTTAATGTTTTCATAAGTTTTAAATGAAATGTATGAATATTGATTTTTTTTGAAAAAAGTAAAGCTCATAATGAATGATGAGCTTTACTTATATTTATAGAATCAAAATGGATTTTTAATTAAAAAGTACTTTATAATTTCCAGTACCTTCTTTCGAAGTGATTTTCACAAAATAAAGGCCTTTTTTAGGAATGCTATTTTGAGAAATTTTCCCATTGATTGTTTCTTTTAAAATTTGAGCTCCTTTCAAATCAAATACATATAACGTGGCATTTTGCAACTCGTTAGTAAATTGAATGCGACCATCTTGTGAGATAAAAGCACGATTTGTTAGTTTTTCAAATGTATTGGTATTCAAAACAGAGGATGAAGCAATATAAACATTGTCATAATAAATTGATTTTGCTTCGCCAGCTGCAGGATACAACTGAATTTTAGTGATATTTTGACCTGCATAGGTTGATAAATCTAAGCTAACTTCATTCCAACCAGTTGCAGCATTTACATGATGTGCAGGATCAGAACCGCTAATTTGCACAAAACTTCCAGAAGTACTTAAATCCATTCTCAACTGCCAATTTGCAGCAGCATTAGGATTGTAAAATGAAATGAAAAATTTATCTCCAGTTTTCACAGTATAACCTGTTGGGAAAAACTGCGTTTCTTGCCAACCTGAAGCGCCCGTATTTTGAAGAACAATAACTTCCTGGATTTCCAGAAGTCTGAACGACATCAACGCCGGTCAACTGCCCTGCTAACCCTTCTTCAAAACTGGCAATAGGAGAACTTAATAGATCCTTAGATTTTATAGTGGAAACTGAATTTGCTACTTTTTCAATGTTTTGAGAGCCATAACCAACCACAACAATTTCCTCTAATTGACTGGAGTCTTCTTTTAATACAATCTCAAAAAAAGTTTCTTTTCCCACAACAACTTCGTTGTTTGAATACCCTAAAAAGGAAACTACGATAATGGAGGTTTCACTTTCTACATCCAAAATAAATTTTCCATTAAAATCGGTTTCTGTGCCTTTCAAAGTTCCTTTTATGACAATGCTTGCACCTGGTAAAGGATTTTTATTTTCATCAATAATAATTCCTGAAATCTTTATTTGTTGTGTATTTATAATCGAATTTGTTGAAATAGAGACTTCTTGATTTTTAGGTATTAAGATAATTTGTTTACCATTTAATGAAAATCCAATTTTTGTATTCGCAAATAATTTCTTTAAAACATCCGAAAGTTCTTCCTTAGTTGCTTTGATAGATACATTTTTTTTGTAATCTACATCCTTGTCTTTAAAAACAAATTTATAATCAGTTATCGATTCAATTTTATTAAAAACAGTTTCAAGACTTACGTTTTCATAATCTAACGAGACCAATGTTTTTTGTGCATAAGTCCCGTTAGCTTGAAGCTGAAATAGAGAAATCATTAACAATAATGTAGTAATTCTCATTTTTATATTGAGATTAAATAGAAGAGAATGGTGCGTTCTTTTCTTTATTACTTTTTTCATATTTTTGTGTTGAATTTTGGGTGATTGATTCATTTTGTCACCATTTTATATCGAAAGGTGCTGCAACATCTTTCGATTTTTTTGTTTTAAAAACAAAGTGACTTTTTAAAAATGTTTTTTTAGTTCATCTGATTTATTTTTTTACTTTGGTGATGAATATTTTATTTCCATTGATTTTATAATTGATAGGATGAATTTCATTGATTACTTCAAAAACTTGTTTAATGGTTTCTGTGTCAAAAGTTGCAGTAATCAATTCTTCTCCTAATGCTGTATCATTATTAAAAATTTCAACATTATAATATCTTTCCAGTTTTTTAATGATGCTATTAAATTTCATGTGTTTCATAATGATTTTTCCATCAATCCAAGCAGTATGAATCTCAATATCAGCTTTTTCAATATTGGTGGTTTGTAAATCTTTGCACCAATCTGCTTTAAAGCCAGGATTTAAATAAACCGCTTTTTTCGAATCGTATGCTAGTTCTGATGAATATAAACTCACGGAACCTTCCACCAAAACAGTTGAAATAGTTGCGTCTTCAGGATACGCACTGACGTTGAATTTAGTTCCTAAAACTCGTACATTTAATTGATTGCTATTCACGATAAATGGATGAGTTTCATCTTTTGCCACTTCAAAATATGCTTCTCCAGTTTCAATAAATACTTGACGATGTTGTCCTTTGATAAATCGCACAGGATATTTTAAAGAAGTTCCTGCATTTAAGGTTACTTTAGTGCCATCAGACAATAAAACAGCAAAACGTTTTCCGTAAGGAACTTTTAGTCTGTTGTATAATAATTTTTCGTTTTGATTTTTATTTTCATATACCAATTCATTTCCTTTTTGATTTCCAATTATATTTCCTTGGCTATCTTGAATGGTAAAAATGCCACTTTCATCAATTACCTTCACGTTTCCATTATCCAAAATCAGCGTTATTTTTTCAGATGGATTGAATTTTTTATCAATAGTTGATGTTGGATTGTTAAAATAAAAATAACTCACAGAAATTAGGACAATCACTGCAGCTGCATATTTCATGAACGTTTTCATCGTATGCAAACGAACCTCTTTTTTATCTTTTGATATAAATGCTAAAAGCTTTTTTTCTGATGCTTTGGTATCAAATTTTTTGGTGTTTAAATCAACTAAAAAGTTAACTTTTACAAAATTGGTAAAATGTTTTTTATGTTTTTCATCCTCGTGCAACCAATTTTCCAAGGCCTCCAATTCGTTCATTGAAGCTTGTTTATTCAGGTATTTGATGATGATATTTTGATGTTTTTTTGAAATCATGCATTGTTTAATATATTATGATAACGTTATAATTTTGACATACCCTAACTTTCTTTCTAAGTATTTTCTAATTTCGCACTAATAATTTTTTAATATTGTTGACCTTATAAAATGAAAACATATTTTTCAAATGATTTTGATTTAATAGCAGCTCTTAAAAAAGGAAATACAAATGGCTATTCTTTTTTAGTAAACTTTTACCATAAAAAATTGTGTGTTTATGCCTATAGTTTAACCAATGACAGGGATTTAGCCGAAGATATTGTGCAAAATGTATTCATGAGTATTTGGAATAATAGATTCAAATTGAAAGAAGATTTTGTCGTTAAAAGTTATTTATACAAATCTGTTTACAATGAATTTATTGATCAATATCGAAAAAATAAAGAAGTATTAAAACTCGATAAAAAATATATTGATGCCTTGGCGGAAGTGGTGGAAGAGGAAGATGAAATCTCATTGAATAAATTGGTAACTATTGTAAAAAGAGAAATTGAAAATTTACCCCCAAAATGCAAACAAATATTTTTATTAAGCAAAGAAGAAGGATTGACAAACGTAGAAATTGCTGAATATTTGAATGTTTCCATCAAATCTGTGGAGGCGCATATCACGAAAGCATTTGCAATTTTAAGAAGTGCAATTGGCAATAAAATTGATGGTGTGTTGTTTTTGCTTTTTGGCAAAAAAGGAGTTGTAAATTCATTCTAGACATATTTTTTTAAACTCCCAGATTCTCAAATTCGTGAAAATTTGTGGTATTAGTGTCTAAATAAATTGTAGAAAAAAAGATACTGTCAGTTCGAGTAATTCCAACTTTTTCGGTGGAATTGTATCGAGAACCCGCTCTGCAAAGTCTCCCGTCTTTGCAGCAGTGATAAAAAAATCAACTAATTTCTTTTCAGAGCTAAAACCTCAATCTTCTTCAAAAGGAATTACTTCATAGTTTCTAATATTTCATTAAAGGAAATTTTTGAAACAATCAAATGTTTCTTTAAAATAGTTGTATAATCATAATAGGATTTATTTCATAACCTGAATAGTTATTTCAGGACGGGTCAAGGACGGGTCATCAAGCAGGTTATAGCCTAGGTATAGCGTACTTATAGCGTATTATCTTCAATGATGCTATTAGGATATTATTGTAATGACTGTATCATGATAAGTAATGCAATTCAACACCAAAACATGGAATCTCATAAATCTTCAAGTCAACTAAATTTGCAATGCTCCTTCAGATGTTTGATATTTGCTTTTAAAAAATAAAATAGGTTTCAAAAGGTAAAATTTCATTTATAAACTTTGAACCCAAAACATTGAATCTCGAACAAAAAGCATGCGAAATCTCAACAATCCCATCACCTATATCAACGGCATGAGCGTTCAAAGAGCCACGTTGTTATATACGGAATTGGGAATCAAAACCTGTCATGATTTATTGCATTTTTTCCCTTTTCGATATATTGATAAAACCCAATTTTACCAAATCAATCAATTGCAACCCAACAGTGCAGAGGTGCAAATTGTTGGAAAAATCACCCAATTAAAAACGGTTGCGCAAACCAAAGGAAGTAGGTTAGTGGCTACATTTCATGATGCAACTGGCATAATGGAGTTGGTTTGGTTCAAAGGACAAAAATGGATTAAAGATGTTTTGAAAATCAATGAACCATACGTGATTTATGGAAAATTAAATCATTTCAACGGATTGTATAGCATGCCTCATCCAGAGATGCAATTAGTTTCTGAATACAAAAAAACACTGCAATCAACGATGCAGCCTGTCTATTCATCAACCGAAAAGTTGGTAAATGCAGGTATCAGCAACAAAATAATTCGGACTTATATCGAAAATTTATTCAAACAATTTTACGGTGGCATTCAAGAAACATTGTCTTTAGAAATCATCAACGAATTTCAATTGATTTCAAAAAAAGAGGCGTTATTGAATGTTCATTTTCCTAAAAGCCATGAATTACTTGCCAAAGCGCAATTCCGACTGAAATTTGAAGAATTGTTTTTTATCCAATTGCAGTTGGTTAGAAAAAATCTCATCAATAAAACCAACATCAAAGGGATTGTTTTCAAAAATGTTGGTGCAGCTTTCAATGATTTTTATGAACATCATTTGCCTTTTCAATTGACAAATGCGCAAAAAAGAGTCATCAAAGAAATTAGAAAAGATGTTGCCTCAGGAATTCACATGAACAGATTGTTACAAGGTGATGTGGGTTCAGGGAAAACAATTGTGGCTTTATTAACCATGTTATTCGCAATTGACAACGGGTTTCAGGCTACATTAATGGCGCCAACTGAGATTTTAGCAAACCAACATTTTAACGCAATTTCTGAGTTATTGAAAGGAGTCAACATTTCTGTGGAATTGTTAACAGGTTCAACCAAACCTAAAAAAAGGAAAGTTATTCATGAAGCATTGGAAGATGGTTCTTTAAAAATTTTAGTAGGAACACATGCGTTGCTCGAAGAAAAAGTGATGTTTGATAATCTAGGAATTGCCATAATTGATGAGCAACATCGATTTGGAGTTGCACAACGTTCGAAATTGTGGATGAAGAATAGAAAAAGCCTCCCTTTTGGGGAGGTTGGAGGAGCTTCTCTTCCTCCACACATTCTCGTCATGACAGCAACACCAATTCCAAGAACTTTGGCAATGTCTGTGTATGGTGATTTGGATATTTCTGTGATTGACGAATTACCTCCTGGCAGAAAAGAAACTAAAACGGTACATCGTTTTGATAGTCAACGGTTGTCAGTACTGAAATTTATGAAAGATGAAATTGCCAAAGGCAGACAAGTATATATAGTGTATCCTTTGATTGAAGAATCTAAAGTATTGGATTATAAAGATTTAATGGACGGTTTTGACGGTCTTTCTCGTGAATTTCCAATGCCACAATATCAAATTAGTATTGTGCATGGACAAATGAAAGCTGAAAAGAAAGACTTTGAAATGCAACGATTTGTAAAAGGGGAAACACAAATTATGGTAGCAACCACAGTGATTGAAGTAGGTGTAAATGTGCCCAATGCAAGTGTTATGATTATTGAAAGTGCAGAACGTTTTGGACTTAGTCAATTGCATCAATTAAGAGGAAGAGTTGGAAGAGGTGCAGATCAAAGTTATTGTATTTTAATGACAGGAGTCAAACTGTCTGATGAAGCAAAAACTCGTATCAAAACAATGGTAAGCACCTCTGATGGATTTAAAATAGCAGAAGTAGATTTGAAATTAAGAGGTCCTGGGAATCTCATGGGAACACAGCAAAGTGGCGTTTTGAACTTAAAAATTGCAAATATTTTGAAGGACTCAAAAATTTTAATTGCGGCAAGAAAAAAAGCTATTGAGTTGTTGAGTAAAGATCCAAATTTATCAAAGGAGGAAAATGCACTCATCAAAATTGCTTTTACCGAAATGACAAAAACTTCTAAAATTTGGAGTCAAATCTCTTAAAATCACCGACCAAAAACCAAAATCAAAAACCAAAAACTCAACACTAAAAATCTCAAAATTCAAAACTCAACAATTACAACTCTCTCCCCAACAATCGTTTTGCGGCCAAAAATGGTGAAGTTTTTCCATTTTCTAATTGGTGAATTTCTTCAGAAAGGGCTTTTTGAACTTTAGGATTTTGATAAAATGAATCCTTTAATTGTTGTTCAATGGTGGATAGTAACCAAAATTTATTTTGTTCATTTCGCTTTTGTTGAAAAAACCCTGATGATTTTACCATCAAAATATATTCCTGAATCATAGCATCAACTTGAGTAATTCCACTATTTTCTATGGCGCTAGTTGTGAGTACTTTAGGTTGCCATTTGCTGTCTTTTAATGGATACAAATGCAAGGCTCTATCAAAAGCAGCTTGCGCAATTTTGGCATTTCTTTCATTGCCTTTATCAGCTTTGTTGATGACAATTGCATCAGCCATTTCAATTATTCCACGTTTGATGCCTTGCAATTCATCACCAGCACCAGCCAATTGCAACAACAAAAAGAAATCAACCATAGAATGTACCACAGTTTCTGACTGCCCAACTCCAACTGTTTCAATTATAATGGTATCAAATCCAGCAGCTTCGCAAAGAATGATACTTTCACGGGTTTTTTGTGCAACACCACCCAAAGAAGTTCCTGCAGGTGAAGGTCTTATAAACGCATTTTTGTCTGTGACTAACTGTTCCATTCGTGTTTTATCACCCAAAATACTGCCTTTATTCACAGAACTGCTTGGGTCAACTGCCAACACAGCGACTTTTTTTCCTTGGCTAGTAAGTTGTTTTCCAAATACTTCTATGAAAGTACTTTTTCCTACACCTGGAACACCTGTAATACCAATTCTGACAGAATTATTTGCTAAAGGCAAGCAGCGTTCTATGATTTCGTTTGCTTTTTCTTGATGTTTTGGATGCGTACTTTCAACCAAAGTAATGGCTTTGCTTAAAAAAGGAATATTCCCTTTAAAGATATTTTCTACAAATTCATCGACAGAATTTTTAGTGGCTCTGAATTGTTTAATCTTTGCAGCACTCAAAGAATTCATCGTTTTTGGTTGAGAAACACCCGGTATTTCATGAAGTGCAGATGGATTTTTAGCCATATTTATAAAATATGAGTAAATTTAGAAATAAAATTTCACTCATTTCGAAACAGAAGAAAAAATGTGTTTTTTTAATTATCAAACTTCTAATAGTTTTCCATTTCTATATTCTTCTGAAAGTGCCTATCTTTAGCCCCTGAAATCAGGTATTTTTTAAATGGAACGTTACAAAGAAAATCAACTCAAAATATACAATTCTCTTTCTAAACAAAAAGAAAATTTCAAACCCATCACAGAAGGCTATGTTGGCATGTACGTTTGTGGACCAACAGTTTACAGCAACGCACATTTGGGAAATGTAAGAACGTTTATGTTTTTTGATGTAGTGTTCAGATACCTTTTACATTTGGGTTACAAAGTGCGTTATGTTCGAAATATTACAGATGCAGGACATTTGGAAAATGACGCTGATGAAGGCGAAGATCGTATTGCAAAAAAAGCACGTTTAGAGCAAATTGAACCTATGGAAGTGGTTCAATTGTACACAGTTGATTTTCACAATGTATTGAAAAATTACAACTTTTTACCACCAAGTATTGAGCCAACAGCCACAGGTCATATTGTAGAACAAATAGAAATGATCAAAGATATTTTGGCGAAAGGTTTTGCGTATGAAGTAAATGGCTCAGTATATTTTGATGTTTTTGAATACAACAAAAAAGGAAATTACGGTATTTTATCTGGACGAAAAATAGAAGATTTAATTCACAATACACGTGCTTTGGATGGTCAATCTGATAAGAAAAATCCGCAAGATTTTGCTCTTTGGAAAAAAGCAGAAGAACGTCACATTATGCGTTGGCCTTCTCCTTGGAGTGATGGTTTTCCAGGTTGGCATTTGGAATGTTCAGTGATGAGTACCAAATATTTAGGCGAACAATTTGACATTCATGGTGGAGGAATGGATTTAAAATTCCCACATCACGAATGCGAAATTGCACAATCGCAAACGTGCAGTGGCATCAAACCTGTGAATTATTGGATGCATACAAATATGCTTTTATTAAACAGTCAAAAAATGGCAAAATCTACAGGGAATTTCATTTTACCAAACGAAATTTTGACCGGTGAAAACAGCATTTTGCCAAAACCATTTTCGGCAAGTGTGGTGCGTTTTTTTAACATGCAAGCCAATTATAGAAGCATTTTAGATTTTTCTGGCGAAGCATTAGAAGCAGCTGAAAAAGGGCATGCAAAATTGATGGAAGCTGTCTCGTTTTTAGATAAAATAGAAGCTGGAAATTCCTCAACTTTTGATGTTCAATTATGGAAATCAAGTTGTTATGCAGCAATGAATGATGATTTCAATACACCAATTCTCATTGCTAATTTGTTTGAAGCAGTGAAATTCATCAACCAAATAAAAGAACAAAAAGCGACCATTACCAAAGAAGATTTGTTAGTTTTAAAAGAAACTATGAATGCTTTTGTTTTTGATGTTTTAGGATTGTTGAATGAAACTTCTCAAGAAAATTCAAATAAAATAAATGGTGTTATAGAATTACTTATCAAATTGAGAAAAGAAGCCAGAGACAACAAAGATTGGGCTTTGTCAGATCAAATTCGTGATGAATTAGTAGCCTTGGGAATTCAGTTAAAAGATGGGAGAGAAGGGACTACTTTTACAGTGAATTAATGAGAAAATGTAATAATGAATAAATGACGAACTCAAATACTAAAACTAAAAACTCAGCACTAAAAACTCAATACTTTAAACAGATTCTCATTTTTCCATTCGTGTTTTTAGTTCGATTTTATCAAGTAGCGATTTCGCCTTTAACACCTTCAACTTGCAGATACAGCCCAACTTGTTCACATTATACATTAGAAGCTCTGAAAAAACACGGACTTTTTTTTGGTGTATGGTTGGCAATCAAACGAATTTTTAGTTGCCATCCTTGGGGAGGCAGTGGTTATGACCCAGTTCCTGAAAAGAAAATACATAAACGTTGAATTATCGCACTTTCTTATTTGAAGATACGAATAGCTTCACTAAGTTTGCATACATAAAAATAACAATACAATGAACTATTTAGCAATCACTTGGGATCCTTCTTTAGGCATCAATCTTGGTTTTTTCACCATTCGTTGGTACAGTTTGATGTTTGTAACTGCTTTTTTATTGGGTTTACATTTGATGAAAAAAATCTATATCAAAGACGGAATTCCTGTTGAAAAGTTAGATACTTTATTCATGTACACTTTCATTTCTATGTTGATTGGAATGCGTTTGGGAGATGTATTTTTTTACAGTTGGGATTATTACCAAAATCATTTATTGGAAATTATTTTACCTTTCAAACAACGCGAAGGTGCAACAGCGTTATTTGGGTTGATTAAAGGTTGGGAATTTACTGGATTCACAGGATTTGCAAGTCATGGTGCGGCCATTACCATTATTTTTGCTATGTATTTATATGCAAAAAAACACCTGCAAAAACCATGGTTATTTATTTTAGATAGATTGGCTATTATGGTTGCTTTGGCTGGTTTTTTTATTCGTTTTGGCA
This sequence comes from Flavobacteriaceae bacterium CG2_30_31_66, assembly GCA_001873065.1. Lineage (GTDB taxonomy): Bacteria > Bacteroidota > Bacteroidia > Flavobacteriales > Flavobacteriaceae > Polaribacter. The sequence goes on from MNYM01000009.1 coordinate 53,932, forward strand.
ATTTTTTCAACTCAGAAATTTACGGAAAAGAGACCAATTCAAATTTTGGTGTCATTTTCAAAGCCAATGGTGAAGATTTTGCGAGGCATCCAACCCAATTATATGAAGCATTTAGTTATTTAGCATTGTTTTTTGTGATGTGGTATTTGTATTGGAAGACTGATAAAAAACAACAACTAGGCTATTTATTTGGACTTTTCATGTTGGTTTTATGGACTTTAAGATTTGTCATTGAATTCCTGAAAGTAGAACAAGCTACTGGAAGAGAAGAAGGATTTTTTAATCTTTTTAATACAGGACAAGTGTTGAGCATTCCACTAATTCTTGTTGGACTTTGGTTGATGTTTAGAAAAATTAAAAAAGCAGTTTAAATTTTGTTAGAAAAATTAAAATTACGTTGGAAAATATCAAGTAATTGGGATATCATTGCAATTATTTTCGTGTTTGCAATCAATGGATCATTTGCAACTTGGGTCGTAAAACCAGTAACTTCTTTTTTTGGAATTTCCTTAGAAACAATGTCTCCTTGGATTTACTGGCCGCTAAGAATTGCATTGATTTTTCCAATTTATCAATCATTGTTGCCAATTGTTGGTTGGTTTTTTGGACAGTTTCAATTCTTTTGGGCTTTTGAAAAAAAGTTTTTAAGCAGATTGGGTTTGGGTTTTTTATTTAAAAATAATTAATTATGAATTACGAAATACAAATTATTGCTATTAAACTTTCAAACTTTGATGTTTTGAGTGATGAATCAAATAAGTATAAATCCACATAATGGTAAAAGTTGGCACTACATCAGTAAAAGGTATGATTTCCTCAATAAAACTGATTATACCTGCGATTTTACCTTTCATTCCAGAATACATTTTGGTCATGATAAAACCGGAAAGTGGTGCCCAAAAAACATCAATAAAAGGAATCAATCCTACCAAATCCAATAAAATACTCAACAATAATTTTTGAAATTTTTTATCCATAGCTTTGCTTACCTTAAAAAAGGAAATAATATGTTTGCTAAAAGTAACTATTCAGTATGAATTTTACAGAATTCACCTCAAAAATTAATATTATAAAAAAAGCCACTTTAGGCGGTTTAGATGCACAGTTTTTATTAGCTCCAAGACTTCGTTTGCAATATGATGCCCAAAAAATTGCAGCAAATAATCCTCGCAAAGCAGCTGTAATGGCCTTGTTTTATCCTGATGAATTCCAAAAAACCACATTTTTACTTACTCAAAGAGCCGCTTACAAGGGGATTCATTCATCACAAATAAGTTTTCCAGGAGGTAAATTTGAACAGCAAGACAAGAATTTGTCAAATACTGCTTTGCGAGAAACTTTTGAAGAAGTAGGTGTTTTTCCTGATTCTATAAAAATTTTTAAAGAATTGACAGATGTATATATTCCTCCAAGTAATTTTTTAGCAACGCCATTTTTGGGGTTTATGGAACGAAAACCAAAGTTCATTTTAAATCACGAAGTTTCAAAAACAATTGAACTATTATTGAGTGATTTGTTGGATGAAAATAACATCACTTCTGCAATTTTAGATACTTCTTACATGAAAAAAGTAGAGGTTCCGTGTTTTAAAATTCAAGACTGTATTATTTGGGGAGCAACAGCCATGATGTTATCTGAAATTAAAGAACTCTTTAGGGAGTAAATTCTCAAATTGTTTTGTATTTTTGTGAGTTACTAATTTTAAAAATCATTTTTTAATGCCTTTATTTAAAAGGAATCCTTTTGGACATTATTTATTTCTAAAAAAATGGCTTATCAGAGTTTTTGGGGTAATTTCTCACGGTAGATATCGAAAATTTAATAATTTACAGATTGATGGCTCTGAAATAATTAGAAGTCTTCCTGATAAAAATGTATTATTTATTTCCAATCATCAAACGTATTTTGCAGATGTTGCAGCGATGTTTCATGTGTTTAATGCTTCATTAAGTGGAAGAGATGATAACATCAAAAATATTGGTTATATCTGGAATCCCAAGCTGAATATTTATTATGTTGCTGCAGGAGAAACTATGCGTGCTGGACTTTTACCAAAAATATTTGCGTATGCAGGCTCTGTTTCTATTGATAGAACTTGGAGAAGTGAAGGAAAAGATGTCAACAGACAAGTAAAAAATTCTGATATTTCAAATATTGGAAAAGCCTTGAAAGATGGTTGGGTAATTACATTTCCCCAAGGGACAACTACGCCTTTTAAACCTATTAGAAGAGGAACAGCGCATATCATCAAAACGTTTAAACCTGTTGTAGTGCCTATTGTTATTGATGGTTTTAGACGTTCATTTGACAAAAAAGGACTAAATATCAAAAAACGAAACGTATTGCAATCTATGGTGATAAAACCGCCTTTGGAAATTGATTATGAGAATGAAGATGTTGCGGACATTATCAAAAAAATAGAATTTGCTATTGAACAACATCCTTCCTTTTTAAAAGTTTTGTCGGCTAAAGAAGCTGAAGAATTTTTAAGAGAAGAGGAAGAATTAAACAAACAACGAACTTTCTGGAATTCGTAGTGATGTTTTCCTGCAAGATTCACTGTAACGTTTGGTTGCTCTGTCGTTTTTGTACATAATGTTTAAAATTATGTAGCCTTTTTTTAGGACTGGTCATAATGCATTACAACGTTTTTGTATAAATAAAGTTGCGTGGTTAGTAAATTTGTTTATTAATATCTATTGTCTTTTGATTCTGCTTGGTGTTTCCAAATTTGCTGTTAGTAGCAATTTTGTTTTTTAACTCAGTTCTTTGTTGGTAGCCGTTTTCATTCAATCGATTTATTATTTCTATTAAAAGTTCCAAGTTAAATTTACTAAAAAAAACATTGGCAATAGATTACTTCTAAATATTGTCGTAGATATGTCGGAAGTTTGAAATTGCTCAAAGTTCTTTTCATTAGTTAGGTTTCTAGTAATAAAACTTATTTCCCATTTTTTGCTTTTTGGTTTATGTCTTAACGTTGCATCCAAAAAGAAAAACTGTTCTTCAGATTGTTTAGTATTAGGAATGTAGTAGTCAGATGAAACTATAAAAGACCATCTTTCATTAGTTTTTAAAATAGCTTTAAAAGTATATTGCCAAGATTTATTTGTAAATGATGCTTGATTTTCACTTTTTGAATTGGAATATTGATAAGTAAATGTATTTTCAAAATTGATAAAAATATCAAACGCTGTTTTCCAAAAAAATGAATTGCTTAAAAATTGATTTTGATTTTGTCTTAAATCAGAATTATTTACCACATTTCTAAAGTTTGAAATTGAATAATTGCTTGTTAATTTTAAGGTAGATTCAATAAAAGGAATATATTTTGATATTTGTATATTCATATTCCAATTGCTATTGTCTTGTGGTAGAAAAAAATATTCTATTTGCGTGGTGTCTTCTGTTATGTTTTGATTGGTGAATATGTTTCCTGTTAACTTTAGGTAACTTATGTTTGCAATAAATTGAAACTGATTATATAAATCATTATTAAAATATAACAAACTATATCTTTGACTGCTTTGTAATTCTAAACTTGGTAAATTATTTATAGTAGTTCTGTTATTGATTAAGACTTTATTTGAGAAAAAATATTGTTCTGAGTTGGTATTTTGATTATAGCCTAAATTAAAAGATAAAAAGGAAATTGAATTCAATTTATACTTTAAGTTTAAAGTAGGTTCAAAAATAAAATCGCTTGTAGCTTCTTCCAATTTTTCTGTATTTTGTTTCAATTTTTGACTTAAAACACGAATAGAATATGATGGTGAAATTTGCCAATTTCCTCTATTAAAATTATACACACCTCTATTAAAAATATTAGTTTTAGTATAATAAAAATTGTTTTCAGAAATTGTTTGCATTGAATTAAACAATCTTGAAGTAAAAGGTGAGGAATTTAAAAAACATTTGTCTTGTTTTTATCCGCATTTTGTATTTTTTGCAATGCAACATACAATGGGTTTGATATTTGCATTAAATCTTTTCGCTTTACATGTTTATAAATCATCGTAGTTTCTGGTCTTGCATGTCTTGATCCTTTGCGAGGTCAGAAGACCATCGAAAAACAAGGTTTTATAATCTAAGACTTTGCGAAACTTTGAGGCATAGCTATTACACGAAATCCATAAAGTTGTATAATAATATATTGTTTTTCAATCATTTCTATTTAAATGATAAAAGCCCCAAATTTGGGGCTTTTATTGTTTTAAAATCAACTTAAAATTAATTTTGTACTTTGTTTTTAAACTGATCAAACTTATCAGATTCTTTTTTAGGCCAGCTGTTATTTGAAGTATCAACATCAGCAGTTTCTAAATCAGGGTCTACAACAATACTAACAATTTCTTGTGTTGAAGCAAACACTCTTTTCACTGAATTGTCATCTCTCATCCATATTTGAGCAGGAAAAGTTTGTTTTTCTTTTGTGCCATCTGCATACGTTAATTCAACAATGATTGGCATTACCAATCCTCCTGGTTTTTCAAATTCTACTGAATAAATAAATGAAGGCACTTCTTTTCCATCTGCATGATTTTCCATCACTTTTGGATTCGCATCTTCTTTAACATCTGTGATATAAACCAATTCACCCAAACTATCAAAGTACTCTTTGTATTGCGATTTTAATTTGGTAACTCTTTCATTTGGTTTGTTTGTTAAATATAAAGGTTTTACCTCTTTAATCCCAATATCAGATGCTTCTGTTGTATAAAACCAACCTCTAAAAAACCAATCTAAATCCATTGCTGAAGCATCTTCCATTGATCTGAAGAAATCCTCTGGAGTTGGGTGTTTAAACATCCATCTTTGAGCATAGGTTCTAAATGCATGGTCAAATAATTCAGGACCCATAATAGTTTGACGCAACATGTATAATCCTGCTGCTGGCTTTGTGTAAGCATTTGGCCCAAATTGTTTTACATAATCTCCTTGAGCCATGATTGGTGAAATATTGTTTTGATCACCACCCATATAACCCACAATATCTTTTGGTAAATTTCCTGTATTGAAATTTGGATCATATTTTAGTTCTGCTAAAATTTCAACAAAAGAATTCAAACCTTCATCCATCCAAGTCCATTGTCTCTCATCCGAATTTACGATCATTGGGAAAAAGTTGTGACCAACTTCGTGCGTAATTACGCCAATCATACCGTTTTTAGTTCTTTCAGAATACGTTCCGTCTGGATCAGGACGACCATAATTGAAACAAATCATTGGATATTCCATTCCCTGTCTGTCAGCATGAACTGAAACTGCTTTTGGATAAGGATAATCAAACGTTAATTTTGAATATTCTTGTAATGTGTTTGCAACAACTCTCGTTGAATGTTGCTCCCACAAAGGGTTTCCTTCTTTTGGATACAAAGAAGTTGCCATTACTGTTTTTCCGTTTATGCTTACAGCCATTGCATCCCAAATGTATTTTCTTGAGGTTGCAAAAGCAAAATCACGCACGTTTGTTGCTTTGTAATACCAAGTTTTGTTGGTTGTTGCACGACCTTTTTCGTTTTTTTCTGCTTCTGCTTGCGTTACAATGATTACAGGATTATTGAACGATTTTCTTGCTTGTTCATAACGACTACGTTGTTCTTTCGTTAAAACATCTTTTTCATTTTGCAATTCGCCAGTTGCTTCCATGATATGATCTGAAGGAACAGTGATTTTAACGTCATAATCTCCAAATTCTAAGGCAAATTCACTTCGTCCCCAAAATTGCATATTTTGCCATCCTTCAACATTGTTATAGACACACAATCTTGGAAAAAATTGGGCAATGGTATAATTGTTGTTTCCATCAGGAAAATCCTCAAAACCAGAACGTCCTCCATCTTTCACAGAATTGTTTATTTTATAGTTCCATTGAATACTGAAATTGAATTTTTCACCTGGAGCCAATGGTTTTGGTAAGTTGATTCGCATCATTGTCCAGTTGATTAAATAAGATAAAGGTTTGCCTTCTGCATTTAAAACTTTTTCAATGTTAAATCCGAAACTTTTGCCTTCTTTCATGAAGTTTTTCTTGAAATCTTCTGGAGTTAAAAAAGCAGCAGCAGCATTTGATTGCGCTAATGGTGTTTTAGAATCGTCAGCTCTCATATTTTGATCAAGCTGAATCCATAAATAGTCTAAATTGTCTTTAGAGTTGTTGTGATACGTGATTTTTTCTTCACCATAAATTTTGTTAGTACTTTCTTCTAAACGAATGTTCATCACATAATCTACTTTTTGTTGAGAATATTGATGTCCAGGAGCTCCTGAAGCAGTGTGTTGGTCATTGGGTGTTGCCAACAAATCTTTCATTTGACGAAACTTATTTTCGTCGGTGTGACCTTTTTGAGTTACTTTTTTTTCCTTGGTTTCTTGTGCTAGAAAAGCATTTGAGATTAAGAAAAAAGAAAAAAGTAATAAAGAAATTTTTTTCATTTGTATTGATTTGATTTTTTTTAAATTTAGTCAACTAAAGTAACAATTCGCTTTAAATACAAGGAACATATGTTAAAAATTTAACAAACCTTTATCAAAAAAAAACACTATTTGAAAATAGTGCTTTTATTTTAGGTGTTTTACTGATTTTATCCTTTAATTTCTTTTTTGAATTTATCGAATTTATCAGTTTTTTGAGCAGGAAAACTATTGTTACTTGTATCAACATCGGCAGTTTCTAAATCAGGATCAATCACAATACTTTCTAATTCTTTTTCAGAAATAAATACTTTGGTAACTTCACTATCATTATATCTCCAGATTTGTGCTGGATATATTTTGCGTTCTTTACTGCCGTCTTTATAAGTAAACTCGGCAATAATTGGCATTACCAAACCTCCAGGTTTATTGTAAGTAATTTCATAATGATATTTTGATTGTTTTTCAACAAAACCCAATCCCTCGGAGGTATCTTCAATAAAGTTTACAGTATCTAAATCTTTTTTAGAATAGAATTTTTTAACACCTTTAATGCCAATATCAGTAACATCCGTAGTGAAAAACCAACCTCTCCAAAACCAATCTAAATCTACGCCCGAAGCGTCTTCCATCGTTCTAAAAAAATCTTCAGGGGATGGTCTTTTAAACATCCATCTTTGTGAATAGGTTTTGAATGCGTGGTCAAACAATTCATTGCCCATCACAGTTTCTCTTAATATCCAAAGAGCTGTTGCTGGTTTGCCATAAGCATTGTTTCCAAAACTATACACATTGTCACCTTTTGACATGATTGGAGCAATTCTTGACTGATCTCCATTCATATAATTCACTATATTTTTGGGCAGTCCTCTTGACATTGGGAAATTTGGGTCGTAAGCCAATTCTGCTAACATTTCTAAATAAGAGTTCAATCCTTCGTCCATCCAAGTCCATTGTCTTTCATCCGAATTTACAATCATTGGAAAGAAATTGTGACCAACTTCGTGAATAACTACTTTGATCATAGTATATTTTACCCTGTCAGAATAGGTTCCATCAGGATTTGGTCTTCCTGGATTGAAACAAATCTGTGGATATTCCATGCCCATTTGTCCATCAACAGAAATTGCTTTGTGATAAGGATAATCGAAAGTGTATTGAGAATAGGTTTTTAAGGTTTGAGCAACTGCTCTCGTAGAATGATCACCATACAAAGGATTTGCTTCTTTCGAATATAATGAATATGCCATCACTGTTTTTCCGTTAATATCAACTGCCATTCCATCCCAAATAAATTTTCTTGAGGTTGCAAAAGCATAATCTCTGACGTTTTCAGCAAAAAATTTCCATGTTTTTGTTTTTGTTGCGCGTGTTTTTTCGTTTTTGGTAGCTTCCTCTTGCGTTCTAATAATTACTGGATTGTCAAAACTTTTTTTAGCATCAGCCAATCTTTTTAATTCTGTTTTTGACAAAACTTCTTTTTCGTTTTGCAAAATTCCTGTTGCACCTAGCATGTGGTCTTCCGGAACTGTGATGTTTACTGTAAAATCTCCAAATTCAAGGGCAAATTCACTTCGTCCCCAAAATTGATCATTTTGCCATCCTTCAACATCATCATACACGCACATTCTTGGATAAAATTGTGCAATTACGTAATTGTTATTTCCATCTACGGGAAAATGTTCATAGCCTGATCTTCCACCATCTTCTCTGTGATTATTGATGTTATACCACCATTTTACATTGAATTTGAACGTTTCCCCAGCGGCCAATGGTTTTGTTAAATTGATACGCATCATAGTTTGATTGATGGTGTAAGAAAGCGGAGAACCATCAATATTTGTAATACTCATGATGTTAAAACCTCCGTCAAAATTGTTCTTAGGTAGTGATTTTTCGTACCGTACTTTACTGAGTTTTTGGGGAACTTTGTCAGGATTGATATCTGGTGTTTTTGAATTTTTCGCACGCATATTTTGGTCTAATTGCATCCATAAAAATTCTAAATTATCATCAGAATTATTGTGATAAGTAATGGTTTCAGCACCTGTGATTTTTTGTTTTTCATCATCTAAAGTGACATCAATAGTATAATCAACTTTTTGCTGTGTGTATTTTTTTCCGGGAGCACCAGAAGCAGTTCGTTTTTCATTGGGAGTTGCCAACAAATCTTTCATTTGTTTGAACTTATTTTCATTGGTGTGCCCTTGTTTTGTTTGCGCATAAAGTTGCGTCATAAAAACAAAAGAGAGTACTAGAAATCCTATTTTTTTCATGTGTGTTGAGGTTTGAATTAATTAATGTTCTAAAATTCCAGAGGTTTTTTCTTTGTTCAGCAAGATACTTTTATTTTTTTTTCCGACGTTTGTTTTTATCAAATTTTGTTGTTCCGGAAAATGTTTGATTAATATTTTATTCACCACCTGAATTTTATTTAATTGTGAAATATTTTCTATTTCTAAGTAAAAATAGACCAATTCTCCATCATATTCTTTTCCAATGTATTTGAATTCTTTAGAAACCTCATCCAATTTGAATTGTATTTTTTCTTTTAGATATTTTTCAAAATAAACATCGTTTTTTGGCAATTCATTTTTGGTTGTCAATTGTAAATCAATGTTATAATCTTTGTTCAACGCCAATTCAATATCATCCATAAAAACGTTGATAATAATCTGAACAGATTTTGATTCTTCTTTGAATTTAATTTGAGTCAAACTCAGGTAATATTTGTGCGCAGAAAACGCAAAAAACGGAATAATAAATAATAGTAAAAGTGTTTTATATATTTTCATGTGTTGTTAATCGTCAATCAAAATGCCAAATTACTCTTTTTTTATGATTTTAAGATATGTGACGCTTTCGTCTTTTAAAATTTTTATCATTTCAAGCAGTTTTCCTTTTTTATAAAGCTGTTCAATACCTTTAGCATTGCAATATTCTAAGAAATGAAAATAATTGTCTAACGGAATTTTCAAATCATCAAAAAAGAATTTATCTCCCAATTCTGATAAAAGTTTATATGGAAATGCCTTTTTAAATGCCAAGTCTTTGCGCAAAGCCCACAGTTTTTCTGAGTATTTGAAAGGCATACTTCCAGATACACCTGCTCCAACAAATCTCGAATTTGGGTCTGTAGTTACAATTTGAGGTCGCACACGTTTGTCAGTATAATCTTCATCTTGAGGCGTGTTCATTTTTATTTTCGAGAAATCCATCACAACTCTTAGCAACGAATCTTTCTTGTTTTTAGGAACAACTTTCAGGTCAATTCCAAGTCTGCCAGATAAATTATTTTTTTTTAGCTCGAATTCATTGAGAATATAAGTGTTCAATTTTAGTTTGATTTCGATGTTTTTCTCTTCGAAAATTTGTTTGTCAACTTTTATTTTTTTCGATACATGTTGAATAGATGAAATTTGAATGCTATCACCAACAGCCACAAAAATTCGAAACAAACCTTCATCATTCGAAAAAGTTCCTTGATTGTTATTGAGATTGATGATGTTTGCGTTTTTTACAATTCCTAAAGAATCAATAATTTTTCCGCTTAGAATCGTGTATTTTTGTTGTGCAGTTAATGAAAAACTAACAAAAAACAATAAAATTGATGAAAGTAGTTTTTTAAGCATCTGTTTTAATTTAAATCTAAATCTATGCTTTTATTAAGAAAAATAGAGGTGTTAGTTTTGTAAATTTTTGTTAAAGCTAGTTTTTCATCTTTTTTGAATGATAAATGCAAAATTATTTTATTTTTGAGTAATGAGAAAAATGATAATCGCAAGTACTTCTACCATTTATGGAAGTGACTATTTGGCCTATTTATTTCCTGAGTTACGTATTTTTTTGAGAGATGTAAAAACAGTCCTCTTTATTCCTTATGCACGACCTAATGGAATTTCGTATACTGAATATACAAGAATTACTAAAAATGCTTTTGCTAAAATTTCAAAGGAGGTAGTGGGTATTCATCAATTTGAGAATCCAAAAGAAGCTATTGAGCAAGCGCAAGCTATTTTTATTGGCGGTGGCAATACTTTCGAATTGGTCAATCAATTGTATAAAAATGACGTGCTTTCTGTGATGAAAAAAGTCATTGACAATGGCACATCCTATATAGGTACGAGTGCAGGAGGCAATATTTGTGGTGTTTCAATGATGACGACTAATGACATGCCCATTGTGTATCCTCCAAGTTTTTTTACTCTTGGTTGCTTGCCATTTAATATCAATGCGCATTTTATGGATCCGTTACCCAACTCAACCCATATGGGCGAAACAAGAGAAACCCGTATCAAAGAATTTCATGTTTTTAATGAAACGCCTGTATTGGGATTGCGTGAAGGAAGTTGGCTAAGAGTTATTGGAAACACCATAAAACTGGAAGGAAATTTATCAGCAAGATGGTTTCAACCCAACCAAATTCCTCATGAAATAGAAAGTGGAAGTGAGTTTGGTAACTAACTTTTTTTTATTAATTAACTAACTTTTTTTTCTAAAAGTGTTCGTTTTAAAACTACCAATGTAATAAGTTTTAAAACTTACTAATGAAATTATAACAATTAAAAATTATCTTTACTTGAATCTTGTAATCTTTTTTTAAAAGTTTTCATTTTATTGCTGTCTTTTTGAAAAAATATTTAATCCATCCGTAACTCTTTTTTCAAAATTTGCACTCACTAATGAAATACAACAATAGGTATAAATAATAAATTTTTGTTAGGTTTTAGATTTAAGTTTATTAAATGTAATGATAAATTAAACGGAGAAATGGTTTTAAGATTTATTTAATACCCAACATAATCAACAATTTCCAATCCATAACCAATCATTCCTACTCTTTTGGTTAGCGGAGATGAATTTGAAATAAGTTTTAATTTACTGATATTAAGGTCGTGAAGTATTTGCGCTCCAATTCCAAAATCTCTATGATCCATTTCAATTGTAGGTGCCTTGAGTTCTCCTTTCGCTTGGTTTTCTTTCAAAATAGTCAACCTACTCAATAAGTTAGTTGATTGATTTTGTTGATTGATGAATAATATTGCACCCTTTTGAGCATCATTAATCACCTGAAACATTTTATCCAATTTTTTATCAGCGTTATTGGTTAATGTTCCTAAAATATCATTGTTCACCAAGGTTGAGTTGATTCGTGTAAGAACTGCTTCATCATTTTTCCAAGAACCTTTTGTTAATGCCAAATGCACTTGATGATTAGTAGTTTGTTGATAAGCTCTCAATCTAAATTTTCCAAATCTGGTTTCAAACTCAAAATCTTCTTTCTTTTCAATCAAAGAGTCGTGCTCCATTCTGTAAGCTACCAAATCTTCAATCGACACAATTTTGATATCGAATTTTTTAGCAACTTCAAGCAGTTGAGGCAAGCGAGCCATAGTGCCATCTTCATTCATAATTTCAACAATGACTCCTGCAGGTTGCAAACCCGCTAGACGTGCGAAATCTATTGCAGCCTCTGTGTGACCTGTTCTTCGCAAAACGCCTCCTTGTTTGGCTCTTAGAGGAAAAATGTGTCCAGGTCTTCCTAAATCAAAAGGTTTTGTTTTTTTATCAATTAATGCTTTGATGGTTAAAGCTCTGTCAGCCGCAGAAATTCCAGTTGTGACTCCTTTTCCTCGTAAATCTACTGAAATGGTAAATGCGGTTTCCATAGGGTCAGTATTATTGCTAACCATCATTCCCAATTCTAGTTCTTTACAACGATTTTCGGTAAGTGGTGCGCAGATGAGTCCACGACCATTTTTCGCCATGAAATTGATCATTTCTGGGGTTACTTTTTCAGCAGCAGCTAAGAAATCTCCTTCATTTTCGCGGTTTTCGTCATCAACTACTATGATGATTTTACCATCTCTGATATCATTTATAGCTTCTTCAATGGTGTGTAATTGGCTATTTTTTTTTTCTATTTTAGTTGTCATTTTTGACTTTTTTTGAAACTAATTTTTTAAAAAATCCAGTAATTGGCCGCAAAAAAGCATCAATATTAAAAATACCTTTGTCTTTTGAAGCTCTTCTAGTGAGTAAAATTGCGATTGGAATCATAATCATAGCAGAAACCCACGAACCCACAAAGGCAGAAATAGTGCTTTGTTCGGCTAAGTTTTTTCCAAAAGTATTTGAAAAATGATAGGTAACATATACTGAAATTGCTAATATCATTGGTGTCCCAAAACCTCCTTTTCTAACGATAGAACCTAATGGAGCTCCAATAAAAAACAAGATTACACAAGATAGTGATAGTGCAACCCTATTGTAATATTCTGTCTCATAGAGGTTTAATACTTTTCTACGCCATTTTAAACTTTCAACACTATTATTTATGGTACTTAACAATCTGTTTGATTTTGATGCTGCAGCATTCAAAATCGTGATTTTTTCGTTAAGCTCAAAATTTTCTATCGTGTTGATATTTAATTCCTTATTTTTTAGTGAATCCGGGATTTTGTGTAATTCACTAGCTTGTGCAGAGGCAAAAATATTTTTTGCCCTGATTTCCATGTCCTCATCATAAGAGTATTTTAATTTTGGGACAGTATCTTTCAATTCATTTAAACGATACATCATTGGACTTCCAGTAGTGTTTATGGAATCTAATGCACCATTATCAAAAAGATCTCCTACATCAATATTGAATTCGTATTCTTTGAAACTTGCGCTTGATGCAGCCATTTTACTTCTTTTTTGAGGCGTTTTTGCTGATTTTACATACTCTTCATAAAAATTTCCATCATTTAAAATCAGTGTAATGTATCTACTACCATCTTCGGTAACAATTTTTCCTCTTTTAGCGGTAATTACTTTTTGGTTTCCTCTATTTCCTCTTAAATCATAGATTAATACATTTTTTAATAAATTTTCCTCTTCTCCATATTTTTCATCAAATTTTATTTGATATCCAGGAATATCTGCATTAAAACTTCCTGCAATTAATGACATGGATGGCTTTTTCTTTTTTACGTTGATATATAAATTACGTTGTTTTAAGTTAGCATAAGGAAATACATTATTCAGAAAAAAGAAATTAGCAAGACTTAATAAAATAGCCAAAATTGCCACAGGTCTTATCAAACGTTGTAAAGAAATTCCTGCAGATTTTGCAGCGGCAAATTCATAATTTTCACCCAAACTTCCCAGAGCCATGATCGAGGAGAGGAGAACTCCAATTGGCAAAGCTTGCGGAATAATCATTAAAGTTGTGTAATATAAAAACTTTAAAATAAATCCAATACTCACTCCTTTACCAGCAATATTTTCAAATGCTTGCCATAAAAGTTGCATGACCAAAACAAAAAGTACGATAAGAAACGTAGCTATGAAAGGTCCCAAAAAGCTTTTGAGAATGTATCTATCTAAAATTTTCATCGAAAACAAAAGTAGCTTCTTTAGGAATAGAATGCTAATAATTTTCTATTAATGTAACAAACTAATCTATTTTATAATTTTTACTTAAATATTTTTGTTTATCAAACGTAAAGAATCCCTCTGATAATGGTTCGTTACTGTTGAATTTTGTGATGGTAAAAGTTGTTTTAGATCCGTTTGTGCCTGTCTGAATCAAGTTGTAAATATGTTTTGTTTTCGCATCAATTCCAAGTTCTACTCTCTCAATTTCGGACGAACTATCCATAGGATGTAATTTAACAAATTGAATATTTCTACCACTAATATTTTGTAATTTTCCCATTTCCAATTGATATCCTTCTTTATAGAAAGTGAATAATTTTGAAGGATAAATAAATCCGTCATCACTATCTAAATCGCCATTTGTAATCGAAATTTCTTTTTCATCATTATTAATGACATATAATTTTTTACCATCATATAAAAAAGTATTTCCGAGGTATTCTAAATGATATTTTTCGCCAGAGATATTGATTTCTCCTCTAATTGGTGGTTCATCACCTTTTTTAATTCCAGCGTCTTCGTTTTCTAATGTTTGACTAAATCCAATAAATAAATTTTTATACGCACTCATTTTCACTGATACCTCGTCTAACAATAATTTTGCTTCTTTAGCGCTCTGTGAAAAAGCAAAATTCGTTACAAATAAACCCATGCAAACTATCCATATTTTTCTAATACTATCCATTCTTTTCATTTTCTAATAATTGTTCTAAACTCATAAAATCCGAAATCAAAACCTGTCTGGCTTTACTTCCTTCAAATGGACCTACAATTCCTGCAGCCTCCAATTGGTCTATCAATCTTCCCGCTCTATTGTAGCCTAATTTTAATTTTCTTTGCAATAAAGAAGCTGATCCTTGTTGTGATGTGATGATAATTTCGGCAGCTTCTCTAAATAATTTGTCTCTTTCCTCAATATTGTTATCAAGATTTGTGCCACCTTCTTCGCCAACAAATTCTGGTAATTGATAAGCATCTGGATATGCTTTTTGAGAACCTATATAATCAGTAATTTTTTCAATTTCAGGAGTATCAACAAAAGCACATTGAATTCTTATCAATTCATTTCCAGCTGAATAGAGCATATCTCCTCGACCAACCAATTGATCTGCACCTGGTGCATCTAAAATGGTTCTTGAATCTATTTTTGAGGTCACTCTAAAAGCAATTCTCGAGGGAAAGTTTGCCTTGATAATTCCTGTAATCACGTTTACTGATGGTCTTTGAGTAGCCACAATTAGGTGAATTCCAATGGCTCTTGCCAACTGCGCCAAACGTGCAATGGGAGTTTCAACTTCTTTTCCGGCAGTCATAATCAAATCGGCAAATTCATCAATTACCAGGACAATGTAAGGTAAAAATTGATGACCTTCATTCGGATTTAACTTGCGTTTTTTAAACTTTTCATTATACTCTTTGATGTTGCGAACCATGGCTGCCTTCAGCAAATCATAACGATTGTCCATTTCTATACACAAAGAGTTTAAAGTGTTGATAACCTTATGAGTATCTGTAATGATTGCTTCTTCTGTGTCTGGTAATTTTGCCAAATAATGGCGTTCAATTTTGTTGAATAAGGTAAGTTCAACTTTTTTTGGATCAACTAAAACAAATTTCACTTCAGCGGGATGTTTTTTGTATAACAACGAGGTTAAAACTGCGTTTAATCCGACAGATTTTCCTTGACCTGTAGCACCTGCCATCAATAAGTGTGGCATTTTTGCCAAGTCAACCACAAATGTTTCGTTAGAGATTGTTTTTCCAAGAGCGATTGGCAATTCCATTTGAGATTCTTGAAATCTTTTTGATGAGATTGCAGAATACATGGATACAATAGTTGGCCTTTTATTTGGAACTTCAATACCGATAGTCCCTTTTCCAGGCATTGGCGCAATAATTCTGATGCCTAATGCAGATAATGAAAGCGCAATATCATCCTCTAAATTCTTGATTTTCGAAATTCTTATGCCTGCATCAGGTACAATTTCATAGAGCGTAATTGTAGGGCCAACAGTGGCTTTAATCTCAGAAATTCCAATACCGTAATTTTTTAAAGTTTCAACAATATTGTTCTTGTTTGCCTCAAGCTCATTGGGATCTATTGAGATGCTTTCATTGTATTGTTTTAGCAAGTTAAATGAGGGAAATCTAAAATTTGACAATTCTAAGGTTGGATCAAATTCTCCAAAATCCTTTAAAAGCTTGTCAGATAAGTTTTCAATTTCTTGTTCTTCAACTTCTACTTTTTCGATGTCAATTTCAACATTCTCGTGATGAATTGGCGGAACATTTTCTTCTTCAACTTTTAAAGAAATTTCTGGTTCTTTTTTATTAGAAATATCAGAAAAACTTGAAATTGTTGGTTTTAGATTTTCAAAAGGACGCTCAAAAGTTGATTTTTTGTTGGTGTTTAGTGTGAAAGTATTTCCTGTGTTTTCAGTGGGTTTTTGAATTGGAATTTCTAAAACTTTTTCTTCGGTTTTATCAGCGAGAACAGCTTCTTTTTTCAATGTTCGTTCTTCACGTTTTCTCTTTAAATTTTCAATATATTCATCGAAAGTAATCTTATAACGTACCACTAAATATCCTATAAACATGAATAATAGTCCAATAATTAAGCCGGTTTTTCCAATAAAAGCTTGTAAAAATTCATTTACTTCTACACCAACTATTCCCGAGAAAATTGCAAAATCATCTGGTAAAAAACCCAACGTTACTGAAATCCAAATCATTGAAATAATTCCCCAATTCCAAGAAAGAATGATTCTTGACAATTTTTGTTTTAATAATATAAAATAACCGGTTGCAAAAATTTTATAGGTAATGATAAAAGAAGCCAATCCAAAACCTTGGTAAATGAAAAAGTGACTCAAATTTGCACCTACTTTTCCTAACAGATTGTTTGTAGCAACTTTTCTATTAAAAAATTCTTTAACAGTGCTTTGATCTTCTTGCCAATTAAAGAAAAAGGAAATAAATGCAGAGAATAAAAAAATAGCAAACAACATTAAAAAAGTTGCCAACAGCGTTTTAGCCTGTCTTGTTTTTAAAAATGCAAAAAAAGATCGTTTTTCAACGGTTGAATTTGTTTTTTTTTTGCTAATTTTTTCTTTTGTCATTTATTATTTGTAGAAAAGTAAAGTTTTAATCATCTTAAAATAATGCTATAATTTTAGGAATATATATAATTCCTGCTATTACAAGTGAAATTAAAGCGGCAAAACCAGGAATTCCAGCAGCAACATCTTTAATCACTTCGATTTTTTTGTGGTATTCAGGATGCACAAAGTTTGCTATTTTTTCGATAGCTGTGTTTGCTGCTTCTGCCATTAAAACGAGGCCAATAACAATTAACTGAAACATCCATTCAATAGTTGAAATTTTAAAATAAAAACCCATTATTGTTGCAAATACGCCAACAGTTACTTGAACTTTAATGCTATCTTCGGTAGTAAGTAAAATCCATAATCCTTTAAAAGCATATTTGAAACTTTTTATTCTACCAAAAAAAAAACCGTCATTTGGGTCTTTCATTATCTTAAATTGATTTTAATGCTGCATCGTAATTAGGTTCGTTTACAATTTCTGAAACTTGTTCAGTATAAGTTACAATCCCATTTTCGTCAATGATTACAATCGCTCTTGAATGCAAATGAGCCAATGGACCGTTAGCAATTTCTAAACCATAATTTTTTCCAAAATCTCCTGTTGCAAAATCAGACAACAAAACAACGTTTTCAATTCCTTCTGCACCACAAAAACGACTTTGTGCGAAAGGCAAATCTTTTGATATGCAAATAACAACTGAGTTTTCTAATTCAGCAGCTTTTTTGTTAAAAGCCCTTACTGATGCTGCACAAGTGCCAGTATCAATACTTGGAAAGATATTCAGAATGATATTTTTTCCCGCAAAATCAGCTAAATTTTTGTGCGATAAATCTAATGCAGTTAGTTTAAAATTAGGTGCTTTTGTGCCTATAGTAGGTAAATTTCCAATAGTGTTGATTTCGTTTCCTTTTAAAGTGATTTTTGCCATTATTTTTTGGTTTTTAAAAATCCAAAAATAAATAATTTTTAACGAACATAACTACAAAAACTAACATAAGTTACTTGACTTTTATTTTGGGTTTAATGCGTATCTTCGCAAGCTCTAAAATTTTTAAAAGTGAACATCACACAATATACCTCTGAATTTAAAAAAAACTGGTATTTAGCAGCTCCTGTAATGCTAGGAATGTTGGGACACACTTTTGTGAATTTCATTGATAATATTATGGTTGGTCAAATCGGAACGGCTGAATTAGCGGCAGTTTCACTGGGAAATAGTTTTATGTTTATAGCGATGTCTCTGGGAATTGGTTTTTCAACAGCAATCACGCCACTCGTAGCAGAGGCTGATGCGTCAAAAAATACCCAACTCGTAAAATCTACTTATAAACATGGTTTGGTTTTGTGCACATCTCTTGGAGTTGCACTTTTTTTGGTATTGTTTTTTTCAACACCCATTTTACATCACATGAAACAGTCTAAAGAAGTAGTTGCATTGGCAATTCCTTACTACGAATTGGTGGCATTTTCATTGATTCCATTGATTATTTTTCAGGGAATTAAACAATTTAGTGATGGATTGTCATTGACAAAATATGCCATGTATGCAACTTTGATTGCCAATATTGTGAATGTAGTTTTGAATTATTTATTGATTTTTGGAAAATTTGGTTTTCCCGAATTGGGAATTGTTGGTGCAGCTTATGGAACGCTGGCTTCAAGAATTGTGATGGTAATTTATCTATGGTGGATTTTACGAAAAAATAAGCACTCAAGACCTTATTTGAAGCATATAAAAATATTTACGTTAGAAAGCAAAATTATGAAAAAAATCATCAGTTTGGGTTCATTAACTTCTTTGCAAATGTTTTTTGAAGTTGCCATTTTTACTGCTGCAGTTTGGCTAAGTGGCACTTTAGGAAAAAATCCTCAAGCTGCCAATCAAATTGCATTGAATTTGGCATCAATGACTTTTATGGTGGCAATGGGTTTGAGTGTCGCTGCAATGATTAGAGTTGGAAATCAAAAAGGCTTGCAAAATTTCACAGAACTGAGAAGAATTGCTTTTTCAATCTTTTTTCTTGGACTCATTTTAGCAACGATATTTGCTATTTTATTCTTTATTTTTCATCAAAGTTTGCCAACAATTTATGTTGATTATAATGACAGCGTCAATTATAAAGACAACATAGAAGTGGTTGCAATTGCCTCAAAATTGTTATTAGCAGCGGCTATTTTTCAGCTTTCAGACAGCGCTCAAGTGATGATTTTAGGTGCTCTACGTGGATTACAAGACGTGAAAATGCCCACAATTATTACCTTTTTTTCTTATTGGGTTGTGGGTTTTCCTATTTCTTATTTCTTAGGAAAAGAGACTGTTTTGGGAAGTTTTGGTATTTGGATGGGATTATTAGCAGGATTAACAACTGCCTCAATTTTATTATTTTTCAGATTTAATTACTTAACTTTAAAACTTATAACGAAGAAAAATGAACTTACCTAAATTTTTATTAGCCGATAACAGCAATTTTCCAGAAGATATTTTTGTGTTACACACAGAGTTTCCGCGTTTTGTAATCAATTTGAAAGATGACGAAATAGAATGGTTTGAAGATTTGTCTGGAGAAAATGAAGAAGATATTGCCAACGAACTATCAACTTTGATTGAACAAGCATCACTTTTTTATGACAAAGAAATGGCGCAATATGAATAATTTTTTGAAGTAATCTATTCTGATTTTTTCAAATCTTTTCTATGACTTAGATAAGAATATATCCAATTTTCAACTTTATTCTTAACGCCACCTGCTTCATTGGAAACTACATTTGTAATTATAAATTGAACAATTGATCCAAAAATATTTCTCGAAACACTCATTGAATTGGCCAATAATATTTTTTTTGCAAAAAGACCCATTCCAATTCCAATCGCGTTTTCTAAAATAGAATTTTTAATTTCAGAAGAAGAAGTTATTTCTTTAAAAGTACTTTTGATGATGTTTATTGGTTTTAAACTTTCAGATGCTTCAAAAAATTGATTTTTTAGTGCCTCTAACTCTAAATTTTGTTTTTGTTCCAAAGCAACAATTGCCAGTGACAACGCTTTATTTTCATTTTTCATCGTTTTGTTTTTTAGCTGATTTAGTGCAAACATTTCGTGTTTGAAGTAACTTATTTACTGTTTTATAAAACTGATTAAAAATATTACTTTCTTTTTAAAATCTCACTAATTAGTGAATTACTAACAGGATTTTTAATCCATTGATTGCAAAAAATGGCCAGTAATATCGCTAAAATTGCATAAAATCCACCAATTATAAAAAAGCCGTAAAACAGGTCATTTAAAAGCTTTCCAATCCATAATGCAAAGCCAATATTGATTATTAAGAACGACAAAGCAACTGTTGAAAAAATAACCAAACTACCAACTAAGGATGAAACGATATCTACTGACTTATCAATCAGTTTTAGTTTATACAATTCGATGCTTGTTTTGCTAAATTCTTCTAAACGCTCAAAAAGTGTTGAAATAGGAGTTGCATTGTCGTTCATAATAAATTGATTATTAGATTTTTTTAAAAAAATAATGAATTATGAAACTGAATGTTTGATATCAGCAGCAGTATTTTTCACCTCATTTTTTACTTCATTATAAGTTTCTTGGCTTTTGTTAGCGAAAGATTTTGCTTCATTTTTTGAGTGTTCAAATTTTTCAGTCAATGTATCTAACATTTCATCAAATTTTGATTTTAAATCTTCTACATATCCATCTCCTTTGTCCATAATTTGTTTACGGGTTTTAGACCCTTTTTCTGGTGCAAATAAAATTCCTGCAATTGCACCGATAGCAAGACCTGCTAACGTTCCTAATACTATTTTTCCTGTACTCATGATTACTGTTTTTAGTGCTACAAATACCTAAAGATTTAGGGTAATGAAGCGATTTTTATTTTTATTTTACAAATATTAAAACTATTGAATCTTCAATAATTTCTACAAAGGTGGATTTAAAAACAAACATTTTGATTACACAATTACAGATAAATGTTATATAATTCACATTTTTTTAAAGTTTTTAAAATCTAAAGATTCTCAAAACCCTATTTCTGTCTAACCTTTTTGGCTCAATCACCTCCAGAAATAATTTTTTTTTAGGATTTTAAAGTCAAACTTTCTATTTTTTATAAAAATTACTCGAAAAGGATTGATAATTTGACAATTGGCAGTAATCTTAAAGAAATTCCCTGAAGTAAGGGTTTTATTTTCTAATTGATTTTTTATTGAAAACTGAAGCTTCTTCATCAATTTTTCAATCAATATGCGTTTCGTAAATAAGTTTTAAATCGCCAACCAAGGTGAAATTTAGATTGTTTTCGATTTTGGTTATAATGCTCTCTATTTTTCTAGGATTCTAATCATTTTTAGGAGTTGCTTCAACAGTTAATTTTGGCTGATAAAAAGGATTTTTTGAAGCTAAAAACGTCGATAAATTCATTTTTAATCATCTGACTTTCGCTATTATAAAACTTGAAGACAAGTTTCATATCTTGAATACTAATTGAATTTATTGGCAAGTTTTTAGTAAAATTATTTTCTTTTAAAATATTTTTTGAATAGATGATGTTATATCTAAACTTCACCACTACTTTTTTGGTGTCTTTGTCATTAAAGAGTTTGTAAGAATTGATGTTGTTGATGTGATTAAAATTATTTTTTTGACTGGTAATACATTCTTTTATATTATGACTAATTTTTTAATAAATAATTGTAAATCATGTTATTAAAAAAATAAAATCATCACATGTTAGGGTAAATTTGATGATTTTATATTGGATTCATTTCTGAACAACGAGTTTACTTTTTGTTCGAAAAATAAGTATTCTTTTGAGTTTATATATGGTATTCTTTTTCGGGGATGTTTCAAGTAATTACAGCTATTTTTCGTTCAGTTTCGCTTATGGCTGAAACGCATCCTTTTCAGAGGTTTATTGTATGAAAGAAATCTATGATTAGATAAGATTCTTACCATTAATCAAAATAATGGTGTACTTTTTCGTTGTAACATCAACATTAAAAGCCACAGAAATTAGCATTTAAATTTGAGCAATTCCAATTAAAAATGTAGTTTTAGCATTCATTAAAAAGAATTAAAATCACTTTTTTTTGGTTGAATAAAAATTAAAAAAATATCTAAAAACTTAAAAACATATTATGCATTTACCATTATTACAAGACATGCTTATTTTATTAGGTTTTTCTGCGGTGATTGTTTTTGCACTGCAACGCTTAAAATTGCCATTAGTCATTGGATTTTTAGTGGCAGGTACCATTATTGGACCTTATGGTTTGAGCCTTGTAAATGCTGTTGAGCAAGTTGAAATTTTATCGGAAGTTGGAGTTATTTTATTGTTATTTGTGATTGGTATGGAGTTGTCTATCAATCAATTAATATCTATTAGAAGAACCGTTTTTCTAGGTGGTTTCTTTCAAGTTGGCATCACTGTTTTGGTGGCTGCATCCGTGTATTATTTTTTTGGTAATTCATGGAACGAAGCAGTTTTTGTTGGGTTTTTATTTTCATTATCAAGTACTGCAATTGTCTTAAAAACCATACAAGATCGGAAAGAAATTGCTACTCCACATGCACGAAATGCGTTGGCAATTCTTATTTTTCAAGACATCATTGTAGTACCAATGATGCTTGTAACACCTTTAATGGCCGGAATATCTGAAAATATTTGGATGAGTATTTTCTCATTATTGATAAAAACCCTAGTCGTTTTGGTAATAACATTTGTTAGTGCACGATATATTGTGCCAAAATTGATGTATGCAGTTGCTAAGACCAATAGCAAAGAATTGTTTTTATTGGTTACGATTACACTTTGTTTTGCGGTTGCTTTTTTAACTTCTGAAGCTGGGTTGTCTTTGGCTTTGGGTGCTTTTATTGCAGGTTTGATTGTGTCAGAATCTGAATATAGTCATCAAGCAACCAGTATCATTTTGCCGTTTAGAGAGTTGTTTACGAGTTTTTTCTTCGTTTCTGTTGGAATGTTACTTGATTTGAGTTTTTTTTCACAGCATATTCTTGTCATTTTAGTAATGGTTTTGTTAGTTTTTATTGTCAAAACATTGATTGCTTCCTTGGCAGTTGCGATTTTAAAATATCCACCGAGAACGGTAATTCTCACTGGTTTGTCATTATTTCAAGTAGGGGAGTTTGCTTTTATATTATCAAAAGTTGGTATTAAATACCAATTATTGAATGTTGAAACAAATCAATATTTCTTATCGATTTCAATTGTTTCGATGTTATTAACGCCTTTTGTAATTATTTTTTCGGACAAGATTACAGATAAAATTATAGGAGTTTCAAGAAAACTAGGAATAGAGCAAAATAAGATTTCTACGAACGACACTGAATTATTCGTTTCTGAAGATTTAGAAAATCATCTCGTTATTATTGGTTATGGCGTAAATGGAAGTAATTTGGCAAAAGCGGCAACATCAAGCAATATTCCTTTTATTGTTATTGAATTTGACGCTGAAATTGTGAAACAGGAAAGAAAAAGGGGATTGCCAATTATTTTTGGAGATGCTACTCAAGATCATATTTTGGAAACGGTACAACTTCAAAATGCAAGAGCAGCTGTTATTGCAATTTCTGATAATGATGCTACAAAAACAATCGTAAAGAATATTCGAAAACATTCTGATTCGTTGTTTTTGGTTGTGAGAACTCGTTTTATCAAAGAAATATCAGAGCTTTTTGCCTTGGGTGCAGACGAGGTAATTCCTGAAGAATTTGAAACTTCTGTTCAAATATTTACTCATGTTTTGCATAATTTTTTGGTTCCAGAAGATGATATTGATCAAATTGTAGAAAAGGTAAGAGCAGACAATTATCAACTATTTAAAGGCGAATTGAAAGAACCAAAATCGTTTAAACCTAATAACTTGTTGGCTGATTTTAATATTATTTGTGTAAATATTGCTACTGATAGTAATGATTTTTTAGGAAGACCTTTATTAGAATTAAACTTAAGAGCCAATTATGGCATCAACATCATTGGTATTAAAAGAAATGAAAAGTTGTTTCAAACCATAAGACCCGATGATGTTTTGTTGCAAGGAGATAAAGTGTATATCCAGGGAAAACAATCGAATATTGAGCAGTTTTATAAGTTGGTGAAATAATTGTTTTCCAGAAATACTTTAATTTATGAGAGGATTTTTGACCATAGCACTATTGATTTTGAGCAACTCATTCATGACAATTGCTTGGTATGGACACTTGAAATTTGCAGAATGGAAATGGTTTCAAAAATTGGGTTTGGTAACTATTGTGTTGATCAGTTGGGGAATAGCTTTGTTTGAATACATGTTTCAAGTACCTGCAAACAGAATTGGTTATATTAAAAACGGAGGACTCTTTAGTTTGTTGCAACTAAAAGTGATACAAGAGGTAATTACTTTGGTCGTATTTGCCATTTTTACGATGCTATTTTTTAAAACAGAAACCTTTAAAATCAATCATTTGATTTCATTTGGATTTCTGATTTTAGCAGTGTATTTTATGTTTAAGAAATAAATTTGGGTTTAAAATTCTAAATTTAAAATTCAAAACCTTAAAATTTAAACCTTGAACTTTGAACTCTTATTGTTGTTGCTGATGTTGTTGCAAGATTTCTAAATTCTTTTGGTATCTGTTAGCATCTTTAAAACTGTCAGTAAGTTCAAAAATGGGTTGCTTTTCTTTGAATTTTTTGATAGTATCTACAGTAACAATTACTTCAAGAGTATCTTTTACTTTTCCTCTAAAAACGCCTTTCACAGGAGAACAATCGTTATAATCTCTTCCAATTGCCAAACGAACATGATGTTCTGTAGCAATAATATTATTGGTAGGATCAAATCCTAACCAGCCATAATTTGGAATATAAGCCTCAATCCAAGCATGAGTTGCGCCTTCACCTCTTGAAATAGCATCATAAGGACACAAATAGCCACTGACATATCTTACAGGAATTCCCATCATTTTGGTGGCTTGCAACATAAAATTGGTAAAATCCTGGCAAACGCCTGATTTTATTTTCCAAACTTCATCCAAAGTGGTATTTACAGTAGTTATCCCTTTGATATATTTGAATTCATTAAAAATAAAGCTACTCAATTGTTGTAAAAATTGATAAGGAGTTGTCACATTTTTATCAAAAGTATCTAAAAATAATTGTACTTCTTGGGTTCCAGAAAAAGGCTTGAATTTTAAAAAGTCAATAAAAGCGGTTTCTTTTGAAATTTTTTTTAATTCTTCCCATTGCAAATTTGCTTGTATGCTGTCTTTGGGAAACATTCTTGGATACACATCTACTTCAATTTCCGACTCAATTATAAGCATTGAATGTGGTTCAACAATCATGAAAGTACCTACTTTATTGTTAAAATAGTCTTGGTGAGTTTCAATAAAAGGATTGGTATTGATATTAATTTTTTGAGCAGTCACCTTTTGAAATGCATCATTGATTGGATACAACAAAATCTTATTTGCACCATCAATAACAGTGTTGCTATAAGTGTATTTTGTGAGGTGATTGATATAAAATGTGGGCATGTTTTTGAAATTAATTTGAATGTGAAAAATACACAGTATTGATGCTAAAAGAAATATTTTTAATATCTTCTTTGATACCAAGAATAAACTGATTTAATCCTTGTTGATTGATGCTTTCAATTGTGGTATATTTTATAGTACTTTCTAATTTTCCTAATAAAAATTCGGTATTATTTCGTTCAAGTTCTTGAATTTCAATCAATTGTTTTATATGGCGATTCAGTTTATTGACGCAATAATACATTGAACGTGGAAACAATTGGTCTTGAAAAAGCATTTGGATCACATGATTTTCTTGAAACGAAGATTTGTAAGTTTTTAAATAAAACTGATATCCACCTACAGAAAGTAAGAGGTTTTTCCAATAAAAACTTTGCTCTAAACTGTCAGAAGTTTTTGCCACTTCGATTAATTTCATGGCAGTAAATTCCGAAATTTGAATAACACGTTCTAAAAATCTTCCAACATTCATAAAATAATAGGAGGGACCTCTTTCTTGAGTGATGTCCATAGTACCAATATAAATCAAATGAAACTTTTTCAAATCGTCTAAAAAAACTATGGGATCTTCGGTTTTAAGTTTTTTTATCAAATCTTTTTGCATCAAATACAAATAATAGTTGTTTATGCACAACCAAATTTCTCGTGATAAATGTTCTTGTACGCTTCTTGCATTTTCTCGTGCTTTGGTGACCAAATTCAAAATTGAATTCGGGTTTTCAGTACTAAAAATCAGATATTCTATACATTCAATAGCATCTTCAGTATAAAATTCGGTTTCTGACGCATTGTAGTTTTTGATGATTGGCGACCATGAAAACAATTCTGGAGAATCTTGATTGGCAGAAAAATTTACCCTAAGCAAACTTAGCATACCATTGCCACGTTCCATATAACGTTCTATCCAAATCAAATTATTTGCTGCTCTACTTAACATACATTTGTTTTTAATCTTGAATTACCCAAGTATCTTTACTTCCACCACCTTGTGAACTATTTACGACCAATGAGCCTTTTTTGAGGGCAACTCGTGTTAATCCTCCAGGGCAAATTTCAACGCCATCTTTTCCTGAAAGTGCAAAAGGCCTCAAATCTATACAACGTGGTGACAATTTTCCGTTGATATAACAAGGAGCTGTTGATAATTTCAAAATAGGTTGTGCTATAAATGCGCTTGGATTTCTATAAACGGTAGCAAGGTAGTCTTTTATTTCTTCTTCAGAGGCTTCATGCCCCATTAACATGCCATATCCACCACTTCCATCTGTTTTTTTGATGACCATAGTTTTGATATTTTCAGCCACATGTTTCAATTCATCAGGATTTCCTAGTTGATAGGTTTCAATATTTTTGAGAATTGGTTCTTCATTCAAATAATATTTGATCATTTTTGGCACATAAACATAAATTGCTTTGTCGTCTGCAACCCCTGTTCCTGGAGCATTTATGATATTTACATTTCCTTTACGATAAGCAGACATGATGCCTGCAACTCCCAAAACACTGGTGGCATTAAATTCAAGCGGATCTAAAAAATCATCATCAACTCTTCTATATATCACGTCAACTTGTTTCAAACCATTGGTTGTTTTCATATACACAAAATGATTTTTTACTACCAAATCACTTCCTTCAACCAATTCAATACCCATTAACCGCGCTAAAGTACTGTGTTCATAATAGGCAGAATTGTATATTCCAGGAGTTAGCAACACAATATTTGGCTGACTTTTGAAAGACAATTCTTGAAGTTTTTTGTAAAGCATGTTTGGATAATTTGAAACTGAACGAACATTGTTTTTAGGTAAAATACCAGGGTACAATCGTTTTGAAATTTCTCTATTTTCGAGCATATAACTCACTCCTGAAGGTGTTCTTAAATTGTCTTCTAATACATAAAATTCTCCGTCATTATTGCGTATCAAATCAACGCCTGCAATATGAACATAAATATCATGTGGCACTTTCACACCTTTCATCTCACGAAGATAATTGGGACAATTGTAAATCAAATCTGCGGGAACAATGCCATCTTTAATAATAAATTGATCATTATAAATGTCTTTGATGAACAAGTTTAAAACTTTGATTCGTTGTTTGATGCCTTTTTCGATAAAATCCCATTCAGACGCTGTAATAATTCTAGGAACAATATCAAAAGGAAATATTTTTTCAATGCCCTGATCATCATTATAAACTGTGAATGTAACACCTTGACTCATAAAAAGCTGTTTAGAAAGCTCTTCTTTTTTACTCAACTCTTCTTTCGAAATCTTTTTTAAGCAATGAATAATAGCCTCGTATTGAGGTCTAATTTCAGTTTGATTGTTGATCATTTCATCCCAAGTATTTGGAAGTTCGTCATAAGACGAAAAAAGGAAATCTTGACTCATATTGAAACATAATTTTTTCAAATATAAGGAAATCATAGTATTTTCAATAAAAACAATAGTTCATTATTAATTAATTATTGATTTGATAAAATTGATACAATAAAAACAGTATTTTAATATTTTTGTTCGATTTAATTCAAAATATAATATTTATTAGAGATAGAAATTTATAAAAAAAACGAATACAGCTATTTCTGATAATCTTAAATAAAAGTTTTGTGTTTTTAAGTTTATGGTAGTTTTATTTTAA
This sequence comes from Flavobacteriaceae bacterium CG2_30_31_66, assembly GCA_001873065.1. Taxonomy (GTDB): domain Bacteria; phylum Bacteroidota; class Bacteroidia; order Flavobacteriales; family Flavobacteriaceae; genus Polaribacter. Next base: position 82,070 of record MNYM01000009.1, read on the forward strand.
AAATCAGGAATATTTTTTTTGAAAGTAATCATAATTAAAACCAATCTAATTTTTTATTCTTTTCCAATCATAGTCATAGAAGATGTTGTATGATAAAATTCTCTTTTCCAGAAACGCATTAAAAAATCAATATCTTTTAGATAGGCTTTTCCGAGTCCTTTTTTAAAAAACGGCAAATTTTTCCTGCAATTTTTGATACAATAGTTTGCCAGTTCTAAGGAAACACTGTCAGAAACTAACAACAAAAAAATAGCTTCTTCGCTCTCATCACTTTTAAAATATGGGTTATTTGGCAATGGAAATGCACTATTTGCTTTTAAAACTACTTCAATTCCACTTTTTGGATTGAAGAAAACCAAACCTGTTTCTGAAAAATCTTTGAAAAATTCATTTTTATCATCTTTAACAAAAAAACTGTCATTTTTTATTCTTTGTTTTGATTCTTCAAATTCTTTTTCTGTGAGTTGCAATGAATTGTTGAAAAACGCATAGAAAGATTCAATAAAAGATTCAATTTTTTTTGTTGGCATAAAAGCGATTTCATTACCCTCATTGAAGCTTAAAAATGCTTTGAATTGTAATTCTAGATTTTCTTTGATTTTCTTTTTTTCTTCGGCTAAAAAATTGACAGCATTTCTACTTGTATTAGAATTTTTTTCATCCAGAATCAATTCAGCTTTGAATTGTTGTTGCGTAAAAATTCCCGAAAACCACCATTCTCCCTGCCATTGTGCAATACCAATATATAAAATTGAATCAATTTTTGTGGAAGTACTAATTGTGTCAATAGATTTTTTAGTCATTTTAAATTGTTTTCCAGAAGCAATGTGTTCAATAAAAACATTTTTAGGGTCTTGCCCTTTATAAAAGAAAAAACCAGTGATTTTTTGGGACATATTTTTAAAAGAATTTGAAAGGGCGTGTTTTCTTCCAATAATTTCAGAAGCCCATTCTTTTCCACGTAAGCTCAGTAAAGATGTGTGAATTTTGTGAAGTGTATGATCTCTATTTTCATTCAAATACATTGTGATATTTTTATCATTTTTGTTTTTGTTGATGATTTTTAATTCATCTTCTCTGAACTTTAAACCTGTATCAGGAAAAAATAAATAAGTTTCAAAAAGAATGGTATCAATCAATTTTCGGTTAACATAAAAGTCGTTTTCTTTGTCATCAAGCTCATAAAATGTTTTTAAAAATTCATTTTCAGGAGCAAATTCCCAATTAGCTTCAAATATTTCCATCACTTTTTCCGCGCTTTTGAATATAAATTCGTTGTAAGGGGAAATGAAATTATTTTTTTGATAACAATTCAAAAAATACCAAATTAAAAAACAAACATCTTGATAATTGATTTCTTTTTCAAAATATTCGTCAAATTCATAAAAGGGCAGGGGTTTTTTATAAATTTCTTTATGTTTTTTTATAAAAGTATTCCAAATATTAGTGTCGGAAACCAAATCTTCCAAATAAGAAACCAAGAAAACTGACAATATTTCTATTTCATTTTTGTCTAAAAAACGGTTTATTAAAAATGATTCGGTTCCTTTTTCAAAGGTTTTTTTTACATCATTTGATAGTTTTAGGTAGTAGCTATCTGTTATAATATGCTTTTTATAAGGTTTCAATAATAGCCATTGATTGATAAAAATTTTACTTTTCATTTAAGAATCTACTTTAAAATTTTATACTTTGTTTTTGTAACCACTCACAATTCTTGAAATAATTCCTTTATCATTCGTAAATTCAGCATACAATACACCTCCAATATGAAGCACAATAAATGTTACCAAATAGTATATAGAAAGTTCGTGAATAGATTCCATTGATTTTTTAAATTCTTTTGGACCAAATTTGATAATCAATCCTGTAATCAATGAAATAACCACGCAAACGTAGAAAACAATATAAATCCATTTTTGGATTTTTTCTTTGAAAGTTATGTTTTTATCCAAAGGATTTTGAATTTTCATCTCACCAAAAAATGGCAAGGAAAATCGAACCACAAATAATCCTGTTAATACATATCCTAAATAAATATGCCAATCCCACATAGGTTGTCTGATTTGTTTTGCCAAGACAATCAATTGATCTTGAGTTAAAATAACATCGTTTTTACTGAGATAATTCTCCATAATTTCTGCCATATTATTTTTGTTCATCCAAGTTAATCTCAGAAAAATAGTAATAAGTGTGAGTGTAAATGAAATGGCAATTGACCAATGAAGTATTCGATATATTTTTGAGTAGGTAGGTTTCATTATGATTTTTGGTTGATGAGTTTTTGTATTTTGAATGTATAGTATTTTCTTCAAAATTAAAAAATTATACCAAAGAAAGTTTAAAAACTATCAGTATTTATTTTTTAAATTATTATTTTTTTATACAAATAAATATTACTTTATGTAAAGTTTATTTGTCATTATAATATAAATACTTTACATTTGTCACAAAATTTAAAAAAAACATTATGAAATTACAGTACCTATTTCCAAACAAATACAAGAAATTTGGTTGGATACTTTTGATTCCGTCAGTGATTTTTGGTTGTATGAATCTTTTTTTAGAATACGAACCTGATTTTTTTGATTTTAACGTCCCAACAATTTTTGTGGACAAAGTTTTTGGTAATGGTCATTTTTTTGGTCTAGTAGAAAATAATATTTTCAACGAAATTTTGGGTGTTTTTGTCATCATTAGTTCATTAATTGTGGCATTTTCAAGAGAAAAATTAGAGGACGAATACATCAGTAAAATTAGGTTAGAATCGTTGGTTTGGGCTGTTTACTTGAATTATGCAATTTTGATTATTTCATTTCTTTTTCTGTTTGATATGACTTTTTTCTGGGTGATGATTTTTAATATGTTTACCATTATTTTATTTTTTATCATCAGGTTTCATTGGCAAATTTATTCACTCAAAAAAGCGTCAGAAAATGAAGAATAGCATCAAAGTAGAAAGAGCAAAAAAAAACATGACGCAAGCAACTTTGGCAGATTTAGCAAAAGTGAGCAGACAAACCATCAACGCAATGGAATTGGGAAAATACGTTCCTTCAACTGTATTGGCTTTGCGATTGGCAAAAATATTTGAAGTTGAAGTAAGCGAAATTTTTATGTTAGAAGACGTTGATTGGGAGTAGAAAAATGAAAAATTGGTGTCAATTCATTGTATTTTTTGAATGAAAAACATTTTTTAAACAGACTCTCCAAAAGTCAATAGGTTTTTATCGGGATCAAGCAGCGAAAATTCTTTTTGTCCCCACGGTTTTGTTTCCAAAAATCCATTTGGATGAATTGAAACTTTGTTGTCTAAAAATGTTTGGTAAATAGCATCAATATTGTTTGTTCTGATGTAAACTTGACCATAGTTTTCATTTGGATTCAGTTCTTTGAACTCAAAAAAATGAAGTTGAATAGCATCTTTACTCACCATTAAATATCCGTCAAAATATTGACTTCCATAAAGTTGAAAACCCAATTTATTCAAATAATAGTCTTTTGTGATTGCTTTATTTCTCATTGGCAACTTAGGATTTATATCTACTAGCATTTTTTTGATGTTTATGATTTCTTTGTAAAAGTATATATTTTTTAATTTAAAGACTAAAAATTATTTTGAAGTTGATGAGTATTTGTCTAAAAATAATTCAGAATTTTGTGATTAAATGAGTTGCAAAATAAAATTATATCATCAAACAAATTTTTTAAAAATAGTATCAATGAAACGCATTTTTTTAACCTCTCTTTTCTTGTTACTTTTCACAACTATTAATTCACAAAAAACGGCATCAGGCTATTATATGAATCAATCTAATGATACAATTGCTGCAGAAATCAAGATTGGTAAGGGCGTATTTGGTCAAATGAGTACTAATTTTACAGACGAAGTTTATATAAAAGACAGCTTGAATAATTTTAAGAAATTTTCACCTTCGGATATAAAATCTTATGGTTTTGAATATGAAGGAAAAAAATATATTTTCTTTTCAAAACCAACAAAAAAAGGTGAAAACAAATTTTTAGTTCCCATGTATTTGGGGAATAAAGGAAGTCTTTATCAATATGGAAATTTTATTGCTGGTAATGGGTATGCACTTCCGTCTCAACAAGTATTTTATACTTTTGAAAAACCAAATGAAGAGTATCTTTTTTTGAGAAATATCTTAAATAAGAAATTTAAAATTCAGATAAAAGAATTTTATAGTGAACACCTAGAAACACAAGAATTAATTGACAAAAAACTTCAATATTGGTTAGATTTGAACAAAGATCTTATCGAAATAATGCAATCAATTAATAAATAATAGCTGATTTTTAAGTAGGATTTAAATTTATTTTAAATTTTTTTATCAACCTCAACAGAATCTATTTTCTTTTCATAAATGTATTCAAGTTGATATTGTTTGCTTTTCACTACACTATCGTTTTTGAAAACAAGCTCTAAACATTCTTGGTTGCTGTTAAAAGCACCTGGTTTAAAACCCATATTATAGTTCCATTTTTCAGGTGAGTTCGCTTTGATGCTATCATCCCAACCATACCATTCACTTTTTCCTAATATTGATTCAATTTCTTTTTTTGATTTTCCATTAAATAGCTGTTTATCAATAATTTCATTGCTCATTTCATAGCGTAAAGCTGGGGCTTTTTTCCAAGCAACATTGTCAAAATGTTTTTCATGATGATAACTACTGAAAATATTCAACAACGGATAAAAAATATAAAAATAAACCACTGGCGTCAGCACAACGCTTACAAGAAGTGTTAGCCATTTGCGCTCATCAATAGTCTTGATAAATAGCCAAACCAATATAAAAACTAAAATCAGGAAAATAATGTATAAAGGTGTAAAAATCATATCTTATTTTTTATGAACTAATTAAAAATTATTGGATTCAATTTAAATTCGGTGCAAATTTATAAAATTTTTGGTTTTTACTGAAATTTGGTTTCTTAGATTTATTTGCTTTAATTGACTTTTTTTAATTTTTCTAAAGCAATATTTTGTTCAAATTTATTGTATAAGATAAGTATGATAAGACCAAAACTTATGGCGGCAATAATCAAAACGGTGTTTAAAAGTCCCGAAACTGAGAACGAAATTCGCAACAAAATTGTTGAAATGATAAATCCAGAGTTTCTAAAAACTTTGTGAAATTCATCAGTATGAAAAAAAGAAAATAAAAGTAGGATTACATCCGTAATGATCAAAATTGTAAAAAACTGTTCAAAAAAGACATTATTGATATTCTTAAATGAAATAGTTGTTTCAGGATTTTCACTTATTGAAGACGAAAACCAATTGACAAATGAGTAAATTGTAACACAAACAATAACAGGCACTAATAATGTTGCCAATATTTGTTTGAATTTTATAAATCTTTCAATTCCATTATTTTTAGGTTCATCATCCACAAAATTGTATCTTTTTTTACTTTGAATAAAAAATTGATAAATCAGAAAAAACAGTATTAGTGATGCAACAATGTCGTAAGTAAACTGCAAATCGTACTTGATCGTAAACCAATCAGAAGAAAGAGTCAAACTAGAAAGGTCTTTAAAAATCCTTCTGATAACAATAAGTGCAATGATTTCGTATTGTTTGCTAATGTAAATCGTGAACGATTTTGGTAGATAATAAATTAACAAATACACTTCATAAATAAGGATAAATGAAAAAGGCGTATAAATTGCCGCAATAGGATTTGTCAATAAATCAGAATATTCATCAAGCGCGATAAATCCAAAATCGACCAAAAAAATAATCATTAAATGAACAAAAAAACTTGTGATTGAAATGATCAAGATGATTTTTTCGAGTTTTTTTCGAGTTTCATCCGATAAAAGTTTTTTGTAAAGAAATTCAGAATATTTATTAAATCCCATTTAAGAAAAATTATTATCAAATATAATCATAAAAACAATCACTTTCCTATTTGTGTTTGAACCAGCAATCTAAACGTTCGTTTTCGTATTTTTTGAAAACAGTATTCACAGGTTTTCCATGAATTAATTGATTGTTAAATTGGGTTCTTGCCAAATAATTAAAAGCACCCATATCTCCCGTAAAAGCGGTTTTGTTTTCGATATTGAAGTTTTTATGAATTGCATATAATTTTTGAATAAAATCATTAAAAACAGCAATTTCACCGCCTATAATTCCGCAGTTTAGCAGTGTTGCCTCTTTGAAATTTTCTTCATAATCAGCAAAATCTTCAATTTTTTTTCTCAAGTGTGAATTATGCTCGTTCATCCAATCATTATTAAGAATTTTAGGTTCGTCTCCACAAAAAATAGCAGTTGGATTTTCAAGAAATAACGGGTCTATAAAAGGATTTTTAACAAGTGTTACATCTGAAATGTCTGTTACAAAAATATTTTTGAGGCGATTGGCATAGACATCTAAAAACTCTTTGTAAACAAAATAGCGATACACATTTGGATTAAATGCAGGGTTATAATCAATTTTGATGAAACTAATATATTCGTTCTCATACTTTTTGCAAGTTTCGTTGCTAAAATTATTATGAAAAATAATGCCATTGATTTTTAAATTTGCTACAGATTCAGCCCATTCTTGCACTAATTTAAAGTTATCATGCTCTAGGGTTGTGCTTCTATTCACATCATAAACTCCAGTAATGTGGCAAGCCATGATTAAATTGAAAGAATTATTTTTTTCTAAAATCATCAATTCAAACTCGATAATTGTTCTTTTTTGAGCGTTGAACAAATGCTATTTGGCATATTTCTATAATAAATATAGGTTCTTAAATCTACTTTTTTTACCAAAAATTGTTCGCTCGCTTTTTCATAAAAGTCTGCATCAGCAGCAAAACCATTTTTGAATAAAATGCTTTTAAAAACTTCTTGACGACCAAACAAGGTTCCAAAAAGGATGCCATCATCTAAATGAATTAATTTCGTGTGGTCGTTTTTATCAGGAACATAATAATCTTCCATTGAATCAACAACAGTTTCGGTAGTTGAACATATCAAATCAACATTTTCAATTTCGTGAAGACATGAACTCAAATGATGGGGTTTGTATTCGTCATCGCTATCAAGAATTGTAATAAAATCGCCAATACTATTCAAAACGCCACGATTGATAGAGGCAGATTGTCCACGATTGCTGTGACGAATATACGTTATTTTTTCTTCGTGTTTTTCAACGTATTTCAATAAAGATTTGCGATTGTTTTTTTTACTTCCATCATCAATAATGATCAATTCAAAATTCTTAAAATCTTGATTTAAAACAGAGTCAATAGCTCTTTTTATGTGGTGAAAATCGGTGTTGTAAACGGCCATTAAAACCGATATTTTTATTTTTTTAAGCATTTTTTAGCTCTAAAAATTTTTTTGCAAATGTAACTAAAGAGTTTCAAAAGGTCTTGATTTAATTGGTTAAATTTTTAATTTAACAACATCGGTTTATGTTTTCAAATTTCAAATTATTTAACGTATCTAATAATTTTACCAGGAATCATTTGCTCAGATTTTCAAAAACAACTCTAATTCCAATCAATTCTCAAAGATTTCATGTTTAAGTTTGACAAAAGAGTATATTTGCACTCTCAAAATTTTAAGGAAAGAAAAACCAAGTACTTAAAATTCTTAAACTTATAAAATAATAAAAATGAAAGCCGGAATTGTAGGATTACCAAACGTGGGAAAATCAACTTTATTTAATTGTTTGTCAAATGCCAAAGCGCAAAGTGCGAATTTTCCTTTTTGCACGATTGAACCTAATATTGGAGTGGTGAATGTGCCAGACACTCGTTTGGAAAAATTAGAAGAATTGGTAAACCCTGAACGCGTTTTGCCAGCATCTGTTGAAATAGTTGACATTGCAGGTTTGGTTAAAGGCGCAAGCAAAGGTGAAGGTTTGGGAAATCAATTTTTGGCAAATATTCGTGAAACAGATGCTATTTTGCATGTGTTGCGTTGTTTTGACAATGACAATATTATCCATGTTGATGGTTCTGTAAATCCAATCAGAGACAAAGAAACCATTGATATTGAGTTGCAATTAAAAGATTTAGAAACGGTTCAAAAACGTTTAGAGCGTGTAAAACGAACTGCAAAAACAGGGAATAAAGAAGCACAATCAGAATTGGATATTTTATTGATTGTAGAAAATACTTTGTTGCAAGGAAAATCTATCAGAGGAATTCAGTTTACAGAAGCTGAACTTGAATTTGTAACTCCTTTGCAATTCATCACTGCAAAACCAGTATTGTATGTGTGCAATGTTGATGAAAGTTCGGCAGTTTCTGGCAATAAATATGTTGATTTGGTCAAAGAAAATGTAGCCCAAGAAAATGCAGAAGTGATTGTTTTGGCAGTGGCAACAGAGGCTGATATCACTGAATTAGAAGATTATTCAGAGCGTCAATTGTTTTTGGAAGATATTGGTTTGCAAGAAGCTGGCGTTGCTAGATTGATAAGAGCAGCTTACAAATTATTGAATTTACAAACCTATTTCACAGCAGGCGTTAAAGAAGTGCGTGCTTGGACTATTCCAATTGGAGCGACTGCACCTCAAGCTGCAGGTGTGATTCACTCTGATTTTGAAAAAGGATTCATCAGAGCAGAAACGATTGCTTATGAAGATTTTGTGAAATTTGGCAGTGAAGCCAAAGTAAAAGAAGCCGGAAAAATGAGAGTGGAAGGCAAGGAATATATCGTAAAAGATGGTGATATCATGCACTTTAGATTCAATGTGTAAGTCTATTTCTTTTTAAAAATACGTTAAAAATCCCAAACTTTGTTGGGATTTTTTGGTTTTAGGAACACTTATTTCAAATGGAATAATTTAACCCATACTTTTCTTTTACAATCCAAACAAATAGTACTTAAAAATCAATCATGCAAACCTTTACTTGGTAAGTATTTTAAAAGAAGTTCAGGCCTGTCTGTTTGAATAATATCAATATGATTGTTATAATCCTTCAAGTTGTCTGTTTTTTGCTGAATAGTCGTTTTTTTGTTAGCAATAGGCGCAAGTTGGGTTGATGTGCACCCAATAAAAATGAACAACAAACTATAAAAAAGGATACTAAAAACTCTCATAGAAAAAGATATTTATTGTAAAAACAATCAAAGGTAATCCGTTGCAATAATAAGCTATAAAATTGAATTTTTTTCTATTGATAGTTGATGAATTGGTTGTTTTATTATCCAAGTTGGTGTCGCATTTATGACCTACTGACAATTTCAAATACAATAAACATATTTTTACTATTCCGAATTTCAACAAAAAGCGCCCAATTTTTCAAAGCTTGATGTTGTTTTGTCATATAATACTACAATCACTTCCTTGCAATGGTATGCATGTAAAAATACATACGTATGCGTTGATAAATACATAGGTATGCGTTTCTTTTTACATACGTATGTAAATAAAATACAATAGGTTGTTTAAAATAGTTAAATAAAAGGTGGCTTTTAAAAATAGACGTTTAAAAATAAATTCGGTATGCTAAAAGAATAAAAAAACTACTTTTTTTAAACACAATTCTAGAGAAAAAAAAGTCCCACCGAAGCAGGACTAAAGATTTTCATCTACGGCATATAGCCTTATTGTGATAAGATTAAAGATTAGAATTTTAATTTCTCATCGTAAATGTAAAAAACTTTTTTTAATTATCAGATTTTTTTATGTGATTCTTTTTTGTAAATTGTTGCTCTTTAATAAAAACAAAAAATGCTATGACAAAAATACTAGGTTTAGATTTAGGGACGAATTCTATTGGGTGGGCGATTCGAGATACAAATAAAGAAGGTAATCAAATTGTTGATTCAAATGTAATTGTATTTCCACAAGGTGTTGGAGAAGAAAAAGGAGTTGAATTTTCTTTAGCTTCAGAGAGAGCAAAACACAGAGCTTCACGAAAATTATATAAAAGGA
>MNYM01000046.1 GCA_001873065.1 Flavobacteriaceae bacterium CG2_30_31_66
TCTCACAAAATTAATCAATGACATTCCAATCAACAAACTAGAGGAAATTGAAAAGCTCATTGCGGAGAATCTGAAAGAGGATTTATAAATTTTAGACATAAAAAAACCTTGTTTTCACAAGGTTTTTTAAAATATATGAAAGCTTAAAAACTAAGCACTCAACACTTCTTGCACTTTATCAGCAGCTTCTTGAAACTCAGTTGCTGAAATGATTTTCATCCCTGAATTGTCAATCAATTCTTTGGCTTCTTTCGCGTTTGTTCCTTGCAATCTGCAAATAATTGGTACCGTAATTTTATCACCCATGTTTTTGTAAGCATCAACTACACCTTGCGCAACTCTGTCACAACGTACAATTCCACCAAAAATATTTACCAAAATCGCTTTTACATTTGGGTCTTTCAAAATGATTCCGAAAGCAGTTTCCACTCTTTGGGCATCCGCAGTTCCACCAACGTCTAAAAAGTTGGCTGGCTCTCCTCCAGATTCTTTAATCAAATCCATGGTTCCCATTGCCAATCCAGCGCCATTTACCATGCAACCAACGTTTCCGTCTAATTTTACATAGTTCAATCCAGCAGCTTTTGCTTCTACTTCAATCGGATTTTCTTCACGCAAATCGCGCATTGCTTCATATTCTTTATGACGATACAACGCATTTTCATCCAAAGATACTTTAGCATCAACCGCCATGATTTTATCATCCGAAGTTTTCAAAACAGGATTGATTTCAAACATTGCTGCATCCGATTTGATATAAGCAGTGTACAATGCAGTCACAAACTGAGTCATTTCTTTAAAAGCATTTCCTGATAATCCTAAATTAAACGCTACTTTTCGAGCTTGAAAAGGCATTAAACCCAACAATGGATCAATTTCTTCTGTAAAAATTAAGTGAGGCGTTTGTTCGGCAACAGTTTCAATATCCATTCCACCCTCAGTTGAATACATGATCATGTTTTTGCCAGTGGCTCTGTTCAACAACACAGAAATATAAAACTCTTCAGGTTTAGAATCGCCAGGATAATACACATCTTCCGCAATCAACACTTGATTTACCAATTTTCCTTCAGCAGAAGTTTGAGGAGTAATCAACATCATGCCCAAAATTTCGCCAGAAATACGTTCTACATCACCCAAGTTTTTTGCCAACTTCACACCTCCACCTTTTCCACGTCCTCCAGCATGAATTTGCGCTTTGATAACGTGCCAACCTGTGCCTGTATCTTCAGTTAACTTTTTAGCAGCAGCAACAGCTTCAGCGGGAGTGCTTGCTACAATTCCTCTTTGAATTCTTACTCCAAAACTGCTTAATATTTGTTTTCCTTGGTATTCGTGTAAATTCATGTGTATGGCTTTTTTTAATGTCCGCAAAAATACAAATTCAAAAATAAAACATCCTATAATATAGGACAAATTCTGACGAGAAATTGATGATTTTCATATTTGTGAGATGATAAATAATTTCATTTTGATGAAAAGTAACAAAAACCCAATACTTTTTAAAAGTCCGTCTGATTTTTTATACTTTCGTGGTAAATTTGATAGAACTTATGATTGTTGCAGAGAATATTCACAAATATTATGGTGATGTTGACGTATTAAAAGGGGTAAATTTACACATCAAAAAAGGAGAAATCGTTGCAATTGTTGGACCTTCAGGAGCAGGAAAAACCACTTTATTGCAAATTTTGGGAACGTTAGATCAACCTCAAAAACAGCCTGAATTTACACTTTCCATCAATCAAACATCTTTAAAAAATCTTTCTGACAAACAGCTTTCAGAATTTAGAAACAAACACATTGGTTTTATTTTTCAATTTCATCAATTATTACCCGAATTTACAGCGTTAGAAAATGTGTGCATTCCAGCATTTATTGCAAAAAGACCCAAAAAAGAAGCTGAAATTGAAGCAAAAAAAGTACTGGATTTTTTAGGATTGTCTCACAGATTGCACCACAAACCCAACGAACTTTCAGGAGGTGAACAACAAAGAGTGGCTGTTGCAAGAGCTTTAATCAATAATCCAAATGTGATTCTGGCTGATGAACCAAGTGGAAATTTAGACAGCGAATCTGCAAAAAACCTACATGAATTGTTCTTCAAATTGCGTGATGAGTTTGGGCAAACGTTCGTTTTAGTGACGCACAATGAAGAATTGGCAAACATGGCTGACCGAAAACTGACCATGATTGATGGCAAGATGACAGAATAAATGAAGCAAACTGAACTCAAAGAATTTTTAGACGAAAAAGTAACACTTTACAACCATCCAAAATTTATTGAATCGGATCCAATTCAAATTCCTCATCAATTTTCAAAAAAAGAAGATATTGAAATTGCAGCTTTTTTGACTGCAACCATTTCTTGGGGAAATCGAAAAATGATTATTCAAAATGCTTCTAAAATGCTCGAATTATTGGAAAATACTCCTTTTGATTTTGTGATGAATCATCAAGAAAACGATCTAAAATCATTTGAAAATTTTGTTCATAGAACCTTTAATTCGGTTGATTTACAACAATTTGTAAAATCGTTAAAACACATTTATCAAAATCACGAAGGATTAGAAAATGCGCTATCAATCAAAGACAATTCTAAAACCTATCAAACTGCGATTCATGAATTTAAACAGCATTTTTTTGAAATTCCGCATTCATATAGAACTCAAAAACATATTTCAGATCCCTTGAAAAATTCGGCTGCAAAACGCATCAACATGTTTTTACGTTGGATGGTTAGAAATGACAATACTGGAGTTGATTTTGGAATTTGGAAAACCCACAATCCTGCAAATTTATCTTGTCCTTTAGATGTTCATTCTGGAAATGTTGCCCGAAAATTAGGCATTTTGAAAAGAGAACAAAATGATTGGAAAGCATTAACTGAATTAGATAAAAAACTCCGAAAACTAGACAAAAACGATCCAGTAAAATATGATTTTGCCTTATTTGGTTTGGGTGTTTTCGAAAAGTTTTCATAAGAAGAAATCAACAAATCTTTCGTATTCATTTTATTTGTGATATTTTAGACTGCTAAATTCACATCACATGAAAAAAATAGTTTTATTATTGGTTTTTATTGGACAAATACTATGGTCTCAAGATCCGAGAATCCCTTTGGATACTATGATTGTAACCACAAATTCTGTGGTTATCAAAGGAAAAACAGTTCCTTATAAAGCAACAACAGGAATGCAACCGGTTTGGAATGATAACGGAGAAATTATTGCTTCTTTGTACTATACATATTACAAAAGAACTGACATCAAAAATGATGAAGAACGCCCAATTATCATGTCTTTTAATGGAGGTCCAGGGTCTGCTTCTGTTTGGATGCATATTGCTTATACAGGTCCAAAAGTTTTAAAAATAGATGATGAAGGATATCCTGTGCAACCTTATGGAATCAAAGACAATCCAAATTCCATTTTGGATGTTGCTGATATTGTGTATATAAATCCTGTAAATACAGCCTATTCAAGACCCGTAGTTGGGTCAGGAAAAAAACTAGACAAATCGCAATTTTTCGGAATCAATGCTGATATTACTTATTTGGCAGGTTGGCTAAACACTTTTATTACCAGAAATAATCGTTGGAAATCTCCAAAATATATCATTGGTGAAAGTTATGGAGGCACAAGAGTGATGGGTTTAGCAGCAGAATTGCAAAACAAACAATGGATGTATTTGAATGGTGTGATTATGGTTTCGCCAGCTGATTATAAGGTTTTACGGACAGAAAGTTCTTTGGAATACGCCATCAATCTTCCCTATTTTACAGCAACAGCTTGGTATCACAAAATGTTGCCAACAGAACTTCAAAACAAAGATTTGCTAGAAATTTTACCAGAAGCTGAAGATTTTGCCATCAATAAATTATTACCAGCGATTGCAAAAGGTGGATTTATTTCAACTTCTGAAAAAAATGACATTGCTGAAAAAGTGGCATTTTACTCAGGATTAAGTAAGAAAGTAGTACTTCAAAACAACCTAGAAATTGAACCAAATTTCTTTTGGAAAGAATTATTACGAGATAAAACCGGACAAACCATTGGAAGATTAGACTCAAGATACTTAGGAATTGACAAACGAGAAATTGGTGAAAATACCGACTACAATCCTGAATTGACTTCTTGGTTGCATTCTTTTACGCCAGCAATCAATTATTACATTCGAGAAGAATTGAATTTCAAAACAGATGTAAAATACAATCTTTTTGGCCCTGTTTCCCCTTGGGATAATAACAATGACAATGTTAGGGAAGGTTTACGCCAAGCAATGGCTCAAAATCCTTATTTAAAAGTACTAATCCAATCTGGATATTATGATGGTGCCACTAGCTATTTTAGTGCAAAATATACCATGTGGAAAACAGATCCAAGTGGAAAAATGAAAGATCGATTCACTTTTAAAGGCTATAGAAGTGGACACATGATGTATTTAAGAAATGACGATTTACAGAAATCAAATGACGATTTACGTGAATTCATAAACAACAGTTTGTCTAAAAATAAATCGGCAAAATACTAAGTAAATGCACTTCAAAAATCCTGAAATATTATACTTTTTATGGCTGCTAATTATCCCCATTTTAGTACACTTTTTTCAGTTGCAAAAATTCGTAAAAGTACCTTTTACGAATGTGGCTTTTTTAAAGAAAATAATTCAGGATTCTAGACAAAGTTCTAAATTAAAAAAATGGCTGATTTTAGCCATAAGGATGTTCTTATTTTCAGCGATCATTTTTGCTTTTTCTCAACCCTTTTTAAGTCATAAAAACGCTACCAAAGCACCACATATTTTGATTTATTTAGACAATTCTATGAGTATGCAAGCAAGAGGAGAAAAAGGAAGTTTATTGCCTGTTGCAGCAAACGAAATTATCGAAAATGCACCACAACAAAGTACCTATTCGTTAATAACAAATGATAATTTATATGAAGAAATTTCATATGTTGAACTTAAAAAAACACTTTTAAATATTCAAAATACACCTAAAACAGTAGATTTAAACAGTGTGCTCTTAAAAATTAACAATATTACAAAAAATAAAATAAACACTTCAAGTGAAATAATTTTAATATCTGATTTTCAGTATAATTACAAAAATAAGTTTACAAATGTAACACCCTCTTTAACTGCAATTAAATTACAAGAATCTCAAAAAAATAACCTTTCTATTGACAGTGTTTTTATCAATAACAATGGTACCAATAAATTGACAATATCTGTAGTTTTAAAAAACCAAGGCGCATCAAAAGACAATGTTCCTATTGCTATTTTTAATGATGTAAAGTTGCTCAGCAAACAAACATTTTCAGTTGAAAAAGACTCACTAAAAACAATCAACTTTTCAATTCAAAGTCAAGATAAAATCAGGGGTAAAATAGAAATTACTTTTAGCGACACTTTTGAATTTGACAACACATTTTATTTCAGTTTAAATTCAACAAAAAAAACGGATGTTTTAGCGATTGGAAATGATACTGATTTTTTTTCAAAAATATATACTGAAGATGAATTTAATTTAGTGCAAAATACCTCGCAAAATGTCAATTATAATATTCTTCAAAAACAACAATTAATCATCTTGTTTGAACTTGAAAATATTCCTGAAATTTTATCAAATAGTTTAGAAGTTTTTTCAAATAATGGAGGAACCATTGTCGTGATTCCTAATCACAATTCATCAATAATTTCTTATAATAATTTTCTTCAAAAATTAACCTCTACAAAAATTGATTCAAAAATTATAGACAGTTTAAAAATTACAAACATCCATTTTAATCATCCATTTTTTGAAAATGTATTTTTAAAAAAAGTGAATAATTTTGAATATCCAACCGTTGATCACTTTTTCACTTTTCAATCTAAAAATAGTAATGAAATTATATCTTTCGAGAATAATTTGGCTTTTCTAAGTCAAATAAAAACTGCTAAGAGCCCCATTTACCTCTTTTCTAGTGCGATTAACAAGAAAAATAGTAATTTATTGAATTCGCCTTTGATTGTGCCAATTTTTTATAATTTTGGAAAATTTAGTTTTCAACACTCCCAATTGTACTATTATTTGTTGAAAGAATATCAAATTGAAGTTGACATTCAACTTCAAAAAGATGAAATTTTAGAAATTTCAGATGAAAACTCAACCTTTATTCCACCTCAACAAACGTTTCAAAATAAAGTAAAAATTACCACCAAAGAACAACCTTCAGAGGCTGGATTCTACAACATCCAAAGAAATAAAGAAACAAACCAAATTATTGCTTTTAACATCCCAAAAGAAGAGAGTTTGCTTCAATTTAAAGACATGTCTATTTTGAAAAATACATCAAATAACATCAATATCTCCTCCTCTATTTCAGCGTCTTTTGAAAAAGTCAATAAAAAAAATGAAGTTCAACAGCTTTGGAAATGGTTTTTAGCTTTGGCAATTGTATCTTTGTTGTTAGAAATTTTAATTTTGAAATTCTATAAACCATGAAAACACTTATCAAAAACGCAACTATTATAGCTGCTGAAAGTCCTTATCATCAGCAAACAAAGGATGTTTTGATAAGTGATGGAAAGATTGAGAAAATTGCAGATTCTATTAAAAAATCCGAAGATACAAATGTTATTGAATTAGAAAACTTACACATTTCTTGTGGTTGGTTTGATACAAGTGTTTCTTTTGGTGAGCCTGGTTTTGAAGAGCGAGAGACCATTAAAAAGGGTTTGGAAGTTGCCTCAAAAAGCGGTTTTACAGCAGTTGCAGTAAATCCGAATACAAATCCTGTGATTGATTCGAAATCTGACATTCATTTTTTAATTAATCAATCGAGTTTTAGTGCGACAAAATTATTTCCAATTGGGGCATTAACCCAAAAATGCGAAGGAAAAGATTTGGCGGAATTGTATGACATGCAACAAGCCGGAGCCATTGCATTTGGAGATTATAACAAACCTGTTTCAAATGATAATTTGATGAAAATTGCGCTCCTATATGCGCAAAATTTTGATAGTTTGGTGATGAGTTTCCCAAAAAATAATTCGATAGCTGCTGAAGGAATTGCCAATGAAGGTATCAATAGCACAAAATTAGGTTTAAAAGGAATTCCTGCTTTAGCTGAACATTTGCAAATTGCAAGAGATTTATTTTTACTAGAATATACTGGAGGCAAATTACACATTCCAACGATATCAACTTCAAAATCTGTTGCACTAATTAAAGAAGCTAAAAAGAAAGGATTGAACGTAACTTGCAGTGTATCAGTTCATCATTTGGTTTTGACAGATGAAGAATTGCATGGATTTGAAAGCAATTTCAAAACAACACCACCATTAAGAACTTCTGAAGATGTAAAAGCGTTGCAAAAAGCAGTAAAAAGTGGCTTGATTGATATCATTACATCTGATCATAATCCTATTGATATTGAACATAAAAAAGTAGAATTTGGTGAAGCAAAAGATGGTGTAATCGGCTTGGAAAGTGCTTTTGGAGCTCTTAATTCTATCTTTGATTTAAACGATTTTATTGAATGTTTGACCACAAAACCAAGAACTATTTTTGGACTTCAACATCCAAGAATTGAGGAAAATGCGATTGTAGAAATCACTTTATTTAATCCTATTGGAAATAGTATTTTTTCTGAGAAAGATATTTTATCAACTTCAAAAAACAGTCCTTTTATTGGGAAAAATTTAAAAGGAAAAGTTTACGGTATCTTTGGAAACAATCAACTAATTTTAAAATAAATCCTTGAATTAAAAAATTTCATTAAAATATCATTTGATAAATTATGAGTTTAGAATACTTGGTAAGAAAACCAAAAAAAACTTCTAAAAATCCTCCATTATTAATTTTATTGCATGGTTATGGCAGTAATAAAGAGGATTTATTTTCATTTGCAGACGAATTGCCTGATGATTTTTTAATTATCAGTGCTCAAGCTCCTCATGAAATGGGTTTTGGAGGATATGCCTGGTATGCCATCAATTTTAATGCTATGAATGGTAAATTTTCGGATTTAAAACAAGCCAAAGAATCTATTGATATCATTGCAAAATTCATTGATGAAATTCAACAAAAATACCAAACAAATTTCTCAAAAACATTTTTATTAGGTTTTAGTCAAGGTGCAATTTTAAGTTATTCTTTAAGCTTTTTTTACCCAAATAAAGTAAATTATGTGATTGCTTTGAGCGGTTATATCAATCAAGAATTGTTACCCAAAGAGATTTCTAAAGAAATAAAAACAGCTTATTATTGTTCGCATGGAACTGTAGATCAGGTTTTGCCAATTGATTGGGCAAGAAAAAGCAGACCGTTCTTAACAAACTTGGGATTAGAAAATGTATATTTTGAATATCCTATTGGACATGGAGTGGCACCACAAAATTTTTACAGTTTTAAATCTTGGATTGAAGAGAGACTTTAAAAATTATAAATTCTTCAATAAAATTTCAATTAATTGACTTTTTGTGAACGGTTTTGGAATAACATCCTTAAATCCTAAATCTAAATAAGTTGCAATATTTTCAACTGAGTTATTGGCTGTAATTGCTAAAATAGGTGTTTTTCCATTCATTTTCTCGTAGTTTGATTTTTGAAGAATCAAATCATCTCCTGACAAATTTGGCATATTTATGTCTAATAAAATCAAATCGAAAGTATTTTTGGATATTTCGATTAAAGCTTCAATGCCGTCTTTTACCATTACAAATTCAGCCTCTTCTTGTTTCAAAATATGAGAAACAATGGTTAAATTTAAATAATTGTCATCTGCAACAAGAACTTTAGTTCCTTTTAAACTTTTTTCATTTTTAATTTTTAAAGCAACTTTTTCAAAAATATCTGATTGATTTTCAATATTAAATGGAATTTTTATTGAAAAAGTAGTGCCTTCTTGAAGTTTACTATTTACAGAAATACTTCCGTTCATCGCTCGCACTAAACGATTTACAATCGTCAAGCCCAAACCTGCACCTTTATGAATTCGGTTGTCATCTAATTGGTTTTGTTGGTATTCTTCAAAAATAGTTAAAGCCTGTTCTTCAGTCATTCCTCTTCCAGAATCTGAAATTTCAAAACCAATAGTTGTGAAATTATTTTCTACAGAAATCAATTTGACAGCTATTTTTACAAAACCTTTTTCGGTGAATTTTATTGAATTGTTTATTAAATTTATTAAAATTTGATACAACCTTACATCATCAGTCAAAACAATTTTGGGAATATTTTCAGCAACATAAAACTGTAATTCTACGTCAGGATTTTTGTGTGTTTTATCAAAAATTGATTGAATTTGATTGATTAAAACTCCCAAATTCATTGGCAATTTTGCAAGTTGTAATTTTCCAGCTTCAATTCTTGATAAATCTAAAATATCATCCACAATTACCTGTAAATTTTTACCCGAAATTGACATGTATTTCAATGATTCTTTAACAATTGGAGAAGTATTTTCTTGTTCAATCAAATCAATATAACTCAAAATAACGTGCAAAGGATTTCTGATTTCATGGCTCATCATAGCTAAAAAACGTGACTTTTCTTCGTTTGCTTTTTCGGCAATTTTACGAAGTATTTCGAGTTCTAAATTCTTTTCATCAATTTCTCTTTTTAGGAAAAATAAGTCATTTCTGTTTTGATTTAATTTTCCAATGTATTTATAGAGTGTTGTTCGATTTTGAATAAGTATAAAGATTTCAAATTCGGTTTTCAAAATTTCTACATCTATATTAAAATCTTGATTATCATCGTTAATAATTAAAGAATCTATGTTTAGACTTTCGTTTATTGGCAAAAAATCTAAAACGTTTTCTAAAAAAGTACAGATTTTAAAGATTGATTTTGATTCAATAAATTCATTTTTCAAAAAATATCCATCAACAATACTGATAATGTTTCCATTAAAATCTGTTTTAATTTCAATAAAAGTTTGTTGAATTTTGAGAGAAATCATTGAGATTTATTTGAGCGATTGTAGCGTTAATTTTATAAAAGCATCTTCGACATTTTCGTCTTCTTTGGCACTTGTCATTAAATCTATCGAAATTGGAATTATTTTC
The DNA here is from genome assembly GCA_001873065.1 of Flavobacteriaceae bacterium CG2_30_31_66. Classification (GTDB taxonomy): domain Bacteria; phylum Bacteroidota; class Bacteroidia; order Flavobacteriales; family Flavobacteriaceae; genus Polaribacter. Next base: position 10,057 of record MNYM01000046.1, read on the forward strand.
ATGATTTCAGCTAATTTTTCATCAGAAATAAGATCTTTTTTGTTTCCAACAAGCATGATATTTTTTAATCCTGAAATACTTTTTACAGCATCTAATTGATTTTTTATATCCAAATACGTTTCCTCTCTGCTGACATCAAAAACAAACATTGCAGCACTAGCGCCTAAAAAATAAGATTTTGGAATTTTCTCTTCTCCATAAGTTCCTGCAATATCCCAGATCAGTAGCTTGACCTCCTCTTCTTGGATTTTCATAATTTTAGCACTTACTCTAACTCCAATTGTGCTTATATAATCCTCAGAAAATTCATTCAACACAAATCTTCGAATTAAAGATGTTTTTCCAACCCCAAAACTACCAACCAATAATACTTTTTTTGCAATCATTTAATTTTTGATTCTCTTTTGTGAGCGTATTTTTTAATAATAAATTGAGTTTTTCTTCCTCTTTGAGATAGTTTCTGTCACGTAAAATAATTTCTGCAATTGAGTTCAAATCGTCTATTAACTTTTCCTTGAAGTCATTATTCACAACTCCAGAGGTTGCTGTGGCAATATAAATAGATTTAAAATTGAGAATTGATAGTTGAAAAGTTTCAAAACGAATATTTTCTAAATGTTGTCCTTCTTTTGAAAAAGCATCTGAGGCAAAAGATTTTATGGCAGTTAACATGCCTGAAACCATGTCTTTATCAGCAATATTTCCTTTAGAATAACTTCCAATTAACAAACCTGAATTTTCTTCAATTACGAAAACTTCTTCAATGACAGGTTCAAAAACTTCTTGAAAAACACCTTCTGCATCTGATTTTTTACCTTTAAAACGTCTTTTGATAATGTTTTTTATTGAAAATTTATCGTTAATTGTTTGATTGATATTTTCTGAAAGTTTGGTAATTTCTGCAACTATAAATTTTTTGACCAATTTGCCCATGATTGGATAAAGTGCCTCTACAACTTCGTTTTGAGATTCTTTGATTTGAACTTTTATAGTTTCGGTGATTGTTGAACCAAAATACGTTGGGAAATTTTCTCTTAAATCCTCAATTTTTTCATCAACAATTGGAGAGACTTTTGTTTTTAACTTTTCGCGTTCAAGTATCTCCTGACTTAACAGTTTTAAATCATTTCTATCTTCTGCTAAAAGCAATTCTTTTAGAAGCTCAAAACGATTAATTTTATCAAAGTCTGTCGCCGTTTTTCCCATCTATTCTTGCAACATCTGTGCAATTTTCTCTAAAGCTTTTCCAAGTTTTCTTCTATCGGCTTTTTCATCATCTAAATCTGCCATTCGCTTGTCTAAATCATCAATCAAATCTTGAAATTTATGATCCATTAAACTCTCTAAATCAGATAGTTTATTTTCAAGATTGATAACTGATTCTGATAGATTTTTAGTAGTTTTTACCTCTAAAGCTTTGATTTTATCAAATACATCAGCAAACTCTGCATTGTATTGTTGAATGTTTTCACCAAAAATAAGATCTCTAACTGCGGCTAATCTACTATCAACTAATTGATTATCAATTGGTTCGTTGTTTATTTCAGAATTTTTTGCCATGAATTTTTTTTGAATTTGGTTTTCTTTTTTAGTTTGATTATCATTAAAACCCTATTATTGATAGGTTTACAGACAAATATACATTAAAAAACAACTCATATAAATCTACATTACAATTTTTAATCCATCAAAAGCTAAAAAAACATTTTCGGGTAACTTCTCAGAAATTTCCTCATGAAATCCCAATTTATGACTGATGTGGGTAAAATAAGCTTTTTTAGGTTGAATTTCGCTAACAAAATCCAAAGCATCTTGTAAATTAAAATGAGTTGGATGTGGATCAATTCTTAAAGCGTTCACCACTAAAACTTGAAGATTTTTTAGCTTTTCTTTCTCTGAATTTGCAATTGTTTTCACATCCGTTAAGTAAGCGAAATCTTGAAATCTGTAGCCCATTACAGGCAAATTTCCATGAAGTACTTCAATGGGAATAACCTTTAAACCACTCACTTTAAAAGGTGAATTTTCAACTATAAAAGGCATTACGCTTGGCGCTCCAGGATATCTATTAATTTTTGTGAATATATAATCAAATCTTTGCTCTAAATTGTGTAATGTTTTTAGATTTAAATAAATAGGCATCTCTCCTATTTGATAACAAAAGGGACGTAAATCATCAATTCCAGCTGTGTGATCTGAATGCTCGTGCGTAAAAAAAACACCATTGAGTGATTGCACGTTTTCACGTAACATTTGTTGTCTAAAATCAGGGCCACAATCAATCACAAAATTGAAATCATCCCAAGAAATTAGGACAGAAGAACGCAAGCGTTTGTCTTTAAAATCTTTTGACAAACAAACAGAATCTTTGCTAGCAATCATGGGAATTCCCTGAGAAGTTCCTGTTCCTAGAAAAGTGACCGTTAACAGTTTTTTAGTAGCGTTCATTGTAACAAAAATAAGATAAAATTGGTTAAAAGTACCCTAATTTTGTACATTTGTGGGGACAAAAAATTTATTATGGCAATTTCTTTAAGAGGAGATCAAGAAATAAGTAGCGTTCCAGACACAAAAAGCAAGGCGTTACGAATTAATTTGAATAGAGATATTTACGGAACTTTTGCAGAAATTGGTGCAGGACAAGAAACTGCTCGTAATTTTTTCAGATCAGGTGCTGCTTCAGGAACTATTGCAAAAGCAATGAGTGCTTATGATAAAGATTTTTCAGATGCTATTTATGGAATTGAAGAAGACAGACGTTATGTTTCTCAATCTCGATTACAGAAAATGTTGCGTCATGAGATGGACTTAATTGAATATAGATTAAGCAGAGAAAAACATCCAAATAAACTATTTTTTAGTTATGCAAATACAGTAACAACCATTGACTTTGCTCGAACTTTTAAAGGTCATGGTTGGGTTGGAATCCGGTTTCAGTTAGATCCTTTAGAAGGCTATAACGAAATTGTGTTGCATCTCCGTTTTAAAGAAACTGATGCAAGATTACAACAAGAAACATTGGGAGTTTTGGGCGTAAACTTGATTTATGGCGCATTTTATTTGAATGACAATCCAAAAGAAATGGTAAAATCTTTTTACGATAATTTAGGAAGCCACCAAATAGAAATTGACATGATAAATTTTTCTGGGCCACGATTTATGTACGTTGACAACAGATTGATGAGTTTACAATTACTGAAAAACGGAATGACAAATGCAGTGATGTTTGGTCCTGACGGAAATAATTTATTGCCTGCTCAAGTATTGTATAAAAAAAATATTTTGGCTTTACGTGGTAGTTTCAGACCCGTTACGAAAGTAAATATGGACATGTTTGAAAACTCGAAAAAACTATTTCTTTCTGAAAATAAAGTTAGTAAAGAAAAAACCCAAATCATTTTTGAAATTACTTTAAGCAATCTTTCTGCTGAAGGAAAAATCAATGAACGAGATTTTCTTGACAGGGCAGAATTGCTTTGCTCTCTTGGTCAAAATGTAATGATCACCAATTTTCAACAATATTTTAAATTGGTTGAATATTTTAGCGAATTTACGAAAGAAAGAATGGCGTTGGCTATGGGAGTTTATAACCTAATTCAAATTTTTGATGAAAAATACTACCGCGATTTAAGTGGCGGTATTTTAGAAGCTTTTGGAAAACTATTTTATCGTGATTTAAAAGTATATATGTATCCTTATCATGATCCAGAAAGTGGAGAATACATCAACAGTGAGAATTTAAAAGTACATCCAAGAATGAAAGAATTGTATAAATTTTTTAAAAACAATGGACGTTTGGTAGATATTAAAGACTATGATAAGAGTAATTTGGATATTTTTTCAAGAACTGTTTTAAAAATGATTATAGAAGGTGAAAAAGGTTGGGAAGAAATGTTACCAGAAGGAATTGCTGAAACCATTAAACAAAAACGATTATTTGGATATTCAAAATCAAAAAATAAAAATTAAAATCGATTAACATTAAACTTTTTTAATAATTATAAGTCTTATAAGAAAAATTTTGAAAAGCGAAATTGACTTTATAGCTGCACTTTTAAATCCAAAAACGAAAGAAAAAGCCTTTCGTGAATTGATGAAACAATACAAAGAACGCTTGTATTGGCACATTCGAAAAATAGTAATTTCGCATGATGATGCTGATGATGTGCTTCAAAACACTTTTATCAAAATCTTCAAAAACATCCAAAATTTTAATCAAGAAAGTAAGTTATATTCTTGGATGTTTAGAATTGCCACAAACGAATCTATCACATTTATCAACAAAAGAGCCAAAGAGAGAAACATCGATATTGACGAAGTCTATAAAGAATTAGCTTGCTCATTAGAAAGTGATACTTATTTTTCTGGTGACGAAATTCAACTTATTTTACAAAAAGCAATCGCTACTTTACCTCAAAAACAGCAATTGGTTTTCAATATGAAATATTTTGAAGAAATGAAATATGAAGAAATGTCAAAAATTTTAGAAACCTCAATTGGCGCATTGAAAGCCTCTTATTTTCATGCCGTAAAAAAAGTTGAACATTTCATCAAAAACAAAACAAATTAAACCTTTTAAAGAAAAAAGCGTCTAAAATACAATGAAAAAAGATTTAAAAAATAGTATTGATTTTATAAACAAAAAAGTTGGAAAAAAATCAGGATTTTCTATTACATCCAACTATTTTGAAGATTTGGAAGATGCTATTTTTGCAAAAATAACTACTTCTGAACTACCAAAAAAAACTGGTTTTAAAACCCCTGAAAACTATTTTTCTGAGGTAGAAAACAAAATTTTACTGAGAATTTCCGAAAATCAACATCAACCAAAAGTGATTGATTTTAAAAGAAAAATTCTAAAAATTGTTCCTTATTTAGTAGCAGCTTCAATTGTACTATTTATCACTATTAATACATTTATTTTTAATAAAAAAGAGTCAATTACGTTTGATTCCATTTCTAAAAATGATATTGAAAACTGGTTTGATTCAAATACATTAAATTCAAGTGATATTGCCACAATTTTGGGTGATGGTATTTTAGAAATGAACGATTTTTCTTTTGCACAATTTAAAACTGAAACTATCGAAGATTATCTATATTCAATTGATAATCAAGAAATTTTAAACGAAAAAGATTAATAATTTATCTTATGAAAAAAATCTACATTACAATTTTAATGATGCTTTTTTTGGTAATTTCTATCAAAGCCCAAGGCAGAAACGAAAGCCGTGAAAAAATAAAATCACTTAAAATTGCTTATTTGACAGAGCAACTTAATCTGACAACTAACGAAGCCGAAAAATTTTGGCCAATATATAATTCTTTTGATCAAGAACAACAAGAATTACGCATCAAACAGCGATCTGAAATTCACAAAGTGTTAAAAGAAAGGGGGGAGATTGATGTCATGGATGAAAAAGAAGCTGAAAAATTAATCATGTCAAAATTGGCTATTGACAAGCTTTTATTCGAATCACAAAAAGAGTTCATTCAAAAGATAAAAAAAATTATTTCTTATAAAAAAATCATCAAACTTCAAATGGCTGAAATGGAATTTGGAAGAAAATTAATGAAAAAATACCATCAAAATGGTAATAGAAACTAGAAAAGGGACTGAATTTGCTCCCTTTTTTTTATTTAATTAATAACATACAAACAAATAATTCTGGTTTGTTAGCAGTAAATTGTCTCAGCCAAATTACTAATTCTTTAATTTCATGAGGCATCAATATTCTCAGTGCTTTTTCTAATTCTTTGCAAAACAAATCCGAATTAAAACTAACTTTTTGCAATACAACTTTTGTGTATTCAAACATTGCTCTTGCCATACTTTTTATATTTAATATATATAACGATTTCGTTATTGATTTATTTTATAAAAATAACAAAAAGACCAGCTTTATAAAATAAAACTGGTCTTAAAATTTTAATTAACAAATGTTAATATTACAAACTGTTAATTTTTTCAACCAACACTTTGGCTTTTGTTTCCAATTCTTGGTTTAACATTTTAAAATGTGCTTTTTTATCTTGAACTTTTTTGGTGTTAATTTTTGCAATTAAATCATCAAAAGTAACGATTGCCTCGTCAATAATTTCATTTCCTTTTTTAGGTTGATTTTTCAAAGCAGCAACATCCAGTGCATATTCAATAACGTCACCTAAAACGTAATTGATATCTTTTTTTAAATTTTTAATACTTGCCATAATAGATTTTTAAGTTTGCAAATGTACTGAATTTCTTTAAAATAAAGGCAATACTTCTTTGATATTTAAAACAGTATGATAATTTTTGTCAGAAGTTTCCATTTCTGAAACTTCTTCATGAATCCAAGTAGTATGAAAAGGAACGTGAATTGCAGCAGCACCAATTTCAAGAACAGGCAATACATCTGATTTTAGAGAGTTTCCAATCATCAAAAATTGAGAAGGATGAATGTCTAAATGTTTTATCAATTTTTTATAATCGGTTGCTTTTTTATCAGTCATCACTTCAATATGATGAAAATAATGCAATAAATTTGATTTTTGTAATTTGCGTTCTTGATCTAATAAATCGCCTTTTGTTGCCAAAATTAGTTTGTATTTTGGTTGTAGCGTTTTCAAAACTTCGTCAATTTCAGGAAGTAATTCAATTGGTTTATTGAGCATCTGTTTGCCAATTTCTATAATTTCATGAATCACTTTTGGTTTGATTGAATAATTGGACAATTCTAATGCGCATTCAATCATTGACAACACAAAACCTTTGATTCCATAACCATATAATTGTAAATTTCTAATTTCAGTTTTAAACAATTCTTGATTAATAGTGTTCGCAGTTTCATATTGAGCTAATAATTTCGCAAATTCAAGTTCAGCATCTCTAAAATACGTTTCATTGACCCACAAAGTATCATCAGCATCAAAAGCAATGACTTTGATATTTTTATACATTTTTCAAGTATTGAATGGCTTTTTCCAAATCTTCAGGTGTGTCAATTCCAATAGATTCCACATCCGTTTCAATCATTTTTATTTTTTTTCCAACTTCCAAATATCTTATTGCCTCGATTTTTTCTGAGGCTTCTAAAGGTGTCATTTCTCTTTTATAAAAATCAAGCAACGCAGCTTTTCTAAAGGCATAAACACCTTTGTGTTTGAAATATTTCACCTTAATTTCTTTGTCTCTATGAAAAGGAATTACGCTTCTTGAAAAATATAAAGCAAATCCAAAATTATCAGTAATTACCTTGACATTGTTAGGATTTTCAATATCTTCTTGATTGGTTATTTGCACTTTTAAAGAAGCCAAATCAATCTCGTTATTCGCATCATTTTTAAAAGCTTCAATCAATTTTGATAATGAAACCACATCAATAAAAGGCTCATCTCCTTGCACATTAATCACAATATCCACGTCCATAAATTCAACAGCTTCAGCAATTCTGTCAGAACCACATTCGTGTTCTTTTTTACTCATGATTACATTTCCTCCAACGTTTTGAATTGCTTTTGCAATAACGTCTGAATCTGAAACTACATAGACATCTTCGAACAAATTGGTTTGCAAAGCAGCTTCATAGGTTCTTACAATAACAGGTTTTCCTCCTAAATCTTTCATTAATTTACCTGGAAAACGAGTAGCACTGTAACGTGCAGGAATCATAGCAATCATTTTCATAAGCTTTATTTTATATACACTTCTAACAATTCTGATTGATGTTCTGCAAAAATTTCTATATTTTTTATAGAAGCTGGAATCAAAATTGTTTCTCCCATTTCAAGTGTTTCTGTTTGATTTTGATACGTAAAAGTAGTTGACCCTTCCACACACATATAAATCACAAAACTATCTTTATCAGTGTGATTTACATTAATTTTTCCTTTTAAAGGAAGCACATTTGTTGTAAAATAAGGACAAGAAACAATTTCTGATGCTGTATTTTGATGTTTTGAATAGCTTGTTTTATAAGATTGTTTTGCTGAATAATCAATTGCATCAATAGCTTCTTCAGTATGTAAATCTCTAAAAGTTCCATCAGGATTTGGACGATCCCAATCATAAATTCGATACGTAATATCCGAAGTTTGTTGAATTTCAGCCAACATTACTCCTGCTCCAATTGCATGCACCCTTCCAGTTGGAATAAAATAAACATCTCCTTTTTGAACTTCATCAATATTTAAAATATCGGTTAAGGTTTTATTTTCAAGGTGATGTACATATTCTTTTGGTGTCACTTCTTTTTGAAAACCAACAATCAAATTGGCTTTTTCATCTGCTTGCATCACATACCACATTTCAGTTTTTCCAAAAGAATTGTGACGCTTTTTTGCCAAATCATCATGAGGATGCAATTGAATGCTTAACGCTTCTTTTGCATCAATATATTTGATTAACAATGGGAATTTTTCACCAAAATGACTGTAAATTTTTATTCCAACCAAATCACTTTTATATTCAGAAATCAATTCTTTTAAGTTTTTTCCTTTCAAAAAACCATTGGCAACTATTGAAGTATCACCTTCAACATCAGATATTTCCCAACTTTCGCCAATATCTTTTCTGTCAGAATTTTTATGTAAAAGTGTTGCTAATTTTTCTCCTCCCCAAATTTTATCTTTCAATATTGGGGTAAATTTTAAAATGTGTAAATCTTTCATAATTGTATTTTTTCGATGCAAATTTACGGTTATTAAAAGATTTTTCAATTAGTAAAAAAAATAATTAACTTTGAGAAAATAACTATCAAAAAATCAACAACTAACAAAAACTAGAAATTATGGGACTTTTTTGGGATTTAATGCAACAAAACGAAATTCAAGAACAAGGAGAAAAAGCTAAAAACTTAGAGGAAAAAGTAGCCTTTTTAGAAAAAAAGCTAGAAAAAACGAACGAAATACTCCAAAAAACACTAGCAGCACTTGAAAACTATTTAGGAAAAGACATTGATGGTGATGGGAAAAAAGGTTCTTTATGATAAAATTCTTCCGGAAAATCAGGCAAAGATTAGTTGAACAATCTAAAGTACGAAGTTATTTTGTTTATGCCATTGGCGAAATTGTATTGGTTGTTATCGGTATTTTGATTGCATTGCAAATTAATAATTGGAATGAAGATAGAAATTTCAGAAAGCAAGAAGTGAAATATTTGAAAAAATTGAAATCAGATATTACTCTTGAGTTTGATAACAACGATAGTATTATTAACTACAGAGCAGCAACTGCAAAAGCAGCAGCACATTTACTTGATTTTAAAAAACTTGAAACTGCAGAAGATGTTATTTCCCTAGAAATTACGATTAATAAAGTTTTTACACGTTTAACATTTATTCCTACAAACAATACCTACAAAGAATTACTCAATTCTGGAAATCTAAATTTTATAACCAATGATTCTATAAAAGATTTTTTGATGGAATTAGATAAAATGTATACTACCATTCATAATATAGAATATCACATGTATAGAGAATACGAAGAATATCTATATAATGTTATGGTTTTAAATGTTATTGCCATCAACTTATTTGATTTTAAAAAAACAGCAGATAAAAGTGTAATTACTTTAAATGAGCCTAATCAAATTCCTTTTGAAATAATTATACCACAATACAACAAATTATTACAAAAAAAAGAATTCATTAATGGATTAAGACTTTCTATTATGAATAATATGAGTTTAACTATTTTTCATGAAAATTTAACGCTTCAACTGAAAAAATTAAATGACTTAATTAACAAAGAATTGAAAAAATGATAAAATTCTTTCAAAAAATCCGTCAAAAATTAGTAATAGAAGACAAAACATCCAAATATTTTAAATATGCCATTGGCGAAATTATATTGGTGGTTATTGGTATTTTAATTGCGTTAAGTATCAATACGTGGAATGAAAAAAGAAAACAAAAAGATACCTTGCTAGGTATTTATCAAATTATAAAAGAAGATATTACTACCGATATTGTGGAAATAAATGACTTTATTGACGAGTTTGAAAAGAGTAGAAAACCTGCTTTCGAGACTGTTTTAAAAGGAAATCTTTCAAAAGAAGATTTTCAAAAGCATCCTGAATACTTATCCGTTTTAAATGGTTTTAAAGATTTTGCTATCAATCAACGTGGTTTTGAATTACTTAAAAACCAGTCAAACGAAATGAGTATTGGCAAACAAAATCTTGCTTCAAAAATCAATTTATTTTATAACAAGCATTTGATTGAAATCAATATTTCTACTTTAGAAATTATGCGAGAATTTGTATATAACATGAATGAACATAAGCAATTTCCTTGGTTTTCCTCATTTTTACTTCATAAAGAAACAGAGGGAGCTATTGATTTTATTATGAATAATCCTTTAGAAAAAAACAGAATTGCGACCTATTACTTGGTCTATCAAATTTATGTGAATGAATTACAAGAATTCAAAAAAAATGGCGAAACCATTATTAAGGAAATAAATAGTATTCATTAAAATATACAATTTTCTGAAAAATTGCCATTATGAAACTTGAAACCTAAAACTAAAAAATGATTAAAATCTTCCGTAAAGTCAGACAAAAAATGCTTGAACAATCTAAAATTAAAAGTTACTTCGTTTACGCCATTGGCGAAATTGTGTTGGTGGTTATTGGGATTTTAATCGCTCTTCAAATAAATAATTGGAATGAAAATAGAAAGCAACAAAGTGAGTTCAATAATATCTTAAAAACGATATATAAAGATTTAAAAACGGATACGATTCAGGCAAAAATCATTATAGATTATTATAAAGAAATAGAAAAAAATAGTACAAAAATCATCAATAATGAAATCAATATTGATAATTACGATGATTTTCCAAATGTAAAAGCATTGGCAAGTAGGTATTTACCATTTACAATTCAAACAAAAGGTTTTGAAATGGTAAAAAATTTTAACGCAAAAAATGACATCCAGAATGATTCCATTTTTATAGTAGTTTCTCAATTTTATTCACCTTTTATTCAACTTTTTAACGATAGCAATGAATTTATTAAAAATAATGTTTTCAAAAATATTGAGAGTTATAAGAAATATAATTGGTTTATAGATTGGACCAAAAATAAACCCAATAACGACATGATTCATTACTTTACAGAAAGCGATGAATTTAAAGTTCAAGTTGCTGCTCACAATTTGTTAGCCGTAAAAAATCATTTACAATTCGTAACCGGTTACAGAGATAATGCGATTGAAATAATGAAAATTATTGAAAATCAATTAAAAATTTCAAATTAATGGATGGATTTAGTATTGTGATGACAATAAGCATTATTTTGTTTGCACGTTTAGGAATTAGGTTAATAAAAGAATATTTTAAAAAAAAGCGGAAATAAAACATAAAAGTATTTATTCAATTAATAATTAGTACTTTACAAAAAAAAACACAACTTCTTTATTTTATAGTTTAAAAATTTTATAATAACTAAACTTTAAAATTTATTTTAGTTATCTTACACCCGAATTTTGATTTTTTTTGTGGAAAAAAAACTATTTCTTATTGTTTTCTTATTGACTTCTTGCTTTTTTTATGGCTTAGAAAGAACTTTGTATGTAGATAATTTTAATGATATTTTAGGAAGTCCTCTCAAAGAGGATAAACTTCTTTTATTCGCTCAAAAAAACAATTTTAAAGTTTTGATTCTCTATGAATTGAACAAAGTTCACAAGAGAATTTCTTTATCAGATCCAAGAAACAATAACATTCTTTCAGAATTTATCAACAAAGCAAAACAAAAATATCAAATAAAGAAAATTGGAGCTTCAGGTGAAGCTGCTGATTTTTTTGTAAAAATTATAAATGTTTATAACAATTCTCGCCAAAAATCTTCTGAAAAATTCGATATTTATAATTTAGAATATGAATATTGGTCAAGTAACGCTTCAAATATTGATGGTTATTATTGTGTAAATTATTTGGAAGAAAACAATATTCCCTGTGGAAGAGAGGGTTCATTTAAATTTTTTGTTAACAATCTAAAACAACTCAAAAACCTATCAAAAGGAAAACCTCATAAAGTAGAAGTTGATGCTTATGTTGGTTATTACACGCAACCAGAAATTGCTGAAATCACAAAATATTGTGATCGATTAACGATTATTGCATTGGGTAAAGACCCTAAAATTTGTTTCAATTCTGCAAAGAAAAACCTAGATTATATTTTCAATATCAACAGTAAAATAAAAACCAATATTTTATTTTCAACAATCATGAATGATTTGGGTTATTGGCTAAAATTTGATAGTTTAGATAAAGGAGAAAAATTATTTTTTAATGAAATGAGTAATAAAGACATTAAATTAAAAAATAATCTAAATGTTGTCGGATTTACTTATCAAGCTTACTCTTCGCTTGAAAAATCGATAAGTTATTATTCTTATAACAATAATTAAAAAATGGTATTTTTTTTTAAAGTCAAATAAGCTTAATTTCCATAATAACTCACAAAATTTCTTGGAGTTTCGTATAAAGTGATTTTTAAATCCAATTCATTTGGCAAGTGTTTACGGAGTTTTTCATACGTAATTACACAAATATTCTCAGCTGTTGGATTCAGATTTTTGAATTCTGGAACTTCAATATTCAGATTTTTATGATCAAAACAATCTTCAATCTCAGATTTAATTAAATTTTTTAAAATCCCCAAATCATAAACGTAACCAGTTTCTGGATTTATTTCTCCAGTTAAAGACACAATCAATTCGTAGTTGTGACCATGAAAATTAGGATTACTGCATTTACTAAAAATCTCGAAGTTTTTTTCATCACTCCAATCTTTTCTATACAATCTGTGAGCAGCATTAAAATGTGCTTTTCTATGAACGGTTACTTTTGGCATTTGCTAATTTTTCGTAAGATTTATTAAATATAATTTGAAACCAGGCTGTATAAATTTTAGGATTGTTTTCGATATCTTTTTTTACATCCTCTAAAAACATCCATTTATAATTCTCAACTTCCTCTTTATTGATGTTTGGTTCACCATCAAAACTGCCTATTAAAACATAATCCAATTCGTGTTCAGTGAGTCCATTATCAAAGGGAGCTTTGTAAATAAAAGAAAAAACCTCGTCTAAATCTGTTGAAAAACCCATTTCTTCGAACAATCTTCTTTTACCCGCTTCAATATTGCTCTCTCCTGATCTTTGATGTGAGCAACAAGTATTCGTCCATAAAAGTGGAGAATGATATTTGGTTGAAGCTCTTTGTTGAATCATCAATTTGCCTTCCTTATTGAAAATAAAAACTGAAAAAGCCCTATGTAATAATGCTTTTTTATGCACTTCCATTTTGGACATTAATCCAATTTGGTTGTCATTTTCATCAACTAAAATAACTTGTTCTTCCATAAAGTGCAAAGATAATTGAAACTAATACCTCAAAAACTTAAAAATTTATTAAATCTATTAGATTTTTCTATTGTTTTATTTTGAAGTCTTATATTTGAATTTAAAATGATACTTTCCGTTGAAACTATTTTATAAAACCATCTTATTTTTATTAACAATTTTCTTTTTTCATTGCAATCAAAAAAGTGAAAAAGACAACCATATTGATGCAGAAAATGCTATCAAAAAAAGGGAAGAAAAAAAACTAAAAAAACCATGGGATAGTCTAAATAGCAAAAATACCGAGCTTTTTTTAACTGAATATGGAAACCAAAATTCAGAAACAAAAGTGATTATCAAAACAAAATTTGGCAATATCAAACTAAAACTTTACAAAGACGTTCCAATTCATAGGGCAAATTTTATATTTTTGACAAAAATCAAGTATTTTAATTCTACAGTCATCTATAGAGTTTCAAAAAACTTTGTAATTCAAGGAGGAAATTCTGATAATTTTTACACTCAAAGACAAAGAAAAAAGTATGGAAATTACCTTTTAAAACCCGAATTCAAAAAAAATAGAACTCATAAATATGGTGCTTTGGCTGCTGCAAGAGATTGGGATAATAATCCAGATAAATTGTCAAGTCCTTTTGAATTTTATATCGTTCAAAAAAAATCAGGTGCGCATCATTTAGATAGAGAACATACTGTTTTTGGCGAAGTAATATCGGGTTTTGAAACTATGGAAAAAATATCAAAAGTAAAAGTAGGCTTTGATGAATGGCCTTTTGAAGATATAAAAATGACGATTGAAATTTTAGATTGATAATTGCCATTCTAAAATGTATCTTTGCACCTCAAATTTTGTAAATGAGTTTTTTAGAAGAAATACAACGTAGAAGAACATTTGGAATTATCTCACATCCTGATGCAGGAAAAACGACTTTAACAGAAAAATTATTACTTTTTGGAGGTGCCATTCAAGAAGCTGGTGCCGTAAAAAATAATAAAATTAAAAAAACAGCCACGTCCGATTTTATGGAAATTGAACGTCAACGTGGAATTTCCGTAGCAACATCTGTTTTAGCATTTAATTACAAAGACAAGAAAATCAACATTCTTGATACGCCAGGTCACAAAGATTTTGCGGAAGATACTTTCAGAACTTTAACAGCCGTTGACAGCGTAATTGTGGTAATTGACGTCGCAAAAGGTGTAGAACCTCAAACTGAAAAGTTGGTTGAAGTTTGCAGAATGCGCAACATTCCAATGATTGTTTTTATCAATAAACTAGACAGGGAAGGGAAAGACGCCTTTGATTTATTGGATGAAGTTGAACAAAAATTAGGCTTGCATGTAACTCCAATGAGTTTTCCAATAGGAATGGGGTATGATTTCAAAGGAATTTACAACATTTGGGAACAAAAATTAAACCTTTTTTCAGGAGATAAAAAAACTTCAATTTCAGAAAGTATCGAATTTAAAGACGTTTCAAGCCCCGAATTAGACAAAGCTGTTGGAGAAAAAGCAGCAAATACTTTACGTGAAGAATTAGAGTTGATTGATGAAGTTTATCCTGCATTTTCTCGAGAAGATTATTTAAAAGGACAATTGCAACCCGTTTTTTTTGGTTCTGCTTTGAATAATTTTGGAGTAAAAGAATTGTTAGAAGCATTCATAGAAATTGCTCCTTCACCGCAACCAAAAAATTCTCAAGAACGTTTGGTAGATTCTAAAGAAGAAAATATGACAGGGTTTGTGTTCAAAATTCATGCAAACATGGATCCAAAACACCGAGATAGAATTGCTTTTGTGAAAATTGTATCAGGAGTTTTTAAGAGAAATTCGCCCTATTTACATGTCAGACAAGGAAAAAATTTAAAATTTTCAAGTCCAAATGCTTTTTTTGCAGAAAAAAAAGAAATTGTGGAGGAATCATTTCCTGGTGATATTGTTGGATTGCATGACACTGGAAATTTTAAAATTGGAGACACATTAACTGAAGGTGAAATTTTGAATTTCAAAGGAATTCCAAACTTTTCTCCAGAACATTTTAGATATGTCAACAATGCGGATCCAATGAAATCAAAGCAATTATTCAAAGGTTTGGATCAATTGATGGATGAAGGTGTAGCACAATTATTTACGTTAGATTTTAATGGAAGAAAAGTCATTGGAACAGTTGGAGCGCTTCAATATGAAGTAATTCAATATCGTTTAGAACATGAATATGGTGCAAAATGTACCTATGAAAACTTACAAGTTCACAAAGCTTGTTGGGTAGAAATTGAAAATACTAAAAGTGATGAGTTTAAAGATTTTTTAAGAGTAAAACAACGATATCTAGCAAAAGACAAACAAGGTCAATTGGTTTTCTTGGCGGATTCTGAATTTACGATTCAAATGACTCAAAGTAAATATCCATCCGTAAAATTGCATTTCACGAGTGAATTTAAATAAGCATTTTATGAAAAAAATATTTTTATTGATTTTGTTTCTTTGCGGTTTAAAAAATTTTTCACAAAATTATCCTGTTTCAAAAATTACTGGAAAAGAAATTCGAAATTCGATACGATTGAATTATATAAATATTTCTCAACCAATTGATAAAGTTAATTTTAATAACTTTATCTTAAAACCAAATATGGGTTTTGTTGGTTTAAACTACCATATTCCGTTAAATAATTGGCTTTATACAGGTGCTGGTTTTCACACGGCAGTCACTGGAGATCAGGGAGGTTTATTCACTTTAGGCATAAATTTGGGTGTAAATACAAGAATTTACAATAACCTTTTCTTTGACGCTAATATTCATTTTGGTGGTGGTGGAGGATTTAGAACTTTAGTAAATGGTGGTGGAATCATTTATCCAAATATTGGTTTGCAATATAAATTAAAAGATTTTTCTTTTGGAGTACAATATGGTTATATGAATTTTTTTACAGGAATTCAAAAAGACGATAATGTATCTTTTTTTATAGAAATTCCCTCTACCTTAAGATTTAGTTCTTATAAAGACTCACAAAAAACTTTTGAAATAAATAATCTTTCAACAGTAGGTTTTTGGGAAAAATCTGCTGTAAAAAGTGTGCAACAAATCACATTTGATTATTTTTTTCCAGTCGGCATGTCAAGAACTGATGGAAGTACCGTTCCTCAATACAAACCACTTAGACAAACTTTATCAATCATTGGATTTGAATATCAACGTTACCTTACATCAAATACATTTGTATATGCTCATGCGGATGCAATGTATAGTGGTTTAGTTTCTGGTTTTATGGATGTGTTTTTTGGTGTTGGAAAAAACTTTATTGAAGCAAAACATGTCAATTTTTTTGCAAAATTAGGAATTGGTGCTGCTGGAGGAAGAATTTTTCCAGAAGGAGGCTTAACACTATATCCAAAAGCCGGATTTGATGTTCGAGTCACTGAAAAGTTTGGAATAAGTGCTCATGGTGGTTATCATAGAGCAATTGGGGGAACTTTTGAAGCATATACAGCAGGTTTTAGTTTAAAATATTATGGTTTAACGGGTGGAATAAAACATCCATTTACTGATGAAAAAGCTTCTACTATCAAAACTCAAGGAATTGGAATTAGTGTTCAAAACCAAACATATTTTGATATGGCTAAAGATGACAACACTACCATAGATATAGAAATGATTGGCATAAAATTATCTTATGATCTGAACAAGAACCTTTATTTTATAGGTGAAACATCATTTGCCTATGAGGGAAAATCAGGAGGTTATGCTCATGGTATTTTTGGGGTTGGGTTAAAAAGTAATCCACTTTTAAAAAACAAAATTTCCTTATTTTTAGAACTTATGGGCGGTGTAGCTGGAGGTGCAGGAGTTGATACAGGGGAAGGAATTCTTGTGAGACCAACTGCCGGCTTAAACTATCATTTAAATGAGAGTCTCTCTTTAAATATTGCAGCTGGACAAACTATTACGCCTTATGGAAATGTAAACTCAACCAATTTAAATGTAGGCTTTACTTATAATTTATCAATTTTAAATGCAAAAAAACAATAAAAACAATAAAATTAAACAATATGAATAACGGAATTTATGCAAAATTCATCACGCCAAAAGGTAAAATATTAGTGCAATTAGAACACGAAAAAACTCCAGGAACTGTTGGGAATTTTGTGGCATTAGCGGAAGGAAATTTAGAAAACAAAATAAAACCACAAGGAACACCTTATTATAATGGTTTGAAATTTCATAGAGTTATTTCAGATTTTATGATTCAGGGAGGTTGTCCTTCAGGAACTGGTTCAGGAAATCCAGGATATAAATTTGATGACGAATTTCATCCAGAATTGAAACACAACAAACCAGGAAAATTAGCAATGGCTAATTCTGGTCCCGCAACAAATGGAAGTCAGTTTTATATCACCCACGTTCCTACTCCATGGCTTGACGGAAAACACACAGTCTTTGGATCCGTAATTGAAGGTCAAGACGTTGTAGATGCTGTTGAACAAGGAGATGAAATGAGCGTTGAAATCTTAAGAATTGGTGATGAAGCTCAGAACTTTAATGCAGTTGAAGCTTTCAGAAATTTTGAAGGCTCAAGAGCAAGACGAGAAGTTGAAGCAAAAAGAAAACAAAAAGAATTATTAGACACTGTTGCTGCTGGTTTTGATGAAACAGCTAGCGGATTAAGATATCAAATTTTACAAAAAGGTGACGGAAAACAAGCAGAACAGGGTTCAAAAGTTTCTGTTCATTACAAAGGACAATTATTAGACGGAACTGTTTTTGATTCATCATACAAAAGAAAAGAACCAATTGATTTTACACTTGGAATTGGACAAGTAATTGAAGGTTGGGACGAAGGAATACAATTATTAAAAGTGGGTGACAAAGCAAGATTTGTAATTCCTTCAGATTTGGCTTACGGAGAACGTGGTGCAGGAGGCGTTATTCCACCAAACGCAACTCTTATTTTTGATGTAGAATTGATGAAGGTCAAATAAATCAAAGAAATTAATTTATAAAACTTTGAAAGCCATCTCATAAAAAGGGGTGGTTTTTTATTTAAAATTTAAACAAATATTTTAAAGATAGTTTTTGTATATTTAGAACGATTTTTACCAAATTATGCATGTCTGATTTTTCACCCAAACGAATTCAACTTGTTTTCACCCTTTCAATTGTAACTGCTATTTTTTCGCTGTTATATTTTTTCATAGGGTTAAAAATTAATTTTACGATGCTAAGTTATTTTCACTTAACATCTTCCTTCATTTTCTTTTTTTGTGCTTTCATCGTAAAAAAAGGAAATCTTGATATTTCAAGAACAATATATTTTATTGTTTTTAATATAAGTGTCGCAGTAACATCTTCTTACATAGGAAAACCTGGTAGCATAGAATTCATGTTACTTTTTGCGTTTGCGCTTCCTTTTTTTATATTTTCCTACAGAAGAGAAAAAAATTATATTGCTATTTTTTCAACCTTAGCTTTACTACTTTGGATTTTGCTTTACAAAACAAATTTTAATTTATTTACAGATTCAAAATTGGATTTAGAGATTGCTTCCAAATACTTTTATCCACTTTCATTATGCACAACTCTCATTTTAATTACTTATGAATTAGCTCATTTTTCATATTTAAATAGTTCACATTACGCAAAAATTCATCTAAGAAAGCAAAAAGCGATAGAAGCATCATCAGCAAAATCAAGATTTTTAAGTATGATGAGCCACGAAATTAGAACGCCTTTGAATGCAATCGTGGGTCTTTCTCATATTTTAGCTGACACTAAACCGAGAGAAGATCAAAAAGAAAATATTGATGCTTTGAATTATTCAGGAAAAATTTTACTAAACCTTTTGAATAACGCACTTGATTTCAGTAAAATGCAATCAACTGAAATTCAACTTGATAATATACCTACAAATTTATACGAAGGTGTAAGACAAATTCGAAAAATTCATGATTCAAATTGTGAAAAAAAAGGAATTACGTTAAAATTAGAAATTGATGAAAAAATTCCTGTTGTTTGGTTAGATATTGTTCGTTTTAATCAAGTAATCAATAACTTACTTACAAATTCTGTAAAATTCACAGACAAAGGGGGGGTTATTTTAAGAATAAAAAAAGGAAGTGAAACGAGCACAAATGTGACTGTAATTACTGAAATTATTGATACTGGAATAGGCATTCCAAAAGAAAAATTAAAACAAGTTTGGGATGCCTTTACGCAAGCTTCATCAACAACAAATCGTTTGTATGGAGGCACAGGATTAGGGTTGCCAATTGTAAAAAGTATCATCGAAGCAATGGGATCAGAGGTGAAAATTGACAGTGTTGTTGGAAGAGGAAGTCGATTTTACTTTAAACTAAATCTAAAAAAAGCACTCAATTCAGAAATTAAAAAGACTGATTTTAAACAAACTTATCATTTTGAGGGTAAAAAAGTGCTTTTAGTTGAAGATAATCTTATCAATGTAATGGTGGGTAAACAAATTTTAGAGAAAGAAAATTTAATCGTTGACGTCGCAAATAATGGATTAATTGCTGTTGAAAAAGTTCAAAAAAATAACTATGATGTTATTTTAATGGACATTCAGATGCCTGTGATGGATGGTTATACAGCTTCAATTGAGATCAGAAAATTCAATAAAGAAATTCCTATTTTGGCGCTCTCAGCCTCGATTTTTATGGAAGTAAAAGATAAAATCAATGAAAGTGGCATGAATGGTTTTATTTTTAAACCTTTTGATCCTAAAGAATTATTAAAAGAAATTGATACTTTTATAAATAAAGTGCCAAATTCTAAATAAAATAAGCGAAAAATGAAAGAATTTTCAGAAAGACGTGTTCAACTTGTATTTACTTTAGCAACCGTAAACGTAGGTTTTGCAATACTTTGTGCAATCATTTCCCAAAAACTCGATTTGATTACGCTTCGAAATTTCAACTTATTAAGCATTGTACCCTATATTTTAGTTGCTTATTTGGCTAAAAGAGAAAAATTACACATTGCACGACCTTTATATCTCATCACAATTAATTTAGGTTTAACAATTATATCTTCTTTTGTTGGTAAGCCTGGAGGAGTTGAATTCGTTTTTATGTTTACAATTGGGCTGCCTTATTTTATTTTTTCCTTCACAAGAGAGCGACTACTGGTAATTATTTTTGCTTTATTGCCAATCTTTTTGTGGCTACTTTTATTTTTGACTGACTTTAACTTATTTACCAACGAAAAACTTGATCCAAAAATCTCAAACGATTTTATTTATCCATCAGCCATGTCAAGTACAGTTTTGTTGGTACTTTTTCAACTTATTTATTTTTCTATCTTAAATACTCGTTATGCATCAAACGTCAATAATCAAAAAGAGGATGCTTTTCAGGCATCAAATGCAAAATCAAAATTTTTAAGCACCATGAGTCACGAAATTAGAACGCCATTAAATGCGATTATTGGACTCTCTCATATTTTAGCTGATAACAACCCAAGAAAAGATCAATTAGAAAACATCAAAGCATTAAATTATTCTGGTAAGATATTGATGAATTTATTGAATAATGTGCTTGATTTCAGTAAAATGCAATCAAGTAAAATTGAATTAGACAATATTCCTACAGATTTATTTTTAGCTGTGAAACAGATAAAAAAAATACATGAAGCAGCTTGTTTAAGAAAAGGCATTACTATGAATCTTGAAGTTGATGAAGAAATTCCTGTGGTACTTTTAGATATTGTCAGGTTCAATCAAGTAATTAATAACCTAGTTAGCAACGCAATCAAATTTACGGACTCTGGAAGTGTTACCCTGAGAATTAAAAAAAATAAAGAAACTCCTGAAAATGTCATTATTTCAACAGAAGTTATTGATACAGGATTGGGAATTCCAGAAGACAAGCTTGATGAAGTTTGGGAAGATTTCACACAGGCTTCCTCTACAACAAACAGGTTGTATGGTGGAACTGGATTGGGTTTACCTATCGTAAAGAGTATTGTAAATACAATGGGGGCTAATGTTTTTTTAGAAAGTGAAATTGGAAAAGGTAGTCGTTTTTACTTTGATATTGAACTTAAAAAAGCAACCGAAAAAGAATTGAAAAAGGAAATTGAACAAAAAAAATACGATTTTGATGGAAGAAAAATATTGCTAGTTGAAGACAATGAATTTAATATTTTGGTTGGCAAACAAATTTTAGAAAAAGAAAAACTAATCGTAGAAGTTGCTGAAAATGGTTTAATAGCTGTAGAAAAGGTTAGAAATAATCATTTTGATGTGGTTTTAATGGATATTCAAATGCCTGTTATGGATGGATACCAGGCCACAAAAGAAATAAGAAAATTTAATCAAAAGATTCAAATATTAGCTTTGTCTGCATCAGTTTTTTCAGAAGTAAAAGAGAATCTTTCTCAAAGTGGTATGAACGGATTTATTTTTAAACCTTTCAATCCTGATGATTTATTATTTCAAATCAATAATGCAATTCACCAAAATTAAAAAATTACGAATAAAAAAAGCTCCCAATTTTTGAGAGCTTTTTTTAATTTTAAATCAATATTTTAAACATTTTTCGCCAACCACTCACCTACTTCTTTTGTTCCGTAAGATTTTCCTCCATCAGATAAATCTTCAGTCACAATGCCTTTTGATAAGGCTTTTTCAACAACTTCTCTGATTGCTTTTCCCTCCTCCATCAAACCGAAATTTTCAAACATCATTGCCGAAGACAAAACAGTTGCCATAGGATTTGCAATGTTTTTTCCAGTTGCTTGAGGATAGGAACCATGAATTGGCTCAAATAAACCAATATCAGAACCTATTGATGCACTTGGCATTAAACCCATAGAACCTGAAATTACAGATGCTTCATCTGTCAAAATATCTCCGAATAAATTTTCTGTAATTAACACATCATAACTGTTAGGCCATTGTACCAAACGCATGGCAACAGCATCAACAAATTCATACGAAACTGTCACTTCAGGATAGTCTTTTTCCATGGCTTGAACAGTTTCTCTCCACAATCTTGAGGTTTCTAACACATTGGCTTTGTCAACACAACACAATTTTTTGCTTCTAGTCATCGCCAATTCAAAACCCTTTTTTGCCAAACGTTGCACTTCATGTCTTGAATACACACAATTGTCAAAAGCAGTTTCACCATTGTCTCTTCTGCCTTTTTCTCCAAAATAAATGCCACCTGTCAATTCTCTTAAAAAAACCAAATCTGTTCCTTCAATTCGTTCTCTTTTTAAAGGAGATTTATCTAGTAAAGAAGGAAATGTAAACGTTGGACGCACATTTGCAAACAAGCCTAATTTTTTTCTCATTTTTAACAATCCTTGTTCAGGACGCACTTTTGCAGAAGGATCATTATCATATTTTGGATGACCAACCGCACCGAATAAAACTGCATCAGAAGTGATGCAAATTTCATGAGTTTCATCGGGATAAGGCTCACCAACGGCATCAATGGCTGCAGCTCCAGTCAAAGCTGGTCTCCAAGTAATTTCATGACCAAATTTTTGTGCAATTGCATCAGAAACTTTTACTGCTTGGTCAATTACCTCAGGTCCAATTCCATCTCCGGCTAAAACGGCTATTTTTAATTTCATCTTTTTAGTTTATTTGTCATTGCGAGTTTTCGAAGCAATCTGTCTTTGTAAAATGGAAATTTCTTCAGTTATACTTCCTTCGGAATGACGGTTATTTTATATAATATTCAACATTTTTTCAGTGGCTTTGATAGCAGAAACTGTTTGATCTGAATCTAAACCTCTTGTAATAAACTCTTTAGTCTCACTTTTCCAAGTAATAATCGTTTCGCACAACGCATCAGAATTACTTCCTGGCGGAATTCGAACAGCATAATCAATTAAATTCGGAATTATTTTTTTACTATGCGTTTTGTATAATTTTTTTAAGGCATTCATAAAAGCATCAAATTGTCCATCACCTTGCGCATGCGCTTCATATAAAACGCCTTCTACTTTTAGCATCAAAGTTGTAGATGGTTTCAATCCTTTTGCATGACCCAACACATAATTTTCGACAACAACTTTTCGTTCAATAGCATCACTATCCAACACATCAGAAATGATATAAGGCAAATCTTCTTGAGAAACGACTTCTTTTTTATCACCCAATTCTACGATTCTTTGGGTCACTTTTTTTAATTCGTCATCATTCAAACTAATTCCTAAATCTTGTAAATTTTTTTGAATATTTGCTTTTCCTGAAGTTTTTCCAAGAGCATATTTTCGTTTTCTTCCAAAACGTTCGGGTATTAAATCATTAAAATAAAGATTGTTTTTAGTATCTCCGTCTGCATGAATTCCAGCAGTTTGTGTAAAAACATTGGCACCAACGATGGGTTTATTTACAGGAATTCTAAATCCAGAAAAATTTTCGACAAGCTTACTGACTTTATGTAATGAACTCTCTTTTGCTGTAATTTTTATATCATCTAAAAAATCATTGATTACTGCAATAACACTAGCCATTGGTGCATTTCCTGCACGTTCGCCCATTCCATTTACAGTTAAATGCAAACCATTTACACCAGCTTTTACAGCTTCCATAGCATTGGCAACCCCTAAATCATAATCATTATGACCATGAAAATCTAGGTGAATTGTTGGAAATTTCTCACGAACTTCTTTGATAAATTGAAAGGTTTCTGATGGCGTTAAAATTCCTAAAGTGTCAGGCAATAAAATGCGTTCAATGGGTTGAGTTGCTAAAAATGATAAATATTCAAACACGTATTCCTTTGAATTTCGCATGCCATTAGACCAATCTTCCAAATAAACATTGGTTTTGATATGGTTTTTTTGAGCTAATTCAATCGTTTTTTTAATGTCTGAAAAATGTTGTTCAGGTGTTTTTTTTAACTGATGTGTTAAATGATTTAAAGAACCTTTTGTCAATAAATTTTGAACTTTTGCACCTGTTGACAACATCCAATTTATAGATTTTCCTTCATCAACAAAACTCAATACTTCAATTTTATCAAGAAAATTATTTTGAGAAGCCCAATCAATAATTTTTTTTACGGATTCTAATTCTCCGTCAGAAACTCTAGCTGAAGCAATTTCGATTCGATCAACTTTTAATTCTTCCAATAATAATTTTGCAATCGTTAATTTTTCGGAAACAGAAAAAGACACTCCTGATGTTTGTTCTCCATCACGAAGTGTAGTGTCCATAATTTCAATTTTCCTTTGTTCCATAGAATGAAAAAAACGAATTAAAAAGGTCTTGTTTGTGCAAAAGTGGTGATTTCTTCTTCGATATTTTTTAAATAATCAATATCATCAAAACCATTTAACATATTGTCTTTTTTATACGGGTTGATATCAAATTTTTCAGATGCTCCAGTTGACAAAAGTGTCACAGTTTGGCTTGGTAAATCTACTTTTATCTCGGTTTTTGGATCAGCGAAAATTGCATCAAATAGCAAATCCGCAAAACTTGCAGAAACTTGCACCGGCAAAACACCAATATTTAAACAATTGTTTTTAAAAATATCTGCAAAGGCTGATGAAATTACACAACGCAATCCATAATCATACACAGCCCAAGCTGCGTGTTCACGAGAAGAACCTGATCCAAAATTTCTTCCTCCAACTAAGATTTTTGAACCTGCATAAATTTCCTTATTCAATGGAAAATCGGTTTTTGGAGTGCCATCCGCATTATAACGCCAATCTCTGAAAAAATTATCACCAAAACCTACACGCTCAGTAGCTTTTAAAAAACGCGCTGGTATAATCTGATCGGTATCTACGTTTTCTATGGGTAATGGAACTGCTGAACTTTTTAATGTTACAAATTTATCGTAAGCCATATTTTTTATTTTTTAATGTTTCACGTTTTTAAAGTTTAAAAGTTTAAACCTTAAAAACTGAACAATTAAATATTATTTTTTAAATTAGATTAAAACTTTCAATTTATAAACCAACTAGCAATGCTCTAGGATCTGTCACAAAACCTTCAATTGCTGATGCTGCTGCCACTAATGGCGATGCCAAAAGCGTTCTAGAACCTGGCCCTTGACGTCCTTCAAAATTTCTGTTGGAGGTAGAAACAGCTAATTTCCCAGCGGGAATTTTATCATCATTCATTGCCAAACATGCTGAACATCCTGGTTCTCTTAACTCAAAACCTGCATCAGTAATGATTTTATCCAACCCTTCTTCTTTGATTTGGTCAACCACTTTATGTGAACCTGGCACCAACCAAGCAATCACGTGATCCGCTTTTTTTCGTCCTTTTACAATAGAACAAAATGCTCTAAAATCTTCAATTCTTCCATTGGTACAAGAACCTAAAAAGACATAATCGATTTTTTTACCAATCATAGTGTCACCTTCATTGAAGTGCATGTATCCCAAAGATTTTTTATAGGTTTCAACACCACCTTCTACTTGAGAAGCATTTGGAATTGATTTTGTTACGCCCATTCCCATTCCTGGATTGGTACCGTAAGTAATCATAGGCTCAATTTCAGCAGCATCATAATTAAATTCAATGTCAAAAGTAGCATTTTCATCAGTATGAAGTGTTTTCCAATATTCCATGGCTTTGTCCCAATCTTTTCCTTTTGGAGTTAAAGCGCGCCCTTTTATATACTCAAAAGTTTTTTCATCAGGAGCAATCATTCCTCCTCTTGCGCCCATTTCTATGGATAAATTACACACAGTCATTCTTCCTTCCATAGACATATCTCTAAAAACATCTCCTGCATATTCTACAAAATAACCTGTAGCTCCTGAAGTAGTTTGCTGCGAGATGATGAATAATGCCACATCTTTTGGAGTAACACCCAAACCTAATTTTCCATTGATATTGATGCGCATTTTTTTAGGTTTTGGTTGCATAATGCATTGCGTTGACAACACCATTTCAACTTCTGATGTTCCAATTCCGAAAGCAATGGCACCAAAAGCACCATGAGTTGACGTGTGAGAATCTCCACAAACAATGGTTGCTCCAGGCAATGTAATTCCGTTTTCAGGACCTACAACATGCACAATTCCGTTATTTTTATCGCCCAATCCCCAATGTAAAATTCCGTGTTTTGCAGCATTTCTCTCTAAAGCATCTAACTGATTTGCAGAAAGTACATCTTCAACAGGTAAATGTTGATTGATTGTTGGGGTGTTATGATCAGCAGTTGCAAAAGTTTTCTCTGGATATAATACCGTGTTTCCTCTGCTTTCCAAACCCAAAAAAGCTACTGGACTTGTAACTTCGTGAATAAAATGACGATCTATAAAAAATACATCTGGACCATCTTTTATACTTCGAACTACATGTGAATCCCAAACTTTATCAAACAATGTTTTTGCCATATTTTTATAAATTTCTATTCTATTTTTATTAGCTTTCAAAAGTAAACTTTAAAATATTTGATTCAATTTTAAACTACTTTATATCATTATATCCAACTGTTATTCAAAAGTACATATAATTGATTTATAGTTGTTTAAATCGTTTTAAAATACGATGTCTATTTAAATAGGTTGAATTTTATTTTTGATTAATTCTGACTGCAAATATTATTTTCATGAAAAAACATCCAAAATTGGATGTTTGTATTTTTGATTGAAGATAACTATTTGCTCAAATACATTTTTCTTCTTGCATACAAATTATAAAATTCGTCATCTTTCAAATTATCAATAAAAAGAATGCTTTCACCTGTTGATTTCATCTCAGGACCCAGTTTTTTATTCACGTTTGGAAACTTATTGAATGAGAAAACGGGTTGTTTTATGGCATATCCCTGTAATTGAGGATTAAATTTAAAGTCAGTGACTTTATTTACGCCCAACATTACTTTTGTGGCATAATTTACATAAGGTTCTTTATAGGCTTTTGCAATGAAAGGTACTGTTCTTGAAGCTCTTGGGTTGGCTTCAATAATATAAACCACATCGTCTTTGATGGCAAATTGAATGTTAATCAAGCCAACCGTTTTCAATGCTCTTGCAATGGTATGGGTATGATCAATGATTTGCTGCATCACCAAATCACCCAAATTAAAGGCTGGCAAAGTAGCATTTGAATCTCCAGAATGAATTCCACAAGGTTCAATATGCTCCATGATTCCAATGATATAAACATTTCCGTCAGCATCACAAATAGAATCAGATTCTGCTTCTATAGCGCCATCTAAATAATGGTCTAACAACAATTTGTTATTCGGAATTTTTCGCAATAAATCAACTACGTGTTCCACTAAATCTTCTTTATTAATAACAATTTTCATTCCTTGACCACCCAACACATAACTTGGTCTTACCAAAATTGGAAAATCCAATTCGTCCGCCAAAGCCAAAGCTTCTTCGGCAGTTTCTGCGATACCAAAATCAGGATAAGGAATATTATTATCTTTCAATAAGGTTGAAAAACTTCCCCTATCTTCAGCTAAATCAAGTGCTTCAAAACTAGTTCCTATAATTTTTATACCATATTTTGTCAATTTTTCTGCCAATTTCAATGCAGTTTGACCTCCCAATTGCACAATCACTCCCTCAGGTTTTTCATGACGAATGATATCATAAATATGTTCCCAAAAAACAGGCTCAAAATACAATTTATCAGCCGTATCAAAATCCGTAGAAACTGTTTCAGGATTGCAGTTAATCATGATAGTTTCATAGCCACATTCTGCAGCCGCTAAAACTCCGTGAACACAACAATAATCGAACTCAATTCCTTGTCCAATTCTGTTGGGTCCCGAACCTAAAACAACAATTTTCTTCTTTTCAGTAACAATACTTTCATTTGCGATGATTATTTCGCCATCAGCAGTTTCAATTTCGTTTTCGAAAGTTGAATAATAATAAGGTGTGCTCGCTTTGAATTCTGCAGCGCAAGTATCTACCAATTTATAAACACGTTGCACTTTTAGCGCCTCTCTTTTATTATAAACTTGACTTTCAAAACATTCTAACATGTGCGCAATTTGCCTGTCACCATACCCTTTTTGTTTGGCTTCAAGCAATAAATCTCTTGTAATTGTATCAATTGAGTATTTAGAAATTTCTTTTTGAAGTTGAAATAATTCTTCGTATTGTTTAAGATACCACATATCAATTTTTGTAATATCATAAATTTTGCTCAATGGAATTCCGATGGCAATAGCATCATAAATTGCAAAAACACGATCCCAACTTGCGAAAGTTAATTTTTCTATAATTTGATTGTAGTCAGTATATCCTTTTCCGTCAGCGCCTAAACCATTTCTTTTAATTTCTAAAGATTGGGTTGCTTTGTGAAGTGCTTCTTGAAATGAACGCCCAATTCCCATCACTTCTCCAACTGATTTCATTTGCAATCCTAAAGTTCTATCTGAACCTTCGAATTTATCGAAATTCCAACGCGGTATTTTTACGATTACATAATCTAATGTTGGTTCAAATAAAGCTGAAGTTGATTTTGTAATTTGATTTTGAAGTTCATCCAAAGTATAACCAATGGCTAATTTTGTGGCAATTTTTGCAATTGGATATCCAGTTGCTTTACTTGCCAATGCTGAAGATCTTGAAACTCTTGGATTGATTTCAATGGCAATAATATCTTCTTTTTCATCAGGAGAAACTGCAAATTGCACATTGCAACCTCCTTCAAAATCTCCAATAGAACGCATCATTTTGATAGCCATATCACGCATTTTTTGATATGTTTTATCAGAAAGTGTCATTGCTGGTGCAACTGTTATAGAATCTCCTGTATGAATACCCATTGGATCCATATTTTCGATAGAACAAATTATCACAACATTGTCATTTCTATCTCTCAATAATTCTAATTCATACTCTTTCCAACCCATCATTGCTTTGTCAATCATCACTTCATGAATGGGTGATGCTTCTAAACCTCTGCTCAATAATTCGTCAAAATCTTCTGCTTTATAAACAATTGATGCTCCTGCTCCACCCAAAGTATATGAAGAACGAATTACCAAAGGAAAACCAAATTCTTGCGCAATTTCTTTTCCTTCTAAGAATGATGTTGCTGTTGCCTGGGGCGCCATTGGCACATCAATTTTTAACATTAATTCGCGAAATTTCTCTCTGTCTTCGGTGATATTGATAGCGTTGATATCCACTCCAATTAATTTCACACCAAAATCTTTCCAAATTCCTTTGTCATCTGCTTCAATACATAAATTTAAGGCTGTTTGACCTCCCATTGTTGGCAAAACTGCGTCAATTTGGGGATGATTTGTCAAAATTTTTATAATTGACTTCGTTGTCAAGGGTAATAAATACACATGATCAGCCATGGAAGGATCTGTCATAATGGTTGCTGGATTGGAATTGATTAAAATAGTCTCAATTCCGTCCTCTCTTAAAGAGCGCAAAGATTGTGAGCCTGCATAATCAAATTCGCAAGCTTGTCCAATAACAATGGGTCCTGATCCGATAATTAAAACTGATTTTATGTCGTTTCTTTTTGGCATGATAATAAAGTATAAAATAAGATTTTGTAAAAATAATTAGTTGATAGGTATAAAAAAAGGTGTTACTTAAAAAAGTAACACCTTACATATTAACATTTGTTAATCATTTATTTTTTTGGTCTAGATTCGGAAGAAACAGTCAATTTTTTTCTACCTTTAGCTCTTCTACGTGCCAACACTTTTCTACCATTAGCAGAAGCCATTCTTTCTCTGAAACCGTGTTTGTTTCTTCTCTTTCTTTTTGATGGTTGGTATGTTCTTTTGCTCATTTCTTTGTTTCTTAAATGTCTTCTAAACTAATTTTATTTGCCATAAACGTACCTTGTTTAAAGCGTGGGCAAATATACAACTGTTTTTATTTTTGGCAAATGTATTTTAAAAAAAATTAAAAATATTTTTTATTTAATTTTTTTAAGTAATTTTTTCATTGCTTTTTCCCCTAAGGCATACGAATCTTTATGAATAGTTATAGGCTGAAGTTCACGAATACCAGAATCCATATCTATATTTTCATTAATGTTAATGTCTGCTGTACAAGTCATTTCAATTAAAACTTGGTTATTTTCTATATCAAGAATCTTTAAAAAAGAAATTGCTCCTGCTTTTGCTGAATAAAGTCTTTTCTTATTTAATGCCGTTAAATTATTTTTATCAATATTTTCTAAATAATCTATTTTACTTAATATAATATAATCAATAGAGGTGTTGTTTTTTAAAAATTTTATTTCTTCTTGGTCAATATCATAAGAAATAGGAAAAGGAATTATTACTTTTCCCTCTGTATTTTTATATCCATTTACTCTTACAACGTTTGATTTTAATTTATCTTGAAAAAATTCAACTACAAAAGGGAAATATATACCATCACTAAAATTGGACTTAACTACATTTGTTGGGTTTAATAAGTATTTCTTATTATTTCTATCCAACATTTTATTAAAAATTAGATAGTCATAATTAAAATTCGCATAAATAAAAGTCATACCTCTTGGAGACAAAACGGAACAGGAATTGAAAAACAAACTAAAAATTATGAAATATTTATATTTCAAAACTAAAAAGAATATCCGATTCTTATATGTAAATCAACAAAAAGTCCTTGATTATCTGAAACTGTTGCATATTTTTTTTTCAATGTAAAAAAAATATCCCAAACCAAGACCCAATTCATAATTAAAATTAGAATTGATATTTCTTCTAATTCCCCATTTTGGAATAAAAGCGATGCTATTTTCAGCTCTTTTCTTTTCAAAGTCAGAAAACTCAAACAAACTAGACCTAAAATTTGTCTTTAATGTTACAAAATTAGCGCTATTGTTATTAACATCTAAGCCTTTAGAACCTCTTTTCTTGAAATTATAATACCATCTTGGTTCTAAAATTATTTCAGGAGCAATAAAGAACCCTATTCCTTTTATAATTTCAGTATATAAACCTACTTCTGATTTAAGAGAGATTTCATCATATAACCTTGTTTCATTACTAAACCAAGCTCCAACAGCTCCAATTTGGAAATTGTAGATTGATTTTTCAATTGTCATTTCATTATTTTGAGAAAAAGAAGAAATTGAAATGAAAAATAATAAAAATGTCTTTTTCATATTATCTATTAAAATCATTTGAAACCATTCTCTTACCATACCAAACACCTTTATATAAAACCCCTCCATAAAAATCTATTGAACCAGTTTTATAATTGCTTGATGTTAAACTAGGAAAAGGAATAGTTGGGTTACTAAAAAAGTTTTGACCGCTTATACCTATATCAGCACGAATAGTTATAGTTGGTATTTGTATATCAAAATACTGTGTAATATTATTATCCTCATCCTTTATCCAATTTTTATTTATAATTGTTATTGAGGTTACGTCTCTATAAAATTTATTAATAAGTACGGGAGTGTTTACACTAGTAAAGCCAAAAATTGATAAACTTTTTGCAAAATCTAAACCTTCCTTTAATAACAAACTACCTGCTTGGTTTATTAAATTTGCATATTGTTTTGGTGTTAAATTGACACTTACTTTAAAATCTGTAAAAGGAAAAGTAATAGAGACTTTTAAACCATTGTTTATACCAAGGACATTTGCAAGTGGAAAGGGTACTATTGGTGGTCTTGTATAGGAAAACTGTCCATTGGCAAAATAGTCATAACCTCCAAGACTGTATAATCTTTTTGCAAATATATTACTATTGAAAAAATTTCCTGCTCCTTTACTGTAATTATATTGTAATGAATTTATTCCCATGGCAATTTTTGTAGGATAACTTTTTTGCCATCCTATAATTCCAAGAAATTTTACCTTTTTTTGAAAACGAATTTCTGTACCAATAGATTTAAAAAGCAGATAATTTCTATTCCAAAATTTAAGTTTAGCTCTTTTGTCATCTGGAACAGTTATAATTTCTGATCTAGTATAACCAAAAGTTTCTCCCCATAAACTTGGATTTCTGCTAAATTCATAAGTTTGAAAATTAAGTTTCGCTTCAAGTAAATTTGGAACTGTTTGCACAATTCCATTACCACCACCAGTATTTGATTGATTCTCATCATAATAAATTCTAGTTAAATAATCCATTTCTTGAAAACCAAAATCATTATCGTTGTAAGTGTTGTTTAAAAGCTCATCTCCATTAATATAATTTCTAAATTCATCTATATTCTCTTCACTAAGTATAAAAACACCATTTTCTTGATATTTATATACTTTTCCTTCAACAATAATTTCTCTATTTTCATTTAATATTATAGCAAAATTTGGATCTATTATAACTTCATCATCTAATTCAATAGTTTCAGGTTCGTTATTATTTTTTTTAAAATTACTAAAATTGGACTTTTTAAAGGAACTCTGTTTGTTTTTCTTTTCAATTAAGAAATTTTGAAAATCATAAATTTCATTTTCATCAAAATATGGTCTTAAAGATTTAAATTCTGATTTTGATATTTTCTTTATATGGTCAGTATAGAATTTTTCAGGTTCTATTTTTAAAATATCATTGTAAAGGCTCAAAAAATCCTCCTTTGTTTCAATATTTAGAACATTATTTTTAACTTTAATATTTTTATTAGAGTTTAAATAAATTTCATTTGAATTACTTATTAAAAGAGGTTCCTCACAAGATGATAATAGATAATAACAAATAAAATTTTTTCATCTATATTTTTTTGAGTTTTTTAAAAATAGAATTATTTTTTAAAACCACAAATAAAAAGATTTTTTTATTTGTAATAAAACCTTTAAATCTTACTTTTGCCCAAACCTAACAATACCATGCACAATACCAAATACGTTTTTGTCACAGGAGGCGTAACTTCATCACTTGGAAAAGGAATTATAGCTGCTTCTTTAGCGAAATTATTGCAAGAAAGAGGCTTTTCTGTAACCATTCAAAAATTAGACCCTTATATCAATATTGATCCAGGAACGCTAAATCCTTATGAACATGGCGAATGTTATGTCACAGATGATGGTGCTGAAACTGATTTGGATTTAGGTCATTATGAACGTTTTTTGAACATTCCAACTTCTCAAGCAAATAATGTTACCACAGGAAGAATTTATCAATCTGTGATTAACAAAGAGCGAAAAGGTGAATTTCTTGGAAAAACGGTTCAAGTAATTCCTCATATCACTGATGAAATCAAACATCGTATTCAAATTTTGGGTGAAACTGGTGATTATGATATCATCATCACTGAAATTGGAGGCACTGTTGGCGATATAGAATCTTTGCCTTATGTGGAATCTGTGCGTCAATTATTGTGGGAAAAAGGTGATGAAAATGCTATTGTAATTCACTTGACTTTAGTTCCTTATTTGGCTGCAGCTGGCGAATTAAAAACAAAACCAACACAACATTCCGTAAAAATGTTGATGCAAAGTGGAGTAAGTCCAGATATTTTAGTGTGTAGAACTGAACACCATATTTCGGATGATATCAGACGTAAATTAGCGCTTTTTTGCAATGTAAAAAAAGAAGATGTTATTCAATCTATTGATGCAAAAACGATTTACGATGTTCCAAATTTGATGTTGGAAGAAGGTTTGGATGAAGTGGTTTTGAGAAAATTACATCTATCAACCGAAAAAAAACCAGCATTAATTGAGTGGAACGAATTTTTAAGAAAACATAAAAATCCGACTTCATATGTAGAAATTGCGTTGATTGGAAAATATATTGAATTGCAAGATTCATATAAATCTATTACAGAGGCATTTATCCATGCTGGTTCAACCAACGAAACAAAAGTAAATGTAAGATGGGTGCATTCTGAAAGTTTAGAACTCGATAATTTTGAAGAAAAATTAAAAGGCGTAAACGGAATTTTAGTTGCTCCAGGTTTTGGAGATCGTGGAATTGAAGGGAAAATTAGGGCTGTGAAATTTGCTCGTGAAAACAATATTCCTTTTTTCGGAATTTGTTTAGGCATGCAAATGGCTGTAATTGAATTTGCAAGAAATGTCTTGAATTTGCCTGATGCTTTTTCCACAGAAATGAAAGGTGATTGTTCAAATCCTGTAATTAATTTGATGGAAAGTCAAGAAAACGTTACTGAAAAAGGAGGCACGATGCGTTTGGGAGCCTGGGATTGCACAATTTCTAAAGACTCGAAAGCATTTGAAGCCTATCAAACTGAAAATATCAAAGAGCGTCACAGACACAGATATGAATTTAATAATGAATATTTAACACAGTTTGAAAATGCAGGAATGATTGCCACTGGAAAAAATCCAAAAGCGCATTTGGTAGAAATTATGGAAATCCCTAAACATCCTTGGTTTGTGGGTGTGCAATATCATCCAGAATATAAAAGTACCGTTTTAAAACCTCATCCTTTGTTTGTTGATTTTATAAAAGCTGCCTTGAAACAGTCTAAAAAATAATTTCGGAACATTGTTTGAAACAATTATATAACTAAAAATAACACAATAAAACCTACTAAAACTAGGTTTTTAATTACATTTGCGACGTTTTTATCAAGAAAATTCTTGATTTGCTGACAGATTGACATTTAAACGAAGACATGGAACAAAAAAAATTCGATTACAACTCTTTCATTGGAATGATTCTTCTAGGAGGAATTATGCTTTGGTATTTTAACACAAACAAACCAGAAATTACCCCAGAAACTACCTCAACAAGTATTGAAAAAGTTTCTAATAAAAAATTAACAAAAAAAGAAACTATTTCTATAAGTACTACTTCTTTCTCAAACGACTCTATCAAAAAAGTTGAACTTACAAATAAATTGGGCGCATTCGCAATGAGTGCTTTGCAAGCTAAAGAAGGAAATTCGGTATTGGAAAATGAGTTTGTGAAATTGACGATTGACAACAAAGGTGGGCAAATTATTGAAGCATTACTCAAAAATTTTAAAACTTATGATTCTTTACCTCTGTACTTGATTAAAGAAAACAACGCATCATTTAATATCAATTTTGGAACAACAGACAATCGAATTTTAAACACCAAAGACTTATTTTTTGAGCCTACCATCACAAAAAACGGTAAAAATCAAATATTGACTTTAAAGTCAAAAGTATCTGAAAATCAGTTTTTAGAGTATAGATATGAGATGAAACCCAATGAATATATGGTTGATTTTTCAATCCGTTCAAATGGTTTGAATAGCGTTTTTAACGCCTCAAATCCAATCAATTTAACTTGGAATTTGAATGCTTACAGAAATGAAAAAAGTATCAACACTGAAAATAAAATGTATTCTTATTACTATTTCAAAGCTGAAAATGAAGTTGATTATTTGAATGCTGGAAAATCTGATGTGATAAATAATGTTGATTGGGTTGCTTATAAACAGCACTTTTTTACTTCCAATTTATTGACTGACAAGCCTTTCGAAAAAGCCACTGTTACTTCTACAGACTTGGTGTTGAACGAAGATATTGACACAATTTTCACCAAAAAATATGAATTGAAAACACCTTTGGCTTTGTCTGGTGGTGAGTTGAATTACAACATGAAATGGTTTTATGGACCAAGTGATTACAATCTTTTAAAGAAATATGAAAACACAGATTTGGATGAAATTTCTGATTTAGGTTGGGGGATTTTTGGTTTCTTAAACAGAGTTGTTTTTTACCCAGTTTTCAACTTTTTGAAAGAATTTTTATCCAACTTCGGATTGATTATCATTTTAATGACCATTGTTGTGCGAATTATCATGTCGCCTTTGGTGTATAAATCGTATTTATCAAGTGCGAAAATGAAGGTAATTCGTCCTGAATTGAATGCGCTTCTTGAAAAATATCCGGGGAAAGATAATGCCATGAAACGCCAACAAGAAACCATGGCAATTCAACGAAAAGCTGGAGTTAGCATGCTATCAGGTTGTATTCCTGCATTGCTTCAAATGCCTGTATTCTTTGCATTATTCAAGTTTTTTCCAACAAATATTTCATTAAGACAGGAAGGATTTTTGTGGGCGCCAGATCTATCATCTTATGACACTATTTTCACTTTGCCATTTTCTATTCCTTTTTATGGAGACCACGTAAGTTTGTTCCCAATTTTGGCTTCTGTAGCCATTTTCTTTTACATGCAAATGAATCAAAGTCAGCAAGCCAATATGCAAATGCCACCACAAGAAGGCATGCCTGACATGAGCAAAATGATGAAATATATGATTTATTTATCACCAATTATGATGTTGTTTTTCTTCAACAATTATGCAAGTAGTTTGAGTTTGTACTATTTTGTATCTAATTTATTGACGATTTTCATCATGTTATTTATCAAACATTTTGTGATTGACGAAGCAAAAATTCACGCTCAAATTGAGGAAAACAAGAAAAAACCTGTCAAAGTTAGCAAGTTTAGACAACGAATTGACGAAGCAATGAAACAAGCACAAGAACAACAAGCGAAACAACAGAAGAAGAAATAGTTGATGGTTTTTAGTGCAAAAATACAAAACCCAAAACTTGATTGTTTTGGGTTTTTTGTTGGTTATGAAAATGGAGTTTTTAATAAAATCAAGCATTTTTATAAAAAAATCAAGCTTTTAAAAATCCTAATCCATAACCTAAAAATTGTGTAAAAGTAGTAATCATCGTCAAAAAAGCTACTTTTAAATTTTTATTTTGTAATGAGGATTCCAAAAAAATAAGCAAGAAATAAATGGCATACAACCCTAAAATTTGCGAAAATCCAATAATTGCTGCTAAAATTCCAATGACAAAACCAATCAAAAACACACTTGGAAACCAATAAGTTAGTTTGGCTGATTTTGGGTATTTTTGATTTAAAAAAGGTCT
This sequence comes from Flavobacteriaceae bacterium CG2_30_31_66, assembly GCA_001873065.1. GTDB lineage: Bacteria > Bacteroidota > Bacteroidia > Flavobacteriales > Flavobacteriaceae > Polaribacter. Next base: position 47,145 of record MNYM01000046.1, read on the forward strand.
CGTTTTTCCAAATTGATAGGTTTGATTGAAAAATTGACGAATAGAACTTTTCCTTTTGTGATACACAAAAGCGTTTTCAATCAATTGCGTTTTGAAATCATGTTGCCACAATCTCATTGTCAAATCAATATCTTCACCAATTTTCATTGCTGAAAATCCGTTTGTTTTTTCAAAAGCTTTTTTTGAAATTCCGAAATTAAAACTTCTTGGTTGAAAAGTGCCAACTGATTTTTTTTTACCACGAATTCCTCCTGTTGTTAAAAAAGAAGTCATGGAATAATTGATGGCTTTTTGCAAAGAAGTGAAACTTTTATGAGCTGCATCTGGACCTCCAAAAGCGTCTGTAAAATCACTTTCTAAACTGTTGTTAACTACTGATAAATAGTGATTTGGAAGAATGACATCCGAATCTAAAATGATAAAATAATTTCCTGAAGCTTGTTGCATTCCAAAATTACGTGAATTTCCAGCTCCTGAATTTTCTTTGAAAAAATAACAGATATTGAGTAATTTCGAATAGTTGTTTACAATTTCATCACTTTTATGAGAAGAGCCATCTTCAACAATAATTACTTCAAAATCTTCCTGAAAATCTTGTTGTGTAAGACTTTCTAATAATTCGTCAATTTCATTTGGACGATTAAAAACAGGAATTATTATTGAGAAATTGAGTTTCAAGTAAATTAATTTTTATAATCGATTTCTAAAGTATATGATGCAGATAAAAATAAACTTTGACTTCCAAATAACCTCATTAAAAAGTTAAATAAATATTTTGGAATGTTTACAATCTTATTATTTGAATAACTATAAAAACTGTTTGAAAACTTCACAAAAGTATTTTCATTTTCTATTAATTTTCTCAATTCTTTTAAATCAATAATATGCTCTGCCCAATTTCCAGTTGATGGATCACAAGTGTTTGTTGGGTGTTTTATTGCAGGTTTTACCTGGTCAAAATTGAGTTGTTTTTTACAAAAATTTAAAATATCCTCTCCAAAAAGACCTCTTGTATTTTTTGCTAAAATTAAAATTTTCTCTTCAGTTAAATTTTTAAAATTTTGGGCTATAATTTCTTTTCTAATTTCCAAAAATGGCTTATTTGCATCTCTCTCTTTCCAGCCATTTTCTATTTTTGAACCTATATATTCAGCCTTTATATGGATTTTTTTTAATCTTCTGTTTATATAGGGATTTTGAGCATTTGCACTTGTCATAAAACATAAAGAAAAAGATTTTGAAATCTTGCGAACTCCTAAAAACCAATCATCTAAATCATAAATATGTTCTAAAACATCAAAAGATGAAATAATATCAATATCTATATTATTTTCATTAATATATGAAGTTAATTCGTGAATATCTCCAGAAATAAAATGGTCAATTGAAGAGTTAATAATTTTAGAAATCACTTTTACATCATTTGTTGAAACCTCATAAATATCATTATAAATAACTGTTTTGAACCCCATTTCTACAGCCAAAAATGACAAAATTCCACAACCTCCACCATAATCTATAAAGCTACTTTCTTGAACTGTTTTATTTAATTTATAAATTACTTTTTGAAGTAACTGTTCATATAAAGGCATAAAAAAAAAGTAATTATCAATATAGTCTTTTAGGTATCTCTTATTATAATCAGAAATATTTAAATGAGATACATCCAATTTTTTTAACTTACCATCAAGCTTGGCAATTGCATTCTTAATCAATAAAATTTCTTTATTTGTCATGTTAGTTTATGTACATGCAATCTACAAAAAGGGACAGAAATAAAAAATGCAAATCGTTATAGATTTGCATTTTAAATAATTAGTTGATTATCATTTTTTATTCTCCATCAACAAACTTACTCATCACAGCATCACTAACGCCCATGTTTGAGAATCCACCATCGTGAAATAAGTTTTGTAATGTTACTTTTTTCGTTAAATCCGAAAACAATGTCAATGTGTAATCTGCACATTCTAAAGCAGTTGCATTTCCAAGAGGACTCATTTGATCTGCATACGCTAAAAATCCGTCAAAACCTTTTACACCACTTCCAGCAGTTGTTGGTGTTGGAGATTGTGAAATTGTATTGACACGAACTTTGTGATCACGTCCAAAAAAGTAGCCAAAACTACGTGCTACACTTTCTAAATACGCTTTATTATCAGCCATATCATTATAATCTGGAAACACTCTTTGAGCAGCCATATAGGTCAATGCAACAATACTTCCCCAATCATTCATCGCTTTTTTGTTGTACAAAACATTCATTGTTTTGTGAAAAGAAACTGCAGAAACATCCCAGCCTTTTGTTGTAAAATCGTAGTTAGAATCTGTATAATGTTTTCCTTTTCTCACATTTACTGACATCCCAATTGAATGCAAAACGAAGTCTAATTTTCCGCCTAAAATTTCCATAGATTTTTCAACTAAATTGGTTAAATCTTCCATTGAAGTAGCATCTGCAGGAATAATTTGTGAACCAGTTTTTGCTGCTAAACCATTCAATTCTCCCATTCTCATTGCGATTGGAGCATTTGTCAATACAAATTCTGCACCTTCTTCATGGGCTCTTTCTGCAACTTTCCAAGCAATTGAATGCTCATTTAATGCACCAAATATGATTCCTTTTTTGCCTTTTAATAAATTATACATATTTCTTGTTTTTGGTTTATGGTTGTTGGTTGTTCGCCATTTTAAAAGTTTGAATTTTGAATTTAAAACTTTGAACTCTTTTGCAAATATAAACTTTAATTTAATAATTCTTTTGCATGAATAATCGCAGATTCAGAAAGTGCTTTTCCACTCAACATTTCAGCAATTTCAGCAACTCGTTCTTCAGTAGTTAATTTCTTTAATTGTGTAGTTGTTTCTCCATTAATTTCTTCTTTAAAAACCTTGTAATGATGACTTCCTTTTGCGGCAATTTGAGGCAAATGTGTAATGGTAATTACTTGCATATTTTTACTCATTTGCTGCATGATTGCAGCAATTTTATTAGAAACTTCGCCAGAAACCCCAGTGTCAATCTCATCAAAAATAATGGTTGGCAATTGTGTGTTTTCTGATAGTATTTTTTTGATAGAAAGCATTATTCGCGACAATTCACCTCCAGATGCTACTTTTTTTAATTCGCCAAAATTTCCTCCTTTATTGGCGGAAAAAAGGAATTCTAAATCATCTTTTCCGTTTGAAAAATAGTTTTTTGTTGGTGTAATTTTGATCGAAAATCGCGCATTTACCATTCCTAAATCTGACAATAAGACTTGTAATTCATTTTGCAAATTTGGAATTATTTTTTTTCTAGCATCTGAAATTTTTGATGCAATTACATCCAATTCTAAGGCAACTGTTTCAATTTCTTTCTTTTTTTGCTTGATATTTTCGTCAGCATTTTCAACTTGACTCACTTTTTCTGATAAACCTTCGAGAACAATTAACAATTCAGGGTTCGAATTTACAGCATGTTTTTTCTGTAAATTATAAATCAATTGCAATCTGTCATTGATTTGAATGGCTTCAATTGGATCAAATTCTACATGTTCGTTGGCATCTTCCAATTCAACTACAATATCATCCAATTCAATTTTAATACTTGTGATTCTAGCTGATAATTCTTGATACTCTTTTGAAAAAGGCGCAATTTTAGACAACCTATTTTCAAGAATCAATAATAAACTTTGAATACCAATTTCTTCATTAACTGAAATAGCTAATGCTTCAGACAAATTCAATTTTATTTCTTCAATATTATTGAGTTTGTCAAGTTTTTCTTCCAATTCTTGTTGCTCATCAATTTGCAATTTTGCCTTTTCTAATTCATTGAATAAGAATAAATTATACTCATATTGTTTGATTGCTTCTTGTTGATTTTTTTCTAATTTCTCTAACTCCTTTTTAAGTTTTGAAAGAGATTGCAAACCTTGTTTATATGTTGCAATAATTGACCCATTTTTAGCTAAGGCATCAATCACAGAAAATTGGAAATCTGCATCCGATAATTGCATGGTTTGATGCTGTGAATGCACATCAATCAACAAAGATTTCAGGTCATTCAAAGCAGACAAATTCACAGGAGTATCATTCACAAAAGCTCTAGATTTTCCTGAAGGTAAAATTTCTCTCCTAATGATGGTAAAATCATCATAATCTAATTCTAATTCCTCAAAAACATTCTCTAAATCGTAATTTGCAATAGACAATTTGGCTTCTACCACACATTTTTTTGAAGTGTCTTTTAAAGAAGATAAATCAGCTCTGTTTCCCAAAACCAATCCTAAAGCACCTAATAAAATAGATTTTCCTGCTCCAGTTTCGCCAGTAATAATGGACAATCCTGAAAAAAAATCAATCGTTAATTCGTTGATTAAAGCGTAGTTATTGATGGATAAGTGTGTGAGCAAAATTGGTTTATTTTAAAGAATAAAATTAGTGAAATTTTATAAATAAACTTACTCTTTTAATTAAAATGAAAAACTTAAACCAACAGTAAATTGTCTTGGTCGTAATGAAAACTTATACTCAGAAACATAATTTGTATTACTATCAATAGTGGAAAAAAATTGTTCATTAAAAATATTATTCAATGAAGCAGTGAAAAAAAGCTTTTTTGATGGTTTATAAAAAAAAGACATATTAAACAGGGAATTTTTATTGTTAATATCACTTGCAGAAAAACTCGTGAAAACTGATTCTGTTTCAAAATTAATTCTTGATTTTGAAGAATTATTAAAGAAAAGTAATAATTCTATATTATTATGATGTATTTGATAATACAACGTAATTTGCTTTTGAATTTCTATTTGATGAATATTCGAATCTTTTTCCCATTTTTTAAACGTTTGTGGACTTACTTTTAGAATCGAAATTACATCAGAAACATTACTTATAAATTGCAATACTTCATTTTCTGACCATTGTTTTTCAAGAAAATCAATATTTTGTTGATAGGTTTCTACGGCTAATGGTGAGGCTATAATCTTATACACCGTATTGTTTTTTTGAATCAGCCAACACTTTTTCAAAATCTACACCCAAACCTTCATTCAGTTGATTTTTTGACTTTTCTATAAATTTAGCAATCACTTGGTCTTGAAATTCTTGGTATTGTTGTGGATATAAATGTTTAGAAAGTAATTTAACTTCTTCAGTAGAAAAACGTTTTTCGCGCATTTTTTTATAAAAAAAACTATCTTTTACATTCAAAAGCTTTAAAAAATAAGCAGTTTTGAAATCACTCTTTTTGATATCTTCTATGAGTTGAGTAACAACATGGTCGTAATTGTAAATAAGCTCTAAATTATTCATATATATAAAGTATTTACTTTACAAATATAAGTAAATTTATATTGAAGATAAAGTGAAAAACTTATTAGTAATAAAGTGAAATTTGATTTACTCTAATTTTCGCCACTTTGAACTATTATTTGGAGAGATTTTTTTCAAAGATGTAACCATTCTAGCTGCATTTCTGGTTTTTGATCCATCAGTATAAATGTTTACAATTTCATCAGCTTTGGCGTCAAAAAATACTCTGATTAGGTAATTTCCAACAGTTTTGTTAAATAAAGACGCTACTTTCAAAACACTATCTTCAATGGTTTGTTTTGCAAAATCTTTGTTAGCTCCAAAATTATCCATGCCTTTGATATGATATTCATAGATCACATCTCTAAAAGTTTTTAAATTCGGTGACAATAAATCGTCAATTAATAAAAATCGATTTTGTTTTCCAACCACATTTTGCCAAGCTGCAATGCCACTTTGTTGTGCTTGTAACATCACATTTTGTGCCTCTTTCAACTCAAATTCTCCTCCATATTTTGAAAACGAATCTGCATCAACACCAATTATCGTATATACATAAAATACGATGGTAGAGATTAAATTACTATCAAAAGAATTCCGATTGTATATCAAAGGATCAAATTCGTTGTATCTAAAAGTGAAATCATTGTCTTTGATATTCAATAAAGGTGTTGCATATGTTGAGCCAAAAACGGGTCTAGAAGATTGAATTTGTAAAGTACCTGAAAAAGTATTGTCTTCTCTGGAAGTAATGATGATATTGATGGCGCAATCTACTCTCTCCTCAGGTTTTACAACTCTATTTGTCCATTTTGTTTGATTGATAAACTCAGTCAACGCTTTTTCTAAGGTTTGAAAAATTTGTCTATTAGAACCTCCAATTTGTTCATAATTGATTTTTACCAAACAATTTACTTCTTGCGAAAATAGATTGAAACAGCCTAAAAAGGCAGTAAAAAAAACAAGTTTACGCATCTAATTTTTGTATGATTTTAGTAATAATATCTTTGGCAACAGCTGATTTAGATTTCAAATCAAAATCAGTACTATTCAAATCTTTATCAATAATAGTAATTTTATTTGTGTTGGCTGCAAAACCTGCTCCTTTATCTTGCAAAGAATTTAAAACAATCAAGTCTAAATTTTTCCGTTGCAATTTGCTTTTTGCATTTTCAATTTCATTGTCAGTTTCCAATGCAAAACCAACTAAAAATTGGCTTTTTTTAATTTCTCCTAAAGATGCTAAAATATCCTTGGTTGGTTTCAACTCAATGGATAACGTTGCATCTTTCTTTTTTATTTTTTGAGTTGCAACATTTTTTGGTTTGTAATCGGCAACTGCAGCTGCCAAAATAGCAATATCTACTTCAGGAAAAAATTGATGTACAGCTTTATACATTTCATCTGCAGTAATCACATCAATTCTATGAATCAAAGAATGTTTGATTTGCTCGTTTGATGGCCCAGAAATCAAAAAAATTTCAGCACCTAAATTGGCTGCTTCCTTGGCAATTTCGAAACCCATTTTTCCAGAAGAATGATTTCCAATAAAACGAACAGGATCAATAGCTTCATAAGTTGGACCTGCCGTAATCAATACTTTTTTATCACGCAAAGGTAACTTTGATAAAATATCATTTTCAATAAACGAAACAATATCTTCTGGTTCTGCCATTCTTCCTTCTCCAACCAAACCACTTGCCAATTCTCCAGAAGTTGCAGGAATTAAGATATTTCCAAAGCTTTGTAATTTTTCAATATTCTCTTTAGTTGAAAAATGTTTGTACATGTCCAAATCCATTGCTGGCGCAAAATATACAGGACATTTTGCTGATAAATAAGTTGCCAAGACCAAATTATCGCAAGTACCATTTGCCATTTTTGACAAGGTATTTGCAGTTGTTGGTGCAATCAAAAAATAATCAGCCCATAAACCCAATTCAACGTGATTGTTCCAAAGTTCGTTGTCGTTTTCTGTATCATAAAACGAAGAATGAACAGGATTTTTAGAGAGAGTAGAAAGTGTGAGAGGTGTTATAAAATCTTTAGACGCAGGAGTCATAATAACTTTGACTTCTGCGCCTAATTTTATAAATAATCGAACTAAATTTGCTGATTTGTAAGCGGCAATTCCTGCAGTAATGCCCAAAAGAATTTTTTTTCCGCTTAAAATAGACATTATTCCGAATCTGGAGTTCTAAAATATACTTTACCTTTTAACCATTCTTCAACAGCCAATGCAGTTGGTTTTGGCAAACGCTCATAAAACTTAGAAACCTCAATTTGCTCTTTATTTTCAAAAACTTCTTCTAAACTATCATTAAAAGTAGCAAATTCTTCCAATTTTTCAACCAATTCAGTTTTTAAATCTGAATTGATTTGCTCTGCTCTTTTTGCAATAATTGCAATCGCTTTATAAATATTTTGAGTTGGCGCTTCAAGTTGATTTTTGTCATAAGTAATTGTACTTATAGCCGCTTTTGTGTCTTTATAATCCATTTTTTATTTTCTATTTTGAATCTTGTAATTCTTTTGAGTTTTCGATAAGAGTGTTAATTCTTTCTTGTTCTTTAACAAGGGTCTCATACATTTTTTTAGCCTCGTCTAAATATTTTGACTCAGGATAATTTCTGATTAATTTATCATATGCTTCTAAAGCATCTTTGATACGCTCGGGTTTTCTTCTGTCATAACTTTTTAAAACAAAATCATGGGCTGCTTTTAATCTGTATAACAAAGCTTCTTCTTTGAATTCTGAACCTAAATAATCTGATAATAAATTGTCAAAAGCCTGAATAGCAGCTTTATAATTTCTCAAATCATAATCAGCAGTCGTGTAATAAGTCTTCGCTATTTCAAAATATTTTTTCTGCAATTTGTAACGCAATTCTTTATAATGCTGATTCGCTTCATCAATTTTTTCAGAAGTTGGAAAAGCATTTATAAAACTTTGAAATGCATCTAAAGCTTTATTGGTATCTGTTGGATCTTTGCTAAATTCAGGTGAAGCCAATTTATAACTCAATGCAGAGGCGAAAGAAGCTTCTTCCAATTTAGAACTTGATGGATAATTTTTTGCAAAACGATCAAAATAATATCCAGCATTTTGATAGTTTTTTTCATTGAAATTTGATTGAGCAACCATAAATTGAATTCTTTCCATTTGTGGTTTTCCTCTGTAAGCAGGAGTTACTTTTTCAAACAATTGAATGGCTTTTGCGAATTTTTTAGTTTCGTACATTTTTACAGCCATTTTATATTGGTCTTCAACAGTCCCTTTATTAAGCACTTTTTGATACTCTCCACATGAGAATAATAAAAGACTTACGAATGCTAAAAACGCTAAATTTTTAAATTTTTGCATCTTGCAAAATTATGAATTAAAGTTGGATTAGTAAAATGATTTTTTTTGTTGAGAAAAAAACTATTTCTAGAACAAAAATCTTAATTATTAACGATTAAAATTGTATTTATTGTAAACCAAAATTACAACTTTCATAAGAAGAAAACTCTTAAAAAAGTTGTAATTTTAAATGTAAAAAGTACTGAAAACTAGAAATTTGCTACGAAATTTGCTATTTTAGATTGCAAATTATCAGTTGCTTTTACCAAAGGCAAACGAACTGTACTTGCGCAAATGTTCAATTCTTGCAAAACAGCTTTGATTCCTGCTGGATTATTTTCTTCAAAAATATAATTGATGATATCCATCATTTTATAATGAATTTCATACGCTTCTTTGTTTTTTCCTTCTAAACCTAATTGAATCATGTCCGAAAATTCTTTTGGAAACGCTTGCCCAATTACAGAAATAACGCCTGAACCTCCAGCCAAAGTAACACCTAAAGCCAAATCATCATCTCCAGAAATGATTAAAAAATCTGCAGGTTTGTCTTTTAAAAGTGTGTAATATTGTTGCTGATTGTTGCCTGCTTCTTTTACAGCAACAATGTTTTTGAAATCTTTTGCCAAACGTAAAGTCGTGCTTGGCTCCATATTTCTAGCTGTTCTTCCAGGAACATTGTATAAAATGATTGGTTTTTCTGTGGCTTCTGCAATGGCTTTGTAGTGCTGATAAAAACCTTCTTGTGTTGGTTTGCTATAATAAGGAGCTACAGATAAAATTCCATCAAATTGCGATAAATCCCTGGTTTTCAATTCTTTTACAACTTCCAAGGTATTGTTTCCTCCAACTCCTAAAACTAGAGGCAAACGTTTGTTATTTGCTTTCACAACCACTTCAATAATCAATTCTTTTTCCTCTTTGGAAATAGTAGCACTTTCACCAGTTGTCCCATTGATCACTAGATAATTAGTTCCGTTTTCAATGTTAAAATGCACTAATTTTATAAGCGCTTCAACATCCACTGTAAAATCGTTTTTAAAAGGCGTTACCAAAGCAACACCTAGACCAATAAATTTTTGCATTATTCTTAAAATTTGATACACAAAATTACACTTTTAAAATGGATGAAATCTTCAAAAAAAAAATTCTTGACAAGAATCCACAACTTTTGAAATGTCGTTTAATTTTTAATTTTATTTAAAAGAATAAGATACTTTTTTAGTTCAATTAAAAAACTGTCAATATTACTTGGGATTTCAGCAATTTCGATGTCATACAATTGTTGATTTACCCCTGAAATTCCAACTTTGAATGTTGCTTTAGAATGCAAAACAGCTGATTCTATAAAGATATTTTTTACGTTGAAATACCCAATTAACATATCAAAAGGTTCTTCCAAAAATTCTAACAATTCTGTTTGTTGGATGTTTCCTTGCCAATTAAAAGATTTATCAGAAAAATGATTTAACGGAGATTTGTATTTTTTATCAACATCCAAAAAACTAAAAAATTTCACATTTTCAAGCTTCAAAATTTTCTCAACTTCTTCTTGAATATTTGTCCATTTTAAAATGCTCTGGGAAGTAATCACGCCAACAGTTTTGATTTCGTTTAGAGAAACCACTCTCGATTTCTCATTTTCAATCAAAAGATTATCGAATTTTTTCTTGGCTATGATTTTTTTTATGAAGCTAATAACTGTGATTATTTTAGAATTTGAATTGTAAAAATACTATTTATTTGTTTTAATTTCCAATAAAATTAGCTGATTTAATTGTTTTCCATACAATTGAAAATTATTATCAGCCACCAAAATTAAAGATTGATTTCCGTTTTTTAATTTTGGACCAAACGTAATTCCCTCAATATTATCAATAATACCCTCTGTTAAAAACTCTTTCACAGTATCAAAATCAAATAACAACCTTTTTTTCAGAGGCGTAAAAGAGGTGTTTTTCAAAGATGAAATTGACAAAATATTTGTGGTATTTTTTTCTATAAACGCTTCAAAAATACGAATCGTATTTCCATAACTTCCATAATTATTTTGAAACGCTCTTTCCACAATCAAAAAATGATTTTTTTGGATTTCAAGCAAGGCAGTTACGCCATTTAGATTTTGATTTCCTTTGAAAGGTTTTGAAATATTTTCCAATTGATACGCAAATTGTTTCGTCGCAATTTTTGATTTTTTATCAAAATACGTAATTCTAATTGGTGATGACTTTTTTTCAAAAGTTGGTTCATCACCATCTACAGAAAGTGGCGCTTCTACTCCAACCCAAAAACCTTGATTATCAATATTTTTACTTGAAGATTCAAAAACGCCATTGTGTTTGAAAGTTTCGATATTTGAGAGTGTTTTTGGCAATTGAAATTGGTCTAAAAATCTGCCATTTGCATCGATTTTAAAAATCGTTGGTTGCTTTTTTTTCCTGATAGAACCTTCACTTACCAAATGTATTTCATTGGTTTTTTTATCAACAAAAATGGATTCTAAATCCAACTCATTTTCTTTGAAAAAAGTACTTGTTGAATCGTTTAAAAGAATGGTTTTCTTGAAATTGACAGTTTCAATTGTATCACTTTTGATGCCAATTGTTGCAGTCACTATTCTAGGATTATTGGAATCGTCAATCACAAAAAAATAGTCATCATTCACAAAATCAATTCCTGACAAACCTCCAATTGTTTGATTTTGAAACTGTAACGAATCTGGAATGATGTATTCGTCTAAATAATTTATGGAGATATTTTTTTTTGTTCCACAAGCATACATCAATAGTAAAAGCAGTAAAAGAAATGATTTTTTCATTTTCAGAATGTTTTTACAAAGGTATTTTTTTCTGATTTTAAAAACTAAAAATAAATCAACAAAAAAAGACCTCACAGGTTTTCAAAACCTGTGAGGTCTTTCGATAAATATCTAAAATCTAAATCTTTATTCGATTATCATCAGATTGTGTATCAATCAATTTATTATACGGATCAACACCTACTTCTGTTGGTTTTTTATCCACAATAATGCGAATTTTATTAAAGATTCTTGTGATTTTATGTTTCTTCAAATAAAGTTCTTTTGTTGTCTTTTTACCATTGATTGTTTCTTCTGTAAAAATTCCGATATCAATGTAATCTTTCAAAGGAACAGATAAAATTGGTTTTTCCATTTTGTCGTTTTTATAACTTAAAGTATCGCCCTTTTTTTCTCCATAATAGATTTTTCCTTGATCGTCATTTCTGTATTTTGATACTTCAAACTCAATATCTACTTGATATTTTCCGCTTTTCAGTTTTGTTGATGTTGCTTTTTTAACACTGTTTCTATACAAAGTAATGGTTTCAAACATGTCTTTTATAACATATTGCAAAGAATCAGGAGTTACTTCTTTGATGTGATTTACCATATCAATTGAAGTTGTGTAAGGTGGATTTTGAAATTGTACTTTTTCGACGTACTTTTTCAAAGCTTCATTCAGCTTTTTCTCGCCAATATAATCGCTCAAAGCATACAAAACCATAGACCCTTTTTGATAATGAATGTATCCTTGACCATCATTATACATCAATGGATTTTCGCGTTTTCTTTCAAATGTTCTTGACAATAAATAATCATCCAAGGCTTTCTTTAAAAAAGTACGCATTTTTTCTTTTCCTTGTTGATGTTCCAACACTTTCAGAGAAACATATTCAGACATACTTTCAGACAACATTGTGGCACCCAAAACATCTGCACCAATCACTTGATGTGCCCACCATTGATGCGCTACTTCATGCACTGTCACTGCAAAAGGATAATCTACACCATCATTTTTTTCGTCTTTTACATCTGCAATAAATCCAATTCCTTCCGAAAATGGAATGGTGTTTGGAAAAGATTGTGCAAAAGTTCCTGCGGTTTTTGGAAACTCAATAATTCTGGCTTGTTTGTGTTGATATGGACTGAAATTTTTCGAATTATACTCCAAAGAAGCTTTCATTCCTTTCATCATTCTATCCAAATTGAAGGTATGTGGTTTGTGATAATAAATTTCAAGACTGATGCCTTTATACATTTCTTTTTTCACTTCATATCTCGCTGAATTGAATGCGTAAAAATTTAAAATTTTTGAATCCATTTTGTAATGGAAAAAACGTCTGTCACCCTCAGTCCATTCTTTTTGCAAATATCCTGGAGCGATCGCAATTTGGTCTTTGGATGAAGAAACTGTGGCTTCAAAATCAATCCAATCTGCATCTTTTGAAATGTAGGTATTTCCTAAAGCTGAGGAATCTGATGGATGAGGACGCAAATCATTCTTTGGTAAACCGTATTTTTTTCGAGTTTTATCATCTGTCAATTCGCCATTTGAAGAATATCCTAAAGAAGGAAAAATCGCAAAATTATTGATAAATGTTCCGTTTTCAATCACAGGAGAATTTTGTCTGTACGTTGTATTTTTTTTACTTTTTACAGTGACAATCAATTGCAAAGAATCTCCAAGTTGTATTTTTTTATCAAAATAATAAATATCAAAATTATGGATGGTATCTTTCGAAACGAGTTTATTTGGTTTGTCAAAAACGAAGGTACTTTTCAAAGAATTATGATTCAAAAAAACGCTATCAATAGCTTTGTCAGTTTTATTGACCATCGTAAAAATGGCAGTTGCATCAAAAAATCGTTCTTTTGGATAGATATTCATTTTTGTTTTTACGCCAACAATTCTTGGTTGTGCATAATTTTCAAACTTTTTGTATTTCTTTTCCCATTCTACACTTCGCATTTCAGCTTCCTTGGAAGAAGTTCGTTTGTTTTTAGTGCCTGTTTCTTGATAAATAGAAAATCCTAATCCTAAAAATGCCGAAAAGAAAATCACAAAACTTACTACATAAACTCCTTTAAATCTTGAACTTGCAATTTGAATTCTCTCTTTGAAAGAGTTTGGAATTCCACGAACCCAAAACAATGCTGAAAAAATTAATAAAGTAAATCCACATAAAAACCAATACAATTTATAGACTAAAAATGGCGTTAAAAATCCGTATGTATTCATATCAGAATAATCATATCCTGGACCTTCATTGTATTTAAAAATTTCTTGTTCAATGCCTGCCAATGATAAAAACGGAATTCCAATGGAAAGTACCAATAATAAAAACAAGCCCAAATAGGGATTTCCAATCAACGTTTGAATGAAAATTGCGAGCATAGCCCAAATAAAATAATTGAGAAATTCTAATAAAAATAATTCTGTAAAATAATGCCCAATTTCAAAAGTGTAGTAGCCTTTATACATTTGAAATACCATTCCAGAAACCATAATTAGCGCTAATAAAACCAATTGCATTTTTACCAAAGCTAGCACTTTTGAAAACAATAAGGTCCAATTTGGAATTGGAGTTGCATCCACTAAATGATTCAAATTGGAAATTTTCGCTCTATTTATAAGCATTCCTGCATACAAAAAAGTACAAATAATGATGGATAATGAAAAGACATTTCCAATATTCAACATTTTCCAAGTAACTGGCAAAGTGGGAGTTCCAAAAATATCGCCAATTTCTGATAAGCCAACAATCATCAACACCAATCCAACCAAAACAATTGAAATAAAAGGCCAACTTTTGATAATGTATTTAAAATCGATATTGGACAATTTCCAAAGTGTTTTGAGGTTTTGAAAGAATGAAAAATCGTAAGCGACTTTAGGTAACGAAATTCTGGTAATTCCACTAAAATTGGTTTTGGTAACTCTTTCTCCTTTTGCTTTTCTAAACGAAAATGACAATGCATTTTGACTAAATGTAAAAAAACGAAATACCAATCCAAAAACCAAACTCGCAATTGCCAACCATAACAAACGATTGTAAACAATCATTTCTTTAATAGGAATTTGTAATTCATTTTGTTCAGAAGGCGTCCAATATTTGGTATAATAATTCACAGAAGCCGCTCCAAAAGGATCTAAAATTGCCAATAAACCTCTTTGTTCAGGCTCAGAAAGCGAACTTTCTAAAACACCTTGCACAAAAAGCAATACAATTACAGTGATAAATCCTGCAGCAATATTTCTAGAAAAAGTAACGACTGCAAAAACAATGGCTCCAAACAACAAAATATTGGGTAAAATAAAAACTAAATATGCCTTAAAATACGTTGAAAGTTGCAAAGGTCCCACCAAATCAGCATTGGTGCCTGGAAAACGAAACCCAATCATCATTCCAATAGCAATTGATAAAACAATTACAGTAACCACCACAATTCCACTTAAAAATTTCGCAAATAAATAATTCGCTTTTGTAAAAGGATAGGAATATAAAATGGTGTGCATCTCACTTTTAAAATCCCTGTGAATGGAAACTCCAATAATGGAAGGAAATAAAAAGAAGATAAAAACGGTCAAACCATTTAATAAATTATTCACTCCTATTGACGAATTCACAATTCTTGAAGAGCCTGTTGTGGCAGTTACAGAATCAAAAAGCCCAGCAGAAGCTGCTGATAAAAAGAATGATAAAAAGAAAAAAATGACCAAATAAATATAGAATGCTGGCTTGTTGAACCAGTATTTGAGTTCTTGTTTGAATATTGTTGAAAACATATTTTAATTAGTTTTTAGTGATGAATTTTTAGTGATGAGTTTTTTGTTAAAAGTTAAAACTGATACATAATCTTAACTTAAAACTGACAACTAAGAACTCAAAACTTGAGCTGGTTCATCTTTTTTTAATGCAATAAAATACACATCATCCAATTGCGGAGCAACCTCCACAAAATCTTCTGAAGGTTTTTCTGATGCATGAACTCTGATATTTAAAGTATTATCTTGATTATAGCTTGATGATAAAATATCAAATTGTTGTTGATTTTCTTCTAAATCTTCTCTATTGATTATTTTTTTCCAAATTTTTCCTTCTAAAGCTTTAGTTGCTTCTTGTGGAGTGGTGTGATTTAAAATGTTTCCACCATTCAAAATTGCCATTTCATTACACAATTCTTTCACATCATCCACAATATGCGTTGAAAAAATAACCGTACAATTCGTGCCAACTTCACGCAACACATTCAAAAAACGGTGTCTTTCTGCGGGATCTAAACCTGCAGTTGGTTCATCAACAATAATCAATTTTGGATTGTTCAACAGCAATTGTGCAATGCCAAAACGCTGTTTCATACCACCAGAATAACCTGCTACATATTTTTTACGAACATCATATAAATTGGTGATTTCCAACACTTCTTTTACTAAAGCTTCTCTTTCAGTTTTGTTAGAAACACCTTTTAAAGTAGCAAAATAATCCAACAAATCCACCGCTGACATTTTTGGATACACCCCAAAAGATTGAGGCAAATACCCCAACACTTTTCTCAATGCCATTTTATCCTCCAAAACATTGATATCTCCAAAATGAATTGTACCAGAATCTGGACTTTGCAACGTAGCAATGGTTCTCATTAAAGAAGATTTTCCAGCGCCATTTGGCCCTAATAAACCAAACATTCCAGTTCCGATTTCAATGCTCAAATTGTCAATAGCTTTTACGCCATTTGAATATGTTTTTGTTAAATTTTTGATGACTAGCTTCATTTTATTGGGTTTAGATTTTTTAAAAGTACTGTTATGTGTGTAAAAATAAAGACTTTTGTTACAATTTTTTAGATTTATTTTTACAATAATCATTAAAAATCGTTTTATTTTTACAGAAAATTTAAAATACAATATGTCAAATACATCAATACTTACTGAAAAATCCATCAAATTTTTAGAAAAATATTTAAATAACGCTGCTCCAACAGGTTATGAATGGGAAGGTCAAAAAATTTGGATGGAATATTTAAAACCTTATGTAGATACTTTTATCACAGATACTTATGGAACTGCAGTTGGAATCATCAATCCTGAAGCAACATACAAAGTGGTCATAGAAGGTCATGCAGATGAAATTTCTTGGTATGTAAATTATATTTCGGATAAAGGATTAATTTATGTCATCAGAAATGGTGGAAGTGATCACCAAATTGCGCCAAGTAAAATCGTGAATATTCATACCAAAAATGGCATTGTAAAAGGTGTTTTTGGTTGGCCAGCGATTCACACAAGAGATAAATCTTCCGAAGAAGCCCCAAAACCAGAAAATATATTTATTGATTGTGGTTGTTCATCCAAAGAAGAAGTTGAAAAACTAGGCGTTCATGTGGGTTGTGTCATTACCTATCCTGATACTTTTCATATTTTGAATGGAAACAAATTCGTTTGCAGAGCTTTGGATAACAGAATGGGAGGTTTTATGATTGCTGAAGTTGCGCGTTTATTGAAAGAAAATAACATTACATTGCCTTTTGGATTGTATGTAACCAATTCAGTGCAAGAAGAAATTGGTTTGCGAGGTGCAGAAATGATCACACAAACCATCAAACCAAATGTGGCGATTTGTACTGATGTAACGCATGATACTACTACTCCAATGATTGATGTTAAAAAATCAGGACATCAAGAATTAGGAAAAGGGCCTGTAATTGCGTATGCACCTGCAGTGCAACAAAAATTACGTGATTTAATAACACAAACTGCTGAAGAAAATAACATTCCGTATCAAAGAAATGCGTTGTCAAGAGCTACAGGAACTGACACAGATGCTTTTGCATACAGCAATGGTGGTGTGGCTTCAGCATTGATTTCTTTGCCTTTGCGTTACATGCATACCACTGTTGAAATGGTTCACAGAGAAGATGTTGAAAACGTCATCAAAATGATTTATGAAACGTTGTTGAAAATCAAAGGAGGAGAAACTTTTTCTTATTTTGAATAACTAATTTAACACTTTTAGACCTCACAGGTTTTGAAAACCTGTGAGGTCTTATTAAAAAAAATGGACGAACTTATAGACATTTTAACGCCTGATGGAAAACCAACTGGAAAAGTTGCTTTAAAATCGGAAGCACATAAAAATGGTTGGTTTCATGCGACTGTTCATATTTGGTTTTTTACAAAAGATGACAAAATCTTGTTGCAAAAAAGAGCCATGACCAAAAAAGTGTTTCCTGGTTTGTGGGATATTTCTGTTGCAGGGCATATTGGTGCTGGAGAAACTATTTTAGATGCTGCCATCAGAGAAGTTCATGAAGAATTAGGATTGGAAATCAAAAGTGATGAATTGTTAAAAATTGGCACAAGAATCCATCAAGTTTCCCATGCAAATGGCATTCAAGACAATGAACATCATCATGTTTTTATTGCTGAATTAAAAGTTCCCATCGAAAGTTTATCTATTCAAAAAGAAGAAGTTGACGACGTTCAATTGTTTGATTTGGCTGTTTTGAAAAATACCAAAAACATCGAAAATGTATTGCTTCCTAGGTTTCATGAGTATTATTGTATGGTGTATGATACTATTATTGAAAGCCTTCATAAAAAGTAACATCCTTACAAAATTGAATTTCTCACGATTTTCTACCACTTTTTGAATGATCAATTCGTTGAAAATGCTATCAGTATGCTTTTCCTTCGAGTGATTACTTACTTCCTACTAATGGTTTGTTGTTTTCTTCCAATGATTTGTCATTTCCTTTGAATGATGTATTATCTCCTTTAAATTTTTTATCATTTCCTACAAATTATTTATTGTTTCCTACGAATTATTTGTTGTTTCCTACGAATGATTTGTACTTTCCTACGAATTATTTGTACTTTCCTACGAATGATTTATACTTTCCTACGAATGATTTGTTATTATTTACAAATTATTTATTATTACATTTAAATTATTTATCGTGCATTTTGAATTAATTATCATGCACTTTAAATGATTTTCTATTTTATTTGAATGGTTGGTTGCTTCTTTGTAAAGTTTTGATTGCAATTTGTGCTTGAAACAACATTCATTACAGAAAAGTTTATTCAAAATAGATTGTCTCCAATTGTTTTTCTGAAAACCTAATTACTTTGTTGTTTTTGTAGATAATGTTTGGAATTTATTTGGGACGGGTCAAAATAAATCAAAACGTTTTGGTGTATGAATAATAGCGGATTTAACATTAACTTTTCAGTTTATATCCATGACTTTAAAAATAAAAAAGCAACTTTGATTAAGCACTAAAACCACTATTATTTATATACTTTGGAACCCAACGTATTTTTATTTTTGCCTTTTTATTTGCATATTTACAAATAATTATTCAAATTTGCAATAAATCAAATCCATAATTATGTCAGATTGGAATGATAAGGTCAAGCGTTTATTAAAGTCAGAATTAGTTCGTAGAGGAATTTCAAATTCAGACTTGGCAAATATGCTTGAACAAATCGGAATTGAGGAAACCAAATCAAGTATCGATAGTAAAATCAGTCGAGGTACCTTTAGTGCCTCTTTTTTTTTACAATGTTTAACTGTTATTGGATGCGAAAAAATCGAAATCGAAGAATACGAAAATCAATTATCAATTGCTTCTGAACCACAAGTAGATTATAACCTAAAAAAACAATAAAAATGACAAAAGTTAAATTTATAGACTTATTTGCTGGACTTGGAGGAATAAGATTAGGTTTTGAAAAATCGTTTAATGAATTAGGTTTTGAAACGGAATGTGTAATGACTTCCGAGATTAAACCATATGCAGTTGAAACTTTAGCAAAGAATTTCAGTCACGATTATTTTGTAGGTGATA
>MNYM01000040.1 GCA_001873065.1 Flavobacteriaceae bacterium CG2_30_31_66
ATAAATATCAATGTTTCAGTTACTGGTGGTACTGCTGAAGTGGGTGATTATACATTTACTTCACCAACAGCATTATCTTTCACAGCAAACGGCACTCAAAACATCACAGTTGACATCAATGATGATGCTGATACTGATAATGAAACGATCATCTTTACAATTACTGAAACAATTGCTGTGACTGGATTGGTGATTTCACAAGCTACACATACTTTGACTATTGTAGATGATGAAGCACCAGCTTCTTACTCAGGTGTTGGTTCTTTTGTGAAAATTACTGATGTTTCTGAAATTGTTGATGATTCATACTATGTACTCGTTGATGAAACTCAAGAACTTTTCGCAATGAATAATACTTATGTTAATTCAACTTATTTAGATAAAACAGATGTTACTCCAGCCTCAAATACTCTTACAGACCCAGCTACATCAATTGTTTGGGAAATAAAAACAAATGGTGGTGGAAAATCAATTTTTAATGCAGCATCATCAAAATATGTGTCATATACAGGAAGTGGTAATAACATTCAGATTGTTGATGAAGTAACAACTGATAACCAAAGATGGACAATAGCTTTCGTTACGGATGAATTTCAAATAAGCAACCTTGCTTTAACTACTAGAAGATTACAATATAATTCAGGATCTCCAAGATTTGCAGCTTATACGGGTTCACAAAGAGATATATCAATTTACAAAATAGTTACTTCAACTACTTGGACAGGTAATGTTGATACAGATTGGGCAACAGCTGGAAACTGGAGTGACGGAGTACCAACAGTATCTAAAAATGCAATAATTCCTGACGTTACAAATGCTCCAATCATTGGTGCTTCAACAAATGCTATTGTTTTTAACTTATCGGTTTCTGAGCCTAATGGAATAGTTATCAATTCAGGTGGTTCATTAATCGTAAACGGAACTTCAACAGGAAATGTAACGTATACTAGAAACTTACCTTCAGATAATTGGTATTTGGTTTCTAGTCCAGTAGTTGGTCAAGTGTATAATAATGATTATGTAACTGCAAACGGTATTGCTTCTGGTACTGAAAATCCTAATAACAGGGGGATTGGAATCTATGAAACAGGTTCTGATAATTGGTCTTATTTACAGGTAAATGGTGCAGGAACTTTCAATCCTGGCCAAGGATATTCTGTAAAAAGAACTGTTGCTGGTGATATTTCTTTTACAGGAACTATCAATACATCCGATGTTTCTTTATCACTTGTTACTGGAGGAAGAGGAGGCATCAACTTAGTAGGAAATCCTTATACTTCGTATATCAATAGTGCTACTTTTACCTCTACTAATAATGGCAATTTAAACACTAGAAGCATTTGGATTTGGAACCAAGGTATTGGAAAATATGATGTAAAACCTACCGATGTTGAGTCATATATTATTGCTCCTGCACAAGGATTTTTTGTGAGAGGTAAAAGTGCAAACAATATTGTTTTCACAAAAGCAAACCAAACAAATAATGCTGATACTTTCCAAAAAACATCTAATACCGTTGTTAACTTATTTATGACAGATGGTTCGGTAAACAGATATGCGAAGGTTTATTTTGTACCCAATGCTACCACAGGATATGATAATGGTTATGATGGTGAAACATTTGTTGGTATTGAAGACCCTTTTGATGTTTTCACAAATTTATTGACAGACAATGAGGGTAAAAAATACCAAGTACAATCACTACCAAACTCAGATTATGAAAACATGGTGATTCCTGTTGGAATTAGTGCAACCGCTGGTAAAGAAATCATATTCACTGCAGAAGCATTGAATTTGCCAGAAGGTATAAAAGTATTTTTAGAAGACAGATTAACGAACACAATGACTCGTTTAGACGAAATCAACACTGATTATAGAGTAACTTTAACTGAATCTGTAAACGGAATTGGTCGTTTTTATTTACACACCAAAGCAAGTAGTGTTTTGAGTACTACTGATGTTACTTTACAAAACGTAAGTGTTTACACAACTGATAAAACTACCTTAAGAGTAGTTGGATTGACTCAAGGAAAAGCGAGTTTAAAATTGTACAATATGCTTGGAAAACAAGTTTTTGCAACTTCTTTCAATTCATTGGGCGTAAAAGACTTGAACCTACCAACATTGTCAACAGGAATCTATGTTGTTCAATTGGAAACTGAAAGCGGAAAATTGAACAAAAAAATAACATTAGAATAATTTCAACACACATAAAACAACACATCATGAAAAATCAAGATAAAAACTCAACAGAGATGACAAGAAAAGAAGCCATCAAAAAAATAGGAACCTATGGAAAATATGCAGCCCTAACTGCCATAGGAACCTATTTAATTTTGAATCCTAAAACTGCTCAAGCATTAAGTGCTCCAACTGCTCCTGGTCAAGGATTTTAATACCAATTTGAATACTTATTTTTTTAAACGCCTCATAAATTATGAGGCGTTTATTTTTTACATCCATTATTTTTTTATATTTATTTTTTTTAAAATACGAAACACAACCCTACAATCCTTTGATACCTTTAAATTTTGACTGGGTATTGTCAGTATTTTGTTCCTTGACGCTTTTTTACTTACACAATCCGTTATAAAAATAGATTACCAATTAAAGAAACGTGTTCTCATTATAAAGAAACGTGTTCTCATTATAAAGAAACGTGTTCTCATTATAAAGAAACGTGTTCGCATTATAAAGAAACGTGTTCTTATTATAAAAAAAGGTGTTCTTATTATAAAGAAACGTATTCTCATTATAAAAAAAGGTGTTCTTATTATAAAGAAAGGTGTTCTTATTATAAGGAAAGGTGTTAGCAATTAAAGAAAACGTAACAGCAATTACAAGAAACATTTTTACAAATAAAAGAAACGTATTTACATTAAAACAGAAAGCTTTATAAAAAGTTTGAATAAGTATTCGTTATAATTAGCAACTATTGTAACAACTGTTTTAGTTTTACAATCGTAAAATCAATATCTTCTTTAGTCGTAAATTTAGAAAATGAAAAACGAATAGAAGTCATTTTTACAGCTGCATCATCTAAGATTTCCTGTAATACATGCGAACCTTTATTGCCCCCACTTTGACAAGCAGAGCCTCCTGAAACGGCAATTCCTGCCATGTCTAAGCTAAAGAGTAGCAAGTCATTTTTTACAGGAAAGCGAACATTCAAAATGGTGTATGAACTTTTTTCTAGGTCTTCCGAAAGTCCATTAAAATGGATGTTTTGAAAGGAATTATTTAATTCAGAAATAAAATAACGCTTGATATTTTTTAAGGACGTTGCATCAATAGCTATATTTTTTTGAGCAATTTCTAACGCTTTTTCCATGCCCAAAATTCCTTGTACATTTTCGGTACTTGACCTTGCCCCTTTTTCTTGATTACCTCCATAGAAAAGTGGCAAAATACCAAATCCTTTTTTAAAATAGGCAAATCCGACCCCTTTTGGACCATGAAATTTATGTGCACTAGCCACTATAAAATCGATAGGAAATTGTTGTAAATCAATGGTATAATGACCAATTACTTGCACTGTATCTGAATGAAAAAGTGCTTTGTATTTTTTTGACAATTCACAAATTTCTGCTACTTGAAGGATGTTTCCGATTTCATTGTTGATAAACATCAAACTGATTAATGTTTTTTTATCAGAAGTTGCTAAAAGCGTTTCTAAATGCTCCAAATCAACAGCTCCAAAAGCATCTAATTTTACAAAATCTACGACTCTATGGGATGTTTTTTCTAAAAATTCACAGGTATGCAACACTGCATGATGTTCAATTTTTGAAGTGATAATACGTTGAACGCCCAAATTCAAAACCGCATTGTTCAATATCAAATTGTCGGCCTCTGTGCCACCAGATGTGAAAATAATTTCGCCAGCGGAAACATTGAAGTATTTTGCTATATTTTTTCTGGCAGTTTCAATTGCCGATTTTGCTTTGCGACCAAATTGATGTGTTGAGGAGGGATTTCCGTAGTTTTCTAAAGACGCAGCCTGTATCACTGACAATACTTCAGCATCTATCATAGTTGTTGCAGCGTTGTCTAAATAAATTGGTTTCATAGTGCAAAAATAGGCTTTTGAAAATTAGATAAATGCAGTTTGAAAAAAAGCCACTTCAGTGGCACCCAAACCATATTTTTTATAGGAAGCATCATAAAATCTAACTGGATATTTATGTAATAAACTTATCAACTCGTTTTTCAAAACCCCTTCTCCTACTCCATGAATAAACACAATTTTGGGTATTTTTTTGCTAATTGCAAACTCAATTTTACTTTTTGCAGTGTCTAATTGTATATTCAACATGTCATAATTATCCAAACCCTGAGTTGAGTTTACTAGCTGATTGATGTGTAAATCAACTTCTAAAATAGTTTCGTTTTTATCTTTTTTAAAAGCACTTTTTTTGGATGGTTGTGAAACCATTTTTTCTTTCAGCAATTGATGATTGATATCCGAATATTTGGAAAGTTCGTGCTGATCTTTTTCAATATTTACCAATTCAGAGGCTAAAAAAACTAAAATCATTCCGTCATTTAATTTTACAGAAATATTTTCGCCTTCGATTTTGATAACTTTACCTCTGTAAACGTCGTCCAAAACAGCTACATTATTTCCAATTTCTAAACGCATACTTAACTTTAAATTAATTTTAAAAAAAACCTTAACCATTATATTAGTACAAAAATAATTAAGATGTTGCGGACTTCCCCTATTTCTACTAAAAACTTCTTTGAAAAAGCAAAAAATAAAATTTTGGTCAGTGAAAATAGACACCAATATTTACTAAAAATCGCTGAAACTATAGCCAAAGAGTATGCTAAAAATGAATTGGTTAACCTAAATTTCATTTGTAACGACAACTCTAGGAGAAGTCAGTTAGCACAAATTTGGAGTTTTTATGCAGCCAATTATTTTCAACTTAACATCCATTCATTTTCAGGAGGAGTAGAAATAGGTTGTTTCAATAGAAGTACCATTAAAACACTTCAAAAAGTGGGGTTTTCATTTCAATTGAACAATTTCTCGCATCAAAATCCTACGTATGAAATTTCATTTGAAGGCACAAAAAAGCACCTAACTGTTTTTTCTAAAATGTTTGATGATGCTGAAAATCCAGAATCGTTTATTACCATCATCACTTGTAATGTTTCTGATATAAATATTCCAATTATCAATGCTGCCAATCACATTTTTCATTTGCCTTTTGAAGATCCAAAGCGCGCAGATGGAACGTTGAAAAAAGACGAAATGTATCTGCAAATAAGTAGAAAAATAGCGGGTGAGATTTTTATAATTTTCAATGAAGTTAAACATCAATTGAGTTTTCCTTTAGAAAAATAAAAAAACTTCCCTGTTTTGAAAACCTTGCTGGAGTTCTAAATAATTAAAAATAACATTCATTGCTAAGCAACCAATGGGTATTTCTTTTTAAATTGATATCTACATGAAATATAATTTCGTGTGTGCTAAAATTGCCAGCAATGGCTGCAAATTTGTAATCGTAAGCATATCCAATTCTATATTTTTTATTTACTATAAGTGCCAATAACCCACTTACTGAATTTTGATGACGATAAGAAACACCCGTTTCGATAATATTATTATAGAAAAAATTCAAATTTATATCAACTGAAAAAGGCATCTCTGAGGTATATCTTATCATTGTTGATGGTTTAAATTTGACATTTTCAGTAATATCATACAAAGCTCCCATTGTTAAAAAATAACTTGGATTGTTAGACATCCTCACTTTATGAAAAGAATCATTGATATAAAATTGGGGTGTTTCGAGCAAATAAGGAATTGAAATGCCGGCATAAAATTTTTCATCATAATAAAAAGCTCCAAAGCCAACATTTGGAAAATTGCCAGAAGATGAGGAATAAATCTCATTTTCAGGCGTAATTCCTGAAGCCAAATTGTTGGTAAAAAAAGTCATTCCGCCCTTTAACCCAAAAGACAATCTGCTGTATTGAGAGGTAATAAGCGTATAAGAAATATCAACATTTATGTTGTTAGTTTCTGACAACCCAATATTATCGTTCACGAAAGTAGTTCCAATTCCAAGACCTCTTCGTAATCTTCCATTGATAGAAAAAGTGCGTGTTTTTGGAGCGCCTTCAATACCAACCCATTGTTCACGAGATAATAAAGATGCGCTCAACTCGGCTCTTGAGCCCACATAAGCCGGATTTATTATTTGCATATTGTACAAATATTGAGTGTAATGAGGCAGTTGCTGAGCGTAAAGCTGAATGCTGATAATAAAAGCAGCAAACGCTAAAAAACAAGTTTTTATAAACCCGTTTTGAATGTCAATTTGAAATTGCTTTTTCATTATCGTATCAATTGTATAAAATTGGTTTTAGGCTTTTTAGTGCCATCGTTATAATCTAGTATGTAGAAATAAACGCCTGTTGGAGCAGGATTTCCATGAAAAGTTCCATCCCACCAGATTGGATTTGGATTTCCTTTGTTACTATAATGATACACTTCGTTTCCTTGACGATTAAAAATGGTCAATTTAAAATTCGGGTACACATCTTTAATTCCTAAAATAACGAAATAATCGCTTTTTCCATCAGCATTTGGAGAAAACAAGTTTGGATAATCATTATCTGTAATCGTTCCAATGCCTCTTGGAGAAAATGTATTTGAGACGTTGTCTAAATTTGTATTTACTTGTAAATAAAAGGTTTCCGTTTTTTCATTTAAGCGATCATCAATGCTATTGACAAATTCATTGATTGAAAATGAGAATGCTGGAATTGTTCTAAAAACATTTTTAGATTCGTAGTCTTCATTTGCAAAAGTAGTTACATCAATAGTTTCTAATGTGAGATTGATATTTTTATCATTTTGCATCGGTTCTAAATTGGCATTCAAAAGACGAATACTAAATTTCAGAATTTCGCCTTCTTCAACAGTAACATCATCAATAACAATTGTTGGATTTGGATCGATATCAACGATGTTGGCTTTTTTATTTAAATCTTGATTGCCAACATTTTTGGAAGTAACAATTCCAAGTACATTTACCTCTTCTTCATCAGATTCATTCAAATTATCGTTTTTAGAAGAAATTGAAAATGAAACTAGAGTATTTGAATTGTTTGGATCTATAGTTCCATCAATAGTAAGAATTTCAGAAAATGTAGCATAATCGTCAGGACTTTTTGCGGTGTTATCAACAGTTCTTACATCAATCAAAATTGGAGTTGAACTTGGGTGGGAAAGTGAAATTGTATGAGCTAAAACAACGCCTTCATTTTCACGAGAATTGTTCATGGTAATTGATGGCGGCTCGTCATTGTCTAAAATAGTTCCAATGCCTAAAAGTTCATTATTGATGGTATTGTTTGAGATTATGGTTGCTTTTAATGTGAATAATTCTGGTTGTTCAAAAATTGTGTCATCAATAGTGGTGATTGTAAATGAAGCAGAGGAAGTATTTGGAGAAATTGTAAAACTGATATTCGTAAAACCGATAAAATCGAAAGGAGAATTAGCAACATCATAGATATTTGTGGTGTCAGTGCCATTGAGAGTTGATAAATTAATTAGAATGGGTGAAGCACTTTCTATGAGAGTAGCTTCATCGTTTTTAGTAACTAAAGAGAAAGTAAAAATCAAATTATTTCGTTCTGAGGCTGAAACACTGTCTAAAATTACTTTGATTGCAATGATTTCTCTCCAATCTCTTTCAGGAGTATCAGTATTATCGAGGTTTGGAAAACTCATTGGATTTTGTCCATTTGAGGGATCATATAAATTATTATCTATATCAAAAGCATCATCCAAACCATCTTTATCTGAATCAATATTTAGCGCTACTTTTTCAGGAATTCCGTCATCATTTATGTCCCAACCTTCCACAATATCATCTCGAATATCGTTGTCGGAATTTGTGTCTAAATAATCAGAAATTCCATCTAAATCAGTATCTATTGGAATGATTCCATTAGGAAAAGCAGTATCAATGCCATTATCAGAAAAAATAGCATTTAAAGAGATAAAACTAGCTGTTAATTGTGCTTCAATAGTATCTACAATTCCATCAGCATCAGCATCAATGTCTAAAAAATTTGGGTTGTTATCCGCATCAGAATTTGGAATTGCATAATTAATATTTGCAGAAACAGTGTCATTTGTTTCGCGGGTATTGTCAAGACCATTTGCACCAACAGCTTTGTTGGTTTTACCATCTTTGTCGGTATCTGAAATTGAGTTGCCAGCTTCAACGATGTCCAAAATACCATCATTATCACTGTCCAAATCCAAATGATTAGGAACACCATCATTGTCAAAATCAAAAATATCTACAATGCCATCACCAATTGTATCTACCCCAAAATCTGTGTCCCTGTAATTGGGAATCAAATCGTTATCATGATCATCAAAAGGACCCAATCCATTGTATTCAGCGATATCAGGAATGGTGTCATTGTCATCATCAAGATCAATCGTATCAATAATTCCATCACCATCAGAATCTGTAGAAGCATTTATATTCACATTTTTTGATGAAGTAACCAAACCATTTAAAGGATTTCTAGCGGTAAAAATAGCCTTATTGACGCCAATACAAGATTCATAATAAGTAACAGAAAATTGAACTGTAACGGTTTCATTTTTCTTTAAAACCCCATCAGTACCCGAAAATATGAAACTATCTGTACTTCCATTGAAATTTAGATTTAAAGTTGGATTTGTAGATGCTGTAGTATTTAAAATTACAGGTTTTGTAAATGAAACAATATTTCCACCACAACTATTCGTGATGACATCTTGGATTTGAAGTGTAACCAATTGAACAGATTCACTTGTGTTTTTTATTTTTATTTGATAGGTAATTTCTTCGTGCTCTAAAATGCCGTTTGGTTTTTTAATTACTTCTGAAATTGTTTTTTCGGTCGAAGAATTAGAGGTGAATTTAAAACGCATTCCAGAAGTGTTACAATTGCACTGTGCTGATGAAGAAATACTTGCAGTTGCAGAATTTGTTTTATAATACCTGTCTAAATGATTGCCTAAACCGTCAGACCAAACCACAAAAGAATAGTTTCTTTTGTTTTTCGCCGTGGTTTCATCAAAACCATCTAAACCACCTTGGGTTTGAGATTTATCAAATTGATTAAAATAACTGTAAGTATTTGAATTATATGGAGCTATCAAGTAAAATAGTTCTAAAATTATTTTTTCGCCAGAAGCTAAAGTATTATTTGGTGACAATAATAATGTTTCGGTTTTCCCATCATAATTTGGATTTATGGTTACAGTTGGCCCCGCAACTTGTTCAATTCTAATTTCGGTAAAGACAATTCCGTTGTCAAAAAAACTTCCCAAACCCATATTAAAATTAATATTTTCAGCAGTTTTAGTGCCTTCATTAGTGATAATTACCCTGTTTGCGTAATCATAAGTTCCGTCAAAATTGATTACTCCAGGTGGAGGTGGATTTACAGAATCATTGAATTCGGGAATAAATAATCCCGCAGTTACGACGGCCTCTGTGGTATGAAAATCGTTAAGTACGATATTTTTTGAAACATTGCCTCTGTCAGAAGTCACATTTATAATATTTTCAAAATCAACTCCTGAACCAGAAGGTGTCGGATTGGGTCTTCCGTCACAAAAAGGTTTTACAGTTACACAAAAAGAAACTGTAACGTTTTGTCTTGGATATAGAGTTAGATTATCGATTGCATCCGAGTTGAAGATTGAACTAGAAGTGATATTTAAAAAATCAGAATTTATAGCTTTTTGTTTAAATTCTAGTGGATATCCCCCTGGAATAGTAATAAAATCTTTATTTGAAATAGTCACATCTGAAACTTTAACAACACAACTATTTCCAAAAGTAGCTTGCAAATCATTGACAATATCAATATTTTTAATCAAACAATTTTGATGATAATCTCTTGCAAAACTTTTATTTAAAAGAACAATTGAGTACCTAACTTTGTATTCTCCAGCAGAAGTAAAGCCCTGATTACAACTCGATAATTCACTAATTTCTAGCAAATTAGTTATATGTTCAACTGTGAAAAATAATGAGGCTGTTGCTGAAAATATACCATCTGAAACTGTATAAAAAATCACTGGAACATCACCTGTATAATCAGGCTTTGGTTCAAAAGTATAACTTCCATCAACAAATAATGTAAATTTTCCTTGTTGTAAAATGGCTGTTTGTCCAGAATTATATTGTAACCCATTGATTAAAAATTTGGTAATTTTTAGTTCATCACCATTTACATCTGAATCATTGATAAAAACTCCTGGTGCAGGAACCGTTAAAGTGGTATTGATTTCAACAGTATCATAATCATTCACTGCAACTGGTGGTGTTGGAGGCAAAACCACAGTAATCATTAAATTGGCATTGGCCGAAAAAGTAGTATCAGTAATGGTATAATTGATGATAGGAACTGCTCCAAAATAATCTTTTGCTGGTGTAAAAATATAGCTTCCGTTTGCTGAAATTGTAATACTTCCTTCTATAAAAGTTGCTGTTTCTCCTGCAAGATATGCTGTTCCATTTACTGCAAATTGAGAGATTTTTAACACATCGCCATTTTCATCAGAATCATTTAATAATACCCCAGGAGCAGAGACATTTAAAACTTTATTTTTCTCAGTAGCATTTTCATCATCAATTGCGATTGGTGGTGCTGGAGGCAAAACCACAGAGAGTGATAAATTGGCGTTCGCTGAGGCAGTTCCGTCAGAAATCGTGTAATTGATGATTGAAACTGGCCCTAAATAATCAATAGTTGGTTTGAAAACATAACTACCATTTGCGGCAATTGAAATACTTCCTTCACTCAAAATTGCAGTTTCATCAAAATTATAAGCAATACCATTTATTGAAAATTGTGTGACTGTTAATGCGTCTCCATCTTCATCTGTATCGTTAGCGAGAACTCCTAGAGAAGAAACAATTAAATCTTTGTTTAACTCAACTTTATTAAAATCATTTCTGGCAACTGGTGTTGTTGGAGGTAAAATTACCGATAAATTTAAGTTGGCACTAGTTGTGAAAAGTGCATCAGAAATGACATAAGTAATTGTTGGAATTATACCTAAATAGTTAGGAGTAGGGATAAAAGTATAACTACCATCTGAAGATATTGAAATACTGCCTTCTTTAAAATTTGCTGTTTTGTTTGGAGTATAAGTAAATCCATTTACAAAAAAACTAATGACCGTTAAAACATCTCCGTCTAAATCAGTATCATTTTCTAAAACTCCGGGTGAAGCGACTTCTAAATTTGTATTTCTTTTGGCAAAATTAGCATCATTAACAGCTATTGGAGGTGTGTTTGAAAATCCAATTTGTACAATAAATAGTAGAACTATTTTTATTTTTGATCTTGTGCTAAGCATAAAAAAACAGCAAAACGATTACTTGTGCTGTCAAGTTTTTTAGGGGAGTTATTTCTATTTATATTTCAATACTTTTATCGTAAGGAATCATCTTCAAAATATGATTGATCACATTCACTCTTGCATCCGTTTTTCTGTTGGCACGAATTATTTTCCAAGGAGATATTTTGGTATTTGTTCTCAAAAACATGGCGTTTTTATATTCGGTGTATTGATCCCACAACTCTTGCGCTTTTTCATCTAACTTCGTCATTTTCCATTGTTTTAGAGGATCTTTTTTAATATCTGCAAAACGTTTTGCTTGTTCATCTTTTGAAATTGACATATAAATTTTCACCAAATGAATGCCCGATTCTAAAATCATACGTTCAAAATCATTCACTTGATTCATAAAAATCTCGTATTCTTCTTGAGTGCAAAATCCGTTTACTGGTTCAACAACCGCTCTGTTATACCAACTTCTATCAAATAAAACCATTTCTCCTGCTTTGGGAAATTGCTCTACATAACGTTGAAAATACCATTGTGATTCTTCGTCTTTTGAAGGTTTTGGCAAAGCTACAATTCGCATGTGACGTGGATTAATTCGCTCAGTTACACGTCTTATAGCACCACCTTTTCCGGCGGCATCTCTGCCCTGAAACACGATTATAATTCGTTCATCATTGTTGATTGCCCATGTTTGTAATCGAATCAATTCACCTTGTAATTTTTCGATTTTTTTCTGATAATCAATATATCTGAGTGCTTTCTCAACGCTGTAAGGTTCTTTTAATAACAATGCCAAAAAACCTTTTTTGGTATTTAAATTTCTAACATCCTTTTCTGTTAAATTTAATTTCATACAACTAATCTATTTGATGAATATTTGAACGAAAATAGCGCATTGCTACATTGGGGTCTGGAGTTAAAATAGTTCCTGCTTCTGTCTTCCCTTCATAATAAAAATGTGATAAAACGTGTCTCATTGATTCTAATCTTGCTACTTTTTTATCATTGGTTTTGATTATCATCCAAGGACTGTAAGTGGTATGTGTTTTTGAAAACATTTCAGCTTTATAATGCGTGTATTTGTCCCACAAGATTTGTCCTTGTTTATCAACAGGGCTAAATTTCCATCTTTTTAATTGATTTTCTTTTCTTCCTTCAAAGCGTTTTAGTTGCTCGTCTTTAGTAATTGACAACCAAAATTTAATAATCACAACCCCATCTTCATACATCATGTGTTCAAATTCAGGAACTTGCACCAAAAAATCTTTGTATTGTTTATCTGTACAAAAACCCATTACAGGCTCTACAACTGCCCTGTTATACCAGCTTCTGTCAAAGAAAACAATTTCACCCGGATTGGGTAATTCTTTGATATATCTTTGAAAATACCATTGTCCTTTTTCGACTTCAGTTGGTTTGTTTAACGCCACTAACCTGCTTGAACGAGGATTTAAATGTTCCATAAATCTTCTTATATTTCCGCCTTTTCCTGCTGCATCTCTTCCTTCAAAAATTACTGCAACTCGCATATTTTCATTAGAAATGTGTCTTTGTAATTTCACCAACTCAATCTGTAAAAGTCTCAATTCGTTATAATAAGAAAGTGCCTCTATTACTTTATGATAGGAAATGTTATTTTCTTTTATTTTGGCAAGTAATTCTTTATTATTTTTTATATCCTCAAAATCCTCGGCTGTAAGCTTTTCTTTAATTATCATATTATTAAAATAAAGGTACTAAAATAAAACCTTTTTTTAATTATTTCATAAAAAATAATCTAATTAAAATTCTTCTATTACATTTGTAGTACATGAAATTTAAAACCTCATTTTTTTTCTTTTTTTGCTCAATTTGGATATATTCTCAACAAAAATTTTCCAAAGAAATCTCATTTGTGAATGACAATGATTTGTATGTCTCGACTATAAAAGACAGGTATTATACCAATGGAGTGTCTTTGAGTTATCGATTTCTTTCAAGTTCAATCAAAGAAAATCTCGAAAAAAGAATTCTTCAATGGCAAATAGGTCATAAAATGTACACACCTTATAAAGCAATTGTAACTTCAATAGAAGACCATGATAGGGCTTTTGCTGCTTATGTATTTGGGGGATTTGGTTTTACAAACGTTTATAAAACAAACCAAATTTTCTCATCCTCGGTTGAAGTTGGCGTGATTGGCAAAAATGCTTTTGGAAAAGAATTGCAAGATTTTATCCATGATTTATATGGTTTTAAAAAAGCTACAGGCTGGCAATATCAGATAAAAAATGCGCTAGGAATAAATATTAACGCTTCTTACGATACTTTTTTGGCGAAAATTTCATCAGATTTTGTGGATTTAACTTGGGTAAATTCTGCGAGTGTTGGAACTGTTTTTACCAATATTTCTTCTGGATTTTATGGTAGAATTGGTTTAAATCCACTACAAAAAATAACAAATTCAATAGCTTTTAAATCCAATTTAAATAATCAAAATACCAATGATACCAGAGAAGTCGAATCTTTTTTATTCATAAAACCAAGTGTTAAATACAATTTATATGATGCCACTATTGAAGGTAGTTTTTTGAATTCAAATAGCGAAGTTACTACTGAAATTATTTCTTTAGTTTTTCAACTCGAAATTGGTTTTAGATTTACTGCAAACAAGTTTCAATTTGGATATGTTTATAATTTTAACACCAACGAATCTAAAGGTTTGCGATTCAATAAAGGAAATACGTTTGGCACCATAGCCATCCATTATTTAGTAAATTAATCGACGAAAAACTCGTCTTTAAAACCAATTAAATACAACTTTTCTTGGGCTCTTGTAATGGCTGTGTACAACCATCTATAATATTCTTTTGAGACGCCATCAGGCAAATATGGTTGCTCTACAAAAACTGTTTTCCATTGGCCTCCTTGAGATTTATGACACGTTATTGCATAAGAAAATTTTACTTGTAAAGCATTGAAGTATGGATTTTTTTTAATAGCTAAAAACTGTTTGAAGTTTGAAGTTTCATCAGCATAATCTTCTTTCACAGCTTGGTATAAATTGTTTGATTCTTCAAATGTCAAAGACGGACTTTCGCTTGTTAATGTGTCTAAAATCAAAACTGTTTCGAAAGGAGTCATTTCAGGATAATCTAGCATTCTAATCGAAACTTCTGCAAATGTAAATCCGTAGATTTCTTTGATTGAAAATATTCTGAGGACTTCACAGATATCTCCATTTGCAATAAATCCAGCAACTGAAGTTTCATCCAACCAAAAATAATTATTTTTTACAACCATGATAAAATCACCGGCTGAAATCACATTTTCTTGTCCACGAATTTGCATGCGAATTTGCTGATTATAATCATTGGCTCTTTTATTAGAGCGAACAATTAGAGCTGTGTCCTCTACTCCATTCAAATTATAAGCGTTCATAATAGCATCTTCAATGTCATATCCATCTTCAAGTCTTTTGATATCAGGAAATTTTAAACGAAACTGAAATTGATTTCCTTCAGTGTGAATTAAATTACGAAGTTGGGTTGCATTAAATAAAATTCCAGAGTTTTCATGTTGACGCATTACTTCATCCAACTCGATTTCCGTTATTTCTTTTAGATATTGATGATTCAAAATTTCAGCATCCAAAGCAGGACTTACTGATAATTTTACAGGCGGAAGTTGGGCAGTATCGCCAATAAACAACAATTTGCAATTTTCTCCTTCATTCACGTAAGAAATCAAATCATCTAATAAAGATTTAGCTTCAAAAGATTGTTGTTTATCATCAGGAATCATCGAAGCTTCATCAACAATAAAAATTGTGTTTTTGTGCTTGTTGGTTTGCAAAACAAATGAAACACCCCCATTTGGTTGCTTTTTAGGAAAATATATTTTTTTATGAATTGTAAAGGCAGGTCTTTTAGAATATACTGATATCACTTTTGCTGCTCTTCCTGTTGGCGCCAATAGTACCGATTTTTTACCTGCCAACTTTAAAGTATTCACAAAAGTGCTGATAATAGTCGTTTTTCCAGTTCCTGCAAAGCCTTTTAAAAGAAATAAACTTTCTTTTTTTAGCTCAAAAGTAAAAATACTTAATAATTTAAGTAAAATTTCCTGTTTTTTTGTTGGATAAAAAGGAAAATTTTTGCGTAATTGCGCAAACAAATCTGTTGAGTTTTCAATCATAATAAATATAATTAAACAAAGATACCTTTCTTTATAAATAAAATTTTTAGGATTGAAAAAAAATTGTAGATTTGCCTTAACACTATTAAAAACCAGATAAAATGATTTTATTTCTACAGATTTTGGGAGCAGTCTTATTGGCGGTTCTTCTTGCTTTTGTGATTGTTAAATACCTTCCTTTAAATTTACGTTGGATTCCTTCAATTATGTTGTTATCACTAGCAGTTTTTTTAGGTTTCAAAATTTACAATGGCATCATGGAACCCATTGAATTCGGTAAAGATAAGGTTAAAAAATTTGCCCCTGTTGTCGAAAATTTAAAAATAATCAGAGACGCAGAAGTGAAATTTTTTGAAAAATATGGAAAGTATACAAAAGACAAAGCTTTGCTAATTAAATTTGTTGAAGAAGCTAAACTTGCACTAACAGAAACAAGAACAGTTATTGAAAAATTAAATAGAGGTGGTGGAATTATCATTGATGTTGAAAAAAGAATAACAGACACTATTGGTTATGAACCTGTTTTAAAATATTTTGAAGGAAGAAACTTTAAAAACATGTTCAAAGTTCCTGGGGTTGAAGGTGCTGAATTTGAATTAGAAATAGGTGAAGTTGAAAAAGTTCAGGGTTTAGTTGTTCCAACTTTTATGGCCAGAACTCCTAAAAAAAATATATTAGAAGGAATGAGTGAATCACTTGTGAAACAAGAATTAGAAGTAATCCAAACCGATCAAATAAAAGGTGAGTATATCTCAGTTGGGTCTTTAGAAGAAGTAACTACTGGAGGAAACTGGCCACCATCTTATGACAAGCCAAGTGAAAGTAAAAACGAGTAAAACTTCATTAAAAAAAACAACAAATAGTTTACTATCCATCCAATTTAGTTTGGGTGGATTTTCTTTTTGTGTTTCAGATTTTTTTTCCAAAGAAACACTTTATTTCTCTGAATATATTTTTGCAAAACAACTCAATTCTCTCGAAGAATTATTGGAACAAATAAAAAATATTTTTAAAGAAAATGCGATTCTACACCTTGAATTTCAAAAAGTATCAGTCATTCATCAAAACAACTTGAATACCATTGTCCCTGAAAGTTATTTTGATGAAAAATCTCTTCGTAACTATTTGAATTTTAACATCAAAATTTTACAAACAGACTACATTGCTTTCGATACAATCCAAGGCATTAAAGCTAAAAATGTGTATATTCCTTATGTGAATATCAACAATTTTCTATTTCAAAATTTCGGAGAATTTGAATACAAACATCATTCAACGATATTGATAGAAAAGCTAATGAAAAAAAATCATCCTTTAGAAAAAACGATGTTTGTGAATGTATCTGAAAATAGCCAAGATATTATTGTTTTAGAAAAAGAAAAACTACTTTTCAGTAACAGTTTTTTATTCAATACGAAAGAAGATTTTATCTATTATATTTTATTTGTTGCTGAACAATTGCAACTCGATAATGAAGTTTTTAAATTATATTTTGTTGGAGAAATTAATGTTGCATCAGATTTGTATAAAATTGCATATAAGTATATTAAAAATGTGTATTTTTTAGAAAATAAAAATCCTATTTTTAAGGAAATCGATTGTGAAAAACACTCAAATTATCTTTTATTAGGATGAGAATTATATCAGGAAAACACAAAGGAAGACGTTTGCAGGCACCCAAAAATTTACCTGTTCGTCCAACAACAGACATGGCTAAAGAAGGATTGTTCAACGTGCTAAACAACCAATTTTATTTTGATTCTGTTACTTTCATTGATTTATTTTCTGGAACTGGAAATATCAGTTACGAATTTGCTTCAAGAGGTTGCAAAAACATTTATGCTATTGACGAGAATTACAATTGTATCAAATACATTCAAAGCACTTCAAATGAGCTTGGAATGGATATAAATACTTTTAAAAGCGATGTATATTCTTTTTTGGAAAAAACAACTTTAAAAGCTGATATTATTTTTGCTGATCCGCCTTATAATTTTGAAACTGAAAAATTTTTAGAAATTGTTGCAATCATTTTTCGGAAAAATATGATTTCGAATGAAGGAATTTTAGTCATTGAACACTCAAAAAATACTGACTTGTCAAAACATGAAAATCATATTCAAGACAAACGTTATGGAGGAAATGTGTTTAGTTTTTTCGGATATAAAACCGATAAAGAAAAACTATAACAAGGATTTTATAATATCAGAAATTGAGATTCCTTCAGCTTCTGCTTTATAATTTTTTACAATTCTGTGTGATAAAATAGGAATTGCAACTGCTTTTACATCTTCAATATCGGGCGAAAATTTTCCATGAACTGCAGCATGCGCTTTTGCAGCCAAAACTAAATTTTGAGAAGCTCTAGGTCCAGCTCCCCAATCTAAATATTTTTTTACAATTTCTGTTGCTTCAGCTGATTTTGGTCTTGTTTTTCCAACCAATTTTACGGCATATTCAACAACATTTTTGGTTACCGGAATTTTGCGGATCAACTGTTGAATTTCAATGAGTTCTTCTCCTGAAAAAATAGCTTTTATTTGCTGATTTTGAGTACTAGTTGTATTGATTACAACCTCAACCTCTTCTTTAAATGATGGATATTCTAAATTGATTGAGAACATAAAACGATCCAATTGTGCTTCTGGTAATGGATAAGTACCTTCTTGTTCAATCGGATTCTGAGTTGCTAATACGAAAAAAGGCAATTGTAACTTATAGTGATTTCCAGAAATCGTCACAGAACGTTCTTGCATTGCTTCCAAAAGAGCAGCTTGTGTTTTTGGTGGTGTTCTATTGATTTCATCAGCCAAAATAATATTTGAAAAAATTGGCCCTTTGATGAATTTGAATTGTCTATTCTCGTCTAAAATTTCACTTCCTAAAATATCTGATGGCATTAAATCTGGTGTGAATTGAATGCGTTTAAAATTCAAACCTAAAGCGTCAGAAACTGTATTTACCAATAATGTTTTTGCCAATCCAGGAACTCCAATTAACAAGGAATGTCCTCCACAAAAAACAGACAAAAGCGTAAAATTTACAGCATCTTTTTGTCCAATAATTATTTTTGCAATTTCAGATTGTAATGATTGGTATTTTTTTACCAATTCATTCACGGCTTGTACATCAGACATTAATTATTAATTTCTTTTTTCCAATTTCTTTCAAAAGTACAATTTGTATGAATTTCAGACAATTTGATATAAGTATCTTTAATTTTTTCTTTGGACCAGTTATTAACAGTTTCTTCCTTTTTTTTCAACAGCGCAAGTTCTTGGATTTTCACATAGTCCTTCACCAAATCAGCAATGTGAGTATCAGTTCTTTCTTTCATCAAAATAAATTTGAACATTTTAACACCACTTCCATCTTGATCAAAATAAACATCGGTGATTTCCTCTTTTTTTAATTCTGCAACTCTAGCATATAAATCTGGATCCATTCTTGTCAAATCGAATTTTGAATCGCCTGTATAGGGATTTACAATGATTCCTCTGTTGTTTTTAGTTTCATTGTCATTAGAATATTTTTTTACAGCTTCTTCAAAAGTGATTTTACCATCCAAAATTTCTTTTCTTACTTCTTCTGCTTTGTCTTTTGTTGTTTTGATTAATTCATCAGGAACTTTTGATTGCATCAAAATATGGGAAGCAATTCTAATATTCCCCCTGATTTCGTGCAATTGCATAATATGATACCCATAATCTGATTTAAAAGGTTTTGATACTTGACCTAAATCTAAACTAAAAGCAGTTTCTTTAAATTCTTTGATAAATTGAGATTCTTTTGTTACCTCATACTTGCCTCCATTTTGGGTAACTCCTGGATCGTCAGAATTGATAATTGCTTTCATTTTGAAGTTTGCACCTTCTTCAATTTGTTTTTTTAATTCATTTAATTTTGCAATTATTCTTTCATTTTCTTCTGCGGATGGGATTGCTTTAATGACAATTTGTGCCAATTCAACTTCAGCTGAAATTTCAGGCAATTCTTTTTTATCTTTTAATCCGTTGAAATATAAACGAACCTCTTCAGGAGTGACATCAATCTTCTCAGTAATTTTGGCTTGTTCTCTTGCTATTAAAAGTTTCTCTTTTTCAATTTCATAAATCTCCTTTTTTAAATCATCAATGTCATTAAATCCGTAAGCCTTGATCACTTTATCAATATTGCCAAATTGTTGTGTAAAATATCGCAAGTTAGTTTCGACATTTCCGTTTATTTCAGCATCAGAAACTGTAATACTATCAATAACTGCGTGATGCGCCAACAATTTTTGTTGCATCAATTCTTCTAACATTTCACAGTCAGAAATTTTTATTTTTCCTTCTGACCTTGTGTTAATTTCTTGTTTAAACTTGTCAATATCTGAATTTAGGACAATATTTTTTCCAATAACTACAGCAACACCGTCAATTTTTACTTTTTGAGAATAGCTTGAAAAGCTCATAAAAATTAGAAGTAATAGGAATAAATGGTGTTTAATATATTTTGAAATTGTTGTTTTTTGTGGCATCTTGTATTAATATTTTTTCAATGTCTTTAATTAATTTGATTTTACGTCTGTGCAAAATCATCTGTTTTATTTGTGATTTTATATAACTCAAAGGAGCTGTTTCGTTTGTGGACAAAAAGTCCTTAACAGAAACCAAATATAAACCTATTGAATCTTGTTTTTCTAGATATTTTGTTTTATTTAACAATTCTTCTTTTGAAAAAGGCAGGTTTATCATAACTTTATCCAATGAAATCCAAATATTCTCATTGAATTGAAATTTTTTGAAACTTAACTGTTGTTTTTCTAAAGATTCTAAATCATCTATTTTCTCTGATTTAAAAAGCCGAATCAATTCTTTTTTATTAACAACTTTATGATCAAAATGGAGATATTTTATTTTTAAAAGCTCTTCATTAAGCTTAAAATTTTCTTTGTTATTCTCATAAAATAGGTCAATTTCCGAAGAAAAAATTACGGTATCTAATTGTTGATTGATCAACATTTCTTTATAATTGTTTATTAAAAGACTTTCTCGATAATCATTTACAAGCGTATTGATTTCGTTTGTTGCTTCTAAAGAATTGTTTTTTTCTGCTTTATTTAATAATAATTTTTTTAACGCCCAATTATTTATAAAACTTCTAACCAAAAGAATACTGTCATTTTTACTAATTTTTTCGGGCAAAAATGCTTTAATATCATCTTTAAACAATTTTTCATTGTTGACAATTGCAACAACTTCTTGTGATTCTTCTTCTTTACTTCTAAAATCAAAGTAATTGCAAGAAGTAAAAAAAAGAATTAAAAAAATTAAATAAGAGGTGTATTTCACTATTTTTTGTTATAAAAATTTATGAGATTTTTCAATTGTCTCTTATCAATTTCGATAATCGTATTTTTTCTTAAATCTGCAATCCAATTTTGTTCGAGAAAATTTTGATAATCATTCATCACTTCACCTTTTATTTTTGAAAAATCTTTGGTTTCATATTTACTGATATTATCATCAAAAAAACTTTTCAATCCCAAGGTATCTTTGGTAGATTTTTCCCAAATTTTTTGTTGCATCAATTCAAACAATAGCAATCCATCTTTATATTCTTGCAAAGTATTTGCAAATTCAGGAGCTGATTTTTCAAGATTATTTTTGTAATAAGACAATATTTCATCGTTTTTAAAATCCTCAAAAAATTCAAAAATAGCTTTTCCTGATCTAAATTTGATATAATTCACGAAATCTTCCTGAGAAAGGCTATAATCATTGATTTTTAAAATCTCGGTTTGAAGAGAATCTTTTGCAATATTTCTAATATTTGGAATATCAAAAATCATTTTTGCAGCTTCATTTTCAACAATTGTATATTTTTTTTCTAATTTTTGAATCACTGCTTTTTGGGATAATTGCGCTCTTTCGTCCGAACGAACTTTTTGAATCAATTCTTGTTTTAAGTTTTCAAAAGATTCTACTGGGTATTTTTTAATCAATTGAATAATATGCCAACCAAATCTTGTTTGAAATGGCTTGGAATAAGATTCTTCTTTTTCTAGGCTAAAAGCAACATCTTCAAATGGTTGCACCATCATTCCTTTACCAAATTTTCTTAAAACACCACCTTTTGATTTTGTTTCGGAATCATCAGAATATTTTCTGGCAAGCGTCTTAAATTGTTGGTCTTTTTGAAGTTTGTCATAAATTTCAAAAACCAATTTTTTCCCTGTTTCTGTGGTATCTGAGATTAAAATATGAGCAACTTCAACTTCACCTTTTGAAACTCGCATTGAATCAACTTTCAAAATATGATACCCAAATCTTGTTTTAAAAGGTGTTGAAACAGCACCAACTTTCGTATTGTAAGCTGATTCTTCAAAAGGAAAAACCATTCTAAACGCAGAAAAATACCCCAAATTTCCTTTGTTTCCTACTCTGCCTGATTGAGGATCTCCTTTCGCAGAAGGATCTTCAGAAAATTCTACCGCCATTTTCTCAAAATCTTCTCCATTTTTAATCTTATTTCTTATGAAATTTATTTTTTCGAATGCTTTTAAAGTGTCCTTTGGAGTAGGAACTGATGGTGTTCTTACAAGTATATGTTTGGCTTTTACTTCATTTTTTGTTCTAAAATAAGCGTCTTTTACCAATTTATTGATGTAAACAGAATCTTGCATGAAAGGGACTGCTAGTTGATTTCTATACGTCTCAATTTCTTTTTTGTATGATGGCAAAGTGTCTAATTGAATTTTGTATGCTTCTTTAACTTTTAAACGATAATTGATATACAATTCAATGTTTCTCTGAACATCTTTTTCATCCTCATTATCAATGGCGTCTAAATTTTTTTCATAAACTCTTTTAAAATCAGAAATCAACACTTTTTCATCTCCAATTGTCATCAAAACTTTGTGATTTTTTTGCGAAAAAACCACACTTGACAAACATAATAATCCAACTAAAATTATTTTTTTCATAAATTTTATAATGATATAATTCCTTTTATTCTTTCAGCTTTTTGATAAAATTCAATAACGCTATCAGCACTTTCAATGTTTAGAACGATTGAAACACTCACATATTTTCCGGTTTTCGATTTTTTTGTATTGATAACTGCTCCCATATTATTAAACAGATTCTCAACTTCATTCACTTGATTTTCATCAGAGGGAACAATGAACTTAAACAAATAATCTGAAGGAAACTCAGTGGTATCCTCCAAACGGTATTTTAATTTTGTATAAAAAACATTTTTATCTTCCATTGTTTTGTTTTTCATTTAAAAATAGCAAGCCACAAAATTACATTAAAAACTTAGTTTTATAATACGAATGGTATATTTTTGTAAAATCAAAAATTGTAAAAAGCAATCAAAATTAACTAAGACTCAAAAAAATTGCAAAAAAAACCACTTAAAATTGTGTTAATTGGAGGACCTGCAACTGGAAAATCAACAGTTTTAGAGGTTTTAAAAACGAAAAAATTTCATTGTTTCGATGAAATTTCAAGAGAAGTTATTTTAAATGCTCAAAAAAATGGCATAGAACAACTTTTTTTGATTGAGCCATTACTTTTTAGTGAAATGCTTCTTAAAGGAAGAGAGCAGCAATATTTAGAAGCAGAAAAATCATTAAAAGATGTCGTTTTTTTTGACAGAGGAATCCCTGATATAAAAGCATATTTAGACTATTTTAAATCAGATTATCCAGCGGTTTTTAAAGAAAAATGTGGTGTGTTTTCTTATGACTATATTTTTCATTTTGCACCTTGGAAAACAATTCATACCACTGATAATGAGCGCTATGAATCATTTAAAGAATCCGTTTTAATTGATCAATATATCAAAAAAACCTACACGGATTTAGGGTATAAAATCATCAATGTTCCTTTTGGAAATTTGGAAGAACGCTGTCAGTTTATTTTGAATTTTTTGTCCTTAAATAATGAATGAAGCCACTAAAATCTTAAAAGAATACTGGAATTTCTCTTCATTTATTACTCCTCAAGAAGAAATCATACAAGCTGTTTTAGAAAAAAAAGATGTAATTGCACTTTTGCCAACTGGAGGAGGAAAATCAATTTGTTTTCAGCTTCCTGCAATGATGAGAGAAGGGGTTTGTTTGGTGATATCTCCCTTAATTTCCTTGATCCAAGACCAAGTTGAAAATTTAAAAAAGCGAGGAATCAAAGCTACTTCAATACAATCTGGTGTTTCAGAAAACGAAATTTTAATACTTTTTGACAATATCAAATTTGGTAATTATAAATTTTTATACATTTCTCCTGAAAGGCTTCAAAGTTCATTAATTCAAGAAAAAATAAAACAATTAAAAATAAGTTTTGTGGCTGTTGATGAAGCACATTGCATCTCAGAGTGGGGACATGATTTTAGGCCTGCTTTTAGAAATATTACCATTTTGAGGACACTAATTCCTGAATTGCATTTTATTGCGTTAACAGCAACTGCAAATAAAAGAGTGCTTTTGGATATT
Source organism: Flavobacteriaceae bacterium CG2_30_31_66 (assembly GCA_001873065.1). GTDB lineage: Bacteria > Bacteroidota > Bacteroidia > Flavobacteriales > Flavobacteriaceae > Polaribacter. The sequence goes on from MNYM01000040.1 coordinate 24,051, forward strand.
GAAAAAAGTTTGGATTTGAAAGACACCAAAGTTTTTAAAAAGAGTTTTTTTAAAGAACATTTGGCTTATCAAATTTTCAATGTCGAAGATAAATTATTGAAACTAAAACAGATTTTTTCAAAAACTAAAACGCCAGGAATTGTATATGTAAATTCGAGAAAAAAAACAGTGCAAATTGCTCAGTTTTTAAATTCAAATAATTTTAAAAGCAGTTTTTATCATGGTGGCTTAACCACTTTAGAAAAAGAAAATGCTTTTGAAAATTGGATGAAAGAAAAAACACCAATCATGGTAGCAACCAATGCCTTTGGAATGGGAATTGACAAAGAAAATGTGGGTATTGTCATTCATTTTGACATTCCATATAGCATAGAAAATTATATTCAAGAAGCAGGAAGAGCAGGAAGAAATCAAAAAAAAGCATTTGCGGTTTTATTGAAAAATGACAATGATATTTCCAATCAAATTGAATATGAAAAAAAAACACTTCCAAGCTTGAAAGAAGTGAAAGAAATTCACAAAAAATTGTATCAATATTTTAGAATTGCTTTGAGTGAAATTCCTGAAAATTCAGTTGGTTTTAATCTCTTAGAATTTTCAAAAATCTATGATTTTTCGGTTTCAAAAGTAGATGCAGTTTTGCGAATTTTAGCAAATAATTCTATCATAGAAATAACAAATACTTACAATAAAAAATCAAGTATTATTTTTCATGAAACAAGTAAAAATATCACTTTATACGCTATCAATAATAGCTATTTAAAAAACTTTATTAATTCAATACTTAGAACTTATACTGGTTTATTTGAACAAGAAGTAAAAATAGATGAATTTCTACTTGCCAAGAAAAATAACACGACTTCAAAACAAGTAATTGGCTACTTAAATCAGCTGGAAAAAGACGGCATTTTGAGTTACAACAGAGTGCATACAGATGCAGAAATTCGGTTTTTGATTCCAAGAGAAGATGATAAAACCATCAATTTTTACTCAAAAGAAATCACCCAATTTTTAAAGCAAAAAGAAAAAAAATCAATAGATTTTTTACGTTTTATCCAGAACAATTCAGTTTGCAGAAGCATCCAAATTTTGAATTATTTTGATGAAAAATCAACCAAAAAATGTGGTATTTGTGACGTCTGTTTATCCGAAAAAAAACCTCAAAAAAAAGATATTATTTCTGAAATATTAATCTTACTAAATGAAAAAGGAAAGTTGTCTTCGCAAGAAATAAATCATTTTTTAAATTTCAATGAAAAAGACATATTAATACATTTACAACAATTAATTAGTAAAAATAAAATCACCATCAACAACCAAAATAAGTATCAAAAAAAATAAAAATTATGAGTCAATTAAGAATCGTTTTTATGGGCACTCCAGATTTTGCTGAAGCAATTTTAAAAAATTTGGTTGATAAAAAATATACAGTTGTTGGTGTAATAACTGCTGCCGATAAACCAGCCGGAAGAGGATTAAAATTGCAAGAATCTGCTGTTAAAAAATATGCAAAATCTCAAAATATTCCAACATTACAACCCAAAAATTTAAAAAATGAAGAATTTTTAAAAGCATTAAAAGCATTAAATGCGGATGTTCAAATTGTGGTTGCTTTTAGAATGTTGCCCAAAGAAGTTTGGCAAATGCCAAAGTTCGGAACTTTTAATTTGCATGCTTCGCTATTACCAGATTATAGAGGCGCAGCCCCAATTCATTGGGCAATAATTAATGGAGAAACAAAAACTGGTGTCACAACATTTTTTATTGATGATACAATTGATACTGGAGAAATCATTCTAAAAAATGAAGTTGCGATTGGTGATGACGAAATTGTTGGCACTTTACATGATAAATTAATGATTTCAGGCGCACAATTAGTTGCCCAAACTGTAGATTGTATTGAAAAAGGAACTGTAAAAACAACCAAACAACCAAACTCAGAGCAAAAAGAAGCTCCAAAATTATCCCCAGAAAATACAAAAATTGATTGGGACGAGTCTTTGGAAAAAGTGTACAACAAAATTCGTGGATTAAACCCATTTCCTGCAGCTTGGACAACAATTCAAACTAATGGAGAAGAAATTTCAGCCAAAATATATGCTGTAAAAAAAGAAGAAAAAAGTCATTCTTTATTATCAGGAAAAATTTTATCAACCAAAAAAGAATTTAAAGTTGCCGTAAAAAATGGTTTCATTCATATTTTAGAAATAAAACTTGCTGGAAAGAGGTTGATGGACACCAAAAGTTTGTTGAATGGATTTTCGTTTTCAAAAGATTCTAAAATGCTTTAACCTCATTATTGATAAGGTTTTTGTGGATTTTTGAATATTTCAAAGTTCTTTATTAACAATTTGAAGGTATTTATCAACAAAACAATGTTTTTTTTGTTCGTAAATTTGCGCAAACCCTTAATACGACTATATTTGTTGAGCTCACAAGGCATGAAAATAATATTCAATTAATTTAAAATCTATTTATTATGAACAAATCTGATTTAATCGATGCAATGGCTGCTGACGCAGGAATTTCTAAAGTAGCTGCAAAAGCAGCTTTGGAATCTTTTACTGACAATGTAACAGCTGCTTTGAAGGCTAAACAAAAAGTTGCATTAGTAGGTTTTGGTACTTTTTCAGTTTCTGAAAGAGCTGCAAGAACAGGCAGAAATCCTCAATCTAATGAAACAATCCAAATTCCTGCTAAAAATGTAGCAAAATTTAAAGCTGGAGCTGGATTAAGCGAAGCTGTAAACTAATTTTTTCGCATTTAAGTGTATAAAAAAACTCTCTTTTTTAGGAGGGTTTTTTTTATTCTATTATTTTTCATAAATTTACCTATGTCTTATCCAAAATTCCATAGAGGCAAACTTCTGATAGCTGAGCCTTCAATATTAAATGACATTTCATTTAACAGAGCAATTGTTTTTTTAACTGAACACACCAAAAATAACGCTGTCGGATTTATTTTTAATAGACCTTTAGAGTATTCAATTAATGATTTATTGCCCGATGTAAATTGCGATTTTACAATTTATCAGGGAGGTCCTGTTGAGCAAGATAATTTATATTTTGTGCACAGAGTTCCAAATATCATTTCAGATAGTATCGAAATTAGTAATGGCATTTTTTGGGGAGGAAATTTTGAATCCTTGAAAAACGCATTGAACAATAAATTAATTTCAGAAAATGACATTCGTTTCTTTTTAGGATACTCTGGATGGACAAAAAATCAATTAGAAAGAGAAATTAACTCAAAATCTTGGTTTCTCTCAGAAAATGATTATGAAAACATCTTTGCCATCAACGAAGAAACACTTTGGAGAGAAAAACTATTGCAAAAAGGCGGAAATTATAAACTTTGGGCAAATGCACCAAGTGATATTCAATTGAATTAAGCTGTTGTAATTTCTAAAACTTGTAAACTTTTTTCAATTTTTTCTGAAAAAGAAGTTCCAAAAGTTTTTTTCTTATAGTCTGTAACGGGTTGAATTCCAATAATTGCATTTGTAATAAAAACCTCATCAGCTTTCTGAATTTCAAAGTGAGAAATGTTGGTTTCTTCAATCATATATTCAGGATTTTTTTTGATTATTTCGATCACCTTTTTTCGAATAATCCCTCTGATACAACCTTCTGTTATTGCGGGTGTTTTAACAATATTACCTGTTAAAATAAAGATATTTCCATTCGCAACCTCTACTACTCCTTTGTTCTCATTGATCAAAACACAATTATCTAAGCCATTTTCTTTGGCATAAATACTTGCTAGAGTATTTAGCATTCTGTTGGTTGTTTTTATAGTGGATAATAATCCAGAATAATTGTAAAAATCTTTGTAAACATCTACTGAATAAGTCGATTTTGTTTGATAATTTAATTCACTAACTTCAATTAAAAAATCAACTTCATTGGAAATTGGTGTATAAAAACCACCATCTTTTCTGAAAACTGATAACCGAATTCTATAAAAAGGAACCTCATGGTGGGTTGAAATTGTTTTTAAAATTTCATGTTCAAGGTATTCCAACGTAAATGCCATCGGAATTTTCATACGTAAAATTCTCATTGAAGACATCAATCTAAAATAATGATCTTCCCAAAAAATCAACTTTGATTTTGTTGATTTTATTGTTTCAAACAACGCATCACCATATTTAAAACCTCTGTTTTGACAGGATAATTGTAAATTTTTTCCAACTAATAATTCACCATTAAAATTCAACATAAATTCTTTTTTAGAGGTGCAAAAATACCATAATTTAAAAAAATCAGCCTAAAAAAAAGCTAGCAAAAGACATGTTTTTAATATTAAAAAACAGAAATTATGCGCCAATTGTGTGCTTTAATTCTTCTATTTGATTTTCCCAAAGTTGTTTAGCTTCTTCAACGTCATCTTCATCATCAGCAAAATCAGTAATAACCAATGAAACATCATTTGTTAAAGGATGCACTTGAATTCGTATTTCAAAATAGCTTTCATCATCTTCACTTTCAAGCCATTTAAACCGAATTCTATCATCTGATTTTTTTAAAATTAACGCTGCTTCTTCCTCAACACCATCCCAGATAAAACTAAATATTTTACCTCTTGAATTTACTTTATCCGCAAACCACTCTTGCAAACTTGATGGTGTTGAAATGTATTGATACAACATGCTTGGCGACGCATGAATTGCCAACTCTAATTCAAATTTTACTTTATCCATTTAATATCACTTTGTCGGACAAGATACTTAATAATTCTATTTAAAAAAAATTAAAATCACTTATTGTGTATCTGCAAAAATGAAGTATATTTGCACCCTCAAATAATGGCGAGGTAGCTCAGTTGGTTAGAGCGCAGGATTCATAACCCTGAGGTCACGGGTTCAACTCCCGTCTTCGCTACAAAAAATCTCAAACTAAAAGTTGTTTGAGATTTTTTATTTTTACAGTAATTTTTTTTTCTCTCAATTATTGAATATTGATTTTCAAATGAGAGAAACCAGAATGATATTGATTAAATTTGTAAACTTTTTCTTGATAAGAAGCAGTAATTTTTTTAAAGTTTCATTTTATTTTCCAAAAAAGTTTTCATAAATTATAAAACGTTGTATTCTGCAAAACATCTTTAAATGATTCAAGAAATTCAGCTTCGTGTAAATCTTATTGAAGAGAGAAAAAAGGATATTCTTTTATTTAAATCAGCAGTTGCTCTAGGAATTGACAAAAGCGAAATTTCTGCAGTAAAAGTTCTCAGAAAATCGATTGACGCCCGAAAAAAAGAAATTTTCATCAACTACAAAGTGGCTGTTTACATTGAAGAAGATATTTCGGAAAACCCAGCTTATACTTTTGATTATAAAGATGTTTCTAAAGCTAAAGAAATTCATATCATAGGATTTGGTCCTGCAGGAATGTTTGCAGCTTTGCGTTGTATAGAATTAGGATTCAAACCTGTGGTTTTAGAACGTGGGAAAAAAGTGCAAGAAAGACGCAGAGATATCAAAGCGATCAATCAAGATCATATTGTTGATGAAAATTCAAATTACTGTTTTGGCGAAGGTGGTGCAGGCACCTATTCTGATGGGAAATTATATACTCGAAGTTTAAAACGTGGAGATGTCAGAAGAATTTTTGAAAATTTGGTGTTTCATGGAGCTACTGAGCAAATCTTAATTGACGCTCATCCTCATATTGGTACCAATAAACTCCCGAAAATCGTAGAAAATATTCGTGAAACGATTTTACAGTTTGGTGGCGAAATTCATTTTGAATCAAAAGTTACTGATTTTGTCATTAAAAATAACCAAATAAAAGCCATTCAACTAAAAAATGGTTCTGAAATGACTGTAAACGCCGTTATTTTAGCAACTGGTCATTCTGCCAGAGATATTTATGAATTGCTTCACAAAAAAGAAATCACAATTAAAGCAAAATCATTTGCAATGGGTGTTCGTGTTGAACATCCTCAAGAGATTATTGACCAAATTCAATATCATTGCAAAGGCGAAAGAGATGAATTATTGCCTGCTGCAGCCTATAGTTTGGTAAATCAAATAAATAACAGAGGCGTATATTCTTTTTGTATGTGTCCAGGCGGATTTATTGTTCCTGCAGCCACCGCAAGTGGTGAAGTTGTTGTGAACGGAATGTCACCAAGCAAACGAAATAATAAGTTTGCCAACTCGGGAATTGTTGTTGAAATCAACGCCGATAAAGACCTCGCTAAGTATGAACGGTTTAGGGCTTTGAAAGGTTTAGAATACCAAAAAGACCTTGAAAAAACTTCTTTTTTTGCTGGTGGAAGAACGCAAACTGCACCAGCACAAAGGTTGGTTGATTTTGTTGTGGGTAAACTTTCTACTGATTTAAACGACAGTTCTTATCAACCCGGATTAAATTCAGCACCTCTCCATTCACTTTTACCCTCTGCAATTGGCAGCAGATTGCGGAAAGGGTTTGCCGAATTTGGAAAAAAAATGCACGGATATTACACAAACGAAGCAAATATTGTTGGCGTAGAATCGAGAACTTCGTCTCCAGTAAATATCCCCAGAAAACAAGATTTAGAACATCCTGAAATTGCTGGATTATTTCCTTGTGGTGAAGGTGGTGGTTATGCAGGAGGCATTGTTTCAGCAGCTATGGATGGAGAAAGATGTGCTGAAGCTGCAATTTCAAAATTGTAAAACATTTTTTAAATTAATCAATTAGTATTTCTACATTTACCGCAACACGAAAATACACATGAAATTAACTATTGGCAGAATTGACAAAGCCGATTTTAGAGAATTTGCGCTTTATGATATTGATGTAAAAATAGATTCTGGAGCCTACACCTCCTCTATTCATTGTTCTGACATCAAAGAAGTTTCTATAAATGGAGAAAATTTTATTACGTTTACGCTTTTAGATCCTGAACATCCCTTTTATAATAATAAAGAATACAGCACGAAAAATTATGCTATAAAATTCATAAAAAGTTCAAATGGCATCACCCAAAAAAGGTATTTAATACGAACTGAAATTTTTATATTTAACACTTCGTATCCCATACATTTAACATTAAGCGAACGTAAAGACATGAAATTTCCAATATTATTGGGTAGAAAATTTTTAAACAAACAATTTGTGATTGATACTTCAAGAACAAACATATCTTATAAACAAAAACAAAAAAAACTATGAAAATAGTAATCCTTTCTCGTAATCCTAAGCTATACTCTACTCGAAGACTCGTTGAAGCCGCTGAAAAACGAAAACATGAAGTGATTGTGGTTGATCACCTAAAATGCAACATCGAGATTGAAAGAAAAGCTCCAAAAATCTTTTACAAAGGTGAATATTTAGAAAATGTAGATGCAATTATCCCTAGAATTGGGGCTTCTGTAACTTTTTATGGAACTGCTGTTGTTCGACAATTTGAAATGATGAAAGTGGTCACTTGTGTTTCTTCTCAAGGCTTGACAAGGTCTAGAGACAAATTAAGCAGTTTACAAATTTTAGCAAGAGCTGGAGTGGGATTGCCAAAAACTGTTTTCACTAATTATACCAAAGAAGTAGATCACTTAATAAATTCAGTTGGTGGCGCACCTTTGGTTTTAAAACTATTAGAGGGAACTCAAGGTTTGGGTGTGGTTTTGGCGGAAACTAATAATGCTGCAACTTCTGTTTTAGAAGCATTTAATGGTTTGGGAGCAAGAGTAATTGCGCAAGAATTTGTGAAAGAGGCTGGTGGTGCAGATATCAGAGCTTTTGTTGTTGATGGAAAAGTGGTTGGCGCAATGAAAAGACAGGGAAAAGAAGGCGAATTTCGTTCTAACTTGCACAGAGGTGGCAATGCAACTGTGATTGAATTGACAGATGAAGAGGAAAAAACTGCCTTGAAAGCTGTAAAAGCAATGGGATTAGGGGTTGCAGGTGTTGATATGTTGCAATCCTCTAAAGGCCCTTTAGTTTTAGAAGTAAATTCATCTCCTGGTTTGGAAGGAATTGAAAAAGCTACTGGAAAAAACATTGCCAAAGAAATTATCAGATATTTAGAAATTCATGTTGAGTAAACCTTTTGTGCTTTTAGGCAAAGAAATTCCTGCGGGAAGTAGTGTTTTGCTCGATTTAGAAGTTGCCAAATTGCACACACGAACCACCGTAAAAGTTCCTGTCATTGTAAATCGTGCCAAAAAAGCGGGTCCAGTTGTGCTGTTATTGGCTGGTTTGCATGGAGATGAAGTAAATGGTGTGGCTATTATCAGAGAAATTATTGCACAAAAAATCAACAAACCAACAAAAGGAACTATCATTTGTATTCCTGTATTTAATATTTTTGGATATCTCATCCAAACTCGCGAATTTCCTGACGGAAGAGATTTAAACCGTGTTTTTCCTGGTTCTCCTAATGGCTCTTTAGCTAGTCAATTTGCCTTTCAATTCATTGAAAACATTGCTCCTTTTGTAGATTATATCATTGATTTTCATACTGGTGGTGGTGATAAAGACAATATGCCACAAATTCGCTGTCATGAAGATGAAGCCGAAACCATGAAATTGGCAGAAATTTTCAATCCTCCTTTTATCATTCATTCGAATTATATCCCAAAGTCTTTACGCGAAACTTTACGAAAAATGAACAAAACCGTGTTGTTATTTGAAGGCGGGAAATCTAAAAACTTAGCACCAAAAGTGATTGCCCATGGTGTTAGAGGGGCAAAAAATATATTGATTCATTTAGGTTTGATTGAAGGAATTATTGAAGAAACAGTTACTCCAATCCATATCAAAAAAACAAAATGGTTGAGAGCTCCCTTTTCAGGAATGCTTAAATTGAATGTCAAAAACGGAACTTATGTAAAGAAAAAGGAAGTTTTAGGCGTCATTCTAGACCCTTTTGGAGACTTCAAAAAGAAAGTATATGCTCCTTTTGACGGACATATTTTCTGCATCAATAAAACGCCAATCGTCAACAAAGGAGACGCTTTGTTTCATATAAGTAATGAAAGTGAAGAAGAAGTTTAGATTTCATAAATTCACAAAAAAGCATTACTTCATTTTTATTTTTTGGGCGTTTTAACGGGCTTTACGCTCCAATCTTTTTTGCTGCCAAAAAAGGCATCAAAAAAGGATTTCCACTGCAATCCCTAACGCAAATTCTGATTGATAGAAAATTTTGTTATTTTTATTTCAACATGTTTTCATAAACTTTTACTAGCACTTTAAACTTTTAATATTTTAAAAATAGCGTGCTTTTCCTGTTTCATTTTGGGCTATATTTTATAAATTGCCTGAAATTATTTGTCAACATATAATTGTTCTTCGAACTAAAAAAAACTCACTTATTAATGATTTTAAAATTAGAATTATTAGAGTACCAACAAACCGCTATCAAAACTGTAATTGATGTATTTGACGGTTCTATAAAAAACACTTTTGACAATGCTTCTGTTGATGGCATTCGTTCAAATGTTTGTTCGCTTACACCTGAACAAATAACCGAAAACATAAAAACTGTTTTAAAAGAAAACGCAATCAATGATGATGTTGCAAAGCTAACAGACGAGCAAGAATTAACCATTGAAATGGAAACAGGAACTGGTAAAACGCTTGTTTACATCAAAAGTATCTATGAGTTATTTAAGCATTACGGTTTTACTAAATTTATCATACTTGTACCATCAGTTGCCATTAGACAAGGTGTATTGAGTACGCTTTCTACATTTGAAAAACAACTGGAAGACATCTATGGATTTACACCAAAATCTTTTGAATACAATAGCAAAAAACTCAATAAAGTAACGCACTTTATTGAAGAACAACATCCTCAAATAATGGTAATGACTTTGGCTTCTTTTAACTCGGAAGACAAAATTTTGAACCAAGCAAAAAGAGAAGATCTTTTCGCAAATATTCCTTTCATTGATGCCATTGGAAGAACAAACCCAATCATCATCATGGACGAACCACAAGAAGGAATGGATACCGATAATTCCATTAAACAAATTGCCAAACTCAATCCGCTTTTTAAAATCAGATTTTCGGCCACTCATAAAGTTTCAAAAAATAAGATTTATCGCTTAACACCTTACGACAGTTACCAACAAGGATTAGTAAAGAAAATTGAAGTGCTGACTGTTACCGAGAAAAATGACGAAGCCACATTAAAATTGGAACTTTCTGAAACTAAAAATGTAAAGAATTCCATTCAAGTAAAAATTAAGGCTTGGCATCAGTCAGCAAGCGGAAAAATTGAATTCAAAGATTCTAAATGGTTGAAAGATGGCGATAATTTGGGTGAAGTTTCCAACAATCCTAGTTATCTCAATTACAAAATTGAACGTATTAAAAAGAGTTTAAGAACCCAAAAATGGTCGGTTGCATTTACCAATGGAACAGAAATTTTTGAAAAACAAACTTCTGGAAATATTCAAAGTATTTGGAACTTGCAGTTAGAATGGCTCATCATTAGGCACTTTACTAAAAAACAAAAACTACAAGAAAAAGGCATCAAATGCCTTTCGCTCATTTTTATTGACAAAGTAGCAAACTACATTAGCGAAGAACCCGTAATAAAGAACCTTTTCGTAGAAAAATACAAAGAACTTTATCCTGAATTTTACGACAATCAACAACCAAATGCAGCCCAAATTGATGCAATTCAAGGTTTTTATTTTGCTCAAACTGGTAAAGGAGAATATACAGACAATGAAAACTCAATGCGTAAAAACTCAGAGGTATTTGATGCCATTCTTAAAGACAAAAAAGAATTATTGAGTTTTGGAGATGCTGTAGCTAATAAAATTGAGTTTATTTTCTCGCACTCTGCCCTTGGTGTGGGTTGGGACAACCCAAATATTTTCAATATTGCAACACTTAGCAATTCCTATTCAGAAATTAAAAAAAGACAAGAAATTGGTCGTGGATTGCGTATTTGTGTCAATACAGATGGTCAACGTGTGTATGATAGTTTAACGGTTACAGATGATGAAAGAATCAATCAATTGACTATAATCCCTAATGAAAGTTACGAAACCTTTGTAACCCAATACCAAGAAGAAATAAAAGAAGTGTATGGCACTAAACAAGCTGGTGCAGGAATGACACACACGCACAAAGGGGAAAAGCAAAACCAAGTACATTTTAAGCGTAGTAAAAATGAAACCATCAATCAAGCATTCAAAAGGTTTTGGAGTGCTTTAGCCAAGAAAACAAACTACACCGTAAGTTTTGATGAACAAGCTTTAATCAAAAGAAGTATTGAAGCCTTAAACAAGATTGAAATTGCCGATTATGTAGCAGAAGTAAGCAGTCGTTCTATTGGTGCTATTTCAGAAGATGGTATCAAAGACCAATTCGGAGGTACAGAAAGTTACAAACTAAAAGCCAAGTACACCGCTTTAGATTTAGTAGAAGAAATTAGCGAAAACACAGGCATTAGCTACATTACAGCTTTCAAAATTGTCAATGAAATCAATTATGATTCTTTTGCCAAAAATCCACCACAATTTATTCAACAAGCTACTGCGTTCATAAAAAATATCGAATTGGAAGAAATGGTAAGAGGATTAAATTATCATTTGACAGATGAAACTTTTCCTTTTGACTTTGAGGATTTTATAAAGCAAGTGGAAGAGAAACAATACCGAGATACCCCAAAAAGAGGTTTTTATGATAGAATGTTGGTAGATAGTGATGTGGAAAGAACCTTTGCATTGGCAACAGACGAAGATGATGAAGTGATTTGTTTTATGAAACTGCCCGCTTATTATGAAATTCCTACCCCAATTGGCAATTACAATCCCGATTTTGGAATTGTCATGAAACGTAAACAATTGCGTGATGGAAAGGAAAGTGAATTTTATTTTGTGATT
>MNYM01000002.1 GCA_001873065.1 Flavobacteriaceae bacterium CG2_30_31_66
GAGATTATCAATTCCTTTACGTCAATGTCCAAAATCTCCGCTATTTCCATCAAGGTTTCCAAGCGTGGTTGCTGTCTGTTTTGGGCATAAGCGTTTACCATATTGTAGCTTTTCCCAAGTTTTTCAGCCAACCAAGTCTGTTTAATTCCTTTCTGTTCCAACACTTCCTTAATTCTGTTCATTGTAATTCGGTCTTGTCTATTTTCAAAGGTCTCATTGAATCGCTTCGCTTATTTCAGACGTTATTTTGTCAAGTGCAAATTTAGTCAGTTTATTTTTAATATCTCAAAAAACTGTGTGTATAATGTAAATATTCTGTTCAGGTGCGGTGGGAAAGGGCAAGCTCTTTTGGTTTTTACTCACGGCACTTAAATTTTATTGGTGTTCGTGAATGCTTCGCATTTCAGCGTTGGCTTTGTGTGTCGGCAAAAACCAAATGTGCTTGACCGAGCGTTGGCTTTTTACACTGACGCACAACGTTTTGCGGCTTGCAGAAGTGGCGGATTAAGGAAGCCTAAACTTACGGTTAAACACTGACTTTAAAAGTACAAAACCAACTTTAAATTAAGCCTAAAACCCGCCATTTCTGCAAACCGCTGTTAGCGGATGTTTTTATTTTTTAAAATATATTTCTTTCAAAAATTCAATTTTTTCAGTTCTGCTTTTCGGCTTCTTTTTATTATTATCAGATAAACTAATTCCAATTAATTTGTCATTTCTTACTCCGCTAAAAATGAAACTTTCAATATTTTTATCTACAATCTTTAATCTCCAAATTATATATTTTTCTTGTTCGTTAGTTTCAATTTTTTCAATTTCTACATTTTGGTCGTCTTTTCCCCAAAATTCAGTTTCCCACAGATAAAATTTATTTAAAAATTCAAATTCGGATAAGTCTTTGTTATAAAATTCAAAATTTTCTGGCTTCCTGACATTTATTAATAATTGGAGCTTTAACTTTTCATTTGCAAAACCCCACTGTGCAGAATTTTCAATTTTTCCAATATGTTTCCATTTTCCTGGTAATTCAAATAATTCGTTATTTATTAGAAATGGTGATTTAGTTTGTCCAAATGATAAATTTGAAATGATAAATATCGCAAAGATTATTTTTATAAGTTTTAATTTCATAACGTTATATTCAATGTTTCAAATACAATTTTTTTAATATTTTCTTGTGCGTAATTTTCGTCCCAAAATATCCGCTAACGTTTTGCAGCTTTGGTTAGTGCGGGCTTTGGAAGTAGAATTTATCTGCAATGCACCGCACCCCGCATTAACTAAAGGTGCTGTTAGCTGCCGTACTTAGTCAATTAATTAACTTAAAAATTAAATATTATGTCAGAACAAGATTTAGAATTAAGAACTCAATTTTTTGTCCATTACTGGGGGCAAAAATTGTTACAAGTTACATCTACTCAAATTGTAGAAGTTGGGCAACACTGGAATTTAAAGCATCCGAATTTTAAACTAAAACTTAAACCTTTGTCAACACTAAAAGACCACGAAGCTTTAATTGTAGGTCAAATTGAAAATTTTGAATCTAAAAAACCAATAGATTTAATAAGTTCAGAGGACTTTATTTTACTAATGGTAGATTTAAAGCATGGTAGTTGTCATAAATTTCATGTTGTAGATTATCTAAGGTCAAAAGGTTATGCGCTTCCGTTTATGCAATATTCTGTCAAAGATTTGGTTGAAATGGGCTGGGTAGAATTGTCGTCATAGTATGGCTGCTAACTAGTAAATAGGCGCAACTTTATGTAACTTTTTTCTATTTTCCATTGCGCAAAAACTTTGCCTAAAGTAACTATTTTTTAATAAAGGAACAAAATCAATAAGTTAAGTTAAATAGAAATTGAAAACCTTTCAATTCAAATCATTGATATAAGTGCTTTGCTAAAATTGGATATTCTTATTTTTAATTAAGGTGCGTTCACTCCAAGTGTTTTTAATCTATTTGTTGCACTTATTACTTGAACTTACAAATTAAATGAAAACCATTTAACAACATTAAACGTTGTACCATCTATAAAAAAATGCTGCACATTGAAATTTACAAAAATAATGCTTTATAATGTGATAATTTTGTAGTATCTTTATAATCAACCCTATAAAAATTCTTATTATGAAAAATTCATTAAAAACATTTTTTGCAATCACTGTATCTTTATTTTTATTAACCGCCTGCAACTCAGATTTAGATAACATTACTCAAGCAGAAGATGATTCTGATATTAGCTTATTTATACCAGCAGGTTTTGACTTTAGCACACACCAAAAAGTAACCATTAATATTGTTGAAAATGCCGCTTATGCAAAATACGATGTGTACGCATATTCTGATAATACAGATGAAACGCTGAATGATTCTGAAATTTTGGAAAGATTAATTTTCTCAGGCGTTCCAAAAAACGGAGTGTTAAAACAAACAATTAATGTGCCTACATACTATAATAAAGTATATATCCGCAGAATTGAAGGAGTAAATTTATCGACAACAATAAAGGATATTGTGAATCAACAAGTAAACTTTAATTCATCTGAAGCTAAAAGCGCTGTAAAATCTACATCAAATAAAAATTTAGCGAGTACAGATACAGATGGAGATGGTATTTTTGATGATGATGATGCATATCCAAATGACCCAAAAATAGCTTTTGAATACTTTACGCCAAGTAAAGATGGAAGAGGCACACTTGCTTTTGAAGATTTATGGCCGTCAACTGTCGACTATGATTTTAATGATCTCGCTCTAAGATATAAAGTAAAAATGTTTTTAAATGCAGATAATTTAGCTGTTGGTTTTGATTTTGAGTTTAAGGTTATCTCAAATAGAGCAGGTAGTTATATTGGTTTTGGATTTGAAATGGAAGGGATAGCTCCTTCTCAAATTGAAAGTGTTACTAATCCTAGATTAACATTTGATATTATAAAACTAAATCCAAATAGAACCGAAGCAGGGCAAAAGAATGCTGTTATTATTGTAACAGATGCCATTCGTTTTACCAAAGTTGGTAATGAATTTATATCAAAGACTATTTCAGTTAAATTTTTAAATCCTATAAGTACAGCAAACTTAGGTGTTGCTCCTTTTAATCCTTTTATATTCACAAATAAATATTCAAATACTCAAACTTTTGAAAAAGTAAGAGACAGAGAGGTTCACTTACCAAATAGGAAGCCAACTAGTTTAGGAATTGTGAGTAATGGATTTGATGATCCTGATGGAACTTACATCTCTAAAAATGGCTACCCATGGGGACTTAGTATTATTGAAGGTCAATCTATTGTGACAGGTACAAGACCTAATCCTTATTTTAGGATTCCAAAAGACACAGTAAATATAACTAGAGGATATAAATTCTTCAAAACTTGGGCTGAGTCAGGAGGTTCTAAGTTCAAAAATTGGTATTCAAATGGACGTGGTTATAGAAACGAATCGTTATTACAAGAATTACAAGACTAGCTACTAGCATATTTAATTAAAATGTATAAAAAAGAATTCCCTTAGATAAAATCTAAGGGAATTCTTTTTTAATGTTACCATAAACTAGATTGTTAAACTAGTAAAATAAGTACTTTAAACATGGATTACTATCTGTGAATATTATTTTTATTTTAAAACCTGTTGTGAGTTGTGATTAACTCCTTCTCTTACAAGCCAACAACGTATTTTTCAATAACATGGCAATCGTCATGGGACCAACTCCACCTGGAACTGGAGTAATAAAATCACATTTTTTTGAAACTTCGTCAAAAGCAACATCTCCTAACAATCTGTAACCACTTTTTTTGGTAGAATCCTCTAAACGTGTAATGCCAACATCAATCACAGTAACGTTTTCTTTGATCATATCTGCTTTTAAAAACTCAGGAATTCCAATAGCAGCGATAATAATATCTGCTTGTAAGGTAATTTCTTTTAAGTTTTTTGTTCTGCTGTGGCAAATGGTCACAGTTGCATCACCTACTTTTCTTTTTTGAGACAACAAAATACTCATTGGACTTCCTACAATATGACTTCTTCCTAAAACAACTACATGCTTTCCAGAAGTTTGCACTTGGTATCGTTCTAATAATTCCAAAATTCCGAAAGGAGTTGCAGAGATAAATGTGGGTAAATTCAACGCCATTTTTCCAACATTCATAGGATGAAATCCGTCAACATCTTTATCAGGATCGATAGCCATGATTACTTTCTGCTCGTCAATGTGATTTGGTAGCGGTAATTGAACTATAAAACCATCAATTGTGGCATCATTATTTAGGATATGAATTTGATTGAGTAAATCTTCTTCGGAAATATTTTCTGACAACCGAATTAGTGATGATTCAAAACCTACCATTTCACAGGCTTTTACTTTTGCGTTTACATAAGTAACACTTGCACCGTTATTACCAACAATTACTGCTGCCAAATGTGGGGTTTTGTAACCTTTGCTTTTTATTTTTTTTACTTCGATAGCAATTTCTTCTTTGATATCTGTGGCTGTTTTTTTTCCGTCTAGTAGAATCATTCTTTTAATTACGAATTGTTAATTACGAATTACGAATTAGGAACTTCAAATCTTGAGCTTTGAATTTTAAGTATTGTATCTAAAATTCTTAATTCCTAATTTGCAATTATTATTTCAAGCCTTGCATCATTTGCATCATTTTTTTGCCACCACCACCTTGCATCATTTTCATCATTTTGCTCATTTGCTCAAACTGTTTCATCAATTGATTTACCTCTTGAATGGTAGTTCCTGAACCTTTGGCGATTCTCTTTTTTCTACTCACATCAATACTTGCAGGAGTACTTCTTTCTGATGGAGTCATAGAATGAATAATGGCTTCAATTCCTTTGAAAGCATTATCATCAATTTCTACATCTTTCATTGCTTTTCCAGCACCGGGAATCATTCCAACCAAATCTTTCATGCTTCCCATTTTTTTGATTTGCTGAATCTGCGTCAAAAAATCATCAAAACCGAATTGATTTTTGGCAATTTTCTTTTGTAGTTTTCGGGCTTCTTCTTCATCATATTGATCTTGAGCACGTTCTACCAACGAAATAACATCTCCCATTCCCAAAATACGATCCGCCATTCTATCAGGATAGAAAACATCAATCGCATCCATTTTTTCGCCAGTACCAATAAATTTGATGGGCTTATTCACAACGGATTTGATTGACAAAGCAGCTCCACCACGAGTGTCACCATCTAATTTTGTTAAAACGACACCATCAAAATTCAAAATATCATTAAATGCTTTTGCGGTATTCACGGCATCTTGCCCAGTCATTGAATCTACTACAAAAAGTGTTTCCTGTGGATGTATGGCTTTATGAATGTTTGAAATTTCAGTCATCATGGCTTCATCAACAGCCAAACGTCCAGCAGTATCAATTATCACCACATTTTTACCATGTGATTTTGCATAAGCAATTGCATTTTTTGAAATTTCGACAGGATTTTTATTGTCAATTTCAGCATACACTTCCACGCCAATTTGCTCACCAACAACTTGTAATTGATTGATAGCAGCAGGTCTATACACATCGCAACCCACTAAAAGCACTTGTTTCGTTCTTTTGGTTTTTAAATAATTTGCCAATTTCCCGGAAAAAGTGGTTTTTCCAGAACCTTGCAAACCAGACATTAAAATCACTGTTGGAGAACCTCCTAAATTAACGCCAACAGTTTCACCTCCCATTAAATTAGTCAATTCATCTTTAACTAATTTTACCATTAATTGCCCTGGATTTAATGTTGTTAAAACATTTTGACCAATGGCTTTGGTTTGAACATTTTTGGTAAATTCTTTGGCAATTTTAAAATTGACATCGGCATCAAGCAATGCTCTACGAACTTCTTTGAGTGTTTCTGCAACATTAATTTCAGTTATTTTTCCATGGCCTTTCAGCGTGTGTAAGGCTTTATCTAATTTATCGCTTAAATTACTAAACATAAGTTACTTGCTTTTTTTTTAAAGTCACAAATATAAGAATTCATAACGATTCAATTTGTTTGATGATTGATTTTTATTATTAGATAAGCAAAATGTAAACAATTTACTAATACATTTTTTTCAAGATTGTAGTATGATGTTCTGTGTGATATGCCGCCCACATAATCAATTCTCTCACTGTTATTTTTCCCATCAATGGATGAGGAATTACGAGTGTATCTAAATTGATGTCGCTTATTTTTCGGGTTTTATATTGCAGTTTTTTATGTTGAATTTGCAATCTTGTCAACAATCGAGGCTTGTCTTTTAAAAGTGGACTTTTTAAATTTTTATTAAAATCAATTACTTTATCACTATTTTGAATTAATTTTTCTTGATACTTTTTCACAACAGCATCATAATCCATTGAAGGTCTATCGCTCAATCCAAATTTATATTTCAGAATAAATCGTGGATAACTCAGCGCATTGTTCAAAAGTTGCAAGCTATTCACCAAATGTAAAATATGTTGGCTTGTTGTCCATTTTCCTTCAGGACCTTTTTCCCAATTTTCAGCAGGTTGATTGTCTAGCCAATGAAATAATTGTTGGTATTTTTCCTCGATTAAATCAGCAATTTCAAATTTATCCATAATTGAATTTTTTTAAAAATATTTTAAAACAGTTTCGAAGATCTACAAAAAGTTTTTTATTTTTCTGGAATAAATTTTAAAGCGACTCCATTAATACAATGACGTTTTCCGGTTGTTTTTTGTGGACCATCATCAAAAGAATGTCCTAAATGGCTGCCACAAGTGTTGCATTTTAGTTCTGTTCTTTTGTAGCCAATTTTATAATCTACGTCCACTTCAATATTTTCTTTAATTCCTCTGTCAAATGAAGGCCAACCAGAACCAGAATCATATTTAAATTCGGATTTATACAAAGGTGTTTTGCAAGCTGCGCAAACATAGGTTCCTTTTTCTTTACTATTGTTTAACGAACTTGAAAAAGCTCTTTCAGTGCCAGCTTCACGCAAAACATAATATTCCATAGGCGATAAAAGTGATTTCCACTCGGCATTTGATTTTTCTATGGAATAAGATTTCTTATTTTTTAAAGAAGTTTGTGCTTTGCTATTACAGCTAATTAGTATTGTCAAAACTGCGAATCCAACTATTTTTTTCATCTATCTTGTAAATTTTTTTGTTTTATAATTAGTAGTTGTAAATATAATGATTTTTCGATTTTTAAATTGTTAATTTGTATTACTGATAGGTTTTAAAATATTTTTAATTAAAATTTTAGGTAATTTTTTTTGAGTTGAAAAAGAATTCTTATTTTAGTTTTTAAAACCTAAAGTTATCAAAATATAAGTTCGAAACTGTAAATTTAAAAAAAAAATGAAAAAAATAGTCCTTTTAATTGTTGTTGCATTTCTTTTGGTTGATTGTAGCACAGTGCCAATAACAGGAAGAAAAAGATTAAATTTTGTAGGCGATGCAGAGGTTTTACCAGCAAGTTTTGCACAATACAAAGGTTTTTTAGAGAAAAATAAGATTTCTACAAACAGCCAAATGACGAATCAAGTGAAAAACGTCGGAAAAAATGTTTCTGCAGCCGTAGATCGTTTTATGAGAGCGAATGGTATGAAATCAGAGGCTGAATCTTATAAATGGGAATTTAATTTGGTGGAAGATAAAACTGTAAATGCATGGTGTTTACCTGGCGGAAAAGTAGTTTTTTACACAGGCATTATGCCGATTTGTGCTAATGACAATGGAGTTGCAGCAGTTATGGGTCATGAAGTGGCACACGCGTTCGCAAAACATGGTCAAGAACGTATGACTTCAGGTCAATTGCAACAAATTGGTGGTTTGGCAGTTGCAGTTGGAACATCTTCATCAGATCCCAAAACAGCGCAAATTTGGAATTTAGCTTATGGTTTAGGTTCGCAAACTGGCATGCTGGCTTTCAGCAGAACGCACGAAACTGAAGCCGACAAATTGGGTTTGGTTTTTATGATTATGGCTGGTTACGATGGCAATGAAGCTGCAGAAGTTTGGGTAAGAATGAGTAAATTGTCAAGTGGAGGTCAAGGGATGGAGTTTTTTAGTACGCATCCATCAAATGAAACTAGAATTCAAACTTTGAGAAATTATTTACCAGAAGCAAAAGCATTGGCTGCAAAATTTAATGCACAACCTAAAAATTAAAAAATTAGTTTACATAACTTTTGTTATATTGTGAGCCATTCAGATATATTTTGAATGGCTTTTTTATTTTTTAAAAACTTGGTGTATGTTACAAAAGGGTGATCAAAAATTAATCAATAGTTGGGCTTTTTACGATTGGGCAAATTCTGTGTATTCATTAGTGATTGCCACTGCAGTTTTTCCATTATATTTTAGTGCTATTACCAAAGATGAAGTTGTCAATTTTCTTTGGATGAAATGGGAACATCCTGATACTTTGTATAGTTATGCATTGTCGTTTTCGTTTTTGGTGGTCGCATTTATTTCCCCTATTTTATCTGGTATTGCTGATTATACTGGAAGTAAAAAGAAATTCATGAAGTTTTTTTGTGCTTTAGGAAGTATTTCAGTGATGAGTTTGTATTTTTTTGACAGTGTTGAAACAGTTTGGATTGGAATTGTTTTTACTGTTTTGGCGAGTATTGGTTTTTGGGCAAGTTTGGTTTTTTACAATGCGTATTTACCAGAAATTGCGCATCCTGAACAGCAAGACAGAGCGAGTGCAAAAGGTTTTATTTTTGGATATATAGGTTCTGTTATTTTGTTAATAATAAATTTAATTATGATTCAAAAACCTGATTTATTTGCTCTTTCCTCAGGAACAGCCTCAAGAATATCATTTGTGATGGTAGGTTTGTGGTGGTTGGGTTTTGCACAAATTACTTTTAAAAGACTGCCAAAAAATATTTACAACAAAAAACCCGAAAAAGATTATATCTGGAAAGGTTTTAGAGAGTTAAAGATAGTAGCAAAAGAAATGTTGAAATCCCCAACCCTGAAGCGATTTTTAATATCATTTTTCTTGTTAAGTGTTGGCGTTCAAACAATTATTTTATTGGCGACTATTTTTGGTTCTACTGAATTGGGTTTAGAAGCTATAGATTTGATTATTACAGTTTTGTTAATTCAAATTGTAGCCATTTTTGGTGCTTATTTATTTTCTAGAATTTCAGAAAAAAAAGGAAATTTTTTAGCATTAAAAATTACTATTTTTATTTGGATGATTGTGTGTTTTTGCGCATTTTTATTACACAAAGAATTACCAAACGTAGCGATCTATTTTTACGCTTTAGGAGCAGTTTTAGGATTGGTTTTAGGAGCCATTCAATCTTTATCAAGATCTACGTATTCTAAATTATTGCCAGAAACGCAAGATCATACAACCTATTTTAGTTTTTATGATGTTACTGAAAAAATCGCTATAGTTTTAGGAACTTTAGTTTACGGATTATTATTCGCAATCACAGATTCTATGCAATGGAGTGTACTTTGCTTGGCATTATTTTTCCTAGCATCTTTTATTGTTTTAAGTACCTTGAAAAAAACGAAATACGTTAAATAGTTCAGATTCAAAATTTAATGCTCAAAGTTCAAAGTTTAATCTTGGCTAAAAACTAAATACTAAAAACTAAAGCTTAAAGATTATTTCTTTCGAATTTTTAAATTCAACATTTCAACGCCTAAGGAAAATGCAATGGCAAAATATAAATACCCTTTTGGAATCACTCCAACAGATTGATTAAAAATTTCGGTATGAGATAAATGTGCGGCCTCTGCAATCAACATAAATCCAATTAATATCAAAAAAGACAATGCAAGCATTTGAATTGTTGGGTTATTATTCACAAAATGATTGATAGCTTGTGAGAAAATCATCATGATGATGATAGAAACAATTACTGCAATAATCATGATGATTAAAGCACCGTTAATGCCATTTGTCATTCCAACCGCAGTTAAAATACTGTCAAATGAAAAAACCATGTCAATCAAAATAATTTGAATGATTACACCCGAAAACGAAATCACTTTTGGTGTTTTTAAAATAGCATCTTCTTGTGTGTGTTCTACTTTATGACGAATTTCTCGTGTACTTTTGTATAACAAAAACAAACCTCCAAGAAATAAAATCACACTTTGCCCTGTAAATCTAGCAGTGAACCAATCTTTATCAATTGTTAAAAATGGTTCTTTTAATCCAATCAAATAAGAAACACTTAAAAGCAATAAAATTCGGGTAATCATTGCCAATGATAAACCCAAATAAGTAGCTTTTTTCACTTGATTTTCAGGTAGTTTATTGGCTGAAATTGAAATAAAAATAATGTTGTCGATTCCTAAAATAATCTCTAAAAATGTCAAGGTCACCAATGCAACCCAAGTTTCTGAGTGTAAAAATAAATCCATTTTTATTACTTACTTAATTTTGTAAATAGTTCCTTTTTGTGAAAATTTTGAAAATCCGATTTTTACTGTAAAATCATAGGAATCTTTATAAACATTATTGATTTGAATATACATTGGGTCTTTTTGTAAATCCGTTTTTGGGTTTATATATTTTAGAGTGTAGAAAAAATTATTTTTCCATTTGATAGATAATGTATCAATCGAATTTCCGTGTTTACTGATCTGAATACTATCTTTTCTAATAATGGTTTCTTTTACAAAATTATCTCCAGCAGGAATTTCAAAAACACCTTCTTTAAATCGATTTGAATTGTCTTTAAATTCTGATTTGCAGGCATAAAAAATGCTAAATGCAGTTATTGTAAAACAAATTGCAAAGAATTGATAATTCTTGATTCTTGATTTATAATTCATAATTAACTATATTCCTGTATAATTTGAAGGTGAAATTATTTTTAATTCATTTTTTATTTCATGAGAAACATCTAATGTGTCAATAAAATCTGCCATCGCTTTTTGATTGATTTTTTCATTGGTTCTCGTCAAACCTTTTAAGGCTTCATAAGGATTTGGATAGCCTTCTCTTCTTAAAATCGTCTGAATGGCTTCTGCAACAACTGCCCAATTATTTTCCAAATCTTGCTCAAATTTTTCTTTGTTCAGCAATAATTTATTCAAACCTTTTAGAGTTGAAGTGAAACCAATAATAGTGTGTCCAAAAGGAACGCCTACATTTCGCAAAACAGTACTATCAGTTAAATCTCTTTGCAAACGGGAAATGGGTAATTTAGCTGATAAATGCTCAAAAATAGCATTGGCAATTCCTAAATTTCCTTCTGAATTTTCAAAATCAATTGGATTTACTTTGTGAGGCATGGCAGATGAGCCAACTTCTCCAGCTTTGATGCTTTGTTTGAAATAATCCATAGAAACATAAGTCCAAAAATCTCTATCCAAATCAATAATAATGGTATTGATTCTTTTTAAAGCATCAAATAATGACGCTAAATGATCATAGTGTTCTATTTGTGTTGTAGGAAATGAATGATGCAATCCTAGTTTTTTTTGGACAAAATTGGTTCCAAAATCTTTCCAATTTACACTTTTATACGCTACTTTATGTGCATTATAATTTCCTGTTGCACCCCCAAATTTTGCGGCATTTGGAATGGATTTCAATACATTCATTTGTGCTTCTAAACGCGCCACAAAAACCTCAATTTCTTTTCCCAATCTTGTTGGTGACGCTGGTTGACCATGAGTTCTTGCCAACATTGCAATGTCTTTCCATTCAATGACAAGTGCTTTTAATTTTGTTAAAAGTTCGTCAAAATGTGGTATAAAAATATCATGTAAAAACTCTTTAATAGAAAGCGGAATGGCAGTATTATTGATATCTTGTGAAGTCAGTCCAAAATGAATGAATTCTTTGTGATTTTGCAATCCTAAACCATCCATTTTTTCCTTGATAAAATACTCAACTGCTTTTACATCATGATTCGTAATTCTCTCAATATCTTTTATTTTTTGAGCGTCATTTGTGGTAAAATTCTCATAAATTTTTCGCAAATCAGCAAAATAGGTAGCATCAAAATTTGTCAATTGTGGCAAGGGAAGTTCACACAGCGCAATAAAATATTCAATTTCAACACGAACTCGATATTTGATCAAAGCTTCTTCTGAAAAATAGTTGGCTAATGAGGAAATTTTATTGCGATAACGTCCATCAATAGGAGAGATGGCATTTAGTTGAGTTAGCATCATATTGGTTCTTATAATGTGCAAAAATAGTCATTTCAGAAGATTTATTCATCTGATTTTTTAAATTTTATAAGTTCAAATTTAATAATCAATTGCCAAGAATTTCATGAATTTGTTACCAAAAAGAACTACTTAAAACAGATGATGTGGTTAAAATTAAACATATTCATTTGATTTGGGATTTGTATATTTACACAAAACTTTACTCCATGATTGTATTCAAAAGATTCTTCAAATATTCACTTTTTGTTGTATTTTTTTTCTTTGTATTAGGCATTTTTTCTCAAAAAATAAATCAGTTTGATGCGAAAAATCAACGAACTGGAATTTGGAAAAAGTTATATCCCAACCAAAAAATTCGTTACGAAGGTCAGTTTAAGAACGGAAAAGAAATTGGTGTTTTTAAGTTTTATGATGAATCAAATTCGAAACATCCATCAATTATCAAAAGTTTTAGTGAAAAAACAGATTCTGTGAAAGTTGATTTTTTTTCATTAAAAGGAATTTTACAATCAAGAGGTTTTTTTATTGAAAAAAATAGGGTAGGTAAGTGGCAATTCTTTTTTAAAGATGGGAAAATAATGTCTGAAGAATTTTACAATCAAGGAAAATTAGAAGGAAAGGTCATTAATTATTATCCAAATGGAAAAACAACTGAAATTACTGACTATAAAGATGGTTTAAAACATGGCATTTCTCAAAAATTTTCGAGTGATGGAATTTTGATAGAAGAAGTAACTTATGAAAATGGAATCTTAAATGGAGCAGCAAAAATCTTTGAATTAAAAGGAAATCTGAAAGAAAAAGGGTTGTACAAGAATGGTAAAAAGTTTGGTAAATGGGAATTTTATATTGATGGAGAAATTACTGACGAAAAAGAGATTGAAAAAAACAATAAATACAAGAAAAATGAAAAGTAAAGTATTTTTAATTGGGCTGATTTTTACAACCATTTTATCCTGTAACAAAGAGTTAAATTCTGATAATCAGAACCAAATAAATGGTTTGTGGTTGGTGAAATCATTTAAGGTAAATAATATGGAAATACCTTCAAGTGAAAATTGGATTCGCTTTAATGCTGATTCATCTCTAAGTTCTGGAAATGATTGGTTGCAACATTCCGTTGGTTATTGGAGATATCAACAAAACACAAAATTATTAACGATTAATACCGAGATTGGTTTTACGTATTATAAAAGTCCTTTTTCAGTTGAAATTCATAAAACCACGATGATTTGGAAAGGCACAAAAGAAGGAATGGAAGTAATTATTATCCTTGAAAAAGCAGAAAAACTACCCACATCGGAAGCAAATAAATTATTTGGTTTATGGAAATTTGATTCAGTTTTTATTGGTGATAATGATGTTTTAGATTCATTAAATCCAAATAAAAAGGCAATGCTTTTTTTTAGATGGGATAATCAATTTGAGTTTCATAATTATCCAGAGGGAGAAAAATATGGTATTTTTAAAATACAGCCTTATAGGAATCAATTAGAAATGATTAATTATTCAAGTTCACCAAAATTTCAATTTTATGACTTTAAAATAGAAGGTGAAAACTTAGAGTTGAAATCTAAAGATGAAAAAACAGTTCTAAAATTCTCTAGAATTCATCAATTTTTGGAATAAATTCATCATTTTTTTCAATATAAGGATTGATAACAAAATCGTAACTTTGCAGCTCAAAAATAAAAAATGAAGCGAGTTGTTGTTGGACTTTCTGGTGGAGTAGATTCTAGTGTTACAGCTTATTTGTTGAAAGAACAAGGCTATGAAGTCATTGGACTTTTTATGAAAAATTGGCACGATGATTCTGTGACAATTTCTAATGAATGTCCTTGGTTAGAAGATAGTAATGATGCTATGATTGTTGCTGAAAAACTAGGAATTCCTTTTCAAGTAGTTGATTTGAGCGAGCAATACAAAAAACGTATTGTAGATTATATGTTTGATGAATATGAAAAAGGACGCACTCCCAATCCTGATATTCTTTGCAATCGCGAAATAAAGTTTGATGTTTTTATGAAAATTGCCTTACAATTGGGTGCCGATTTTGTGGCAACAGGTCACTATTGTAAAAAAAGTGAGGAAGAAATTGATGGAAAAATCGTTTATAAATTGTTGGCTGGGAAAGACAGTAATAAAGATCAATCCTATTTTTTATGCCAACTTTCACAGGAGCAATTGGCAAAATCTCTCTTTCCAATTGGCGAATTGACAAAACCTGAAGTTCGAAAAATCGCAAAAAATGCTGATTTAATTACTGCCGAAAAGAAAGATTCTCAAGGTTTGTGTTTTATTGGTAAAGTTCGTTTGCCTGAATTTTTACAACAAAAATTGCAGCCAAAAACTGGAGAAATTGTTCAAATTCCTGAAGATTTTTCGGAATTTCATAAATCAATACCAACTTTTCAGAACAAAGAAGCTGAACTTATTTATTTTTCTCAAAAATACAGCTACAAAAAAACAGATGGAAAAGTAGTTGGGAAACATCAAGGAGCGCATTATTTCACAAAAGGGCAAAGGAAAGGTTTGGCTGTTGGTGGCACGAAAGAACCACTTTTTGTGATTGAAACGGATGTAATTGAAAACATTATTTTTACAGGCGAAGGAAAAAATCATTCTGGTTTGTATAGAAATGTGTTGTTTGTTACCAATGATGAAATTCATTGGATTCGCCAAGATTTAGCATTGAAATCTGGTGAAATTATGGAAGTAAAAGCAAGAATTCGTTACAGACAATCTCTAGAAATTGCCACTTTATACAAAGTCGAAAAAGGGTTGTTTGTAGAGTTTGAAAACCAGCAATCTGCTATTCAAGAAGGGCAATTTGTGGCTTGGTATCAGCAAGATGAATTGTTGGGCTCAGGAGTCATTTCTTAAAAATATTTTTTTAGGATTATTATTTCTATATTTATGTTTTAAATTAACCTTCTATGAAAAGCCTACTCACATACTCTTTTTTTTTCATTTCTATTGCTACTTTTTCTCAACAAGAAGACGCATGGTTGTTTTTTAAGGACAAACCAAATTCATCAACTTTTATTGCAAATCCAAATTCTATGCTCTCGCAAAGAGCTATTGATAGAAGAAATAAATTGCAAATTTCACTAGATGAAAAAGACGTTCCAATTGATGAAAATTATATTTCATCCATCAAAAACATTGCTGGAATAACTGTTTTAGGAAAATCAAAATGGTTAAATGCGTTGCATGTAAGAGGAGAAATAAATTTGATAAAAAATTTAATTTCAAGTTTTAATTTTATTGATCATGTAGAATTTGCTGATACATCTTTGAATCTAAGTGGAAAAACCAAAAGAAAAAAAATAGTTTCAAATCATCAAAATAAATGGAGTAAAACTTTGACGGATTTTAATTATGGTTCTGCAAATAATCAAATCAAAATGTTGAAAGGTGATTATTTGCATCAACAAGGATTAACAGGTGAAAATCAAATAATTGCAGTGATTGATGCGGGTTTTCCAAACGTAAATACCTTAGCCGCTTTTCAAAGAATTCGAGATAATAATCAAATTTTGGGAGGTTATAATTTTGCAGACAGAAATTCAAATTTTTACACACGAGATAGCCATGGAACGAGTGTTTTATCAACAATTGCAGGTTATATTAATAATCAATTCGTAGGAACTGCTCCTGATGCAAAATTTTATCTTTTTATCTCTGAAATAGTAGAATCTGAAACTGTTTTAGAAGAAACTTTATGGGTTGAAGCTGCCGAAAAAGCAGATAGTTTAGGCGTTGATGTCATCAATACTTCTCTAGGGTATACCACTTATGACAACGAAGATCACAGTCATAGCTATCAAGATATGGATGGTAAAACTACTTTTATTTCAAGAGGCGCAGAAATTGGCGCTTCTCGCGGTTTACTTTTGGTAAATGCTGCTGGAAATGAAGGAAATAGCGCATGGAAATTTATTGGAGCTCCTGCAGATGCGCCTTCTGTG
This sequence comes from Flavobacteriaceae bacterium CG2_30_31_66, assembly GCA_001873065.1. GTDB lineage: Bacteria > Bacteroidota > Bacteroidia > Flavobacteriales > Flavobacteriaceae > Polaribacter. Next base: position 16,114 of record MNYM01000002.1, read on the forward strand.
ATTTCTGTTGGTGCAGTAAATTCTATCGGAAATATTGCAAGTTTTAGTTCTTTTGGACCAACTTCTGATGGAAGAATTAAGCCAGAAATTTTAGCTCAAGGTGCAAATTCGGCAATTATAAATTATTCAACAGGAGCAATAAATTTATCAAACGGAACTTCCTTTTCTTCACCAATTATGGCTGGTTTGATTGCTTGTTTAAATCAATTTGAAAGTGGTTTATTAACATCTTCAAAAAATTCTTTTGTTAGTAAAAATGATTTATTAAAAAAATCTGTTTTTGAATCTGCTGATAAATATTTTAATCCACAAAATCAATATGGATATGGGATTCCTAATTTTGAAACAGCTTTAAATAATTATAGAATTTCAACGGCTTCAATAGAAGATAACTTATTGATAAATTTAAAAATAAGTCCAAATCCAGTTTTAAATTCATTCAAAATTCAAAATTTAGAGGCTTTTTCTGGATTCTATTCTTTGCAGATTTTCAATATTCTTGGTAAAAAAGTGTTAGAGAAGCAAATTATAAATGAAACGAATATTGATATTTCTAACTTAAAAAAAGGAATTTATTTTGCGAGAATATTTAGAGATAAAGGTTCAAAAACAATTAAAATTTTAAAAGAGTAAATATTTTAAAAAAATAAATGTCTAACAAAATAATAAAACTCTTTAACATAAATTATCCAATAATTCAAGGTGGAATGGTTTGGGTTTCTGGCTGGAAATTAGCATCAGCAGTTTCAAATGCAGGAGGTTTGGGTCTTATTGGTGCAGGTTCGATGTATCCTGAAGTGTTGAGAGAACATATCCGAAAATGCAAAGAAGCTACCACTAAACCTTTTGGTGTAAATGTGCCCATGTTGTATCCTGAAATTGAAAAAATTATGGATATCATTGTTGAAGAAAATGTAAAAATCGTTTTTACTTCTGCAGGAAATCCAAAAATTTGGACCTCTTTTTTGAAAGAAAAAGGAATTATTGTGGTTCATGTAGTGAGTTCTGTAAAATTTGCTTTAAAATCTCAAGAAGCTGGAGTTGATGCCATTGTTTGTGAAGGATTTGAAGCTGGGGGTCATAATGGACGCGAAGAAACGACCACTTTTACATTGATTCCAATGGTGAAAAAAGAAGTTTCTATTCCAGTAATTGCTGCTGGAGGAATTGCTTCAGGTCGAGGAATGTTGGCTGCTATGGTTTTAGGTGCTGATGGCGTTCAGATAGGAAGTAGGTTTGCCGCTACTGCTGAATCTTCAGCGCATCAAAATTTTAAAAAAACAATTATTGATGTGAAAGATGGAGATACACATTTGACATTAAAAGAGTTAGCACCTGTTCGTTTGGTAAAAAATAAATTTTATTATGAAATACAAGATTTATATCAACAAAATCCAACAGTTGAACAACTAAGTGAACTTTTAGGGAGAGCTCGTGCAAAAAAAGGAATTTTTGAAGGTGATTTAGAAAATGGTGAACTAGAAATTGGTCAAATAGCAGGATTTATTGATGAAATAAAACCCGCAAAAGTAGTTTTAGATGAAATTATGGCTGAATTTACTGGTGTTAAAGTGCTCATTCATAGTCTTTAAAATATTTAATTAAAAGAAAATCAATTATTTAGGGTTTCATAAGTTTATTGAACGTATCTTTGAACCATAATAACGTTGTTACTAATTAATTTAACAACACAATAATTTTTTTAAAATGAGTAAAGGTACCGTAAAATTTTTCAATGACTCTAAAGGATTTGGATTTATCACTGAAGAAGGATCAAACAAAGAACATTTTGTACATGCGTCAGGATTAGTTGACGAAATTCGTGAAAACGATGAAGTTGAATTCGACTTACAAGATGGAAGAAAAGGATTAAACGCAGTAAACGTAAGAGTATTATAATATATATTTTATTACTAGTTAACTTTTTATCTAAAAGCCTATCAAATTTTGATAGGCTTTTTTAGTAATATAAAAATCAAAAAATAATTGATAGTTGAAAAAAATAAATTTCAAAAAATAAATATTTATTTTACTGGAATTTTAATTTCATATACTTTTCCAGTTTTATTGATCAATTTTGTTTCTCTTAACCAAGCATTGTGAATTTTTAATTCCTTATAAGTAATTCCAAATTGTCTTGCAAAGGCTGCAATATCAGTAATTGTTGTATCTACTTTTACGATTGTTGTTTTTGGTAAAACATATAAATCTTCCTTTTCAAACACAAATCCATATTGTTCAGGATTGGTCAACACTTCTTTTAATGCGATGATTCTAAATACATAACGCTCTGTTTCATTTGGTAATAATACATCATAATAATTGGAAACTTTTTGATGTACTAATCTGCTAGAAACCCCATAATTGCCTGCATTATAAGCTGCAGCTGCTAGGGTCCAAGAACCTAATTTTTCTTTAGATTTTTTTAAATAAGTAGCAGCAACTTCTGTAGATTTTTCAATATTGTATCTTTCATCAACATTATTATTGATTTCCAAACCATATTCAATTCCAGTTTCTTTCATAAAATGCCACATTCCTGCAGCTCCAGCACTTGATGTTTCATCAATAAAAGCACTTTCTGCAACTGCTAAAAATTTAAAATCATCCGGTAAACCATATTTTTTTAATAATGGTTCTAAAACAGGAAAATATTTATTAGCACGTTTTATTAATAATAAACCATTTGATTGCCAGTAAGTATTTACAAGCAATTCTCTGTCCATTCTTTCTCTAACATTTTGGTTTTCTAATGGAACTCTTTCACCAGAGAAATTCAAGTTTTCAGGAAGCTTTAAAGATTGAATTTTATAATTTTCGTGAGTAATTGTTTTTAGATTTGTATCGGATTTTTGAATTGCATTCACAAAAAGTAATGTGGTAAAAATGACAATAATGAAAGACAAAAAGCGAATTGATTTATCCATAGTAAATAAGATTATTTTCAGTAAAAATAACTAAAAACTAACTCTTTAACAAGTTAAACTTTGATTGATAATTTCAGAAATAATTTTTGCTTTGTTCAATATCATTGCATGAGTACCACCCGGAATCTCAATGGCATTTTTGATGTGTTTAATAGGAAAAACGCTATCATCAGTTCCATGAATGTGGATTAAATTTTTTGAAGGCTCATTTTGTTTCCATTTTAAAACATTTTTAATAGACCATTTTAAATACATTTCATCTCTTACAGACAAGTATTTTTTATAATCTCTTGCCTTTTTTTTAAGTGATTTGCCCATTAAAAATTTAGTATAATCTTCAAAATTTGTAAATAATTTAGTAGGAAAAAGAGCGTAAATTCCTGTAAAATCTGCAATTTTATATCTTATTGGAAGTTCATTTTTTGATTTCACACTTGATATGATAATTATTTTTTTGCAATTTATAAACCTGCTCATTTCTTGAACAATCATTCCTCCAAATGAAACGCCTATCAAAACAGGATTTTCATGTTTAATTTCTTCATTCAAACGCATTGTATAGTTCGTGATGGTTTCATCTAAATCTAGTGGTTTTAACCACCTTAAAAAATGCAATTCGTAATTTTCTTTTGGCAAAGACAGGTTTTCAAAAATTTCTGGCCCAGCTGCCATACCTGGCATTAAATAAATATGTGTTATTGACATTTTTAGATTTGAGAAATTTTATTAAAAATCATAAAGAAGTGAATTCTTTTACATATTCAAATCTTACCAAACCATCATTGTCAATTTCGGTTAATATAATTGAATGTAAAGTATTTACCAATTCAGGATTCCAAGGTGTTTTTACTTTTACATAATTTTCTGTAAATCCATGAATGTAGCCTTCTTTATTTTCGTTTTCGAACAAAACAGTAAGTGTTTTACCAAGTTGTGATTCATAAAAAGCGCGTCTTTTTTTGGCGGATAAACCACGCAACATTTTACTCCGTTTTGCTCTAATATTTTGAGGAACTACATTTCCCATTTCAGCTGCCTCAGTATTTGGTCTTTCAGAATACGTAAAAACATGCAAATATGAAATGTCTAAATCATTCAGATAATTGTAGGTTTCCAAAAAAAGTTCGTCAGTTTCACCCGGAAAACCAACAATCACATCCACACCAATACAAGCATTTGGCATTATTGATTTTATTTGCGAAACCTTATCAGTATACGTTTTTCGCAAATACCTACGTTTCATTTTTTTTAACAATTCATCACTTCCTGATTGCAATGGAATATGAAAATGAGGTACAAAAGAATTTGAATTTGCTACAAATGTGATGGTTTCATCTGTTAACAAATTTGGTTCTATGGATGAAATTCGCAAACGATGAATTCCGTCAATTTTATCTAACTCTTTGACAAGCTCAAAAAAAGTGTGTTCGTGTTTTTTATTTCCAAATTCTCCTTTTCCATAATCGCCAATATTTACGCCTGTAAGTACAATTTCTTTGATGTCTTTTGACGCAATTTCTCTAGCGTTTTTAAGAACGTTTTCTAAAGTATCGCTTCTTGAAATCCCTCTTGCAAGTGGAATTGTACAGTAGGTACATTTATAATCACACCCGTCTTGAACTTTTAAGAAAGCACGCGTTCTGTCTCCAATAGAATACGAACCTACATAAAAATCAGCTTCTGATATTTCACAAGAATGCACTTCACCAATTTCATTTTTAGTTAAATCATTGATATAACTTGTTACATTGAACTTTTCAGTAGCGCCCAAAACCAAATCAACGCCATCAACTGCTGCTAATTCCTCGGGTTTTAATTGCGCATAACAACCTACAGCAATTAAAAAAGCATTGCTATTTTGTTTCAGCGCATTTTTTACAATCGATTTAAAACGCTTGTCAGCATTGTCTGTCACAGAACAAGTGTTGATTACATACACATCCGCTTTTGATTCAAAATCTACTCTTACAAAACCTTCATTTTTGAAATTTCGAGCAATAGTTGAGGTTTCAGAGAAGTTTAATTTACAGCCTAAGGTATAAAAAGCTACTTTTTTTTCTGCAATCATTCATGTAAATTTATGGCTTACAAAAATACACTATAATTCAATAAATAGTAACGCATTAAAATATGAAAATTGTCACAAATTTGAAACCACTTTATTAAGCTGTAATTTTCACTACAATTGTTTCTAGTAATTTACGTGGATATCAGGAAACTGCTGAAAAAATGTTGGCTTTAGCAAAACTTCAGAAAGGATATTTCGGTTTAGAATCTGGTAGAAATGACATTGGAATTACAGTTTCATATTGGGAAACTTTAGAAGATATTGTTGCTTGGAAAAATAACGTAGAACATATAGAAGCTAGAAACTTAGGCAGAGAAAAATGGTTTAAAACTTACCAATTGAGAATTTGTAAAGTAGAGCTTGAATATGGTTTTAGCGTTCATTAAAAAACTTTTTCTTTGATTTTTGTAGCTAATTTTTTTCTTACGTTTGTTGGGAAAGGTCTGTCACCATGTAAAATATCAACCATAATATTATTGAAATGTTGCCCGTAATTATTTAAAATATAGTTTCTGATTGGATTGTTATTGTAAAAGAATTTTGAAAGCAACAACCCGGATTTTAATTCTGGAAGTAATCTAATTTTCAGTTTTTCTTCATAGTTTTTTTTGGCAAGTTCACAATTCAATTTGCTCTCAATCAAAGCTTCAGCCACATATTTACCACTTAAAATAGCGTTTGAAATTCCTTCAGCGGTAATTGGTTCAGCAAATCCTGCAGCATCACCAATCAAGAAAACGTTATTTTTAACAAATCCATCCGTTCTTGGAGCAATTGGAATTTGAAATCCATGTGCATCTTCTTTGATCATATTTTGAAGACCAAGTATTTGCAAATATGTTTTGTAATAGTCTTTTAAATTAATTTTCCCTTTTTTTGTGGTTAATACACCTAAAGACAAATGATTTTTTTTAGGAAAACACCAGGCATATCCATAAGGAACTGCGTCAATATCAAAACGTACACTTTTTGACAATCGTTCAAAATCTTCTTCAGAAACTGTCACTTCATATTCTAAAGCAGGAATTAATTTTCTAGTATCAGCTGTCCAACCGCACATTTTTGCTGTTGGACTTAAAACGCCATCAGCTGCAATGATAAAATTTGCTGAAATTTCGCCTTTAGAAGTTTTTAAAATCGATGATTTTCCATTAAAACATACACTCATTAATTTATGATTTTCCAATAATGTAACTCCAAATTCTTTGGCTTTTTCCACAATCAAATTGTCAAAAGCATCTCTCATAATCATGGTAATAATTGGCTGATCTTTGCTTGATTTGTAACAAGTATTTGGATTGTTGACAAAGTAACTATCCACTGTAAAAAACTCACGTTCAATAACTTCTGAAATATCAAAAGGCATATTTTTTCTACCTCTATGTACAAATCCTCCTCCACAAGTTTTGTATCTCGGCAAGGTTTCTTTTTCAATAATAACTGTTGGGATTCCCTGTTTTCCGAGATAAAATGCAGTTGATGCGCCCGAAGGGCCACTTCCAATAATTGCTACCTCAAAATGTTTCATACAATTTTTTGATTATTGATTGCGAATATAATTATTCTAGCCAATTTATGCTAGCAAGAATTGGAAAGTGGTCAGAATTTTTTTGATTGAATGAAGAAAATTTTTGAATTTCTGCAACTTTGTCAGTTAATATGTAATCTATTCTCATAGGAAATTGATAATCGTATGTTTTTCCAAATCCTTTTCCAGCTTCAATAAAGGCATCTTTTTTTCCTTTTGATATTTGAGTATAAACCCAAGAAAAGCTAGTATTATTAAAATCTCCTGCTATGATTTTTTTTCTTTTCCAATTTTTTTCGTGATCTAGGAAAACTATTGTTTGGCTAACTTGTTTAATGAATCCATCTTCTAAAGTAGTAACTAATTTTTCAGAGTTTTCTTGACCAAAATTTTCTTTATCTGTTTTTAATTTTAATGATTGTAGGTGAATATTATAGACTCTAATCGTATCATTTCCTCTTAAAACATCAACAAAAATAATGTTATTTGAGGTATTTTTTAAATCCAAAGAACCACTGTTGATAATGGGAAATTTAGAGAAAATTGCCAAACCAATTTTGTTCTTTTTTGCTTTTGTTTTGATATAGTGATATTTATATTTAAAATCTTGATTTACAAGTGTATGATAATCTTGAAAAAGCAAAATATCAGGTGATTTTTCTTGTATGAATTTGTTTATTTTTTCGGGAATTTTTTTATCTTTTTTCCATTCCCAAAGATTGAATAATCGAACATTGTAAGACATTATAGAAATACTGTTTTCAGAAATGGTTTTTTTATCAAAAAATTTATAAATTGGTGGTAAAGTTAGCCATCCAATCAAAAGAATTATGGAAGATAATAATAGATGTTTTTTTATTGAAAGTAACCAATATATTGCAAAAATAATATTCACAAATATCAAAAAAGGCACAAATAAACTTAAAACCGCTAGAATAGGGAATTGCTCAGGAGAAATAAAAGGCAATAAATAGGATGCTAAAAGGAAGAATGCTAAAATGCTATTTATGAAGTAAATAATTTTGTTGATGATTGATAGTTTTTTCAACTTTTTTTAGTTTTTTCCTTGTTTAAATAGAAATTCCTTTTCTTCTTTTGTTAGAGTATCGTAACCAGATTTGCTGATTTTATCTAAAATTGTGTCAATTTGTTTTTGTGTGAAATCGCTTTTTGTTGTTTCCCTTTTTTTATTTGTAGATTTATAAATTGTTTTTAAAGGTTTTTTTCTAGTTGAAAAAATAGCAACTAAATTTTTAAAAATTACAATTTCTTTGTTGCTTACTTTGCTGACAAACAAAAATCCAAACAAGCTACCTCCCAAATGCGCAAAATGTCCACCAGCATTTCCGCCAGCCAAACCAAAAACATCCAGACTAACCCAAATTGCAGCCAAATACCACAATTTTACAAAACCAATAAACCGTATTTTCAATTCGTAATTAGGCATATACGTTGCAATTCCAATAAATATCGCAGAAATTCCTGCAGAAGCGCCAATTAAAATAGAGGTTGTCCCTTCAAATAATGGAAAATAATTTTGACTAAAAAGGTAAAAAAGTCCCCCAAAAAAAGTTCCTAACAAATAAAAAGTTAGTAATTGTTTCGGAGCAAAATAGTCAATGAACAAATTTCCAATGAAATACAAAGCAATAAGATTGAATAAAATATGGATAAAACCTTGATGTAAAAATCCGTAGGTAACTATAGACCAAGGTTTTGTAAACAAACTACCAATTGTTGCATCTAAAGAAAACCATTGAACCAAAAAATTTGTATCGTTTTTATATAAATCTTGAAAAACACTGATTAATACAGTAAAAATGAAGATACATATATTTATGTAAATCAATTTTTCTACAATTGTTCCACTTTGAAATCGGGATTTAAAATATTTGAAATTGCTCATTAAATGGTTTTAAAATGATTTTTTTTCCAATAAAAAGCTAGTAAAAATCCAATAATTGCCCCTCCAATATGTGCAAAATGCGCAATATTTCCAACAGAATATTTAGTCATTCCAAAGAATAAATCTCCTAAAATCATTATGGGAATAAAATATTTTGCTGCAATTGGTACAGGAAAGAAAATCAATGCTAATTTTGCGTCTTTGAAATACATGCCAAAAGCCACTAAAACACCATAAACGGCTCCTGAAGCTCCAACTGCAGGTGCATTATAGAGTGAAAAAATCTTCTCAAATTGAAGTTGTGTAATAGCAGTGGTAACTCTGTAATCTGTTGTGCTTCCTGCTTTTAAAATTGAGATAATTTCATCATTTGTCAAACCAGCATTGATAAAAAGTTCATAAATCGAATTAAATTGGTAATAATTTACCAAAGTATAAATCAGTCCAGCTCCAATTCCTGCTGAAAAGTAGAAAAAAATAAATTTATTTTTTCCCCACATTTGCTCTAGTGGCGTTCCAAAAGCCCACAATCCATACATATTAAAAAGAATGTGTGCAAAACCTCCATGCATAAACATGTGAGTAACATATTGCCAAAACCCAAAATGTTCGTTTTTAGGAAAATGCAACGCCAAAATATTCGTAAAATCTGTTTGTAATAATTGTGGTGCAATAAATACAATCACATTTATTATGATAATATGTTTGATTGCGTCTGTAATTTGGTTCATTTTTTAATTATTAAATAAATGATCAATTTTATTTAAAGTGAGTGTTTTAAAAGTCGCTTTTCCTGTTGGAGAAATGGAAGGTTCCTTGCATGAAAATAAATCATTTACGAGTGATTCTTGTTCTCTTTCAGAGAGAAAAGTACCGGTTTTTATTGATAATGTTTTTGCAAACGATTTTGCCATTACATCAAAATGACTATAACTCGTTTCGGGAACTTCCAAATTGATGTCATTCAATAAATCTTCTAAAATAATCGAAATTTTACTTTCGGTAACTGATGTTGGGATTCCTTTAATCGTTAAACTATCTCTAGTAAATTCATCAAAAGAAAAACCAGCGTTTTCCAATTCTGGTTTTAAAGTATAAATCATTTCAATTTCGCTAGATGAAAACGAAATTTTTACAGGAAACAACAATTGTTGGCTGTTCGCTTCTTTTACAGTAATACTTTCCAAAAAAGATTCATACAAAATTCTTTGATGTGCCAACGATTGATGAATTAAAACCACGCCAGATTTAATCAAACTGATGATGTATTTTCGCTGAATTTGAAACGTTTTTTGGATTTTTTCTTCTTGAGTATTTTTAAATAATTCATCATGGTTTTGGTTCTCTAAAGTTTCAACAGAAGTATGTAAAGATTCCCAACTTTGTATATGTTTTTCTCTGTTAAAAGGAAAATGAATTTCTTTTTGACTTGCCTCTTTAAATGGATTAAAATCAGGATTTACGATGATTTTTGGAGTAGATATATGACTCGAATTTTTTTCAAGTTGATACGGAATATCTAAATTGGCATCTCTATTAAAATCTAAAATTGGCGCCACATTGTATTGTCCCAAACTATGTTTGATAGTGGCTCTCAACATGGCATACAATGCGTTGGCATTGTCAAATTCAATTTCCGTTTTTGTTGGATGAATATTGATGTCAATTGAATTTGCTGGTACTTTTAAATATAAGAAATAGGAGGGATGTGAACCTTGAACTAATAAACCTTCGAAAGCGCTGATTACTGCATGATTCAAATACCCATTTTTTATAAAACGATCATTTACAAAAAAAAATTGCTCTCCTCGTTTTTTCTTTGAAAAAGAGGGTTTGGTTACAAAACCTGTGATTGAAACGATATCTGTTTGCTCTTCAATTGGCACCAATTTTTCATTTATTTTTGAACCAAAAACTGCTACAATTCGTTTTCTTAAATTGCTATTTTTTAAGTTATATACTTCAATATCATTGTGATGCAATAAAAATGAGATAGAAGGATGTGCCAAAACTATGCGTTGAAATTCGTCGATAATATGACGTGTTTCTATGGTATCAGATTTTAAAAATTTTCTACGAGCGGGAATGTTATAAAACAAGTTTTTTACGGCAATACTTGTTCCTGTCGTTGTATTTACAAAATTTTGTGAAATAATTTTACTTCCTTCAATTTTTATGCTAGTTCCAAGTTCTTGATTTTCTTGTTTTGTTTTTAACTCAACATGCGCAATTGCAGCAATTGAGGCAAGCGCTTCTCCTCTAAAACCTTTTGTATGAAGATCAAACAAATCTTCAGCTTTTTTTATTTTGGATGTTGCATGGCGTTCAAAACACATTCGCGCATCTGTAATGCTCATTCCTTTGCCATTATCAATAACTTGAATTAGGATTTTTCCAGCATCTTTTAATAATAATTTAATGTCTGTTGCACCTGCATCTATCGCATTTTCAAGCAACTCTTTTACAACAGATGCAGGACGTTGAACGACTTCACCTGCAGCAATTTGATTGGCTACATGATCTGGTAAAAGTTGAATGATATCTGACATTATTTTTTGAAGAATATTGAAATATCAAAATCAATGATGAATAAAAAAATCAATAAAAGCACTACAATAATAATTATAATGGTTTTGTTTATTCCTTTTTCTGAGTCTTTAAACTCGCCAATTGCATCTGTAAATTTTGATTTTAAATTTCTATTTTTTCCTGTCGTTTTTCTATATTTATCTAATTTATGTTCAATTTTAAAAGGACTTCCTTCGCCTTTATAGTAGCGCGGCTGGTATTCAAATTTTTTATTTGTTCTTTTAAAGAATCCCATAATTTCGGCAAATGGATGTTAGATATTTTTTTTATCTTTTTAAAGAAAACCAAATTTAATTAAATAATGGCAATACATCAAGAAATGATGTTAAAAGTATTCTTAAAAGTGATGATTTTTTATGAATTAGAAGCCAATTGTTTCGTTTGATTTTCCGAAGTATTTTAGAGAAGCCATTTTGATAGCAGCAACAGCACACTCAATGCCTTTGTTGCCCAATTTTCCTCCTGATCTGTCTAAAGATTGTTGTTTGGTGTTGTCTGTTAAAACGCAGAAAATCACAGGAATATCATATTTCACATTCAAATCCATGATTCCTTGAGTAACGCCTTTGCACACAAAATCAAAATGTTTTGTTTCTCCTTGAATCACATTTCCAATTGCAATAATCGCATCTACTTTTTGAGATTGAATCATTTTTTTGCATCCAAAAACCAATTCGAAACTTCCAGGAACATCCCAAGAAATGATATTTTCTCGTTTGGCACCACAATCTAATAAGGTTTCAATAGCGGCTTTTTTTAAATTTTGGGTAATCTCTGGATTCCATTCAGAAACCACAATCCCAAGTCGAAATGAATTCGCATTTGGGATTGTTGCTTTGTCATAATAGGATAAATTGTCTGTTGCCATTATTTATGGTTCAAAGTTTAAGGTTTAAATTTCAGAGTTAATAGTTCAAAACTAAAAAACTTAAAACTCAAAAATCAAAACTATTTTCCGTATTTAGAAGCGTTTATGAACATGTCAATATCTCTACCTTGATCAGATTTACTGTATTTTTCTTTGATTTTAGTAAAGAAATTTTCAGCTTTTCCAAATTCTTTTAAAATTAGGGCTGTTTGTCCTGCTTTGAATAAATATAAGGGAGTTGTAAATTGGTTGTCTTTTTTGTTAGCAGCTTTTTCATAATATTCCATTGCATCTTTTGGTTGATTGATATCAGAAAAAGCATCACCAATTGCACCTAAAGAAATCGGACCTAACATTTCATCATCTGAATCAAATTTACTCAAATATTCAATGGCTTTGTCATATTTTTTCATTTGTAAATAAGAAACTCCTGCATAATAGTTTGCCAAGTTTCCAGCATTTGTACCACTATACGATTCAGCAATATCTAAAAAACCGTATTTTCCATCAGCACCTTCTAAACCTAAATTCAATAACGAATCAATTCCTGAGCCAGCCGTTGCTGCTAGATCAAAATATTTTCTTGGAAAAGCCAATTCATTTGCAGCATCTTGTTCTTTTGGCTCACCTATATATTTATTGTATCCCAAATAACCTAAAAAAACAACTACCAAACCAACTAAAACATAAAGTAAAACTTTGCTATTTTTTTCAATCCATTTTTCAGATCTAGAAGCTGTTTCATCTAAAGTATTAAAAACTTCGGCAGTAGCACTATTTGACTCTTGTGCTTGTTGTTCTTCTTTTTTATTACTTGGTTTGTATCCTCTTTTCTTATATGTTGACATCTTTTCTTAAAAATTAGTGGGCACAAAAATAGTTTTTTTAATTGGAATTTAAAAACGGTTATTTAGCAAAATTTTTGATAATTTGCAATTGATTTTAAAAGTCACTATAGATTCATGTATCTAAAAAAAATATCGATATTAAATTTTAAAAATATTGAAACTCAATCATTTGATTTTGAGAAAAAAATAAATTGTTTTGTTGGAAATAATGGTGTAGGAAAAACCAATGTTTTGGATGCAATTTATTACTTGTCTTTTGCAAAAAGCTATTTTAATACGATTGCAGTTCAAAATATCAATCATAATGCATCTTTTTTTATGATTGAAGGCGATTATATTGTTGACGAACGTCAAGAAAAAATTATTTGTAGTTTAAAAAAAGGACAGAAAAAAGTGCTGAAAAGAAATGATAAAAGTTATGAAAAATTTTCAGAACACATAGGACAATTCCCTTTGGTAATAATTTCTCCATCAGATAGAGATTTCGTCACTGAAGGAAGTGAAACTCGTAGAAAATTTATTGACGGTGTTATTTCGCAACAAAATAAAAATTACCTTAATGATTTGATTTCTTACAATAAAGTTTTGAGCCAAAGAAATGCGTTGTTGAAATATTTCGCTGCAAATCGCACTTTTGATGCGTTAAATTTAAGTGTTTATGACACACAATTAGCGGATTATGGAACTAGAATTTACCTTGTAAGAAAGCAATTTTTAGAAGCTTTTATTCCTATTTTTAATGATAAATACAAGATAATTTCAGGTGATTCTGAACGAGTTAATTTGCTTTATATAAGTCAATTACATGATTCTAAAATGGATGATTTATTAAAAAAATCATTAGATAAAGATAAAATTCTACAATTTACATCTGCTGGAATTCACAAAGACGATTTGAGTTTTGATATTGGAGAATATCCGATTAAAAAGTTTGGTTCTCAAGGTCAACAAAAATCATATTTGATAGCATTAAAATTGGCGCAATTTGAATTCATTAAGCAAAAATCGAATGTGACTCCCATACTACTGTTAGATGATATTTTTGATAAATTGGATGAAAATAGGGTTTCAAAAATTATAGATTTGGTAAACAATAATCAATTTGGACAAATATTCATTACAGATACACATTCTGAAAGAACCGAAAATATTGTAAAAATGAGTAATAAACCGTATCAAATTTTTAGATTATAATGGCAAAAAGAGAGAATGATTCTTTTTTAGTAAAAGACTTGATGCAGCTATTTATTAAAGAAAATAATTTGAGCAAAGGAATGCAAAAAATCAAAATTGAAGAAACTTGGACAAAATTAATGGGACAAGGAGTTGCAGGCTATACAACATCCGTAAAATTACAAAATAAAACATTAATTGTTCAGTTATCTTCTTCGGTTTTACGTGAAGAATTAACCTATGGAAAAGATAAAATTATCAAAATGATGAATGAAGAAATGGGTGAGAACATCATTTCGAAAATCATATTGGCATAAAAAAAACTCACCAATACATCAGTGAGTTTTCCTAAATATGACACTAATAATTTTTAAGAATTCTTAAAATTGTTCTCTTCCTGAAAAGTGAAAATTACCTTCGATTTGTGCATTTTCGTCAGAATCTGAACCGTGCACAGCATTTTCACCCATAGATGTTGCATATAATTTTCTGATGGTTCCTTCAGCAGCATTTGCAGGATTTGTTGCACCAATTAAAGTTCTAAAATCTTCTACAGCATTTTCTTTTTCTAAAATTGCAGCCACTATTGGTCCACGAGTCATAAATTCAACCAATTCTCCAAAAAACGGACGTTCTTTGTGAACTTCATAAAAACTTTCTGCCTCATTTTTTGTCATTTGTGTTTTTTTCAATGCAACAATACGAAATCCAGCTGCATTAATTTGTGCTAAAATTGCGCCAGTATGACCGTTTTCAACAGCATCTGGTTTGATCATGGTAAATGTTTTATTGGTAGCCATTTTGTTTTTTTAATTTTTTTTGCAAAGGTAGGTTTTTATATCACAATGACAAGTTATTGATACACTTGATTGAATTCTTGTTGCAAAGTATTTTGTTTTCCTCGCATTTGCATTTTGATTGATTTATTCTTAAAATCAAAATGAAGTATCCCGAAACTGATATCGTTGACAACATTTTTAATACGATATTTATTTGGTTCGAAAGAATAGCTGGTGTAAGAATGGGTTAATCCACTTGAAGTAAAATCGATAATTGGATATTTTAACCCATCAAAAGTTGTTTTCGAAAATTCTGAAATATGTCTGTCACCCGATAAAAATAATACGTTTTTAGCTAATGATTTTAATATTAAATTTTTCATTTTTTCAACTTCATGAGGAAAATTTCCCCAAGTTTCAAAGCCATGTTCTGAGGATAAAAATTGAATACTACTTACGATGACATTAAAATCGGCTTTTGAACTTGAGAGTTCATTTTCAAGCCAATTCCATTGCTTTGTTCCTAAAATGGTTCCATCTCCAAATGTATTTGGTTGGTATCTTTTATTTTTGGCTTTTGTTAATGAGGTTCTAAAATAACGCGTGTCCAATACAATTACTTTGATGCTGCCTTTTTTAGTTGAAAAAATTTGTGAGTGATAAATGCCCTCTTGTGTTCTTCTGACATCATTTTTTAGGACATCAAAAAAATCAAGAAATAATTTTTGTGACTCCTTTTTCATAGAAAATTCAACTCCTGCGTCATTTAAACCATAATCATGATCGTCCCAAGTTGCCAAAACCGGCAATTTTTTTGTTAGCTGAACATACCCATTTTGATTTTTTAAATCTATATAATCTTGCTTCATTTTTTTCATGTCATTGGTATCTGCATAAATATTGTCACCACCCCAAATCCATAAATTTGGTTTATTTTTTGCAATTTCTTGCCACAAAGCATTGGTTTTGAATTGTTTATTGCAAGATCCAAAAGCGATTACAAAATCTGATTTTTTTTGGTTTAAATTCTTTTTTTCTGGAATTTTAGCACAAGAGGTAAAGTAAACAATTGAAAATAATTGGATAAGATTTACGATTTTTTTCATGATTTAATTTTTAAAAAAATACAAAAGTAGTAACAATTTATTTTACCTAAATGTTATAAAATTGTATATTCGCAACCTATGATTTTAAAAGGATTTAAAGAATTAACTCACTATTTGGAGCAACCCAGAAATATTGTGATTATCGGTCACAAAAATCCTGATGGTGACTCAATGGGTTCGACACTTGGACTCAAACATTATTTAGATAAAAAAGGACATAACTGCACAGTTTTAGTGCCAAATGAATATCCAAATTTTTTGCATTGGTTGCCTGGATCTGAGACTACTTATAGATTTGATTGGCAAAATTCACAATCTCAAAAGGCAATAACAAGTTCGGATATTATCTTCTTATTAGATTTTAATGCGCTTCATAGGGTTGGAGACGACATGCAAAAAACGCTTGAAAAATATCAAAATGATTTTGTTTTGATAGATCATCATCAACAGCCTGATGATTTTTCTTTTATGTATTCTGACGTAGAAATCTGTTCTACGAGTCAAATGGTATATCAATTTATTGAAATGAATCATGATTTGGAGTTGATTGATGTTGCAATTGCCACCTGTTTATATACTGGAATAATGACTGATACAGGTTCGTTTCGGTTTAGATCTACAACAAGTAAAACCCATAGAATTATTGCTGATTTGATTGATAAAGGTGCTGAAAATGACCGAATTCACAATAATGTTTATGACGCAAATACCTATAATAGGTTGTTGTTATTAGGTAAAGCTTTGACGAATTTGAAAGTTTTGGAAGAATATAAAACTGCATTTATTACTTTAACAAATAATGAAAAAAATAGCTACGATTACCAAAAAGGAGATTCAGAGGGTGTTGTAAATTATGCGCTTTCGTTAAAAGGAATTGTTTTTGCTGCAATTTTTATCGAAGATATCGAACAAAATTTGATAAAAATTTCATTTCGCTCAAAAGGAAATTTTTCTGTAAATCAGTTTGCAAGAAATCACTTTGAAGGAGGAGGACATGACAATGCGGCAGGAGGAAAATCGACATTGTCTCTTCAAGAAACCGTCACAAAATTCATTTCACTTTTGCCAAAATACGCTTCGGAATTAAAATTTTCTTATGAAAAATAGCTTATTTTTTATTGTAATTGTATTTTTTGTTGGATGTTCAAAAATTGAGCCTAGAAGACCCGTCAATCCAAAACCATCTACTACTTTGTTTAAAGAAACCATTGACGAATCAAAAAAATTAAACAAAAATGAAGATTTAAAAATTGCAGCTTTGATTAAAAATGATTCAACAAACACATATATTCAGTCATCTAGCGGTTTTTGGTACACCTACATTTATAAAATTGAAGAAGATTTGCCTACTCCAAAAGTTGGTGATGAGGTTTTAATTCAGTACACAATTTCTGATTTGAACGACTCAATTATTTACGACAAAAAAGAGTTGGGATTAAAAACCTACAAAATCGACAAAGAAGATTTTATTTCTGGATTACAAAATGGAATAAAGTTGATGAAAACCGGAGAAACTATTACATTTGTACTTCCATTTTACAATGCTTTTGGAATTATTGGAGATGGAAAAAAAATAGGTATTAATAAATCAATTAAAAGCACAGTAACACTAATTAAAATAACAAATTTAAAATGAAGGTATTAAAAAGTTTTATTATTCTAGCAGTTGTATCTAGCTGGATATCTTGTAACAGTCAAAAGAAAGATGTTACTTCTTTGAAAACAGAAATTGATTCTGCAAGTTATGCTCTTGGATTGGACATGGCCATCAAAGTAAAAGCAAACTTTAAAGAAGGAAACACCGATTTGTTTTTACAGGGATATAGAAATGGGATAGATTCGACCAATTTATTAATGGATCAAAAAGATTTGAATGTTTTTCTAGGTGCTTTTTTCCAAAAAATGCAACAAGAAAAAATGAAAAAAGAAACTGAGAAAAATTTTGGTGCTGTTAAAAAAGCAGGTGAAGATTTTTTAGCTGAAAACAAAGTAAAACAAGGAATTGTAACCACAGAAAGCGGATTACAATACGAAATTTTACAAAAAGGTTCAGGAGAAAATATTTTACCAACTTCAAAAATCAAAATACATTATCATGGATCTTTAATCGATGGAACTGTTTTTGACAGTTCAGTAGATAGAAAACAACCTATTGATGCCACCGCAAATCAGTTTATTCCTGGCTTTAATGAAGGTTTATTATTGATGAATAAAGGTGCAAAATATCGTTTTTATATCCCTCAAGAATTGGCTTATGGAATGCAACAAAAAAGTCAAGAAATTAAACCATACTCTGTTTTAATTTTTGAGGTTGAAGTTCTTGAAGTAACTAACGAATAATGAGAAAAATCGCTTTTATTTTTTTATTATCTTTACTAATCTCCTGTAATTCAGAAAAATATAATGGATTACAAGATGGTTTGTATGCAGAAATACAAACAAATAAAGGCGATATTTTATTGGAATTATACTATAAAGATGTTCCAATGACTGTTGCAAATTTTGTTTCGTTAGCAGAAGGAAAAAACAATAAAGTTCCTGATTCGCTAAAAGGAATAAAATATTATGATGAAACTCGTTTTCATAGAGTTGTAAAGAATTTTATCATTCAAGGAGGTGATAGATCTGAAACTGGAAAAGGCTTTCCTGGATATCGTTTTGGAGACGAATTTCCAATTGATGAATACAGTGAATATATTTTTACACACAATGATTTTGGAGTTTTGTCAATGGCAAATTCAGGACCCGAAACGAACGGGAGTCAATTTTTTATTACACAAGGATCTGCAAAACATTTAGATGGTAAACATGCAGTTTTTGGAAAAACGATTCTAAATTCTATACAATTAAAAGAATTAAAAAAGCATTTTTCAGATTCTCTAAAACTCAAAAAAGCAATTGATTCAGTTAGAACTTTGGTTGTTGGTAAAATAGAACAATTTGATACTATCAAAAAAATTAAAATTATTAGAATTGGTGCCAATGCAAAAGCATACAACTCTGCAAAAGTTTTTGATGAGGAATTGACACGTTATTCTACAGGATATGAAGAGCGTAAAAAAGCAGAAGTAGCTATTGAAGAAAAAAGATATCAACAATATTTGATTGATAAAAATGCTTTTTTAACCAAGTTAGAGGAAACAAGTGCCATTAAAACCAACTCTGGTTTGGGTTTTTTATTATTGAAAAGCAATCCAAAAGGTAAAAAAGTAGTAGACAACAAACCTATAAAATCTAATTTCACACTATTTATTGCTGATGGAAAAAAAATTCAATCAACTGAGGATAGTGAGGCTCCTTTTATTTTTAGGTTAGATGATACCCAAAGACCCATGATTACTGGATTTCAAGAGGGTGTAAAACTGATGAAAGAAGGAGAAAAGGCACGTTTATTTGTTCCATATTATATTGGTTTTGGTGACGCTGCTTTTGGTCCTTTTCCATCAAAATCAGATTTAGTTTTTGAAATAGAGATCATAGAAATAGGAAAATAATTTGATAGAATTTCTCATAAAAAAAGACAGAGAACTGCTCATTTTCTTGAATAATTTAGGAAGTGAACAATGGGATCCATTTTGGTTGTTTATAACGAAACAATTTTATTGGACTCCATTGTTTCTACTTTTATTTTATTTAATTTTCAAAAGTTTTGGTCTTAAAAAGGGAGGATTTGTAATTTTATCAATCATTGTTTTAATCACTTTTTCAGATCAATTTACCAATTTTGTTAAAGATTATTTTGGAAGATTACGTCCTAATAATGATCCATCAATCAATTATTTGTTGAGAAGTTTCATACAACCTCAAAGTTTTAGTTTCACATCAGGTCATGCAACTACTTCTTCTTTTTTTTCAATATTTATTATACTTTTATTAAAAGAAAATTATAAAAACATCTATTTCTTATTACTTTTTCCATTAATTTTCGGATATAGTAGGATTTATTTAGGAGTTCATTTTCCTTTAGATATTCTTTTTGGTTTTTTTCTAGGTACTTTTTTAGCAATAATTTATTTCAAAATATTTAAAAAAATTTTCAATAAATTATTTGATTAATTTTTTATTATTAAAGTATAAATATTTTGTTGAGTGATAATATGACATCAACAAGCTATCCATTTCTAAGGATTTTATAGAGTCATTTTTTGAAATATCATCTAATGTTTTTGTTCTTAAATCATACAGTTTTCCGCTTTTTGTAACTAAAGTTTTTGAGAAGTATAAACTATCTTTTAAAATTCCAATAGTAGGCTCGCCATTCATTTTAAGATATACAAATGAAAAAGATTTTTCAGCAGCTTTCGAATCTAAGAGATTAATACCTAGGGTATAATTTGTGTGATTTATATTCATCAAATTCATCACTGTTGGAAATAAGTCAATTAATTTTCCATACGTTTTTATTTCTCTTGGAGCTGCTAATTTTGGGGCATGAATAATAAAAGGCACATGTTGTAATTGAATATTCAAATCATATTCTTTTGCATATTTTTCAGTCTGATTCATTGAAGTATTGTGATCACCAAAGAACACAAAAACGGTGTTTTCATAATATCCTGAGGTTTTTGCTCTTTCAATAAATTTTCCAATGTTGAAATCCAAATATCGCAAAGCATTCAATTGAGCAAGTGATTTAAAACCTGAATTTTGTAATATTTCTTCAGAAATTTCCTCTAATGTACATGGTTTGAATCCCTCTTTTTCATCAGGAACAGTAAAAGGAATATGATTTGAAGCTGTTTGAATATAGGCTATAAAAGGTTTATTTTGCTCGTGCAATTTTTTAAATTTTTCATCAGATTCTTTGAATAACTCAAAATCGTCAATTCCCCAAACATCAACCCTGTTTTTAGAATCGTAACTTCCTTCTTCATAAATGTGAAGACCCTCAATATTTGATTGAAAAATTCCTCTAATATTTGCCCAATTTGCACTACCTCCAATCAAATATAATTTTTCATAGCTATCAAATTGGTCAAACAAAATTCGCTGATCAATAATCATTGGATTTCTTGAGGCAGTATTGATGTCATCTACATCGGGCAAACCAGTGACACTCGAAAAAACACTGGCTGCTGTCCCTGATTTATGCACATAAAAATTAGAAAAATGAATACTTTTTCTAAGTAAAGAATCTATTTGAGGTGTTGCATTAGCTACATTTCCATAATAGCCCAACGGTTTTACACCAACAGATTCCAACATCACAAAAACAACATTCATTTTCTGAGTAGATGTTTCATCAAAAACATACGATCTTTCAAAAGAAATTTCATTTTTTGGTAGGTTTAAGTTTTCTGAAATAATGGGGTAATATTTTTTAAAATCCTCTAAATTTACGCCTTCACTTCTAAATGCAAAACTGTCAAAAAAATACAAAACGGGGTTTAAAGAAAATTGATTGATAGCAATATTTTTAGAAAAAAAAGATTGACTCCAGCGCAAAGGATAGTGAGTGAAACTGTTGTAAACTAAAAAAGATAACACCAAAATAGTGCCAATAAAATAGGTTATTTTTTTCTTTAATGATAGAAAATAATTACTATTTGTAAAAATTTTATAGTGCCAATTGGCTGATTTATAAATGATAAAACCAAGCAAGAAAAGTCCTAAAAGCCCTTTAAAAACGGGGTAACTTTCTACTAATACATGTATCGATATTTTTAAATTTGTTGTAAAACGTAGCGCAGTTGAATCTATTCTTGTGTTTAAATAATTGTAAAATCCAAAATCAAAAGAATAAAAAATGGTAATTACTACGTATGAAATTATCCAATAAATAATGGCAATCTTTTTTAAACGATGATTTAAAAAAAAGCGATTATTAGAAATCAGCACTAAAATTGCAAATGGAAAAACCACCAAACTCGATAGTTTTAAATCATAACGAAAACCTAAAAAAAATGCTTTTTTTAATTCAATGGAATTAAAGTTTGAATGTTCAATTGCTAAAAAATAAAAAAGTAATCGAAGTATTACTAAATAAACGAAAAGAAAAAGTAAATTACTAAAAATATACTTTATATAATTTGGTATTTTCAACAAACTTAAATTTGATGTCAAAAATATTAAATTAAAGTTAAATTTACGTTATGAAAACTATACTTTTTAAAAGAATTTAATCAGTGACCATCACTAAAAAGCGAGTCTCAAGAGATTGATTTCTTGTGCTTTCTGATAAAAATTGAGGTGAAAGTTTACTAACTTGAAAGTTTGGGATTTCTTTAATAATTTGAAAGTCAATATTTTTTCTATTGAGAATAGCTAATTCTTTCTTATCCAAATAAAAAACCTTTCCTTTTTCTTGATGAATTTGCAACGTGTCAACTCGTATTAAAGGTGTTTTTAAGTAAAATTCAAAACCAAAATGATGATATCTGTTGTCTAATAATCGTGCTTTTCCGTCAAAATTATTATTTATAAAGCTAGCAGCGTTTTTTCCACTTTGAAATGGAAGAATTGTAGGATAAAAATGTGAAAATAAATATCCATAACAAACGAGAAAAATAACAACAGATATTAAAAATAAATTCATTGTTTTTGATATTTCTGAATGGTATATCTCCCAAAGAATAAAGATGGTAAAAACTATTATTGGAATTATTAGAGAATTGAAATTTGGTTTTAAAAAATAATGTAATATAATGATTGCTATTAGAATAGAGCTATTTTGAAACCAGAAAAGACATGTAATTGATCGTTGAAATTTTTGATAAATTGAGCTTAACTTCAATAGAAAGTCAGCAACTAAAATAGCCATAAATGGAAAAATAATATTAGTATAATGTGCCAACTGAAATTGACTAAGTGAAAAAATGGCAATGGTAATCACACTTCCTGAAAGGGTATAAAATTCCTCTGAAATCTGAATTTTAGGGATATTTCTTTTTATTTTTAAAAAACTAGCGATGTAAAAAAGAATTCCCCAAGGTAAAAACGCCCATAAAATGGTGTGAAAAAAGAAAAAGATATCTCCTGAACCTTTTATTGGAGCAGTATTAAAAAACCGACCAAACTGACTGTCCCAAAAGAAAAATCGAATTCCAGAGACACCTGTTTTATTAAAAACAACTTTTTCTGGGTGTAAATCAAATTGAAGATACAAGGCAATCAACTCGGGCAAAATAATCAGAAAAATCAGAAGAAAAGCAAAAATCCAACTTGGATTGAAAAGCTGTTTCCAATTTCGTTTCAAAAGAAGTTCGCCTCCTAGAGCGGCAGCAATAGGAATCATTGAAAAAATGCCTTTTGTCATGATAGCTAATCCACTAAAAAGACAAGCTAATATAAATGATTTATGAGTGTTTTTCTTTAAATACCTATCAAAATAGTAAATACTTGCAATGATAAAAGCGGTTAAATAAGGTTCAGCTTTCACATCAAAATTTGAAATAATACTATGTGTCGAAATGGCTAAAATGATCGCAGCAAAATAGGCAACTTTCGTAGAATAATTTTTTTGTGCGAACTTGAAAGTCATCCATATTCCGAAGAAAAATGTCAGAATAGCAGGAAGTTTATACGCCCAATTAGAAACGCCAAAAATTTTAAATGAAAGCGCAGTAATCCAAAAGGGCAAATGTGGTTTGTCTAGCCAATCATGTCCCAGCGAATACAAATTTATAATGTCTGAATTTTCAATCATTGTTCTAGAAATTGTTGCATAAAGTGTAGCATCTGGTTCAATTAAATCAACAGGAAGACCAATAATAGTGATAAAAACGTATAAAATTAAAATTAGAAAAAAAAGTGCTTTTTCCTGTTGATTTTGGTTTTTTTCCATTTTAAATTATTAAAAATAGTGATTTTTAAATTACTGATTTAACGAGGTAAAGTAACAATTTTCAGATGAATTTTTTTTTGTTTGTTTACATAATTTTTTTCTTAATGTTTGTTTATTTTAAGAACAAAAAATACAAACGCAATTTTAAAAATTCCTCAGAAATAAGTTGATTAAAATACTTAAATTTGTGCCATAAAAACTCAAAAAGAGATTATGAAAATATCATACAATTGGTTACAACAATTTTTGAATGTAAGTTGGGAAGCTACAAAAATAGGAGAATTGTTGACTGATTTAGGTTTGGAAGTAGAAGGAATTGAAAAAGTAGAATCTGTAAAAGGAAGTTTGGAAGGAGTTGTTATTGGCGAAGTTTTGACTTGCGTTCAACATCCAAATGCTGATAAATTGAAAGTCACCACTGTTAATTTGGGCGATGGAATTCCTGTTCAGATTGTTTGTGGAGCACCCAATGTTGCTACAGGTCAAAAAGTGCCTGTTGCGACTGTTGGAACTACTTTGTTTACTGAAAAAGGTGAGTCTTTTATCATCAATAAAAGTAAAATAAGAGGCGAAGAAAGTTATGGAATGATTTGTGCCGAAGACGAACTTGGTTTGGGGAAAAGTCACGACGGAATTCTAATTTTAGACAATTCTTTACACTCAGGAACGCCTGCTGCAAAAATTTTTAATCTCACTACTGATTATGTTTTTGAAATTGGTTTAACGCCAAATAGATCTGATGCCATGAGTCACTATGGTGTTGCAAGAGATTTGAGAGCTGGTCTGATTCAAAGGGATTTAAATTTGGAGTTAATTTCTCCGTCAGTAAGTGATTTTCGAGTAGATGAAAGAACATTACGCATTGATATTGAGGTTCCTAACAAAGAATTGGTTCCTCGTTATTCCGGAATTACAATTAGCGATATTAAAATTAAAGAATCTCCAAAATGGATTCAAAATAGGCTAAAAGCGATTGGAGTTATACCAAAAAATAATGTTGTTGATATCACAAATTATGTGATGCACGAACTTGGACAACCTTTACACGCTTTTGATGCTCAAAAAATAAATGGAAATAAAATTATTGTCAAAACTCTCAAAGAAGGCACTAAATTTACCACATTGGATGGAGTAGAACGATCACTTTCGTCCGAAGATATTATGATTTGTGATGCCAACGAAAAACCTTTGTGTTTAGGTGGGGTTTTTGGAGGTCTGAATTCTGGTGTTTCCGAAAATACAACTGCTATTTTTTTGGAAAGTGCTTATTTTAATCCAATTTCTATCAGAAAAACTGCAAAACGTCATGGATTAAATACGGATGCTTCTTTTAGATTTGAAAGAGGAATAGATATTAATATTACTGAATATGCACTAAAAAGAGCAGCTTTGTTGATTGAAGAGTTTGCTGAAGGCAAATTGTCCTCTGATATTTTTGATTTTTATCCTGTGAAAACTGCCGATTTTGAAGTATTTCTTTCTTATTCAAATGTATTTAAATTGATTGGTCAGGTGATTTCAAAAGATGCCATAAAAAATATTTTAGCATCTTTGGAAATTAAAATTAACATTGAAACTAATGCTGGTTTAGGATTGACAATTCCTTCCTATAGAACTGACGTTCAACGGGAAGCAGATATTATTGAAGAAATTTTACGTGTTTATGGTTACAACAATATCGAATTTTCCTACAAATTAAATACTTCAATTTCGTTTGATAAAAACGACGAAATTAAAATCGAAAATATCGTTGCAAATCAGTTGACTTCCTTAGGTTTTAACGAAACAATGGCCAATTCATTGACCAAAGAATCCTATATTAAATTTACTGAAAACTTAAGCAAACAAGCAAATGTTGTGATTTTAAATGCTTTAAGTAATGATTTAAGTGTGTTGCGTCAATCATTGTTGTTTAGTGGATTAGAATCTGTTGTTTATAATATTAACAGGAAGAATAGTTCTTTAAAGTTTTTTGAATTTGGTAAAACGTATCACAATTACGAAACAGGTTATAAAGAAGATAAACACCTAACGCTTTTTGTAACTGGAAATAAAACCAAAGATTCTTGGAAAACAAATTCACAGCAAACAGATTTTTTCTTCGTTAAAGGAATTATAACTGCATTGTTAAACCGTGTAGGAATTCAGAATTTGAAAAATACACCTGTAAAAAATGATGTTTTTTCTGAAGGCATTTCTCTGAGTTTAGGAAAAATGAAGTTGGTAGATTTTGGGGTTGTACAACGTTCTATTCTAAAAGAATTCGGCATTAAACAAGAAGTTTTATTTGCTGATTTTAATTGGGAAAATGTGTTAAAATTGTCAAATAGTAAAAATTTTAAATTGAAGGAATTGCCAAAATTCCCCTTAGTAAAAAGAGATTTGGCTTTGTTACTAGATGAAAAAACCGAATTTAAAGAAGTGTATAATTTGGCTTTTCAATCCGAAAAAAATCTTTTAAAAGAGGTAGATTTGTTTGATGTTTATGAAGGGAAAAATTTACCAGAAGGAAAAAAATCCTATGCAGTAAGTTTTATTTTGCAAGATGAATTTAAAACTTTGGACGAAAATCAAATAGATAAAATCATGCAAAAATTGCAGCAGACATTTGAGAAAAATTTGAATGCAGTTTTAAGATAATTTTTAAGTTTCATACAGGAGCTTTTCATATTTGGATTTATGTATAAGAAAATAATAAAACCAATTTTATTTCTTTTTGACCCTGAAAAAGTTCATTATTTTACTTTTTCTTTGGTAGGTTTGTTGTCTAAAATTCCTTTTGTCCCAAATTTATTTCGAAGTTTGTATCAGTTAAACGATCATAGATTAGAGAGAAAATTATTCGGACTTACTTTTAAAAATCCTGTCGGTTTGGCTGCTGGGTTTGATAAAAATGCCATTTTATACAATGAACTTGCTAATTTTGGTTTTGGATTTATTGAAATAGGAACAGTAACTCCAAAAGCCCAAGATGGAAATCCCAAAAAACGATTATTTCGATTAAAAGAAGATAGTGGCATTATCAATAGAATGGGGTTTAATAACAAAGGCTTAAAAGCTGTTATTCAACAGCTTAAAAAAAATAAACACCAAATAATTATTGGCGGTAATATTGGAAAAAATACGCAAACTTCTCCTGAAAATTATACTGCTGATTATTTAGTTTGTTTCAAAGAATTACATCCTTTTGTTGATTATTTTGTTCTAAATGTGAGTTGTCCAAATGTGGGAAGTCATGCAAAATTGAATGACAAAGATTATTTATTATCGTTAATAAAGGCTTGTCAAAAACTAAACAATGAACAAAAAATTCAAAAGCCAATGCTGCTGAAAATTGCTCCAGATTTGAATAATCATCAATTGGATGAGATTATTGAGTTGGTTGCTGAAACCAAGATTGATGGTGTTATTGCCTCAAATACTTCCACAAGCAGAGAAAATTTGAAAACTTCTAAATCGCAACTTGAAAAAATTGGTTTTGGTGGATTGAGTGGAAAACCAATTATGCCGCAAAGCACTAGAGTTATCAAATATTTGGCAGAAAATTCAAACAAAGCATTCCCAATTATTGGAGTTGGTGGCATTCACTCTGAAAATGATGCTCTTGAAAAGCTGAATGCTGGAGCTGATTTAGTACAGCTTTATACCGGTTTTATTTATGAAGGACCAAGTTTGATAAAACGTATCAACAAAGCGATTTTAAAGCAACTATAACCGATGGTTGAAACGCTGATTTCTTTCGTATTTGCCACTTCAATTTTAGCAATTTCTCCTGGTCCTGATAATATTTTCGTATTGACACAAAGCATTGTGAATGGAAAAAAATATGGTTTTGCAACTATTTTTGGTTTGATGACAGGCTGTTTGATTCACACTTCTTTGGTTGCTTTTGGTGTTTCTGCTTTGATAAAAGAAAATGAAAACCTGTTTTTTGTATTGAAATTATTTGGTGCAATTTACCTTATTTATCTTGCATATAAAGTGTTTAAAAGTGACACTAAAATCATATTTTCTACTCAAAATGTCTCTCTAAAAACAACCACTCAACTTTTTAAAACGGGCTTTCTGATGAATGTCTTAAATCCAAAGGTTACTATATTTTTCTTAGCGTTTTTTTCTCAATTTTTGTTTTCACATGAAATTTCAATGATACTTCAATTTTACATTTTAGGATTGATTTTTATATTGGTTTCTTTTGTTATTTTTGGAGGTATTGCTTTGCTTGGAGGAAAAGTTTCAACGTATTTAATGCATCAAAACAATATTGGATTGGTCATAAAATGGGCGCAAATTGTTGTTTTTGTTGGAATTGCACTTTTGATTTTAATTTAAAGTCTAAATTAAAGGTTTGCAAATTTAAAGGATTTTTTTTAAAAAAAGAATCTAATTTTTAGAAATTCTTTAATTTTGAGTCTTAAAAATTTTAGAAATACGTTAGTTTCGCTACCTTTGAATCGATGAAATCAGTTAAAATTATAGAATGTCCAAGAGATGCCATGCAAGGCATCAAAAGTCATTTCATCCCTACTGAAAAGAAAGCTTTATACATCAATTCTTTATTAAATGTAGGTTTTGATACCATTGATTTTGGCAGTTTTGTTTCGCCCAAAGCCATTCCTCAAATGCGAGATACTGTTGAAGTTTTATCGCGTTTAGATTTATCAAGAACAAATACAAAATTATTGGCAATTGTTGCAAATACCAGAGGCGCAATTGATGCTTCTCAGTTTCAAGAAATCAATTATTTAGGTTTTCCTTTTTCGATTTCTGAAAATTTTCAAATGAGAAATACACACAAAACTATTTCAGAATCAATTGAAACTTTGGACGAAATTCTTGAAATTGCCGCAAAAACGAACAAAGAAGTGGTGGCATATTTGTCAATGGGATTTGGAAATCCTTATGGAGATCCTTGGAACGTTGAAATCGTTGGAAATTGGACTTCAACATTAGTTAAAATGGGCGTTAAAATTCTATCACTTTCTGATACAGTTGGAAGTTCAACTCCTGAAGTAATTGAATATTTGTTTTCAAACTTAATTCCATTATATCCAACAATTGAGTTTGGGGCTCATTTGCACACAACTCCTGACAAATGGTTTGAAAAAGTAAATGCCGCATACAAATCAGGTTGTGTTCGTTTTGACGGAGCAATCATGGGTTTAGGCGGTTGTCCAATGGCAAAAGACGAATTGACGGGTAACATGCCAACTGAAAAATTATTGAGTTATTTCACTACAAAAAAAGCAAATACCAATATAAAACCAATGAGTTTTGAAAGTGCTTATAACAAAGCATTAGAAATTTTTTAATCAAATTTCAGTCAAATTCTAAAAAATTTTTAAAAATGAGAAATTATAATATCTTTTTATTTTTAATCAGCTTTTCGTTTATTATTTCTTGTAAAAATGACGATCAAAAAATTGATTTTACTTTTTTACAACTCAATGACGTATATGAAATTTCATCCATTCAAGGAGGAAAATTTGGTGGATTGGCGAGAGTGGAAACCATACATCAACAATTGTTGCAAGAAAATAAAAACACTTTGCTTGTCATGGCTGGAGATTTTTTAAACCCCTCATTATTAGGAACTTTAAAGGTTAATAATGAGCGAGTTTTAGGAAAGCAAATGATAGAAGTGATGAATGCCATGAAATTTGATGTGGTGGCTTTTGGAAATCATGAGTTTGATTTGTCTCAAAAAGATTTGCAAAGCCGCCTTAGCGAAAGTTCTTTTCCTTGGATTTCTGCCAATGTAAAATTGATATCTGAAAACGATACAATTTCATTTTACAAAGAAGTTCAAGGAACGAAAACACCTCTAAAAGACTATTTTATCAAAGAATTTTCAGACAATGACGGAACGAAAATTAAAGTTGGATTTATAAGTGTTTGCATTCCTTCCAATCCAAAAGAGTATGTTTTTTATGAAAATATGTTTGTGAAAGCAAGAGCCTCTTATGAATCCATCAAAGATAGTGTGGATGTAGTTTTTGGCTTAACACATGTAAAAATTGTAAATGATAAACGAATTGCAAAATTATTACCAAATATTCCCTTGATTATGGGTGGTCATGAGCATACAAATCATTCAGAAAGAGTAGGGAATGTACTGATTACCAAGGCTGATGCAAATGCAAAAACGGTGTATGTTCATCGAATTTCATTTGATAAAAGAATAAAAAAGGTAACTATTTCCTCGGAGCTAAAAGAAATAAATAATAAAATTCAGCAAGACAAAAGAGTAGGAGAAATTGTTTCAAAATGGCAAACAATTTTGAATACTAATATCAAAGCAATTATTGAGAATCCGAATGAAATCATTTACAATGCCATCACTAGTTTGGAAGGGAGAGATACTCCAATTAGAAGTGAGCAAACCAATTTGGGCGGAATTATTACAAAATCAATGTCTTATTCTTTTGATAATCAGGTAGATTGTGCTTTAGTAAATGGAGGCTCTATTCGAATTGATGATGTTTTAGAAGGAGAAATAACTCCTATTGATATTTTTAGAGTTTTGCCTTATGGAGGAGCTATTTTAAAAGTCCAAATAAAAGGAAGATTGCTTAAAAGAGTACTAGATTATGGACTTTCAGCGTCAGGAACAGGTGCTTATTTACAGCGTTTTAATGCAGAAAAAATAGCTGATAATTGGATGATAAACAATGCAAAATTGGATATTCAAAAAACATACACAGTAGCTTTTTCTGATTATTTGTTAAAAGGTTTTGATATTCCTTTTTTATCAGAGGAAAATAAAGAAGTACTTTCTATTTATTATCCAACTTCGAATGAATTGGCTGCTGATATCAGAAAAGCAGTAGTTGCATTTTTGAAAAATTAATAAAAAAGCTTCACAAATTGTGAAGCTTTTATGAATCTTTTAAAGAGTTTTAATTATCTTTTTCTACCAAAACTACTACCTTTTCTGTCTGCAGAACTTTTTGGTTTGTCACTAAAATTTCTATCAGATCTTTTTCTTCCTCCAAAATCAATTGGTTTTTTGCTTGCACCTTCATCACTTCTTCGTCTTCCAAAACCGCCGTCTTTTTTGGCAAAAGGTTTTTTTCCATCTTTTCTTTCATAACCATTTGATCGTTCTTTTTTCGTGATTTCGATATTTACTGTTCGTCCTCCAAAATCAGGTTGGTTGTTTGAAAAAGCTTCTAATGTTTTTTCTTCAAAGTTTTTATCGATTTCAAAAAATGAAAAGGTATCTAAAATATCGATAGCACCAATCTCAATCTTGTCTCCAATTTTTTGATCATTAATCAATCCAATTAGTTTTGCAGGATTTAAATTGTCTTTTCTACCAATATTGATAAAGAAACGAGTCATGTTGTCACTTGTTGATCTAGCTCTTGAGCTATCTCTTGATAAATCATTCAAATCCTTAGAGTTTTCATAATAAGAAAGAAATGTATTAAATTCAAGGGAAACAAACTTTTGAATCAATTCTTCTCTTGAAAAATCAGCCAATTTTTTATAAATATTTGGTAAAAAATCTTGGATTTCAGTTTCGTTTACAACTGTATTTTGCACTCTATCAATCAAGTGGAATAATTGATTTTGGCAAATTTCTTTTCCTGTAGGAACCCTAGTTTCAACAAATTTTTTGTTGATAATTCTTTCAATTGGTCTTAGCTTACTTTTTTCTTTGTTGTTTACTAAAACTAATGAAATCCCTTTTTTTCCTGCTCTTCCAGTTCTCCCACTTCTGTGGTTATAGTTTTCTATTTGATCGGGTAATTTATGGTTGATAATGTGCGTTAAATTATTTACATCAATTCCCCGAGCAGCAACATCAGTAGCTACTAATAATTGCACACTTTTATTGTGAAATTTATCCATCACAGAATCTCTTTGCGCTTGCGATAAATCACCGTGCAATGCATCTGCATTATATCCGTCTTTAATTAATTTGTCAGCAACCTCTTGTGTTTCTCTTCTAGTTCTACAGAAAATAATTGCATAAATATCAGGGTTTAAATCAGCAATTCTTTTCAATGCTAAGTAACGAGTACTTTCGTTAACCAAATAATATTCGTGGCTAACATTGTCTGAACTTTCATTTTTTTGACCAGAAGTAATTTCTACTGGTTTGTTCATATAATTTCTAGAAATCGCCTCAACTTCCGCAGGAAATGTTGCAGAAAACAACAACGTTTGTTTTGTTTTTGGAGTTGCTTGTAATATGTTATCCAATTCTTCTTTGAAACCCATATTCAACATTTCATCGGCTTCATCCAAAACTAGCCATTCAATATTACCAAGTTTTAAAGCTCTTCTGTTGATCAAATCAACTGCTCTTCCTGGAGTTCCAATCACAATTTGCGCGCCTTTGTTCAAAGCTCTTATTTGTTCTTCAATGCTTGCACCACCATAAACAGTAACTACCTTCATATTTTTCATATATTTCGAAAAATCTTGAATGTTTTTACCAATTTGAACGGCTAATTCTCTTGTTGGCGATAAAATAATTGCTTGTGTATTTGAATTATTTTCATCAATTAATTCCAAAATTGGTAAACTAAATGCTGCAGTTTTTCCTGTTCCTGTTTGTGCAAATGCTTTTAAATCGGTTCTTGACGAGATAATTTGTGGAATTGCTTTTTCTTGAATAATTGTAGGATTATCATATCCTAAATCCAATAATGCTCTTGTAATAGGTTCTTTTAAACCCAATTCTAAAAATGTTGACATACTGTGTTTTTTGAGATTCACAGACGCCCACCTGTAAATCCGATTATTAATTCGGCTTGATTTTTTTTGTGAATTTAACTCGCAAAAAATTCCGTGCAAAGGTACACTAAATTAAATAGATAGCAAGAAATAATTAATTAATTTACTTTATTTAAAATTTCCAAATAATCTGAAAGATTTGATGAAGAAATAGAAGCAAAGCCATTCATAACTTTTCCTTTCTTATCAACAAGGATACAACGTGGCATTTTGCAAGTTAAAAAATCATTGGCTTTACTGTCATCAGGAAGATAATATTGAGATTTGATATCCAAACTTTCAACTCTTTCAGATTTTTTTCCATCAATCTTTACAGGAATAAAGATGATGTTGGTATAGTTTATAGATAAAAAATTCATTCGTGAAAAAATATAAGATTCAGAAACATATTCTGGACTCCAAAAAAACAACAAAGCATTTTTTTGTTTTATAACATCAAAAATTGATAATGTAGCATTCGAATAATCATTGATATTAAAATCTTGTAATTGATTTGATGCAACTACTGCTTTTGTATCGTTCAACAGCTTTCTTACCAAAATTTTATCTTCTTCATTGGTGCTTAATTTGAAATATTTTTCAAAAGTTTCTTCATTTAATTCACAACTAGATTTGTTGTAGAAATGACTAATAACAGTCTGCTTTAAAAATGCATTTTTAGTATTTTCAAAACTGATTTTTTTATCAATTATTGTCATTAAATCCGAAGTAAATTTTGGACTATAATTCTTTTTCATTGGTGGATGACCCAATGAATAAGTTTCATTATACAAATAATTTCGAACATACTGAGAGTAAGGTGGGTAATATATTAATGAGTCATTATCAATTTTTGCAAATTTTCTGTAGTCGTAAAATGAATTATTTATTTTTGGAAGTTGCTCAGATTTAGCATATTTTGCGTTCAAAATAGGGTATTTTTCCATTCTTGCGTACAAAGGATATGTCAAGGCAACTTTTAGGACTTTTTTAAAACCATCAGTTTCTTGAGGATGACTTTCGGCATATTCGTTGTAAAGTTCTATATTTGATTTTAAGGAGGAGGCTATTTTTCGTTGAAATTCTTTTGAGTCCAATTTATTAAACTCGTGAAAAGAAAAGGATTCTTTTTCATCTTCTAAAAAACAGTCAATTAAAATATTATTTCTCTCAGCACCTTTTCCGACAAATACCAAGGATTCATCAAAATTCCAAGTATTTAATCGTAAAAGCACGCTATCACCGGGCTCTAAATAAACATGTTGATTTTCATATCCATGACTAAAATAAAACAAACCTTCGACTGGTAGTGTTACTTTTCCAATAAATTTATCATCATTATCTAAATAAAAAGTATCAATTACTTGATCCATAGAATACAATATAACATGATTCGATTTTGGATGAATTATTTTTCCGCCAAAATAAGCATAAGTCAGCTTTTTATCTGACTTACAACTAATTATAGAAATAAAAAGTGTTATTGTTATAAGGTATTTCAAGTTATTAATCATCAATATTTTCCTAAATAGATTTTACAAATTTAGGTATTAGCATGAGCTATGATTGTTAATTAGAAGTTAAAATAATAGTAATACTTCCTTAAAAATTTCTTGAAATTTATCAATAAAAACCATTCAAAATCAGGCTTTAAAAGGAAATCAAATTCGTACTTTTGCAAAAATTTTAAGTAATATGTTATCAGTTTCTAATTTATCTGTCCAGTTTGGAAAACGAATTTTGTTTGATGAAGTAAATACCAAATTTCAACAAGGAAATTGTTATGGAATTATTGGTGCGAACGGCGCAGGAAAATCGACTTTTTTAAAAATAATTTCTGGAAAACAAGACCCAACTTCGGGTCAAGTGCATCTTGAAACAGGTAAAAGAATGTCTGTTTTAACTCAAAATCACAATGAATTTGATGCTTATCCAGTATTGGAAACTGTGATCATGGGAAACAAAGATTTGTTTAGAATTAAAAAGCAAATTGATGAATTATACGCAGATTATTCAGATGAAAATGCCGAGAAAATAGGTGAACTCCAAATTATTTTCGAAGAAATGAATGGTTGGAATGCTGATTCTGAAGCCGCAGCATTACTCTCAAATTTAGGCGTTTCTGAAGAATATCATTATTCAGAAATGAAAGATTTGGATGGGAAACAAAAAGTTAGGGTGTTGATTGCTCAAGCGCTTTTTGGAAATCCTGATGTGTTGATAATGGATGAGCCAACCAATGATTTGGATTTTGAAACTATTGCTTGGTTAGAAAATTTCTTAGCAAATTATGACAATTGTGTGATTGTAGTTTCACATGATAGACACTTTTTGGATGCAGTTTGCACGCATATTTCAGATATAGATTTTGGTAAAATCAATCATTATTCCGGAAATTACACGTTTTGGTACGAATCAAGTCAGTTAGCTGCGAAACAACGGGCACAACAAAATAAAAAAGCAGAAGATAAAAAGAAAGAATTAGAAGAATTTATTCGTCGTTTTTCCGCAAACGTTGCCAAATCAAAACAAGCAACTTCTCGTAAAAAGATGATTGAAAAATTGAATGTTGAAGATATTAAACCATCAAGCAGAAGATATCCCGCCATTATTTTTGATCAAGATAGAGAAGCAGGAGACCAAATTTTAACTGTTGAAGGCTTAAGTAAATCTTTTGAAGGCGAAAAATTGTTTGATGACGTTCACATTAACCTAAATAAAGGAGATAAAGTTGCTGTGATTTCCAAAAATTCAAGAGCAGTTTCAGCATTTTATCAAATCATTACTGAGAATGAAAAAGCAGATTCAGGCAAGTTTTCTTGGGGAGTCACCACGACACAATCGTATTTACCTTTAGATAATTCTTCATATTTTCAGGATGGAAACCTAAATTTGGTAGATTGGTTGCGTCAATATGCACAAACTGAAGAAGAACGTGAAGAAGTTTTTATTCGTGGATTTTTGGGGAAAATGATTTTCTCTGGAGAGGAAGCCTTGAAAAAAAGTAATGTACTATCAGGAGGAGAAAAAGTGCGTTGCATGCTTTCAAGAATGATGATGAAAAGAGCCAATATTTTATTGTTAGATGAACCAACAAATCACTTGGATTTAGAATCGATTCAAGCTTTGAATAATTCGCTCATAAATTTTAAAGGGACCGTGTTGTTTACTACTCATGACCACGAATTTGCGCACACAGTTGCCAATAGAATTATAGAATTGACACCAAAAGGAATTATAGATAGATACACTTCTTTTGATGATTATATTTCCGACCCGAAAATCAAAGATTTAAGAGATAAAATGTATTAATAAAAAAAGGAAACTGAAAAGTTTCCTTTTTTGTTGAGTTATTTTTGAAGTGGACTGATTATTTTTACATCCGAAAATGAAATGGCACCTCTTATAACACCATCAATTGTTTTCTTGAGAGCTTCAATTAGTTGCATTTTTAATTGTGATTTGTGGTAAATCAAACTCACTTCTCTTGCTGGTTGTGGGTTTCCAAATTCTCTTAATAAACTTTGATCATTTTTTGATAAATCCAAGGTGTGTAAATAAGGTAATAATGTCATTCCCAAACCTTCTTTGGTCAATTTTATCAAAGTATCAAAACTGCCACTTGCCAATTGAAATCCTTTTTTATTATCTATTTTATAATTTCTGCAAAGATTGATAACGCTGTCTTTAAAACAATGTCCGTCTTCCAACAACAAAATATCTTCCATTTCCAAATCTATTACATTGAGATTTTTATTTTTAAAAAGTCGATGATTTTCAGGAATCAATCCTACAAAAGGTTCATAATATAAAGGTCTTTCTTTTATAGCTTCATTCTCTAAAGGAGTTGCGGCAATTGCAGCGTCAAGATGACCATCTGTTAATTTTCTTATGATATCTTCGGTGTTTAATTCTTCAATAATCAACTTTACTTTTGGATATTTTTTGGTAAAATTATTCAAAAACATGGGAAGTAAAGTTGGCATAATTGTAGGAATTATTCCTATTTTAAATTCACCGCCAACATACCCTTTTTGTTGGTGCACAATATCCATGATTCTGTTGCTTTCATCAACAATTACCTTGGCTTGTTCTACAATTTTTTTTCCCACTTCCGTTAATTCAATGGGTTTTTTTGAACGGTTAAATATCTGAACACCCAACTCGTCTTCTAATTTTTGAATTTGCATACTCAAAGTGGGTTGAGTAACAAAACTATGGTCTGCAGCAATGGTAAAATTTTGGTATTCTGCAACTGATAAAACATATTTTAACTGAGTAATTGTCATGTGAATAGTTATAAATGATAAAGATATTAAAACTATCAATAATTATTATAGTTTATTAAGATAAATTTAGTGTAACTTTGAAATAATCATTAAAACTAGAGAGATATGAACAAATTAACGATTGGATTAGACAAGAATGAAAGTAAAAATGTAGCTGAAAAATTAAATGGTTTACTAGCCAATTTCCAAATTTACTATCAAAATTTAAGAGGTTTGCATTGGAATATCAAAGGGAAAAATTTCTTTGAATTGCATTTAAAGTTTGAAGAATTTTATACAGATGCTCAAGTAAAAATCGATTTAATAGCTGAGCGAATTTTAACATTACAAGCCAAACCATTACACACTTTTCAGGATTATTTGAATACTTCGACTGTGCCTGTTGGAAAAGATATTTCTAAAGATATTGAAGCTGTTGAATTGGTTATCAATTCGTTATTAAAATTATTGGTCATTGAAAGAGAAATTTTACACCTTTCAGATGAAACCAATGACGAAGGAACGAATTCTATGATGAGCGATTTTATTGCTGAACAAGAAAAAACAATTTGGATGTTAAATTCTTGGATGGGAAAATAAATTTTAAGTTATCTAAATTATTAAAAGACCTTTCTCAAGGTCTTTTTTAATTTAAAACATAACTGTATCCAATTTCTAATCCCATAATATTATAACCATCATTGGGTTTTTGAAAATCAAGATTAGAAACGTGACCAAAGTT
Source organism: Flavobacteriaceae bacterium CG2_30_31_66 (assembly GCA_001873065.1). GTDB lineage: Bacteria > Bacteroidota > Bacteroidia > Flavobacteriales > Flavobacteriaceae > Polaribacter. Next base: position 53,426 of record MNYM01000002.1, read on the forward strand.
TGTTCCTAAATAAAACTGAGATTTTTCATTGGTTTTATATAAAAAACCCAAGGACAAATTTTCAATAAACGTAAAGCCTTTTCCCAAACGCTCTGTTCGAGTATCAATATATGAGAAACCCAAACTGAGACTTCCCTGAAAACACCATTGATTGGAGATTCTTTTCAAACTTGCAAAAGCGAATTCAATACTGTATAAATTCATTTTTTTTGGGTGTGTAAATTCAGCTATTTTTTCCAAATAATTTTCTTGATCAGGAGTCACATAATATTCGTTTATCAACTGATGTTTTAAATTTTGAATCTGAGGTTGCACAATCAATTCAAAATGCAAACTTTTCCAATTTCCTAATTTATAAAAAAGTTGTCCTTTATAAGATTGAGTGGAATAAGTATAATCAAGATCATTATTTATAAAATTTTCATTTGTCCCAAAATTGTATAGAAATCCAATTTTGTAAGGTTTTAAAAAGGATTTTTTTTTATCCTGACTAATTCCTGAAGTGATAGCAAATAGAAAGACTAAAAGGAAGATATTTTTTTTCATTAATTCGTTCTAGGAAAATATTTTTGATACAATTTCAGCTTTTTTATTTTCAGAATAATCATAAAAACCTTCTCCTGATTTTATGCCCAATTTCCCTGCAACAACCATATTTACCAGCAATGGACAAGGAGCATATTTCGGATTTTTAAATCCTTCATACATCACATTCAAAATCGATAAACAAACATCCAACCCAATAAAATCAGCCAATTGCAAAGGACCCATTGGATGTGCCATTCCCAATTTCATCACGGTATCAATTTCAGAAACTCCAGCCACGCCATTATACAACGTTTCAATAGATTCGTTGATCATTGGCATTAAAATTCGATTCGCCACAAAGCCAGGATAATCATTTACTTTCACAGGAATTTTTCCTATTTTCAGAGATAAATCCACAATAAAACTAGTCACTTCATCACTCGTATTATAACCTCTGATAATTTCTACCAATTGCATGATTGGCACAGGATTCATAAAATGCATCCCAATAACTTTGTCAGCTCTCTTGGTGGCAGCCCCAATTTGTGTGATGGAAATTGAAGAAGTATTGGTTGCTAAAATGGTATCATCAGGACAAATTTCATCCAACTCTTTAAAAATCTGGGTTTTTAAATTTACATTTTCAGTAGCAGCTTCAATGACCAAACTTGCATATTTTACACCTTCTTTGATGTTTGAAAAAGTCGTAATATTAGATAAAGTTTTTGTTTTTTCATTCAACGTTATTTTTTCTTTGGCAACCATTCTATCAAGATTTTTCTCGATAGTTTCCATTCCGCGTTTCAGTGCAATTTCGCTAACATCAATCAATTGAACATTATAATTACATTGAGCAAACGTATGCGCAATGCCATTTCCCATGGTTCCAGCGCCAATTACTACTATATTTTTCATAAAATAGGATATATTATTTTACTTTTTTTGTTTCTGTTGTTTCTCTTGTTTTTATTGTTTAATTAGTTTAACTTTAAGCTTAAACTTGAACCCCTTAAACAATAGAACCCTTAAACTTTAAACCATTCACTATCAACTAAAAACTATCAATTACCATTTGCGCAACTCTCAATGCCTCCGTACCATTGCTGATGGTGATTATAGGAGTCGTATTATTATTAATGGCATCAGCAAAAGTTTCTAATTCATCTAGAATGGCATTATTTTGAGTTACTACAGGATTGTCAAAATAAATTTGTTTTTGCACACCTTCACCATTTTGTAAAATCATAGCATATTCATTTGGCGTCTCAGGAACATCTTTCATGCGAACAACTTCGGTTTTTTTCTCTAAAAAATCAACTGAAATGTAAGCATCTTTCTGAAAGAAACGAGTTTTACGCATATTTTTCATTGAAATTCTGCTTGCAGTCAAATTTGCTACACAACCATTTTCAAATTCAATTCGTGCATTTGCAATGTCTGGCGTTTCTGAAATTACTGAAATTCCACTAGCATACACGTTTTTTACTTTCGATTTTACAACCGATAAAATAATATCAATATCGTGAATCATCAAATCAAGCACAACAGGCACATCAGTTCCTCTCGGATTAAACTCTGCTAATCTGTGCGTTTCAATAAACATTGGATTGTTAATCATGTCTTTAGCGGCTAAAAAAGCAGGATTAAAACGCTCAACATGACCCACTTGTCCTAAAACATGGTATTGACTTGCCAAAGTTTTGATAGCCTCAGCCTCAATAACTGTTTTAGCAATTGGTTTTTCTATAAAAACATGACAACCTTTTTCGATGGCTTTTTTTGCACAATCAAAATGAGACAAAGTAGGTGTCACAATATCAACAACTTCAACAGCATCAATCAAATCGTCAATAGAATTGAAAGATGTATACCCAAATTCTGCAATTATTTTTTCGGTATTTTCTGTGGATGGATCATAAAAACCAACCAATTCATATTTTTCAGATTGTTGCAATAAACGCAAATGAATTTTACCCAGATGGCCTGCACCTAAAACTCCAATTTTCAACATAAATTCTTTTTATTAATGAGATTTGAAAAAAATCAATTCAAACAAAGATACAATTTTATAAGAATTTTTATAAAAATATTACTAAATTTAGCTTTTTTGATATGAGTATGATTTTAATAGACAACGCAAAACATCAAGGACTTCGCAGACAATTAAAGACCGTTTTAAAAAACAAAGGTATTTTTGATGAACAAGTTTTGCACGCCATTGGTGTCATTCCACGACATTGGTTTGTTGACTCAAGTTTTGAAGACCACGCTTATCAGGATAAAGCTTTTCCAATTGCCGCTGGTCAAACCATTTCTCAACCTTATACAGTGGCTTTTCAATCGCAAACACTTCAGGTAAAAAAAGGAGAAAAAGTGTTAGAAATTGGCACTGGTTCTGGCTATCAAACAGCGGTTTTATTAGAATTAAAAGCAATCGTTTTCACGATTGAAAGACAAGTTGAATTGTTTAAAAAAGTTTCTTTATTTCTGCCAATGATAGGTTATAATCCAAAAAAATTTATTTTTGGTGATGGTTATAAAGGTTTGTTAGAAGAAGCTCCATTTGATAAAATTATTGTGACAGCTGGAGCGCCTTTTGTTCCAAAACCCTTGCTCTCTCAGCTAAAAGTAGGAGGAATGTTGTTGATTCCTGTTGGTAATCATACGCAAATTATGACGTTATTTATCAGAAAGTCAAACAAAGAATTTGAAAAGCATGAATTGGGAGATTTTGCTTTTGTTCCAATGCTTGAAGAAAAAAATTAGGGTTTTTTATGTTTTCAAATTAAAAAATTATAAATCTATTCTTACAATTTTATATTTACTTTACAACACTTTTTCTAACAACGCTATATAAATTGCAATGCCTTCTTCAATTTCGGCAATATAAATAAATTCGTCAGCAGAATGTGAGCGTGTGCTATCACCAGGACCCAATTTTAACGATTGGCAACTCAATACAGATTGATCAGATAATGTTGGTGAGCCATAGGTTTTTCTTCCAATAGCAATTCCAGCTTTAACCAATTCGTGATCTGCAGAAATAGAGGAAGAGTTGAGTCGTAAACTTCGAGGTACAATTTTGGAACAAGGTGCTTTTTCTTGCAAAATTGAAGCAATTTCCTGATTTGAATAGGCATCATTCACGCGAACATCAATCACTAAATCTACATGTGCCGGAACTACATTGTGCTGTTTTCCTGCATTGATTTGGGTAACTGTCATTTTTACTTCACCCAAAGTTGTAGAATTTTTTTCAAATTTAAAATCCTTAAACCATTGCAACACTTCAATAGTTTTATAAATCGCATTATCGCTATTTGGATGGGCAGCGTGACTTGGAGTACCTTCAACAACTGCATCAAAAACAACCAAGCCTTTTTCTGCAACTGCCAGGTTCATCAAAGTTGGTTCGCCAATAATTGCAACATCAATTTTTGGAATAATAGATAACATACTATTCAAACCGTTTTCGCCACTACTTTCCTCTTCTGCAGAAGCTACAATCACAAGATTGTATTTTAAATTTCTTTGATGATAAAAATAGGTAAAAGTGGCAATCAATGAAACCAAACAACCCCCTGCGTCATTGCTCCCTAAACCAAATAATTTTCCATTTTCAACAATCGCTTTAAAAGGATTTTTAGTAAAAGCTGAATTTGGTTTTACAGTATCATGATGAGAGTTTAGCAGTAAAGTTGGTTTGCTATCATCAAAATAGTTGTTCATAGCCCAAATATTATTTCTAGATCTTTGGTAAGGAATTTCAAACTGCTTGAACCAATTTTCAATTAAAAGGGCTGTTTGATCTTCTTCAGCAGAAAAAGACGGAGTTTCAATCAACTTTTTTAAAAGCGAAATTGCTTCGATAGTTAGTTTTTTGAGTTCCATTTATAGTGTAATTTTTGTAAAGTTTTCGTTTTCTTTAGTTAAAATAGTTGTATTTCCCATAAAAACAGCATGAACGCCATTTTTTAGAGCATCAAAACAATTTTCAAGTTTTGGCAACATTCCATCAGCAATAATTCCTTCGTTTAATAAATTTTTATAACTAGCAGCATTGATGTGTTTTATAACCGAATTTTTATCATTGATATCCTCCAAAACACCATTCAATTCAAAACAATAATAAATACTTGTTTCGTAATTTTTACTCATTCCAATGGCAATTTGACTCGTAATAGTATCTGCATTTGTGTTTAATAATTGTCCATTTCCATCATGTGTAATAGCACAAAAAACAGGCGTAAAATCATGATTTATCAACACTTCAATAGCTTGGTTATTAACATTTTTCACATCACCTACAAAACCATAATCAACCTCTTTTACAGGTCTTTTTGAAGACAAAATACAATTTCCGTCAGCACCAGACAAACCAATACAATTGGTGTTTAATGATTGCAATTTAGCTACTATATTTTTATTGACCAGACCACCATAAACCATTGTAATTACCTCTAATGTTTCAGCATCAGTAATCCTTCTTCCATTGGTCATTTTAGATGTTATTCCTAATTTAGTAGACATTTGTGACGCTTTTTTTCCTCCACCATGAACTAATAATTTCTTTCCTTTTATTTTTGAAAATAAATGAAGAAAATTATTCAAAGCATTTTCATCTTCAATGATATTTCCACCGATTTTGATGATTGACAGTTTTTCCATTTTTCCTCTTTTTTGACAAGGAGTTTAAACCCTTTGCTGTATTTGCAATTCTAATATTTTTTTCAACACCAATTGCGCAGCAAAAGTTCGATTATTGGCCTGCTGAATTACCAACGAATTTTCAGAATCTAACACAGCATCTTCAACGACCACATTTCTTCTGACAGGCAAACAATGCATGAATTTTGCATCCCCAATTTTTTCTTTGGTAATCATCCAATCAGGACTTGTATTTAAAATTTGTCCATACGAATCGTAGGAACTCCAATTTTTAGCATATACAAAATCTGCATTTTTTAGAGCTTCTTTTTGATCGTGAATAATAGAAATTTCTTTGGTAATCGTTTTGTTCAAATCATAACCTTCAGGATTTGTAATCACAAAATCAACATTCATTTTTTGCATGGCTTCCACAAAACTATTTGGGACTGCATGAGGCAACGCTTTTACGTGAGGCGCCCAAGACAAAACCACTTTGGGTCTTTTTTTGGTTGAATTTTCAGCAATAGTAATGGCATCGGTTAAGCCTTGCAAAGGATGACTTGTAGCGCTTTCCATATTGATAATTGGTACAGAAGCGTATTTCATAAATGCGTTTAAAACCTGTTCATTTTCGTCTTTTGCTTTGTCTTTCAACGTTGGAAATGCACGAATTGCAATCACATCACAATATTGAGAAACCACAGCAGCAGCTTCTTTGATATGCTCAGCAGTGGCGCCATTCATGATACTTCCATTTTCGAATTCAATTCCCCATGCATCTTCAGAAACGTTCATGACAATAGTTTTCATTCCTAAATTCAACGCTGCTTTTTGAGTACTCAAACGTGTCCGTAAACTCGAATTGAAAAACAATAGACCCAATGTTTTGTTCTTGCCTAATTTTTTATTTTTTAAGGGATTTTCCTTTATTTTTTTAGCTTCTTTAATCCAAGAGTGGATATCAGAAATGTCTTGAATAGCCGTGAAGTGCTTCATGATAATTCACTTTTTAGTGCATTCATAAAAATATCAATGTGCTTTTTTTGAATGGTTAATGGCGGTAAAATTCTTATAACATATTGATTTTTAGCATTTCCTGTAAAAATATGATGTGTATTGATTAGATTCTTTCTAAGTTCAGCAATCGGAAAATCAAATTCCAAACCCAACATCAAACCACGACCTTTGATTCTTTTTACTTGAGGAATTTCTTGCACTTTTTCAATAAAATAGTGAGACATATTTCTCGCATTTTCCATCAATTTTTCTTCTTCAATCACATTTAAAACACTTAAAGAGGCTGCACAAGCCAAATGATTTCCGCCAAAAGTTGTTCCTAACAAACCAAAAGATGCTTTGATATGCTTGTGAATCAAAATACCACCTACGGGAAATCCATTGCCCATTCCTTTTGCCATTGAAATAATATCAGGAGTTACGTTGTATTTATGGAATGCAAAAAAATTGCCTGTTCTTCCAAATCCTGATTGCACTTCATCCGCAATAAAACATGCGCCATATTTTTTGCAAAGAGTATCAATTCCCTCATAAAATTCGGTAGTACTTTCATCCAAACCACCAACTCCTTGAATACATTCAATAATTACTGCGCAAACATCATTTTTTGAAAGTGCATTTTCTAGTGCTACTAAATCACCCAAAGGCAAAATTTCTACTTCTTGCTGCGCGTTCAAAGGCGCAATAATTTTTGCATCATCAGTAGCAGCAACAGCCGCTGAAGTTCGTCCATGAAAACTATTTTTGAAAGCAATAATTTTTTTCTTGTTAGTATGAAATGATGCTAATTTTAGTGCGTTTTCATTGGCTTCAGCACCAGAATTGCACATAAACAATTCATAATCAATGCAACAAGAAAGTTGTGCTAACTTTTCTGACAATGCTTCTTGTAAAGGATTTTGAATAGAATTGCTATAAAATCCCAGATTTGCTACTTGATGACTCACAGCTTCCACATATTTTGGATGTGAATGTCCAATTGAAATCACTGCATGACCTCCATATAAATCCAAATATTCAACACCTTTGTCATCATACACAAAAACATCTTTTGCCTTAACAGGAGTGATGTCAAACAAAGGATAAACATTAAACAAACTCATATTTGTTCTTTTTTTATGTTGTTAATTTTATTGAATGAGGCTACCATTCCATGAATCAAAGACGAACTCAATCCTTTGTGTTCCATTTCGTTCAAACCTTCAATAGTGCAACCTTTTGGAGTGGTTACCTTATCTATTTCTTCCTCTGGATGATTGCCATTTACAATCAATAAATTGGCAGCACCTTCGCAAGTAAACATTGCCAATTCTTGGGCTTCTTTTGCATCAAAACCCAATTGAATGGCGGCTTGTGTAGTTGCTCTAATCAAACGCATCCAAAAAGCAACACCACTTGCGCAAACTACAGTTGCAGCTTGCATTTGATTTTCTGGAATTGTCAATGAATGTCCTAATCTGTTAAAAATCGCTTCTGCAATTTTAATCCTGTTTTTTCCTTGTTCATTGCTACACAAACAGGTCATTGATTTTCCAACTGCAATCGCAGTATTTGGCATTGCTCTAATGATAAAAGTCTCTTTTCCAACAGTTTCCTCGATTTTTGAAATTCCAAAACCTGTCACTGTCGAAATAAGCACATGTTTGTTTGTTAAAAAAGGCGTAATTTCTTGTAAAATCTTCTCTAAATGAGCAGGTTGCACAGCCAAAATTAAAATATCTGAGTTCTGAACAACTTCTTTATTGTCAGTTGTTAAAAACACATTTTTGTACCCGTCAAATTCAGAAATACTCCCCAAATTTCGTCTTGAAAGGTATAAAGTTGTGATGGCATTGTCAATAATGAGCCCTTTTGCGATGGATTTTCCTAAATTTCCAGTACCTATAATTGCTATTTTCATGTGATTTTTTTAAAAATAATTGGCTTTGATATTTAATCCTAAAGTTTCTTGAAAGCCAAACATCAAATTCATGTTTTGAATTGCTTGACCTGAAGCACCTTTTAATAAATTATCTATAATACTTGTTATCAATAATTTATTATTCTTTTTTTCTAAATGCAATAAACATTTATTGGTGTTAACTACCTGTTTTAAATGCAGTTCATTTTCAGAAATAAATGTAAAAGTAGCCTCTTTATAATAGTTTTGATACATTTCTTTTGCATCCTCTATGTTTCCTTTATATTTTGTATAAATCGTTGCAAAAATTCCTCTTGAAAAATTTCCTCTATTTGGAATAAAATTAATTTCTGATGAAAATTGCGGTTGTAGTTGTTGAACTGTTTGATTAATTTCATCTAAATGTTGGTGCGAAAAAGCTTTGTAATGTGAGAAATTGTTATCCCTCCAAGGAAAATGAGATGTTGCTGAAACTAATGTTCCTGCTCCTGTAGCACCAGTTACAGCATGAATATGAATATCATCAAATAGTAAATGATTGGCAGCTAATGGCAAAATAGCTAACTGCAAAGCTGTTGCAAAACAACCAGGATTTGCAATGTGTTTGGCAGATTTTATTTTTTCTTTTTGAAGTTCTGGCAAACCATAAACGAAGTCTTTTCCATCGAAATTTTGATTCAATTCCAATCTAAAATCGTTACTTAAATCAATAATTCTCGTGTTTTCTGAAAACGAATTTTCTCCTAAAAATGTAATTGAATTTCCATGTCCTAAACATAAAAATAAGACATCAACTCTTGGATTTATTTTATTAGTAAATTCAATTTCAGTATCACCCAACAAATCTTGATGCACGTCATAAATTTTATTTCCTGCGTTGGAGGTGCTGTACACAAAATTAATTTCAGCTTTTGGATGGTGTAACAGCAAACGAATGAGTTCGCCAGCTGTATATCCTGCACCACCTATAATTCCAACTTGAATCATAATTCTTCTTTATTTACTTGCTGATATATTTTGTTCTGATTACCCAAAATTTTGATAAAACCTTTGGCATCATCAGCTGTCCAAACTTTATTTTCTTCACCATAACTTCCAAATTTTGCATTCATCAAATCATGAGGAGAGGAAACGCCATCAAGCGTAAAATGATAAGGTTTTAGCGTTACAAAAACACTTCCAGAAACATTTTTTTGACTGCTTTCTAAAAAAGCTTCTATATTTCTCATTACAGGATCCAAATATTGACCTTCATGTAAATGCATTCCATAAAAACTTGCCAAATATTCTTTGTGTTGCAATTGCCATTTGGTGAGCGTGTGTTTTTCTAATAAATGATGCGCTTTTATAGTAATCAATGCAGCTGCCGCTTCAAAACCAACTCTTCCTTTGATTCCAACAATGGTGTCTCCCACATGAATATCTCTTCCAATGGCATATTTTGTAGCAAACAAATTCAACAATTCAATACATTTTTCAGGGTCATCAATTTTGCCATTTACAGCAACCAAATGTCCTTTATTAAAAGTCAATACCACTTTTTGATATCCTTCTTTTTCCAATTGAGACGGATAGGCACTTTCTGGTAAAGGCATTGTTGAAGTAAGCGTTTCTTCACCGCCAACACTAGTTCCCCACAAACCTTTATTGATAGAATATTTTGCTTTTTCCCAAGGCATGTTGATTCCTTCAGATTTCAAATAATCTATTTCTTGTTGTCTTGTTAATTTTTCATCTCTGATAGGAGTGATGATGGTAATATGTGGCGCCAAAGTTTGAAAAATCATATCAAAACGCACTTGGTCATTTCCTGCACCTGTACTTCCATGCGCAATAAAGTCGGCTTTGATACTTTTGGCATATTCAATAATTTCAATGGCTTGAATGATGCGTTCAGCACTTACTGACAAGGGATAAGTATTATTTTTCAATACATTTCCATATACCAAATATTTCACTACTTTTTGATAAAAAGAGGAAACAGCATCAATACATTTATAATTAGAAACGCCCATTTTGTAAGCATTTTTCTCAATATTTTTGATATCTTCTTCTTTAAAACCGCCTGTATTTACGGTAACAGCATGAACCTTATATTTTTTTGATAATTTAACAGCGCAATACGAAGTATCTAAACCCCCACTATAAGCGATTACTAATTTTTTCATTTTTTATCTTTTTTTAAGAACAAGTTTTGTTTCATGTTTTTCAATCTATAAAAAACCTTTTCTTTTATTTTTTTTGGAGCTTCTTTTGATTGGTTATTTGAATCATATAGCATGCCTGTGCACAAGCACATTTTTCTGTTGGTTCTTGTCAAAACATCATAGTTGACGCAGGTTTGACAACCATCCCAAAAGGTTTGATCGTCTGTTAATTCTGAGAATGTAACAGGTTTATAACCCAAACTTGTGTTAAGTTTCATCACAGCCAAACCAGTTGTGATACTAAAAATTTTAGCATCAGGAAATTTGGTTCTTGAATGATCAAAAACAACTTGCTTTATTTTTTTTGACAATCCCAAACCACGATAATCAGGATGAACAATCAATCCTGAGTTGGCTACGAATTTTCCATGTCCCCATTGTTCGATGTAACAAAATCCGGCAAATTTTTCATCATCTAAAGCAATAACTGCGTTGCCATTTTCCATTTTAGTGGCAATATATTCTGGTTTACGCTTTGCAATTCCTGTGCCTCTTACTTTTGCAGCATCTTCAATAGTTTTGCAAATAATTTCTGCGTATGCAATATGAGTTTTATCAGCAATGACAATTTTCATTGAAATTGAATTTTTAGTTTAAAAAATAGTTAAAGGTCGATTTTTGAGAGTAGAATTGGACTCACCTAATTCTGTAAACGTAAACAAACCCCTAAGGGCGTGTGACAAACTGACTAGAAATTGTAACATTGTTATTGTGTAAAATAACTTGAAAATGTTGATGAGCTTTGGTTGATTGTTTCATGAAAAAAATAAAAAATTAGTAAACTTGAATAGCATAGATCTTTTAATAAAGATTAACAGCGTTTGCATAGCAAACGCAAACTGGGTACTATTGAAGAGTAAATTTTATTTTTAAAAATTCTAATCATAAAGTAAAAGTATATATTTTTTAAAACTTAATATAAAAAATACACTGTTATTTTATCATTTTTATCAAATTATAAATATTATCAGATTTTAATTATCATATTAATAAATAAATCCTTTATAAATAATTTATCAATAATGAATGATATGTCTTTAAGGTGTGTTCTCTTAAGTTTTAGGAGATGACAATTCATCCTCAAAAAATGACAGTTCAGTAAGATTCAATTTATCTAACTGAAATCTTGTAGCATTTTTGTGGCATCATTAATCTTAAAAACATAAAAATTATGAAATTAGTAAAATCAATCGTAGTCATGGCAGTTTTATTCATCACGAATTCAGTAATTGCCCAAGAAAAAGCAACCCTCACAGCAGAAGTTATCAATGTCACTTCCGATGCTGGAAAAGTAGGTTTTGCATTGTATGACAAAGCATCTTTTATGCTAAAACCAATTCAAGCAGCAAATGCAAAAATTGTAGAAGGGAAAAGTACTGTAACTTTTGAAAACGTTCCTTTTGGTGAATATGCCATTATTTGTTATCATGACAAAAATGATAATGACAAAATGGATTTTTCTGCCAACGGAATGCCTACTGAAGATTTTGGAGCATCCAATAATGTAATGACTTTTGGTCCTCCAACTTTTGATGGTGCAAAGTTTGCAGTTTCAGAGAAAAATGTATCTTTAAGGATTAAATTTTAATAGCCATTTTTAACACAAATTTCATTGATTATGACTTCCAATATCTCGCTGAGAAATACCATTAAAGAAGGTTTCTTAACAAGTTTGAAAATAACTTTCATTTTTGCAGTCGTTTTCACGGTGCTTAATCAAGATTTTACTTTCAAAGGTGTTTTATATACCATTTTAATATCTGGAATGTATTCTTTTGGTTTGGGTTTTGGACAAGGCGTTATCAATGATACATTGAGTAAAAAATGGAGTTGGGTTGATGAGACCAATCAGCGAGTTTGGATAGGTATTATTGCTACAATTGGCTACACAATTCCTGTAGTTTTTTTGATAAATTACATCAATTTTATTGTCATCAATGGTAATAATCCAGCTAATTTTTTTAAGGGAAATACTGTTTGGGTTCACTTTTTTTACATCATTTTATCTTTCGGAATTTCAGCATTTTTGCATGCAAGAAGTTTTATGATTGAATGGAAAAAATCGATAAAACAAGAAAGTACTCTACAAGAAATTGTTGCAAAAACTGAAACAGCCAAATTTGAATCTTTAAAAAATCAAATAGACCCACATTTTTTATTCAATAGTTTAAATGTATTGACCAGTTTAATCAATGAAAATCCTAGTCAGGCAGAGAAATTTACCACCAAATTGTCAAAAATTTACAGGTATGTTTTGGAACAAAGAAACAAAGATTTGATTCCATTGTCAGAAGAATTGCATTTTGCAAAAACCTATATGGAGCTTTTAGGAATGCGTTTTGAAGACGCTGTGAAGTTCAATATACCAGATAATGTAAGCAATAACGAGCTTAAAATTGTGCCACTTTCGCTACAATTATTATTAGAAAATGCGGTAAAACACAATGTAGTTTCTTCGTACAAACCTTTGACTATTAGTATTTATGAAGAAAATGATTATTTGGTTATACAAAATAATGTAAACTCTAAAGAGGCTGTTGGAAAAAGTACCAAAGTAGGATTGCAAAACATCGCTGACAGGTATGGATTGATTACTCAAAAAAGTGTGCAAATAGAAAATAATAACAAAACATTTACAGTGAGGATTCCCCTCTTATATAAAATAAACAATATCATGTATCCAAAAGATTTAGAAAATAGCAACTACGTAAAAGCCGTAGAAAAAGTAAAAAAATTAAAAGAATTTTATCAAAATTTAGCCTCCTATTGCATCATAATTCCCTTATTAGTGGTGATTAATTTGCAATTCATGCCAAGATTTTATTGGTTTTGGTTTCCGATGTTTGGATGGGGAATTGGCTTGTTTTTTCATTTTTTAGAAGTTAATAATTATTCATTTTTTCTGGGAGATAACTGGGAAGAAAGAAAAATAAAAGAGTTAATGGAAAAAGAACAACAAAACAAATTTTAAGTATGGATCCACAATTTACAGATTCAGAAAGATATTTTAGAGCGGAAAAACGTGTAAAGGAAATCAAAGGTTTTTACATTCATTTAATAGTGTATTGTTTAATAATTTCAGCAATCATTTTTATCAACTTACGATATACTCCTCAATTTCATTGGTTCTGGTTTTCAGCTTTGGGATGGGGATTGGGCTTGTTTTTTCATTGGTTAGGAATTTTTGGATTTCAATTAATCGGTTTGGGAAAAGATTGGGAAGATCGAAAAATAAAAGAATTTATGAATAAAAATAATCATTAATATGGAACAGAATTATAGTACAGAACAAAGTTATTTACGTGCTAAAAAACGCGTAAAAGAAATCAAAGGTTTTTATATTCATTTGGTAGTTTTTATCGTCATCAACCTTTTTATTAGCGGGACAGCTATTTATGGCAACTTAAAAAGTGGAGACAGTTTTGTGGAAGCAGTATCAGAATTTGGAGTTTATTCCATAGCCATTTTTTGGGGAATTGGAATGTTTTTTCATTGGTTGAGTGTTTTTGGTTTTAAGTCTATAGGTTTTGGTAGAGATTGGGAAGAGCGAAAAATCAAAGAATATTTAGAAAAAGAAAATAACCAACTTTCAAAAAGAGAATAAGTATGAAAGTGGTCATCATTGAGGACGAAAAACCAGCAGCAAGAAGGCTCAGCAGAATGTTGGTAGACTTGAATATTGAAGTGCAAGAAATGCTACACTCCGTTGAGGAATCCCTGAATTGGTTGCAAAACAACGAACATCCAGCTTTGATATTTTTAGACATTCAATTGTCTGACGGATTGTCTTTCGAAATTTTTGAAGAAATTGAAGTAAAAAGTGCTATTATTTTTATAACGGCTTATGATGAATATGCGCTCAGAGCATTCAAACTAAATTCTATTGATTATTTATTGAAGCCAATTGATGAAGACGAATTGGCAAATGCAGTAAATCAATTCAAAAAAAATCAACCACAAAAAACAGCTTTAATGGTGAATTTGGATGATATTAAAAATTTATTAATCAATCCTTTAGATCGTAAATTTAAAAGAAGATTGTCTATCAAAGTTGGTGCACATATCAAGATAATTACCACAGATGCCATTGAATGTTTTTACAGCGAAAACAAAGCGACTTACTGTTTTACCAATGAAAAAAGGAGTTTTTTGTTAGATAATTCACTTGAAATTTGGGACGATCAGTTGGATCCAGAGCAATTTTTCAGAGTCAACAGAACCTTTATTGTCAATATCAATGCTATTAAGGACATCGTTTCTTACTCAAATTCGCGCTTAAAACTGATTTTAAATTCCTATTCAGAAACGGAAATTATTGTAAGCAGGGAAAAAGTGAAAGATTTTAAAAATTGGTTAGCTTAAAGTATATAAAGGTTTAAAAATTTATAAAGTTTAAAAGTTTGTAAAGTTTAAAAGATAAATTGTTTATCGATTTACAATTTATAGTTATTTTTACGGCGAATAGTTTAAAATTAAAAGCAAGTAGCCAAAAGCTTTTTTGGGGAATTAGCTCAGTTGGCTAGAGCGCTACGCTGGCAGCGTAGAGGTCGTCGGTTCGAGCCCGATATTCTCCACAAACCATTGATAATCTATCGATTGTTGATGGTTTTTTTATAAACTTTTTTTATTTTTTCGTCTCAACATCCTTTTCTATTTTTCCAAAATTGAGATATGTAAAGCTATTAGTTTGTTATCGTTCATAGGTATTTTAAAATTATTTTGTTTGATTCTGAATTTTATCTGCAAATTTGTGAGTCTTTTCTTTTAAACTAATTTTGAATTATTTTTATAAATAAGAAGATTTAACAATGATTTTTTTAGTCGAAGGTTTATTTTTTGAATCAATAGAAAAATTATTTTTATTTTAAATAATGCCATAAAATAGTTCTTTATGTTCTGAAACCTACTAAAAAAACACACTTTTATTATCAAACTTTAATTTTTTATTTTTGTGGTTTTTTTAATCAGTTGTTTTTGTTTAAATATTTGTCAGCAATAATAAAAAATAGTATTTGTAACAAAACAAATACCATATCGTCATAAGCATGTAAACCTGATATGAGAGATGAAAAAATATCAGTAATATTAAAACACAATGAACCAATCAGACTTTTTAAAAGTTGTTTTACCGTTTAAAGACAAAGTTTTTCGTTTGGCAAAACGACTACTCGTTTCAACAGAAGAAGCTGAAGATGCAACGCAAGAATTGTATTTTAAACTGTGGAAAAGTAAGGAGAAAATTGCAGATTATCAAAATGTAGAGGCGTTTGCCATGACAATGACTAAAAACTATTGTTATGATAGATTAAAATCAAAACAGGCAAGTAACCTAACATTGGCACACAGCAATTATCTGGAAAAAGATACTGCACTTGATAAAAAAGTAGAACATCAAGACAGTGTGAGCCTAGTGCACCAATTAATTGAAAAGTTGCCTGATCAGCAAAAAATAATTATTCAATTGCGTGATATTGAAGAATATGACCTAGAAGAAATTTGTAAAATGGTAGACATGAAGCCCATTGCAGTAAGAGTGGCGTTGTCAAGAGCAAGAAAAACAATACGTGAAGAACTCATTAAAAAACACAACTATGGAATCTGTTAATATTGAAAAATTAATCGAAAAATACCTTGAAGGAAATACTAGTTTGCAAGAAGAAACAATTTTAAAAAACTATTTCAACAAAGGAATTGTTGCGCCAAATTTGCAAGAATATCAACCGCTTTTCACGTATTACGTGACAGCCAAAAATGAAAGGTATTCAAAAACCATTGAATTATCTCCAAAAAAAATCAAGAGAAACTATACATGGTTGTCAATTGCAGCTTCAATAGCATTGTTGGTGAGCGTGTTTATTGGCAAACAACAATATGAATTGTATCAACAAAAACAAGAAGCAGAACGTTTGTTTGCAGAATTGTCTAAAGGATTGAGATTGATTTCAACCAATCTTAAAAAAGGAGAACAAGCAGTTGCAACCCTCTATACATTAGAAAATACCGTAAATAAAATCGTAAAATAAACCAAGTAAATTAGTAAAACCAAGTA
Source organism: Flavobacteriaceae bacterium CG2_30_31_66 (assembly GCA_001873065.1). Lineage (GTDB taxonomy): Bacteria > Bacteroidota > Bacteroidia > Flavobacteriales > Flavobacteriaceae > Polaribacter. The sequence continues at coordinate 69,777 of MNYM01000002.1, forward strand.
AAAATAGAAACCATGAAAAAAATAATTTTATTCATCACACTAGCCACAATGCCGCTTGTAAACCAAGCACAATCGTTCTTTGATTCTTTAGAAGACATGGATGGTGTTGATATGGTAGTCGTAACCAAAGACGCTTTCGAATTAATTTCCAAGTTTAAAAACGTAAAAATTGATGATAACGAAGGTATGAAAGTCTTCAAAATGATTCAAGATTTGAAAGAATTCAAAATGTTTTCAACCAGCAATCCAGCAATTGCCGACAAAATGGAAAGCATGATGCAAGCTGCCATCAAAAAACAAAATTTAAGTGAATTGATGCGTATCAAAGAAGATGATAATCGTGTAAAAATTTATGTGAAAGCATCAAGCAATAAAGATTTTGTAAGCGAAGTATTAATGTTCATCAAAGGCATTAGCAAAGAAACAAACAAAAAATCGGATTCGATGATAGTTTCTTTATCAGGAAACATCGATATCAATAAAATGTCTGATTTGGCGGACACATTTTTGAACGATAAAAATAAAAAATAAACCCTAAAAGTAGCTGATTTTCAATAAGTCAGCTACTTTTTTTAAACCAATACAACAACACCATGAAAAAAACTAGCATCCTGAAAGCAATGCTTCTTTTGGTTTTTTTAGCAACCTCTTGCAAAAACGAAAAATCTTTACAAAAATATTTGGTAGAAACAAGTGGAAAAGAAGGATTTATCACTGGTGATATTCCAGTGAGCTCTCTAATTTCAGCAAAAGCAGATGTTTCTGAAGAAATCAAAGAAACCATCAAAAGTGTGCAAAAAATAAATGTGGCTTTTTTACAGAAAACTACTGAAAACCAAGCATTATATGAAACAGAGAAAAATACATTAAAAAATATTTTTACTAATAATAACTATAAAAGTTTGGGTAAAATGAAAGCCCAAGGAATGAATGTAACTTTATATTTTACAGGAGAAACTGACGCTATTGACGAGATTATTGCCTTCGGATATAGCAATGAAGTTGGAGTAGGAGTTGCACGATTATTAGGCAAAAATATGAGTCCTGCAAAGATGTTAGAAATGATGAACTATATCAATGTTAATCAAGAAAGCATGAAAGATTTCGGAAATATATTTAGTAAATAATAAGTCTTTTGAAAACTTATAAAACCGTATCATCAAGAAAATGATACGGTTTTTTTGTGTTTTTTACATATTTGAATTTAACGGCGCATTAACAGCAACTGGCATGTATTTTGTTATTTTTGACCCAAGAATTAAAAAAAAATATGAAGTTTCAAAAAAGCCTTTTGATTATTATCCTATTGATGCCTTTTTTCATCAATGCACAACAAGCTAGCTATAAACCTGAAAGAGAAAAAATCCATAATTTGGTGCATACCAAACTAAAAGTAGATTTCAATTTTTCTCAAAAAACCATGAATGGTGAGGCTTGGATTACAGCCAAACCGCATTTCTACAGCACTAATTCCTTGACTTTAGATGCCAAAGCAATGATAATTCACAGAGTTTCTATCAATGAAAAAACTGTTTCTTATAGTTATGACAACAAAGAGTTTTTGAAAATTCAATTGCCAAAAACCTATCAAAAGGATGAAGAATTTACGGTGTATATTAATTATACAGCGCAACCCGAAAAAGTATATCAAAAAGGAAGTACTGCAATTACAGATGCTAAAGGATTGTATTTTATCAATCCGGATGGATTGGATAAAAACAAACCAACCCAAATTTGGACACAAGGAGAAACCGAATCAAGCAGTTGTTGGTTTCCAACCATTGATGCGCCAAACCAAAAGTCATCCCAAGAAATCTATATTACAGTTCCTAACAAATTTGTAACGCTTTCTAACGGAAAACTCATCAACCAAACTATCAAAGGAGATGTTCGAACTGATTACTGGAAAATGGATGAAAAACATGCACCTTACTTGTTTTTTATGGGAATTGGAGAATTTGAAATTGTCAAAGATTCTTATAAAAACATGTCTGTTGATTATTATGTTGAAAAAGAATTTGCGCCTCATGCAAAAGCCATTTTTGGAATGACTCCCGAAATGATTGGCTTTTTCGAATCAAAACTTGGCGTTGAATATCCTTGGAATAAATTTAGTCAAATCGTAGTAAGAGACTATGTTTCTGGAGCTATGGAAAACACCACTGCTGTGGTTCATGGCGAACAAGCGTATCAAAAACCAGGTCAGTTAATTGATGAAAATGTGCATGAAAATACCATTGCTCACGAATTGTTTCATCATTGGTTTGGGAATTTAGTAACCTCTGAAAGTTGGAGTAATTTGACGCTCAATGAATCTTTTGCAAACTATAGCGAATATTTGTGGCGCGAATATAAATATGGGAAAACAGATGCAGAAATGCATCAGTATAATCAAGTTTTGGCTTATAAAGAAGCTCAAAGTGAAGACAAAAACCTAGTGCGTTTCAATTATGCTGACAAAGAAGACATGTTTGACTTAGTGAGTTACAATAAAGGTGGCGCCATTTTGCACATGTTACGTAATTATTTGGGTAACGATGCTTTTTTCTTAGGACTAAAAACTTACTTAACCAAATACAAATTTCAAGCTGCAGAAGTGCATCAATTGCGTTTGGTATTCGAAAAAATTACTGGAAAAGATTTAAACTGGTTTTTCAATCAATGGTATTTTGGGGCAGGTCACCCAAATATCGATATATCTTATGACTACAATACTTTGCGAAAGACAGTTACTGTGAATATAGTTCAGTTGCAAACAACACCTTTTCAATTTCCATTAGCGATTGATATTTTTGAAAACGGAAAACGACGAAGACACCAAGTTTTTGTAGAAGGAAAAGATGCTTCGTTTTCGTTTCCTTACACTGTGCAACCCAACCTGATTCAGGTAAATGCAGATGGCGTTTTGTTGTGTGACATTCATGAAAATAAAATATTGAGAGAATATATCTTTCAGCTGAAAAATGCAGATAATTTTCAACACAGAAGAGAAGCATTGCTTGAAGTTGCTAAAAAGCAAGATGACAAGGACGCTTTTGCAGCAATGGTAAATGCTTTGGATGATGATGCATATAAAATAAGGATTTTGGCATTGCAACAAATAGATTTGATTAACAAGTTTGCCAAAAAAGAGGCCATTCAAAAAATTATGAAAATGGCAAATAACGACCCAAAAACTATGGTGCAAGCAGAAGCAATTCATACACTTGGCAAATTAACCGACCCTGAATTGAAATCCATTTTCCTAAAAGCATTGGAAAGCAACTCCTATTCAGTTTTAGGAAAAGCTTTGGTCTCTATGTATTATATCGACAAACCCACAGCCATTGCAAAATCAAAACAATTGCCAGATGAAGTTCGTCAGATTTTAGCAACACCTCTTACTAGAATTTTTATCGAAGAAAATGACGAATCTGAATTGCCTTTTGTGGCAAAAAATGTGTTATCAGGAATGTTTTTAACGGGTGATGATGCAACAAAAGTGTTGTTTCAAAAAGCGTTTAAACAACTTTCTGAAAGTAATAATACAGAAGCGATTAAGAATGTTGTGGATGATATGGTTGTGAAAGGGAAGCAATATCAACAATTTAATTTTGATAAAGTCGTCATCAATTTGATGCGCACCATGATACAAGATCAAGAAAAGGGCAATAAGTCCAACAGGGATAAAAACGTGCAAATCATTAAAACTGCCATGGCAAAATTATTGTAGGAGAAATGTTTTTTATTCTTACAATCAATGTAGTTTATCTTTTTGATAGTTAGTATCATTCTTACTTAGCACTCATAAGTTAGTAAAAATAGACTGGGTATTTTTTTTAATAGATGACTCAAAAATTACTTTTTAGCATTTTTTTATTCAGACACTTTCTGAGATAATTAAAACTTTTAAATCATAACAACTAAAAAAGTTACTTTTTGTAAGTCAAAAAAACGCATCAACCAATTCAAAAGAGAAAGTTTTAGATTTGTATAACTTCTAAATCGAATAGTGTACGCTACTCCATTCCGCTTTTCCTTTAACACATTCCGCCTCATAGTTGAAGCATATTGCTTGTTTGCTACTCCATTCCGCTAGCGGAACATATCAGCGACTTGACGAAACGTATCAGCGAACTGACGGAATGGCATAGCGACCTGAATACATGCTTCAACTACCGAGCGACATATTTTTATGGTAATGGGATAAAAAGAGTATTGAGTATTTAAAAAAACAAACAACAACATAAGAAAGTAACAAAAAAAGCTGTCTAAAATGACAGCTTTTTCAAATTGATGTTCGAGTAATTAGTTCTCTACCAAATCAGTTTGGTTTCTAAAAACGAGTTTGTCATCAAAAGCATCTAATAAAACAATGCTATCAGTGGTGATTTTTCCTGCTAAAATTTCTCTTGAAAGTTGGTTTAACACTTCTTTCTGAATGACTCTTTTTACAGGTCTTGCACCAAACTCTGGTTGATAGCCTTTTTTTGCTAAATAGGCAATTGCCTCATCAGTGGCATCTAACGTGATGTCTTGCTCGCCAATCATTTTTTTCAATTGTTCTAATTGCAAACGCACAATTTCAACAATATCTTTTTGATGTAGAGGCGTAAACATAATGACATCATCAATTCTATTTAAAAACTCAGGTCTGACTGATTGTTTTAGCAATGCCAAAACTTCAATTTTCGCCAATTCAGTTACGGATTCTAAATCCGCTTTTGGATCACTAAATTTGTCCATGATAACTTGACTTCCCATATTGGACGTCATGATAATAATCGTATTCTTAAAATCGGCAACTCGACCTTTATTATCAGTCAATCTTCCTTCGTCTAACACTTGCAATAAAATATTGAACGTATCAGGATGCGCTTTTTCAATTTCGTCTAAAAGCACTACTGAATAAGGTCTTCTACGAACAGCTTCCGTGAGTTGCCCACCTTCATCATAGCCAATGTATCCTGGAGGCGCACCAATCAACCTGCTCACAGCATGTCGTTCTTGGTATTCGCTCATATCAATTCGTGTCATGGCGTTTTCGTCATCAAACAAATATTCAGCCAAGGCTTTTGCCAATTCTGTTTTTCCAACACCTGTGGTTCCTAAAAACAAGAAACTTCCAATGGGTTTGTTTGGGTTTTGCAATCCTGCTCTTGAGCGTCTCACAGCATCCGAAACTGCCATGATGGCTTCTTCCTGACCAACCACTCTTTTGTGTAAATGTTGTTCTAATTTTAGCAATTTATCACGTTCCGTTTGAATCATTTTTGTGACGGGAATTCCTGTCCATTTTGCCACCACTTCAGCAATATCTTCATAGGTTACTTCTTCTTTGATGAGCGAGTTTCCTTGTTGATTTTCTAGTAATGTTTTTTGAAAACCTTCTAATTGCTCCTGTGCCACTTTGATTTTACCATATCGAATTTCGGCTACTTTACCATAATCGCCTTCACGTTCTGCTTTTTCGGCTTCGTTTTTTAGATTTTCAATCTCAGATTTGGTATTCTGAATGTTGTCCACCACTTCTTTTTCTGACTTCCATTTGGCATTGATTTCAGTGCGTTCTTCTTTCAGATTTGCCAAGTCAGCTCGTAAAGATTTCAATTTCATTTCGTCTTTTTCCCTTTTTATCGCTTCAATTTCGATTTCTAATTGCATGATTTTACGATCCAACACATCCAATTCCTCAGGTTTTGAATTGATTTCCATGCGCAATTTAGATGCTGCTTCGTCCATCAAATCAATGGCTTTGTCGGGCAAAAAACGATTGGTAATGTAGCGTTGAGACAATTCAACAGCTGCAATAATTGCTTCGTCTTTGATACGCACTTTGTGATGCGTTTCATATTTTTCTTTGATACCTCTCAGAATTGAGACCGCACTTTCCGTATCAGGCTCATCCACCAACACTTTTTGAAAACGGCGTTCTAAGGCTTTGTCTTTTTCGAAATATTTTTGATATTCATCTAAGGTTGTAGCACCAATGGCACGCAATTCACCACGAGCCAAGGCAGGTTTTAAAATATTGGCAGCATCCATAGCACCTTGTCCACCACCAGCACCCACTAATGTGTGAATTTCGTCAATGAACAACACAATATCGCCTTCAGAAGTAGTGACTTCTTTGATGACAGCTTTCAAACGCTCTTCAAATTCTCCTTTGTATTTTGCACCAGCAATCAATGCACCCATATCTAGTGAAAAAATCAGTTTGTCTTTCAGGTTTTCAGGCACATCACCATCAACAATTCTGTGCGCCAAACCTTCAGCAATGGCAGTTTTTCCAGTGCCAGGTTCGCCCACCAAAATGGGATTGTTTTTGGTTCTCCGTGATAAAATTTGCAATAAACGTCTGATTTCTTCATCACGTCCAATCACAGGATCTAATTTGCCATCTCTAGCTAACTGGTTTAGGTTTTTGGCGTATTTGTTTAGTGCGTTATACGTTTCTTCTTGACTTTGTGATGTTACTTTTTCGCCTTTTCTAAGTTCTTCAATGGCTGAAATGAGTCCTTTTTCGGTAACACCTTGGTCTTTTAGCACCTGAGAAATGTTGCTTTTCGATTTGAAAATTGCCAATACCAAATGTTCAATCGAAACGAATTCATCTTTCATATTTTTGGCAATGATCGCTGCTTCCGTTAGGGTTTTTGAGGCTTCTCTTGAAAGCATCAACTCCGCGCCAGTGACTTTTGCAAAACTTTGCAATTGTTTTTCTAAAATCTGATTAAGAAATGTATTATTGATGTTCAATTTCTTCAATAAAAAAGGCAATACATTTTCATCAACTTCTGTTAAAGCTTTGAAAATATGTTCGTTTTCTATTTGATTGTGGCCATAGCTTTGCGCTAATTGTTGCGCCAATTGAATGGTTTCTTGTGATTTTGTGGTAAAGTTATTAAAGTTCATTTTTCTTAATTTTTAAATATAATAATCAATTGTAATACCATTCGATTTTTGTGGTTTAATTCAGTCATTTTGTCTTTTGAAAAATCGGTTTTTACTGACTTTTTGACTTAAAAAGTTTGCTATCTTTGCAAAAATAAATATAGTTTTATGAGCCTATTCAATAATTTATTTGGCAGCAAAGATTCCACTAAAGGTAGTGAAAAAAATATACAATGGATTCCATTAACCACTGAAAATCAATTAGAAGAAATAAAAAATATTTCTAAAAAGCAAACAGTTTTGATCTTCAAACATTCAACAAGTTGTGGGATTAGCAATATGGTCATCAAACGTTTTGAAAAGTTATTTTCGGATGAACACCAATCATTGAGAGTTTATTATTTGGATTTGTTGCGATACAGAAATATCTCAAATAACATTGCAAAAATGTTTGAAGTGGTGCATGAATCTCCACAATTATTGGTGATTAAAAACGAGGTTTCTGTTTTCAACGCATCACATTACGACATTCTTCAAATAAATTTATCAAGATATATATTACAAAAACTTGCATAAAACCCATATATAAGTCTTATTTTTGTTGTCTAAATTTTAAATCCTTTGTCAGAAAATACCATTTCAGAAAAAAAAGTAGGTAAAGAATTATACGGATATCAAAAAGAGGCGCTTCAAGAGATTTTTCGAAGATTTGAAGACGCTCCTGAGGCGTATCATCTGTTATATCAATTGCCAACAGGAGGTGGAAAAACAGTCATTTTTTCTGAAATTGTTCGCCGTTATTTAGAGCGATTCAACAAAAAAGTGTTGGTGTTAACCCACAGAATTGAGCTGAGCAAACAAACTTCAAAAATGCTCAATGAGTTTCATGTTGCCAATAAAATCATCAATTCTACTGCAAAATTAGACGATCAAGACAACTATAGTTGTTTTGTGGCGATGGTGGAAACACTCAACAATCGTTTGAACGATGAAAAGTTTGACATTTCAAACATTGGTTTGGTGATTGTGGATGAAGCACACTACAATTCATTTACTAAAATTTTCAAGTTTTTTGACGATTGTTTCATATTGGGTGTGACTGCAACTCCATTAAGTTCGAACATCAAATTGCCCATGTATGAAAATTATCATGAGTTGTTTGTGGGTGAATCTATCCAACATTTGATTGACAATGGCTATTTGGCGAAAGCAAATATGTATTCTTATAATGTGGGATTAACGTCGCTAGAAGTGGGTGCTAATGGAGATTATACCGTAAAATCATCCGAAGATTTATACAGCAATTCTGACATGCTCTCTAAGTTGGTTTCAGCGTATGAAGAAACTGTAAAAGGCAAAAAAACACTGATTTTTAACAACGGAATCAATACGTCAATTCAGGTGTTTCATGCGTTTAAAAAAGCGGGATATCCAATTGCACATTTAGATAACACGAATACCAAAAAAGAACGTGAACTCATTTTACGATGGTTTCACAAAACGCCTAATGCGATTATCACCTCAGTAAGTATTTTAACAACAGGATTTGATGAACCTAGTATTGAGGCAATAATTCTTAACAGAGCCACCAAATCATTGACTTTATATTACCAAATGATAGGACGTGGTTCGCGAATTTTCGGAAAAAAAACTACGTTTGATGTGATTGATTTGGGAAATAACTTTTATAGATTTGGGCCTTGGGGCGCGGATTTGGATTGGCAAAAAATGTTCCGTTCACCAGATTATTATTTGAATGCGATTTTGTCTGATGAAGAAATAGAAAGTTCCTTTCGATACGAATTACCTTTAGATGTTAAAAAAGATTTCGCCAACTCAAAAGACCTTTTTTTTGATGTAAAAAGAGTCTATATCGAAACCATAAGAGCTGGAGAGTCCTCAAAACGAGTATTGGAAAAATCCATTGAACATCATGCAAAAATTTGTGTAGAAAATAGCGAAGATGTTTTTGATGCGCTGATTTTGGCAAAAAAATTAGGCGAAGAAATTGATGATCGTATTAATAGGTATGCAAAATGCATTTCGAAAAGTACACACAATTTTGTGACTTGGCTGAAAGACGATTATCGTAAAAAACTAAATACTCATTTGCGCTCAAACTTTGATGAAATTTATGAGGAGGTTTATGGTTTTCCGCCAGAAGATTGATCTAGTTTTAAAAAAATAAACAAACCGCTTGAAAAAAAAAACACTTTTTTTTGCTTTTTTGTTTTCGTATGTGAAAAACAGTTATTTTTGTGATGCTTATTTAAGTAAAATGTGTTGTTTTTCTTGTTTCGTACGGAATTTATTTTTGAAGAATAATTGTTACATTAAATTTCTGAAATGCGATTGTAAAATCAATCTTATTCCATTTTATTCTTTAAAAGAATTGCAGCGACATTTTAAATTGCATGTTGTTTATCTTCAAATTATCCAGTAATTAAAATCACTTTAAAATATCAAATTATTCAAACTAAAATTCAAAAAATATTTTAGTACAAATTAATTATTATACCTTACAAAGATAAAAGTGAATACAAAATATAAAGATTTAATAGACCAAACATTCGAATTTCCTCAAGAGGAATTCAGAACAGAAAACAATAAATTATTGTGGCACGATATTAATTTGATGGAGTTAATTGAACAATATGGTTCTCCATTAAAATTTACTTATTTACCAAAAATTTCTGAAAATATCAACAGAGCCAAAGGTTGGTTCAAACAAAGTTTGAAAAAACATAAGTATAAAGGCAAGTATTTTTACAGCTATTGTACTAAAAGTTCACACTTTAAATTCGTTTTGGATGAAGCCTTAAAAAATGACATTCATATTGAAACCTCATCAGCATTTGACATTGATATTGTAAAAAATCTCAAAAAAGAAGGCAAACTTACCAATAAGAATTTTGTCATTTGCAATGGTTTCAAAAGAGACCAATACATTGAAAATATTGCAGATTTGATTAATTCAGGTCACAGTAATTGTATTCCAATTATTGACAATTACGAAGAATTGTATATGTTGCAAGAACATATCAATAAGAAGTTTAAAGTCGGAATTAGAATTGCTTCAGAAGAGGAACCAAAATTTGAATTTTATACCTCAAGATTGGGAATTGGATATAAGAATATTGTTTCTTTTTACGAACGTGAAATTGCTGATGATAAGAAAGTTGAGTTGAAAATGTTGCATTTTTTCATCAATACAGGAATCAAAGACAATGCCTATTATTGGAATGAATTGTTGAAATGTATCTCAGTTTATATCAGTTTGAAAAAAGTGTGTCCAACATTGGATAGCCTGAATATTGGAGGTGGATTTCCGATAAAAAATTCATTGGCTTTCGAGTTTGATTACCAATATATGATTGATGAAATTATATATCAAATCAATGAATCTTGTAAAAATGCAGATGTTGATGTGCCTAACATTTATACCGAATTTGGAAGTTTTACAGTGGGTGAAGCAAGTGGCGCAATTTATGAAGTATTGTACCAAAAAAAACAAAATGACCGTGAACGTTGGAACATGATCAATTCATCATTCATCACAACTTTACCAGATTCTTGGGCAATTAACAAACGTTTTATCATGTTGCCAATCAATAAGTGGAACAACAAATATGAGCGTGTTTTATTGGGTGGATTAACCTGTGATAGTGATGATTACTACAACTCAGAACAACACATCAATGCTATTTATTTGCCAATTTACGAAAAAGACAGACCTTTGTATATTGGATTTTTCAACACAGGTGCTTATCAAGAATCAATTGGTGGTTTTGGAGGATTACAACACTGTTTGATTCCACATCCAAAAATGATTTTGATTGATAAAGATGAAGAAGGAAAAATCACCACAAAGGTGTTCAAAGATGAGCAAAAAAGCAGTGAATTATTATCTATTTTAGGATATTAATTTTTTTATAATTTATAAAACAAAACCAAACCAGATCAAAGAATAAAATGAAAACGTACGCAGGAATTCCAGAAAACCATGCAACATTAGGCAATTCGAAAATTGTGTTAATTCCTGTTCCTTATGAAGGAGCAAGCAGATGGCAAAAAGGCGCTAACAAAGGAGCACAAGCTTTTTTAGAGGCATCAGAAAACATGGATTTGTATGATATTGAAACCGATTCTGAAGTGTATAAAGAAGGTGTTTTCTTAGCAGACGCAATTACCGAAAATTCCTCACCACAAGCCATGGTAAATGCAGTGCATCAAACCGTTAAAAAATTTATCAACAAAAACAAATTTGTAACCGTTTTTGGTGGCGAACATACCGTTTCAATTGGAACAATCAGAGCGTTTAATGACTGTTTTCAGAGTTTGACAGTGTTGCATTTTGATGCGCATGCAAATTTGCGCAAAGAGTTTGAAGGTTCTTCTTTTCACCACAAATGTGCTGTTTATGAAGCAAATCAAACTACAAATTTGGTTCAAGTAGGCATCAGAAGTATGGATATTTCTGAAAAAAGAACCATGAATACTGATAAAGTATTTTTTGCTCATGACATGGCTGTAAACGAATTTTGGATGGATGATGTGATTGACCAATTGACAAGCAATGTTTTTATCACATTCGATTTTTCGGCATTTGATGCTTCCATTTTTTCAGCAACAGGAAATCCCGTTTCTGGAGGATTGTTTTATTATGAAACCTTAGAATTTTTGAAAAGAGTGTTTGCTGAGAAAAATGTGGTTGGTTTTGACATGGCTGAGTTTTGTCCAAATCCGAATCAAAAAACATCAGATTCTTTAGCTGCAAAATTGTATTATAAAATGTTGAGTTATAAATTTTCATCAAAAGATGATACCTATGATACAGATGATTCAAACCCAAACAACCATCCATTTAGCAAATTGTCAAAGTTCAAGAATGACGAAGATGATTTTTAAAAACTAATAAATGATAAAAAGCATCGAAAATATCGAATTAGAGTACCTGACAATCAATGATTATCAAGAATTGAAACAAGCAATGATTGAGGTGTATGCAAACATGCAAAACATCTATTGGGAAGAATCCCAAATTCAATCTTTGATTACAAAATTCCCTGAAGGTCAAATTGTTTTGAAAATAAACGGTCAATTGGCTGGTTGCGCATTGTCAATTATCGTGGATTATGATACTTTTGATGACCATCATACTTACAAAGAAATCACTGGAAATTATACTTTCAATACCCACAATACCAAAGGTGATGTATTGTATGGAATTGACGTTTTCATAAAACCTGAATACAGAGGCTTGCGTTTGGGAAGAAGATTGTATGATTATCGCAAAGAATTGTGTGAACAACTCAATTTGAGAGGCATTGCTTTTGGAGGAAGAATCCCAAATTATCACAAATTTGCTACTGAAATTTCTCCCAAAGAATATATTGAAAAAGTAAAACGCAAAGAAATTTACGATCCTGTTTTAAATTTCCAAATTTCTAATGATTTTCATCCATCAAAAGTGATGAAAGGCTATTTGCAAGGTGACAAAGAATCTAATGAATATGCAGTTTTGCTAGAATGGGACAATGTGTATTATGTGAAGCAAAACTCGAAAGCAACAACCAAAAAAAGGGTAGTGCGTTTGGGGTTGATTCAATGGCAAATGCGTTTATACAAAGGTTTGGAAGGATTAATGGAACAAGCAGAATATTTTGTAGATGCAGTATCGGCTTATAGATCAGATTTCGCCTTGTTTCCAGAATTTTTTAATGCGCCTTTGATGGCAGATAATAACCATCTTCCGGAATCGGAGGCGATCAGAGAATTGGCAAAATATACGCCTGTAATTGTAGAGAAATTTTCAGAATTAGCGATTTCATACAACATCAATATCATCACTGGAAGTATGCCAGAATTAAGAGAAGGTCTTCTTTTTAATGTTGGCTATCTTTGCAAACGTGATGGAACTATTGAGCCTTATGAAAAATTACACGTTACGCCAGATGAAGCCAAAGTTTGGGGAATGCAAGGAGGAAATGAATTAAGAACTTTTGATACGGATTGTGGGAAAATTGGCATTTTGATATGTTACGATTCAGAATTTCCCGAATTAAGTAGAATTTTGGCAGACGAAGGTATGGAAATTTTATTCATTCCTTTTTTGACAGATACTCAAAATGGCTATTCAAGAGTGAGACATTGTGCCCAAGCAAGAGCGATTGAAAACGAATGTTATGTTGCGATTGCAGGTAGTGTTGGGAATTTGCCAAAAGTGAATAATATGGACATTCAGTATGCACAATCCATGGTTTTTACGCCTTGCGATTTTTCATTTCCAGCCAATGGTATCAAAGCAGAATCTACTACCAATACTGAAATGATTCTGATTGCAGATGTTGATTTGGATTTATTGAAAGATTTAAATCAATTTGGAAGCGTACGAAATTTAAGAGATAGAAGAAAAGACATATTTGAAGTAAAAAAACTTCGTTAAAACAAATTAAAATGAACAAACCAATTACCAATTTTATTGAAAAATATTTTTTACATTTCAATGCAGCAGCTCTAGTTGACGCTGCAAAAGGTTATGAAAAACAGTTAAATGACGGTTCTAAAATGCTGGTTTCATTAGCAGGAGCTATGAGTACAGCCGAATTAGGAAAAATATTTGCAGAAGTTATTCGTCAAGACAAAGTGCAAATTATTTCGTGTACAGGCGCCAATTTAGAAGAAGATGTGATGAATTTAGTAGCACATTCCCATTATAAACGTGTACCAAATTACCGCGATTTAACGCCACAAGACGAATGGGATTTGCTTGAAAAAGGCTTAAACAGAGTGACAGATACCTGTATTCCTGAAGAAGAAGCTTTTAGACGTTTGCAAAAACACATTGTAAAAATCTGGAAAGATGCTGAAGCAAAAGGTGAGCGTTATTTTCCGCATGAATTCATGTATAAATTATTGCTTTCTGGAGTTTTAGAACAGTATTATGAAATAGACATTAAAAACTCTTGGATGTTTGCAGCCGCTGAAAAAAACTTACCAATAGTTGTTCCTGGTTGGGAAGATTCTACCATGGGAAATATTTTTGCATCGTATGTTTTGAAAGGCGAAATCAAAGCAAGTACTATGAAATCAGGCATTGAATACATGACTTTCTTGGCTGATTGGTATACTGAAAATTCAGCAAATGGCATAGGATTTTTCCAAATAGGAGGAGGCATTGCAGGCGATTTCCCCATTTGTGTTGTACCCATGTTATACCAAGATATGGAAAGAACTGATACGCCTTTTTGGAGTTATTTCTGTCAGATTTCTGATTCAACAACCAGTTATGGTTCGTATTCTGGAGCGGTTCCTAACGAAAAAATTACTTGGGGAAAATTAGATATTCATACGCCAAAATTCATTATTGAAAGTGATGCAACCATTGTTGCGCCTTTGATTTTCGCGTATTTATTAGAGATGTAAAAAAAAATGTTTTTTTTTACTTTAGGTCATTGTTTTAAAGAAAAAGATTTTAAATTCGTAAATGTAAAAACGAACGTATGAAAAGAGTAATTGTAGATTACGCTAAACTGACGAAAGATATCCTGAACATGTTAATTGAAAAATATCCTGATGGATATGATTATGGTGATATTATCTCTTTCAAAAATGCCAAAGGAGAAACCATTAAAGCTGTGGAAGTGCGAACTGAAGACACGATTTATTTGGTGAAAATTAGTTCTAAATTAGAACAAACCATGGAAGATTATGCAGATGATGAAGAATCATTTGACGACAATGAAGACTTTGATGTAAACATGGATGATGAAGGGGCTGAAGAAGAGGATTAATTCTTTTTCAATATCTTCTTTTTTTTACTTCTTGAAAAATATAAAACCTCACAATTTGTGGGGTTTTTTTTGAATTTTGATTCTTTTGCTCCTAGAGAAATATTTTTTATAAAAAGCAATATTGGCAGAGGATTGTTATTTTCGCTTTGTGGGAAATTGTGGGAATTGGAAAACAGTATTTGGATTATTCTTGTGAAAGAAAAAAAATCAATAAATGAGTTGAACACGGCAAAAAGAATTCTAGAGACAATCGCATCAGAATTTACTGGTAAAGATACCAATGGTAATTCAAAACCACAGAAAGGAAGAACGGAAGGTTGTTAAAATAAATTGATTAATTTTAATATTAAATGTAAGCTTGTTAGTTTTTATTGGTTGCTCTTCTAAATTTGAAAAATTGATTCCGACTAACAATTTAGGTGGCTATAAAATAAAACTGAAGTAAATTCATCAGGTATTAGAATTACAGGGAATGTTTTTGATTTAAAAAATGAAAAACCTTTAAATAATGTTTTAATAAATTTTAGATGTTTTAAGATCAAAAGTATAATAAGAGGTGAGTATTTTTTTTTAATTGATAATAAATATTTAAATAATTTCATGTATTTTGAGGCTATTTCAATTGGATATAAAACAATTCAAACAAAAACAATTAAATTAGAATTCAAAAATGTAAATATTAATTTTTTTATGTTTGAGGATGATAGACCTTTTATAAACTGTGAAGAGATTAATTAATATGATACAAAACACTACATCAGTAACTGTTGCTCAACCTCTCTAAAAAAGTGGGTAGTTTTTAAGCTTTCATATATTTTAAAAAAACCTTGTGAAAACAAGGTTTTTTTATGTCTAAAATTTATAAATCCTCTTTCAGATTCTCCGCAATGAGCTTTTCAATTTCCTCTAGTTTGTTGATTGGAATGT
>MNYM01000034.1 GCA_001873065.1 Flavobacteriaceae bacterium CG2_30_31_66
GTGGGCTTATAGTGGGCTTATATACGCTATAACCCTAACTAAATATCTTGGTAAGATGGGCTGACACCGTAAGGTGTTTGTCATTGGAAACTTTTTTGGCTTACCCAACACTATCCCGCAAGTATCCCGTAAGTATCCCCCTAGAATCTTTGTCCTAAAATAACTATATAGGCTATTACATAAATCCTGTTGTAGTTATACAACCATTATTCTTAATCCTAAAAGAGCTATACAAGTGTTTTTAGGATTAAAATTTACGCTCGTTTGTGTATTGAGGGTGCATTTTGCCCTTGTTTGATTTTAAATTTTCTTGCATTACATAATGCTTGGTTCAAATCTCAACAGCTTCAAGAACGCTGATTTTTTCTAATAATGGAATTATTAAATACAATAATTGCATATCGATTAATTCATCTTCATGTGACATATACACTGGTTTTGTGTATAGCTATTTTAGGATAAGACATTTTTGAAACGAAATTATAAAAATTGAAAACAACTTTTTTGGTACCCCCATTATCCCCTAAGTATCCCCCTAGTATCCCCTAAGTATCTCCTTAGTATCTTTGGAGGAAAAATCCCTTTAATTTTAGATTTAAGAAATTTGTTTTAGGTAATAATTAAATAATTCAAAACTTACATCATACTCAACATTGTATTCACTCCTAGTTCTCCATTCGTCCTCTAATTCTAAGTACATACAGATTATATGAATACATTTTTTTGAAATCACAAATTTCTTAATTTTATAATCCATATACGAATGTTTAAAAATTAACTTTCCCTTTTTAGGGTATTGAATGCATTCGTATCTTTTATAAATTTTATAAGGCTTATAAACTTGATACAATGAAATTTCCCATTCACCTTCAGCCCTAAAGTTCATCATAATATGAGGCAATCTTGATTCTAAATCTTCAAAATTTGCAAACTCTTCTTCTAGGATGCTGACATATCCATCAATTCTAGACCCCAATAATAAAAATGTAGCATTGTAATCAATTGTTCTTTTGTAGTTTTGTATCCTATGATAAAATTCTGGAGTCATAAACATGTTAATTTAATGTTACAAATGTAACATTAATAAATTGAAAAGCAACGAATAATGACTGTAAATATTGACAAATTAATGACTGTTTCTAATTATGCCAATCTTAAAGAGTTGAGCAGACAGCATGTTTACAGATTGGTTCAAAATAATGAATTAACACTTATAGAAATTGATGGCATAAAATTCATTTTATTAGATGAGAAGGCTGTTGATTTTGCGAAAAAGAGGAATTAAAAAAATTTGCAAATACATTCAACTCTTTTAAATATTAAAAAATATTTTTTGGATATTTACAAATAAATTAACTTTACGTATAAGCTTATTGATATTTTGTTTTAAAATTACAATAAAGCACAAAACTTTAAATTAAGAATGATCCCAATAAAAAACAAAAAGGTAGAAGGAATTATAAGCGAAATAATAGATCAATATGCCTTTGCGGATAAATCTGATAGACCTTGGATTATTGGTTTCAGCGGAGGAAAAGACTCAACAGTTTTATTAATGTTAGTTTGGATTGCTCTTTTACGAATTAGAAAAGACTTGCCAAATCCATATCAATTAAGAAGAAAAGTCTACATTGTTTGTAATGATACTATGGTTGAAAACCCAATTATTTCAAATTATGTGGAAGATGTTTTAAATAAAATAACGGAAGCCGCAAGAGACCAAGACTTACCAATCATTGTAAAAAAAACAACACCTAAACTTGAAGAAACTTTTTGGATTAATGTTATTGGAAAAGGATATCCTGTACCTAATAACTCATTCAGATGGTGTACTGATAAACTTAAAATAAGACCTACTTCAAATTTTTTGATTGAACAAATTGATGAAAAAGGCGAAGCAATTGTTCTATTGGGTACAAGATATGACGAAAGTGCAACAAGAGAGAGGTCAATTAGAAAGCACGAGGTTACTGGAAGTAGATTATCAAAACATCAAACAACTGCTAACACATATGTTTACGCACCAATAAAAGAAATGATTGTCGATGAAATTTGGTACATCATTAATACAGTAAAATCACCTTGGGGTTTTGATAATAATATCTTATTCAAGATTTATTCAGATGCAAGTGCAGATGATTATGAATGTCCTACAGTTGTTGTAAACAAAGAACATAATTCTTGTGGTCAAAGCCGTTTTGGCTGCTGGACTTGCACAGTTGTAAAAAATGATAAATCAATGTCTTCATTGGTAAATAATGGGCAAAATTGGATGGAGCCTTTACTAGCTTTTAGAAACAGATTAGTTGAAGGTCGAAACATTTCAGAAAATCGTTCAGATACAAGAAGAAATGGACAAGAAGCAGTAAGAGAAGATGGCACTTTTAATGGAAATTACACTTTTCAATATAGATATCAAATTTTAAAAGACCTGCTTTTAGTTCAAAAAGAAATTCAAAAAGAAAGACCACACATTACCTTAATTAACAATCAAGAATTAATTGCCATACAAGTAACTTGGAATAGAGATGGTTATTTTGATAAAACTGTTGGTGATTTATATAAAGAAATTTACAATAAAGAAATAAGCACTAACAACATCAAATCACTTGATGATACTGAAAGAAGAATCTTAAGAGAAGTTTGTGAAGAAGAGCCAGGATATTATCATTTGATTGATAATTTAATTGCTTTACAAGAAACAAAAACATTAATGATTACAAAATATGGACTTCACAATGATGTAGAAAAAAGAATTGAAAACTTTGTAAATGAGAATGGATTATGAAAATAAGTAAAATTAAATTTCAAAATTTTCGAGTTTACGAGGGAGAAAATGAAATAAACTTACATCCCAATTCCACAAAAAATATAAGCATCATAGCTGGTAAAAATGGATATGGAAAAACAACATTTTTAACTTCATTGATTTGGGTTTTCTATGGAAAAATGATGAGTGAAGTTGAGGATAAGTATCGAAAAGACATTAAAAATGCGGGCGGTTATGATACGTTTTTAAAAACACTCATCAATAGAAAAGTTTTAAATGATTATAGAAAAGACCATGAAAAAAAGGTAATTGTATCAGTTGGTATTGAACTTACTGATATTTTAATACCCTCTATTCCATGTAAATCTGTTTTTATTAAAAGAACTTTTGATTTAAAAAAAGATACTGAAAATCTTGAGATATTTATTGACGGTTTAGAAAATGAACTTACAAAAGAGGTTGGATTTGAAGTATTTATAAATGATTTTATTTTACCAAGAGAAATAGCAAAGTTCTTCTTTTTTGATGCTGAAAAAATAGTCTCGCTTGCAGAAGCTAAATCAAAAGCTGAATTAAGAAATTTAAGTAAAGCATATTCAGAAGTTTTAGGAATAAAAAAATACGAAGATTTAAAGAAAAATCTTGAAACGTTGCTATCTAAGCTAAGAAGAAACGGAGCAACACAAGAGCAACAAACAAAGTTATTTGAACTTACGGATTCTGAAAATGAAATAAATGAGGTTCTTAATATCAATGAAGATAAATTAAAAAATCTTGAGCGTGATATCATTAACTATAAAATAACAAGTGATAATCTTCAAGAGAAATTAATTAGAGAAGGCAATGGCATAACATTAGAAGAGCTTCAACAAATGAAGAAAGAAAGAGAGTTTTTAAAACATCAATCTGTTGAGATTAAAAACAAACTGAAAAAACTAATGGACATTGTACCCATAGTTATTGCTGGTAAAAAGTTACTGGATTTAAAAGACCAGTTGAAATTAGAAATTAAATCACAAAATGAAAGTGGTAACAAATTAATAAGTATTGAACAAATCAATTCTTTTTCCAATTCCTTTTTAAAAAACATAGATAGTATAGGTATTGAAAACACTCTAAAGCCAAGTATTATCGAGGCTTTAGAAAAGACTATTATTGATTTTAATGCTATAAATAAATCAACAAATAACCCAGCAATTTTACTTGATTTTACAGATGAACAATACAGAAATTTTGATGCGGTTTACAATAATATAAAAACTACTTTCTCAAGTCAGTTTAATTCTGTAGTACAAGAAGAAAAAAACAATAAAATTTATCTCTCAAAAGTTTATCATTCAATTAGACAAGCTGAAGCAAGAAAAGACAATCCACTTGCGCAAAAATTACGTGAGGAGAAAAATGAAATTGAACAAAAAATAAATTTAGCTACAATTGAAAAAGGTAAATTATTACAAAATATACATGAATTACAGACAAGGTTATCATCAATAAAAAAAGTACTTTCTGAGTATGAGAAAAATTTTAAACTGATCGAAATTGATAAAAAGAAATTTAAAGTAACAGAAAACTTATTAATCAAAATAAACAGTATAATTCAAAAAATAAAAGAGGATAAAAAATACTCACTTCAAAAATCTATTATGCTTGGGCTTAAAAAAATCATGCATAAAAATGACTTCATTTACAATGTAAGAGTGAATGTTATTGATGATGTAATGGATATTGATTTATTAGACAAAAACGATGAAATCATTGATAAAGATTCATTGTCTAAAGGAGAACAACAATTATATGCAACTGCTTTATTAAAAGCTTTGGTTGACGAATCAGGTATTAAATTTCCGGTCTTTATTGATAGCCCATTACAGAAGTTTGACAAATACCATTCTAAAAATATTATTAAAGAGTTTTATCCGGCTATTTCAGAACAAGTGGTGTTATTCCCATTGTTGGAAAAAGAATTATCTGAATTGGAATTTGACTATTTAAAACCAAACGTGAACAAGGTTTTTGTCATTGAAAACCACAATAACGGTTCTAGTTTTAAATCCTTTGCAGTAAACCAATTATTTACACACCTAAAACAAGAGCAAGATGTTTACGCAAATTAAAACCAGTAAAGAAAATAAAGAAGTGGTTGCCTTGTTAACACGTAAATTGGGTTTAGGCACTGAAAATGTAATAGCAAGAATTGCCTATACCTATTCTTTATCTCAAGATAAAAAACTAGATCTAAACGACATCAAAGATGCTGGTGGCAAAGAATATTCTAAGGCTGTACTGTTTGGAGAATATTACGATATGTATTTGGGCTTACTTTGTGTTCACTATGGATTATACAAAACGGACAAGGATATTGGTCGTTATATTAAAATGCACGTAGATGAGGGCTTACAACTTTTAAATGAAGAAGTAAATGAACGTTCCAATATTGATGGATTTGATTTTTTGACTGAGAAGATAAATAGCAGTCTTATTGTCATTAATGTTTAAATTGTTATTATTTTTTATGCAATACGATCTTTTGATTCAAAAAATAAGTAGTAGAAGTGATACTAGATATATTGATTTACAAAAAAAAATAGAAAATAATAGAGGTGATTTTACTTTTTACCCACCTTTTTGGAGATTATTTAATAAAAAACTCTCTGATTTAAAGATTAGTTTTTTGTGGCAAAAACTAGAATATTCTTCTAATGATAACCCAACGGTACCAGATAATACTCCAGGTATTTATCTGTTTGTTTTACAGCCTTCTCCCAGTATTTTTGAATCTTATAACTTTGTAATGTATGTTGGTATGACTTCAGACGGGTTAAAAGAAAGATTAAATAATGGTTATAGAATGCCTAGTACAATAAAGGCGAGGCCAAATATTCACAGGATGATTAATGACTATGGTAAATATCTCACATGGTATTATTTGCCTTTACCAAAAAAGACCGAAGCCAAATTACGAATAATAGAAGAAAATTTAATAGGTTTTTTTTGTAATCCACCAATAAATAGAAAAGATTCTCCATATATTATTTCTCAAGCTAATAAATCCAAAATGTCATCATGAAAACTAAACTAAATAAAAATAATGAACTTTCTCTGCCTTGTCTTCGTGGGAGCATTGGTGATTGGAATTATTACAATGTACTTATTTCATTTAAAGAACTTCATAGAATTGACAATAATCACATTATTAAGGAAACTAAATCTTTAGACAAATGGCTTCAAAGAGATTTATCAGATAGAAAAGATAAAATCAGAGATTATTTACTAAATGAATCTCAAAGATATTTTAATTCTATAATTGTTGGCGTTTATGGTGATATGCCTGATTGGTATGCACTAGACCTAAAAGAAATCGCTAAAAATTTTAACTTAAACATAGGAAACCAAGTTCAAGAATCTTTAGGGATTTTATCATTAACTGGAAATGAAATACTATTTACAATTGATGGACAACATAGAATTGAAGGCATTAAATTGGCTTTAAAAGAAAACCCGGAACGCTTTGAAAATGACGAACTTTCAGTAGTTTTTATTGCTCATAATGAAAATGAAGCTGGGAGAATAAGAACAAGGAAATTATTTGCAACAATTAATAGGGAGGCAGTAAAACCATCCCAAAATGATTTAGCTATTATTGATGAAATCTATGCTTATAATGTCATAGCAAGGGATATTTATGCTAAATATAAAAAGTTTGAAAATAAAATAGCTCTTACAGAAACTACAAACCTTGATAGAAATAATCACGTTGATTTTACAAATTTACTAGCATTAGTAGAAGTAAATAAAAAAATTTTAAAACTTGCTAAATATAAGCAATCAAAATATTCTGGTCCTTCAGTCGAAGAGAGGAAGATTCTATACTCTACAGCTGCTGATTATTGGGATTTTGTTACTAATAACATAGTAGAATATATAGATTTTTTCAGCAAAAAACATGATTTGAAAGAATATAGAAATGTTGGGCAAAACAAACCACTTAATTTATTATTTGTGCCAATTGGTCAAAAATTTCTAGCTGATATTTATTGTTTTTATTTTAAAGCAGGAAAATTAGATTTGCTTAAAAGAAAGATAAATAAAATTAACTTTAATTTACAAGATGGTCATTTCACAAATTTGTTTTATAATAAAACCAAAAATACGATGATTATGAATAATTTCACTGTTTGTAAAAACTTAGTGTTTTATTTACTCGGTGAAAAAACAGACGAGGTAAAGTTGAAAAAAGATTTATGTAGAGCATATGGTATAAACGAGTTGTCTACAGAATTTAAAAAATTTAATTTACCAGTTAAGCTATAAGAAAAAAATAAAAAATTTTACAATCTATTTTGTTTCACACTTTTTGAGATAGTGTCTTGTAAATTTTCTTTATACAAATCAATAAACATATAATGCGAATTTTCTAACTCTCCTTTATCCAATAAGCCATGCAGGTATTCTAATCCACCGTTTGCATATTCCTCAATAAATACGATGATTTTACTTATCACGCTATTTAATTCAGCATCTTCCATTTCCTCTAAATCATTCCATTCAAATCCTATTTCCTCGCTTCTTGTAAAAACAATCATTAAAAGAAAATCTACCAACGAGGAATCTCTTTTCCATGTTCCAATTTTTGCAAATTCCGTTGTTAAACTCCTTGGCGGCAGTGGCAACCTTAAATTCTTCTTGATTCCTAACATAAATGCGTAAATATATAGCTCATAAATAGGACCAAATTGGCTATATTCAGATTTTTTACTACCCTTATTCGCTAATAATTGAATTAAAGGTATTCGACTATTTGCATAATGTGGACTTTTTATTAAGATTGTATTTTTGAATTCTTGACTAGTCATTTTATTTCAATTTTATTTTAGTTGTTACCAATTCAACTTGCTCAACGCCCTCTGTAACTTGATTAACATAAACTCTTTTTACAAGATCACCTTTAATAATTTTTTTACCCAATTCATTTATTTTCATTTCATCATCTTTATCATATAAATCATTAACTAAAATAATTGATTGTGGAAAAACTTTCCCGGTTGCTTCAAAAAAGCCTTCTGTAAAAGCTGAACCAAATGCAGATAGTGGTGCGTCTGCTAGTAAAGGATAGTTATATTTATTGGTATTTGCAGAAATTACCGCCATAACAACTGAAAACTTTTTCATTCGTTGAAAACCCTCTGCAGCACCAGAAACTAAGTTTCCCTTGTTGTCGATATAATTAAACTCGATTGCACCACTTGGAGTTTTATCAAATTTTAGGTGTCCACCTGCAAGCTCATTATATTTTATCAAATTTTGAAAATGTTCATTAGCATATTGTTCCAATAAATTCACCATATTGTCAAATACTCTTTCTTTAGCTTTAACAGTTGCTTCTGCTAAATCAGAACATAAATTAAAATGCAAAAGATAGCCCTCAGGAATATCGGAAGGAACCAATGACGCGATTTCTTTTTCAGTATTTTTTATACTATCATAAATTCTTTTGGTTATACCCTCCAACCTTTCAATTTGAATAGATGACTGCTCCATTCGTTTAATTGAACCTTTATAACGATTGATAATCGATTGAGAATTTTCATCTTCAGTACCAGAAATAAGTATATCTTTTTTTTGATCTTTTAAAAACTTTAATTCTTTTTTTAGCTTAGTAAGTCTTTCGTTTAGAGCAATTTCTTTTTCTCTAGTTTTAAGAATGCTATCCTCAATACTTGCTATTTTGTTGTAAAATGGTTGTGCATTTATTTGTAAGCCCCCAAAAAATCCTTCTAAATTACTTTTTACAAAATCAATATCTTTTTTAGAATCAACTGCTCTATTTTTTAATTTTATAAAGTGATTATGAGCATGCGAACCTTCCTTAGCTTCTCTATCGCATACAAAGCAATGCTCTTTCTCAATCATGTTTTTTAATGAAACACTATCAGGCGAGTCTAGTGGTAAAAAATGGAATTGTTTGTTAGGGTTATTACTTATGTTTTTTAATGCTTTCTTTTCATAATGAACCTCTCTGAACTTTTGTATTTTATGTTGAAATTCAGCTTCAATATTTTCAAATCCCAGAGATATCCATGAAAAATTCCCATCAAAAAAGCGACTATTTAAAGTTTCCAAAAACTTGCTATATTCTTCCCCAACTTCGTTTACTTTTCTATTTTGCTCTTTTATTTTAATATCAAATTCATTTCTCCTTTCTGCATTAGAAAAATTTTCTTCTAATTCGTTTTTCTCCTTTTCAGCTGCCTCATATAAGTTTTTAAATTCTTTTAACTTGGTAGTTTCAAGTTCATAATTCTTTTCTAGTTCGGCTTTTATTTCGTTTGCTTTTTTAAATCTATCATTTTGAGCATCATTAAGATCTACTTGACGATTCAAATCTCTCTCAGCTTTTAGTTTGAAACTTTTAGTCAATAAAACTAAAGACTCATATTTACTTATATCAGTTAAAGTTCTTACAGCATCTTCAATACTCGACTTTTTTCCAAAATCAATAATGCTATCAACTTCCTCACCTTGAAAAAACGAATATTGTCTGAGATTTGGTAGAATCAATTGCTTAATAACGTTATTTTTTTCTTCTGCATCAAAAACAGGTTTATATCTTGGTAAAATGTGATCAGTTTGATTGACTTCCACATCATTCATTACAATTTGCCAACTATCAAAAGAGGTTATATTCTCTCTAATTCTTGTAGCTCTAAATGACTTTATAATTTGATATTTCCATCGCCCTGTAGAATATTCTATTTGAATTCCCGTTTCAACACTGTCACCGATTGGGGTTTCGTTTTTTGCTTTATCAGAAATAATCTTTACAGCAATATCTTTAACCCCTTTTTTAATTTTATCGTCAGAATCAAGAATTTGATCATAAAAAAGCCATAAAAAAGCATTAAAAAATTTAGATTTTCCTGCTCCATTATCTGCTACAATAATATTGACACCTTCTTCAAAATCGTAACGCGTATCCTCAAATTCACCGAAGTAATTGAAGAAATTTTTAAATGAAATACTGTTGATAATTGATGCCATTTTAAGCTAAATTATGTAAATTTTTTATCTTTCTGTAAATTTGTGTTTCACTCAAATTATTATCGTTTTCATTAATAATAACTGACATAACTTCAACTATTTTGTTATAATATGGTGGTGTTGTTGTTAATGTTTGAACATCTTTAATTTTATGCTGTTCACATATTTTCTTATCAGAAATAATTTCTCTTAATATTTGGTTTCTATCCACTTTATAGTTCGTTTATAATTGTATCTAAATCTAAATTGTATTTAAAGCATAAGTTTTCAAGTGCTTGTTGAGAATCATAAAAATTAAGTGCTAAACTCGCAAAATATCCTACCCTTCGTAGTTCATTTTTAACTAAATTTTTCTCCATACTAAACAATTCTGCATTGTTATCGTTTAATCTTGGTATTACAACCATATCAAAAATTGTTGCAAATGGCTTGTCGACATGTTTTCGTAACAATCGCCCACGCCTTTGAATAAATTGTCTGGGATTTCCTGTGCTACTCGCAAAAATTCCTACTTCAGCTCTAGGTACGTCTACACCTTCATCTAACATTTTCATGGCAAAAAGCATATCAATCTTACCCTCTGAAAAGCCCCTTAATAAATCATTCAAATTTTGTCCGTCTGCGATATAAGAGTTCATTTTCAATTCTGGTAATATTTCATTACCAGCAATTAGAAATTTATTAAGCATTCTATCAGCATTTCCTAGTTCATCATACACATATCCTTCTGGTATATAGGTAAATATATATTTTAACTTTTTTAATTGTCTTAATTCTAATAATATATTTTTAAAGCATTCAACTTTATTATTTGCCTTATGTATGATGTTTTTTCTTAATAAAAGAAGTTTTTCTACCATAGGGTCTTTTTTAAACTCTCCTTTATTAAAATCAAAATATCGTAAAAGCTTTTTAGAAATCTCTATATATTTTTCTAACTCCTCTTCATTTAACTCAACCAAAACCGGAAAATATCTATAGTTAGTCAAAAAGTCCATTTCCATAGCTTGTTGCATTGAAAAACTATAGGTATATGGCTCTTGGTCATTAAAAAAGCGATCAATAAATTGAGTCCCTTCAATATCATAAACTCTTTTTGGTGTAGCTGATAAACCTATTCTTTTAGGTATTTGCGAATTCTTAAAAGATGCTTTAATATTTTTCGCACCCATATTGTGGGCTTCATCTGCAATGAGTATAAATTCGTTTTCTATTTTGTTAAAATATCTTCTAAATTTAGCAGTTGAAAAGCTGGCATAAGTTGAAATAATGACAATATTTTTCTTAATGCCAGCATTAAAATTACTAACGTAGTTTGAAAATTCTTTCTCCCACTTATTTCCACCTCCTACTTTTAAAATATTCTGAAAATTAAATTCTACAACTTCATCTTCCCATTGATTTAATAAAGCAATTGATGGCACTAGTATTATTGTATAATAATTATTTGTCTTTTTAAACTCGTTTAATACACAATTTAATGAAGTTTTTGTTTTACCTGTACCTGTTGCCATACCAAATACTCCAGTATAATTGTTATTTACCCAATTATTGTAAGCTTGTACCTGATATTCTCTTGGTTGGTATGGTGGTGGAAATTTAGGACTCGTAACTATTTCTTCAACTTTTGTTTCAAATTTTGATTTTAAAACTTTATTAATTCGTTTTATATTTTGTTCTTCTTCTGTATAAGTTTCTGTTTCTAAACTTACTAGATTTATTTCCTCATCTAGTAATTGTTTCGCTGTTAACGAAACTGATTTATCTTTAATAATATTTACTAGTTTTTCAGGATTTAGATAAATAAAATCTCTAGATTCTTTTTTAAAAATAACTTCATATTCTTTTTCTTCATTGCTAATGTTGGCTCTTTCAGCAGTTTCACCCCAAGAACGGTTTATTACAAAACTTTCACCATTACAAACTATTCCTTTATAAGTAAAATTGCAACTTCCAACAATATTAATTACATTACCTTCATGATCCCAAAATAAAGCCTCTTTGTAATGAGATATTTCACCACTTTTTGTAGTAACTGGAATTATTCGAACCCTGTTATTATCAATTAAGTACCTTAAACAATTATAAAAATGATTTACTTGCTTTTTTGTTAAAACCTCATTTAACTTTTCTAAATCCCTTAAAATATTTGTTTCTATAGAGTTATAAAAAGCTTCATCTAAAACCAATTCATTATTGATCAACTTATAATCATTTTCATTTACAAAGTGATTAATCAAAAAATCAATTGTTCCATCATTGTATATAAATTGTGCAAATCCATAAGATAAAGTGCTTATTGATGAAGAACTAAAATAACCCAATTTAAACTGTATCTTTTTTGAAACAGGAATTACCTCTCCAAAAAAATGCAAAGGAATCATATCTCCTGTTGAGGAAATTTTTAATGTTACAGGAAAATTAATATTTTTAAAATTAGTATTCAATAGCTGATTTTTTACAAATCATTTAATAATTCAGACAATGTCAAATTAAATGCTTTGGCAATTTTTTCAATTACAACAAGAGAAACATTTCTCTTACCGTTTTCAATTCCAGGAATATAAGTACGGTCAAGGTCAGCAATTTCAGCTAATTTTTCTTGAGAGTATCCTCTAGCAATTCTTAAATCTTTTATCCTAGACCCAAATTTTTCGCGTATATCATCCATCCTACTAAATTCGTGCAAAGTAGACAATTGTACAATAGACGATAGTCTACTTGCTTTTTAGTTATAAACTTCCTACAAATTAAACTTGATAAGGTTATAATACCCCTACCTCTTCCTCCTCCTCAAACTCCCCCCTTTTTTAATCAAGGCTTTGGGCAAATTTCCTTCACGAATGGCTGTCCCATTTTTTCGGAGAACGATTTCTATGGCAGCTTCTGAGTAGTGGAATTGGGTGGCTAGTTGTTGTAAGGTTGCGCCACTTTCATAGAATTCTTGTAGGGTTTGCTTGTCAGCAGCTGTCATGGTGGCAATCTCTTCGTCGGCACTTTTTTGGAAATGCGTTTGGAAGTCGCCCATGGCTTTTACCAACGATTGAAAGGTTTCAACAGAGATTTTTGTCGCTTTCTTTGGTTGGGTTTCATCACCACTATGGTCCACGATTTCGTAGTATTTGGTGCCCTCTTCTTCTATGGAATGGAACAAAATTGTCCCTTTATGGGTATCTATTTGGAGGGTTTCTAGGATTTTTTTCATGGCTGGTTGTTTGGGTTGGTACTAAAGTAAGGGTTTTTTAGAAATTATTGGGGTAAAATGGGTTTAAAAGTTTGAGGGTTTCTGTTGTTTAGGGGTTAGGGGTTAACTGGTTAGGGGTTAGGGTTGAGTTTTGAGTGTTGAGTTCTTAGTGAATTCTAGGTAGGGAATAGATGCTGTGATGCAGAAATAAATTAGGTATTATTAAGCAATACTTTTCTTTAAATTATCGAAACTTGCAAAAATTACAAGTTTCGATAATTTATTTTATATCTTTGTTGCATGAAAAATTATACAGACCGAAAAGAATACTTAGCCAAATTACTATCTTATAAAGACAAAGATCTTATAAAAGTGGTAAGTGGTTTAAGAAGGTCTGGCAAATCTACACTCCTAAAAATATATCAAGAGAAAATTCTTACACTTGGGGTAGCAAAAGAACAAATTCAATTTTATAATTTTGAATTGCCCGAAAATTTTGTCAATAAAAGTTGGGAGGATATTTACTTTGATATAAAAAGAAAACTAAAAACTGATAAGCCTAACTATATTTTTTTAGACGAGGTTCAAAACATACCTCTTTTTGAAAAATTAGTTGACGGACTTTTTGTCAGTGATCATGTTGATGTTTATGTAACAGGATCAAATGCCTTTTTATTATCGGGAGAATTGGCTACTTTGTTGAGTGGTCGTTATATTGAAATTTCAATACTGCCCTTTTCTTTCAATGAATACTTAAGGGCAAGAAATATTGACATCAGTAATACATATTTGAATTTTGAATCATTGTTTTTCGATTATGTAAATGAAACATCGTTACCAAAAGGCATTGAACTTCGTGAAGATGGTTATGATAAAATTCAGGAGTATCTTGAGGCTATTTATAAAACGATTATAGAGAAAGACATTTCACAGCGGCATCAAATAAATGAAAAACGGGCTTTTGAAAATGTCATAAAATTCGTGGCATCCAATATTGGAAATGCATTATCGCCAAATAATATATCTATTACTTTAAAACAAGATGGACAAAGCATACATCATGCTACTGTTGAAAAATATTTGGAATATTTGACAACCAGTTTTGTATTTTATAAAGTAAATCGATTTGATCTAAAAGGTAGGAAACAATTAGCCACACAAGAAAAATATTATTTAGTAGATTTAGGATTACTTAATATTTTGGTTGGCAAAGAGAGAACTACTGATAGAGGACATATTTTAGAAAATATTGTTTATTTAGAGTTGCTTAGAAGAGGAAATAAAATCTGGACGGGAACAAGCAGAAACTCAGAAGTTGACTTTGTTTGTAAAACCAAAACAGGTGAAATAGCCTATTATCAGGTGGCTTGGCAAATGACCAATGAAAAGACTTTAGAAAGAGAGTTTACAGCTCTGGAAAAAATAAAGGATAATTATCCTAAGTTTTTACTTACTACTGATGGTTTTACTCAAGATAGAAGTGGTGTAAAACATTTAAACGTGTTTCATTGGTTACTTGGGATATCTAGGTAACAATGAAAAGTAGGTTCGAGGTTAGGGGTTTAAGGGTTTCTGTTGTTTGAGGGTTTCTGTTGTTTAGGGGTTAGGGTTTAAAAGTTTCTTTTGTTTGAGGGTTTCTTTTGTTTGGGGGTTAGTGTTGGGTTTTGAGTGTTGGGTTTTGAGTTCTTAGTGAATTCTAGGTAGGGAATAGATGCTGAAACTAGTTCAGGATGACAGTGATAGCTGAAGGTTTGGGAGTTTTGAATGGATTTTGGTTAAAATGATAAAGATTGATAATCCCATACACTGTAAACTGTTCACTTTGCAAACAAATTTTTTTATACATTTGTAAGTAAGCAATAAAGCACTTTTGAGTGTTTTGTTCAAAAAAATCATGAATGTATCCATCATAAAGCATGAATTACAAAATATCCTTTCAGGAAAGAGCGGCATTAGCCATGATGCAGTTATCCAAACAATCGCCAATCACCTTAGAACAAGCCAAAGAGCAAGTCCTATGGCTGAAGAAAAACACCAAAACAAATCAAAAGAAACAAAGAGTTTAATTGAATTTGCTAAAAGGCATCAATTGTTTTTTAATGACATTGATGAAGAAAAATTTGTTGCTGAAGGTGCTGAGCAACGCGTTTTTATAGAAGAAAACCAGTTTGTAATCAAATTAAATGATGCTATATATTACGCTTCTTGGGAAGATTATTTTTATAACTTATTACTTCATAATTATTTCTTTGCTGATACAAATTATAAATTTTTAGGGTTTTATTTAAAAGAAGATTTGTTATATGCCGTTGTTAAACAGCCTTTTGTAAAAGCAACATCTATTACAGATTTATCACAAGTAAAAGCATTTTTAACAAATAATGGTTTTGAAAACACCAAAAATAACGATTATAATCACCCAATTTTAGGCATCATTTTAGAGGATTTACATGATGAAAATGTGTTAACTAGCAATGGTATTCTTTGTTTTATTGATACCGTTTTTTATATAAATCCAGCTGTTTTCTGGAAATTGTAATCAAAGAGACTACATTTATTTTATAATCGTTTGAGGTCTTAAAATCCCGCTAAAAAGTCGGGACAGCATGTTTAGGATGACAAACAGATTGACTTTTATGGGTATGAGCGGCAAAAATGCTAAAAAAAGAGGCTGTTTTGTTGATAACTTTTTTTCTGAACCGCTGATATGCTGGGTTTTAGAAGGTACATACGGATGTAGTTTTTTAGAATGAAGCCTTTTTTTGTTGCGGATGTGGGGTTTTAAAAAGGTGTTTGTGTATTTTTTTTTACATACGTATGTAAAAATAATTGTATAGGTATGTATGTACCAACGCAAGCGTGTGTAATTCCTTTTATGTACGTATGCATTTGGGTGTTTTTTTACCTATTTATAAGGCAAAAAAACCTCAAAAGCCTAGCTGTTGAGGTTTCTAATGAAGCAAACTATTGTTTACGATTGATTGATCGCAAAGGTAACAGTCCCTAAATTCAGGTTATTTTTTAACCTTTTGTCAGGTAAAAAATGCACATGCAAACTTTTGATATTGGTTTGGGTCAGCTCTGATTTTGTGGTTGCTCCTTCCGATCGCACACTCAATTTAAAAGTTCCCAACTTATCGAGTTTTACGGTGCGACCTTGCTTTAACTCATCAATAATATTGTGTATTAATGATAAGATAACGGCATAGCAGTCACCTTCTCTAACTGTACTTTGATTGGATACTAAAAATGCCAATCGTTCTAAATCTGTTTTACCACTAGCTTTTATCTGTGCATAAAACTTATTGTCCGCTGATGTGTCCTGCGGATTTGGACGCGCTACTTTATTTATAATAAGCATATTTATTCGTGTTTTTATAGTAAAAAAATTGCACAACTTTCTTTATAGAGGTGTTGTACTCGACTGCCTCTGTGTACGCTTTTGATGTGTGCTCAGCATTATAGTTTGCCTTATTCACAAACGGCTTTTGTGAATAAACCTGTAGGACATCGCTACCCTTATTGGGAGCTCATTAATTAAGTCATAATGATTACCAATTGCAGCATTCAAACACTGCATTTAAATTTTTGTTAAAATCCTTGGTAAGCTAAAAGAAGTTGACTAATTTTGATTATATATTTTAAATCAATTCACTTCTAAAAGTGTTACCGACATGAAGCCAAAGGGTTGCCGCCTTTTGGTCTTTTTGTTTTTTCAAAGATAAAGTATGATTTTATAGAAACAAATAGGTAGTTATTCACAAATTGGTTTAAGTTTTTAACAAAATGAAAATGTTTTAAAAACAGCTTTATTTATTGATTATTTATTAAACAAAGTGTTTTATTAAAGATTTTGTATTAAAAGTCAATTTGTAGGAAATACTATTGCGTTGTTCGAAATTATGAGCGCTTTTATTTTATTTTTTTAGAATTTTAAAATTTTTTTTTAAAAAACATGCAGTTTGAATAAAAAGTATTTAAAAATATTTCGGTACTAAATTTTTGAGTTTAGTCCAAAAGGAGTCTTGGCTCAGAATTCTTTCAACTCCGAAAACGGTGATTGAAATACTAGGTTATCGACTGCGCAAAAATTGATAATCTTCGACTGAGCTTGAACTTAATAGAGAACTGAAAACTGAAACTGGCTATGAAACTAAGGCTAAAATGAAAACTTAGGCAAATACTGAACCCGTAACTGAAAACTTTGATCAGAAATCCTTCCTACGTCAGGATGACAAACTGTGTTGAATGCTTCAATGTTATGTTTATCTATAAATTCAATGTTTTATTGATACCGTTTTTTATATGTTAAACAGTTTTCTGGAAATTGCATTTACAAAAATCAATTTTAATTCAGAATCGTATGAGATGTTAAAACTCATATATGATTTCGGCAAAGGCTAGGAGAAACTGAGTGTAGTATTCGAAAGAAAGTTGAATTTTGAATTTTGCTTTTTACGCTTCGCTTTTTTTAAAGAAAACCTTACACTTACAGACCTTAATAAGCATCCACATCTATCACAAAACGAATGGGTCTGAATTCCTTAACAGCTTCAAAAGTATTCCGGATTTTTTGCAATTGATTTTTGGTTTCAAAAAGAGATTGTTTTGGCGGAATTTTAATCACCAAATTTTTGATATGTTGGTTTCTAATTCTGGAAACTGAAGGTGCAGTAGGTCCTAAAACATATTGTCCAAATACATTTTGCAGGGCTTTGAAAAGCCAATTAACACCTTGATCTACTTTGTTGTAATCTTTGTGTTTCAACGTGATTTTTATCAAACGAAAATACGGAGGATATTGGTATTTCCAACGTTCCTGCAATTGTTCTTTGAACATGGCAGTATAATTGGTTTCCATGACTTGTTTCAAAATTGGATGCTCAGGATTGAACGTTTGAATGGCAACTTTTCCTTGTTTTTGCGCTCTTCCTGCGCGTCCCGAAACTTGCACCATCATTTGATAGGCTCGTTCATAGGCTCTGAAATCTGGAAAATTGAGCATGTTGTCTGCATTTAAAATTCCGACCAAAGACACATTGTCAAAATCCAACCCTTTTGAAAGCATTTGAGTACCTACCAAAACATCAATCTCCCTGGCTTCAAAAGCACCAATGATTTTTTGATAACCATATTTGCCACGAGTGGTGTCTAAATCCATTCTTCCGATTTTAAAATCTGGAAAAAGTCCTTTCAATTCAAGTTCTATTTGTTCTGTTCCAAAACCTTTGGTATCCAACGTATTACTGCCACAAGCACCACAACTATTGGGCATCGCTCTTTGATAATTGCAATAATGACAACGCAATTCGTGCTTGAATTTGTGATAGGTTAATGACACATCGCAATTGGGACATTGTGGCGAAAAACCACAGGTTTTGCATTCAACAACCGGCGAAAAACCACGCCTATTTTGAAATAAAATTACTTGTTCTTTTACATCCAATGCTTCTAGGATGTATTGCAAAAGCGTATCTGTAAAATGACCTTTGAGTTGCTTTTTCCGTTGTTTTTCTTTCAAATCAATAAGTTCAATTTTGGGTAATTTCACTTCGCCAAAGCGCTTATTAAGCCCTACATATCCATATTTTTTTTGGTGTGCATTAAAATAACTTTCTATGGATGGCGTGGCTGACCCCAAAACAATTTTTGCTTGGTGCGTTTTTGCCAACACAATAGCAGCATCTCTGGCATTGTATCTTGGAGAAGGATCAAATTGCTTGTAAGAAGTTTCATGCTCTTCATCTACCACAATCAATCCTAGATTGGAAAATGGTAAAAAAATGGCAGAACGTGCCCCTAAAATAATTTGCGCTTTTGATTTGTTTTCCAATACCTGATACCAAACCTCTACTCTTTCATTCATAGAATATTTAGAGTGAAAAACAGAAATTTGATTGCCAAAATATTGTTGCAAACGCACAATAATTTGGGTTGTCAACGCAATTTCAGGCAATAAAAAAAGGACTTGTTTGCCTTTTTGAAGTTGTTCATCAATCAATTTTGTATAGACTTCTGTTTTTCCTGAACTGGTGATTCCGTGCAACAAAACTATGTCATTTGCATGGAAAGAAGTTTTGATTTCCGAAAGTGCTTTTTCTTGAAATTCATTGAGATTTTTCAGTGGATTGGAAATGCCATCAAACGAAATTCTATCAATTTGAAGGTGGTAAAATTCAAAGATATTCTTATCAACCAAGGCTTTTAAAATAGCAGCTGAAATTCCTGCTTTTTTCTCTAAATCTTGCGCCTTAATGGCTTTTTTTTGGCTGTTTAACTGAAAATAGGTCAACACTGCTGCGTGTTGTTTCTTGGCAGTTGACAATTCAGATAATAATTTTTCTAAAGATTCATCAGTAGTAAATTTCGCATGCAAACGAACATATTTTTCTATTTTAGGTTTGTATTGTTCATAAATTTCTTCTTTCAGATAAATGACCGATTTTCGAATCATTTGATTGATGACAGGCATTACTTTTTTCTTTCCTAAAATATCTGAAACTTGATGAATTGTCAATTGAGATTGATGTTGTAGCGCTTCAAAAATCAAAAATTCTTCATCATCCAACATATTTTCTTCGGTAAAAGCTTGGTTTTTAAAAACAACGGTTTCACTTTCCAATAAAAGTGCTGAAGGCAACGCTGCTTTGTAAACTTCGCCCAAAGAACACATATAATATGATGCAATCCATTCCCAATGTTTGAGTTGAATTTCGGTGATTATGGGTGTTTCGTCTAAAATTTGCTCAATCTCTTTGGCTTCGTAAAGCGTTGGTGCTTCTTGATGAATCTTAAAAACAAGCCCTGTATAGATGTTATTGTTTCCAAAAGAAACAGCCACTCGCATGCCTTTTTTCAAAAAAACGGCTTCATCAATGGTCACTGAATAGGTAAATGTTTTTTGAATTGGAATGGGTAAAATAACGTCAATAAAAAAATGGCTTGTCAATTGTTTTTAATTTTAATTCAAATCTACTTAAAATTTCGTTTTTGAAAGTGTTTTAAAATGATAAAATCTTACAACAATTCATGCTTTAAAATTCTAGGATTGATGTTTTGTTTTTGAAACATATTATTTGTTTTTAAAAAAAATATATTTTTAAAGAATTTGCTATTCTGCGTTATTTTTTTCAAAGCAATCAAATAAAAAAGTTATATTTGTTCGAACTAAACGAAGTTATTAATTAATTCCCCCTAAATTATGACTGCAGAAGAATGGAAAAGTCTTGGCAAATTTGTAACTATTGACAATAACAAAATTTTTGTTATTGACACTGATGAGCCCTCATCAAGAAGAGAAACCATTGTAATTTTACACGGTTTTCCTGTATTATCCTTTGATTTTCGTGAAATCTTGCTTTTACTCAAAGAGCATTATAGAGTGGTTATTCATGACCATTTTGGTTTTGGATTTTCTGATTTGCCCAAAACGTATTGTTATTCTTTGATTGACCAAGCAAACGTTTGTATTGAACTTTGGCACAAATTGCATTTAAAAAGTTTTACAATCATCGCAAGCCAATTTGGCAGTATGATTGCGAAAGAAATATTGTACAAGAAAAATGCAAATTTGTTACCTTTCAATATCAAATCAATTGTTTTTTCGAATAACAGTGACAACAAACAATTGCATGATAATCTTGATACGATTCATAATTTTATTCAAAATAAAAAACTTTCTAAATATCGTGAGGTTTTGAACAACTATAAAAACAAAGATTTTTTTAATAGTGATGAGGATAATGAAACCAATAAAAAATATAAAGATATCACCAAAATTGAAACTATCTGGAAAAAGTTTAACGAACTTGATAATCAAAAAAAAATTCTCGTACTCAGCAGTTACAATGAAGAAATTTATCTGTATTGGCACCGATGGATCAAAGCATTGAAAGATGCTATAATACCCATCAAAATTTTTTGGCGCAAAGATGACATCGCCAATATCAAAGAAATTTTATTAAATATTGCAACTTTTCAAAAAGATACTATTCAAATCATCGAAAACGACAAGTGTTTTGTGATAGAAACAGAACCAAAAAGTTGGTTGTTGATGATTTTGAAAGAAATTAATCGTCCTTTATATGCTACTTTAAAGGAAACATATTTTAAATCTTAAAAAAAGTTGTATGAAATTAATAGATTGGAAAAATAAACACACGTCAATAGATTTAAACGGGCAAAAACTATCTTATATCGACACTTTAGAAGGCGAAAAGGTGCTTTTTATCATTCATGGTTTTGCGACAAGTTCGTTTGATTATCATAAAATAATTGATCAATTAAAAGACAAATACCGGATAATTATTCCTGATTTGATTGGGTTTGGATTGTCAAGCAAACCAAAAAATTATTATTATTCAATTATTGATCAGGCAAGTATTTTATCATCACTTTTGGTGAAGTTAAAAATTTATGAAGTTTCTGTAATGTCTCACGGGTATGGGTCCTGTATTTTGTGCGAAATGATGTCGCTAAATTTATCAAACAATTTAGTACTAAAAATTAAAAATAGTATTCTTCTCAACCTGAGTTTGACACTTGAACTTTCTGATGATAACAATGAATTGGAATCTCATGGAAAAATGATAAGTCAAGGAATTTTAAAGATTTCTATTTCATTTGAAATGTTTAAAAAATATATCAGAGAATCTTTTTACAGAAAAGAATCGATAAGTGATGAAGATTTAAAAACCTCATGGGAGTTGATCAATTTAAATGATGGTTTAAAAAACTTACAATTTAGCGATTATTTTATTGCAGAGTGTGGAAAATTTGGAAACAAATGGTTAAAAAATATTCATGAAAACGACTCAAAAGTATATGTAATTTGGGGAAAAAATGACCAATATGGAAACATTCAAACACCATTAAAAATCCAAAGTTTTATGAATCTTGATGATAAAAATATATTCTTAATGGATGAATGTAGTTATTTCCCAATGTTAGAAAAACCAACTGAATTTGCCGAAATTATAAAAAATATTGACTTATAATTTATGAGGATTCATTAGTTGGAGTTTGATTTTTAACAGCTTTTTTTGAGCCTTCATACAAGTCGTATTTCACGAATTTACAATCCAAATCTCCGTTTTTCAGAGGAATTCTTCTTGAGGTTTTTAAACCAACGTGTTTTAATGCTTCAATATTTGAAGTGATTAACCAAGCTGTTGAACTTGGATAATTGTGTTTTAAGGTATCGCCAATTTTTTTATAAAATTCTATCAAATCAACGTTTAAACGCTCTCCATAAGGTGGATTGAAAAGAATAGTGGTATTGCCAAATACTTCTTTTTTAGAATTGAAAAAATTGACATGATGCACCCCAATAAACTCTTCTAAATTCGCAGAAATCACATTTTGTTTTGCTTTTTCAACTGCTGAAGGTGCCTTATCAAAACCCATAATTTTGAAATGAGAAGAACGAATTTTTTTCAATAAAGCATCTTGAATCGTGAAGAATAAATCTTCATCATAATCTTTCCAACTCTCAAAGGCAAAACGTTTGCGATTGATATTCGCAGGAATATTGTTGGCTATCATGCAGGCTTCAATCAAAATGGTTCCTGAGCCGCACATTGGGTCAATAAAATTTTCATCACCAGTATAACCAGATAATAAAACCATGCCAGCAGCCAAAACTTCGTTGATTGGGGCAATATTAGTAGCCGTTCTATAGCCTCTTTTGTGTAAAGAATCGCCAGAAGAATCTAAAGAAATTGTTAATAAATCTTTCTGAATATGCACATGAATTTTTAAATCAGGATAGTCTAAATCTACGTTTGGTCTTTTTTGATATTTGTCGCGAAAATAATCTGCAATCGCATCTTTTGATTTTAAAGAAATATAATGAGAATTGTTCGTGAAATTTGGTGAATTTACTACTGCGCCAATGGAAAAAGTACCATCAACATCCAAATAATTTTCCCATTTTATTTTTTTCATGGCATCATACAAATCTTCTTCATCGTAAATTTTGGTCACTTTGATAGGTTTCAAAATACGAATGGCTGTTCTCAAAGCAATATTTGCTTTATACATAAACCCTTTATCTCCCTTGAAAGAAACACTTCTCACACCTTCCAAAACCTCTTTTGCGCCAAGATTTGTTAATTCATTAGCCAGCACACTTTCCAATCCAAAAATTGTGGTAGCAACCATTTTAAAATCAGTATTCATCTTTATAAATTTCAATGCAAAAATACATTTTCTAGGAACGAAATTTCAGAAAAACACTATTTCATTTTTTCTAAAACAAGATTTGGTTACTTTTACGTCATCAATATAATTATGAAAACAAAAGATTGGTTTACCGATTGGTTTAACACACCTTATTATCATGTTTTGTATAAAGACAGAAACGATAATGAAGCTCAGTTGTTTATAAAAAATATTACTGAATTTTTATCACTTCCTAAAAATGCCTTGCTTTTAGATTTGCCCTGCGGAAAAGGACGACATTCTGTGTTTTTAAATTCGTTGGGATATGAAGTAATTGGTGCTGATTTGTCTCAAAACAGCATTCAACATGCCAAGAATTTTGAAAATTCAACCTTGAAATTTATTGTTCAAGATATGCGTGAACCTCTTCACAAAAAATATGATGCCATTTTTAATTTATTCACCAGTTTTGGATATTTTATGGAGGATGAGGAAGATATTTTAGTGTTGCAAACCATCAAAAATGCTTTGAAAGAAAATGGTTTTTTTGTATTTGATTTTTTGAATGCTAATTTTGTAAAATCGACTTTGGTAATTGAGGAAACCAAAGTTATTGAAAACATTGAGTTTCATCTCAAAAGAGAAATTGTTAACGGATTTATATTAAAGCACATTTCATTCACTATAAATGATGAACCCCTTTTTTTTACAGAACGTGTAAAATATTTAGATATTCAAAAAATGAAATCCTATTTTGAAAAAGTAGATTTGAAAATAGTGCATATTTTTGGTGATTATCACTTAAATCCTTTTGATGAAAAACATTCTAAAAGACTAATTTTAGTAGCAAAATGACGTATTTATTCCTCATTCTTTCAGTTGCACTGGGTTCGTTAATGGTGATTTTTTTAAAATTACCCAAAAAAATAATACAGATTTTATTGGCTTTTAGTGGTTCTTATCTACTATCAATTACCATACTTCACTTAATTCCAGAAGTTTACAATTCGGATACTAATTCAAAAACAATAGGGCTTTTTATATTGATTGGGGTTGTTTTGCAATCTGTTTTAGAGTCTTTTTCAAAAGGTGCTGAACATGGTCACATTCATCTGCATGATTATAAAAATAAATTTCCTTGGTTATTGTTTATAAGTCTTTGTATTCACGCTTTTTCTGAAGGATTGCCTATTGAACATTCAAATACCAACCTTTTATGGGCAATTGTGGTGCATAAAATTCCTATTGCGATAGTGTTAACCACCTATTTGATCCATGCAAATTTTGCTAAAAAAACGATATTTTTGTTTATCACTGTTTTTGCTTTAATGAGTCCTTTGGGAGTTTTTGTAGCAGATAAAATTGACTTTTTCAATACCTATAACAAAGAAATTATTGCATTAGTAATAGGTGTATTTTTACATATTTCTACCATAATTTTGTTTGAAGGCTCTGAAAATCATACATTTAACATTCAAAAGTTTATAGCGATTATTTTGGCTATTGTAGTGACGTTTGTGACGTTGTAATTTTTTTTAAAATACCTAATGGTAGGTAGTTTTTAATGAAAATAATTTTTGATATTTACCTTAAAATTAAAATTAAAATGAGAGAAATAATTATTAAAAAATTAACTGATTCAGTAAGAAGGAAATTTTACAATGGCAAAGAAAATCTTGATTTAGCAGATAAAAAACACAAAAGAAGCTATTTTGATTTAAAACAAAAACACCTTGTTTTTGAGATTTTAACGTTAAATGATCACTTTAGATTAAAAAATGTTTACTACACAATCTATGAAAATCAACCCTATTTAGTTGTTCATATATCAGATTGTACTACCAATAGTACAATAGGTCAAGTACCTTTATATTTAACTAAAATAAAAGAACCGATAAGTATAATTCAAAGTTGTCCTTCAACTCCTTTTTCAATTCCTGAGAATGCCGAAATTACTGTTGTTGTTTTTAATGATAATCAGGAAATTTATTGCTCGATTCTAGATCAAATTATAAAATTTTATTTAACAAATAATCCTGCTAATTTAATTACTTTAGCGAGACCTTCTGAAGCTGGTGGTGGTGTTATCGTTGAAGGCCCATAGTATGCCAAAATCAAAAGGTTTTATACCTCAAAAACTACAAATCATCTTTTTTCTGATTTGTAGTTTTTCGTATGCACAAAAATCTGAGTTGGATGTTGCTTATGAATATTTCCAAAAAGCAACTAAATTTAATAATGAAAATAACCACTTCAAAGCGTTTGAAAATTATACAAAATCTTTAAATCTTTATAAAAAAGCAAATGCTTTTGATAGCGTTGCAAAATGCAATTTAGAGTTGTTTAGTCTTTTACAATCTCAAAATGATTTGAATTATGACGCGAAACCATTTTTAAATGCCTATTATCAATATGGTTTGCAAAAAAAGGATTCTTTAAAAATTCTTATATCATATTTTAGATATGCAGAATATTATTTTGATAGAAATCCTAAAATCGCTTCAAACTTTTACCATAAAGCCATCAAACACACTTATAAACAAAGCTCTAAAGCGATTGCCTATGCCAATTTAGCACTTTTATATACGCAAACCTATCCTGACTCTGCAAGTTTTTATTTTAAGAAAAATCTAGAGTTAATAGACATCACAAATAGTAATGCTCTATTAAGTTCGTACATAAATTATGCGAACTTTTTTCAAAAGCAAGGAAATCACAAAGAAGCAATTGTTCAATTAAAAAAAGCGGAAGAAATTGAGCCATCAAGCTATAAACTAAAATATAATAAAATTTTATTTGAAAATTTTGCCACAAATTATAAAGCTTTAGGAGATTACAAAAACGCCTACACATACTACGAAAAATACAATATAGCAAACGATAGTCTCAACTTCACAGCCCAAAACATTGCCATTTCTGATTTGGATAAAAAATACCAAACTGCTGAAAAAGAAAAACGCATTTTAGAGGTAGAAGCCAAAAACAAAGAACAGAAAAAATTGATTATTTGGACAATTGTATCGCTGTTTCTAATCGGAATCATCTCATTTCTTGCTTTAAAAAACAGTAGCAAAAAAAGAAAATTAGCGAATCAAGAAAAAGAGCTAGAAAAACAAAAAAATCTGACGCTTTTAAAAGAACAAGAATTGGTCATTATTAATGCCATGATTGAAGGTCAAGAAAAAGAACGCAAACAAATTGCGGAAGATTTACACGACAATATTGGCAGCGTTTTAGCAACCTTAAAACTACATTTCGAAAACCTAAAACTCAACAGAGAGAAAAAAGAATTTGATCAAGAAAAACTCTACGAGCGAACAGAAAATTTGATTGATGAAACCTATAAAAAAATTCGAGGAATTGCACATGCTAAAAATGCTGGAGTGATTGCAAATGTTGGATTGTTACATGGCATTCAAATGATGGCTGAAAAAATTGCTTCCGCTGACAAAATTCATATTGATGTCGTTCATTTTGGTTTCCATCAACGATTGGAAAACAGTTTGGAAATTACTATTTTTAGAATCATTCAAGAGTTGATTACGAATGTTATCAAACACGCAGAAGCCAAAAATGTAACCATTAATATTTCCTTGTATGACAATATTGTCAACATCATTTTTGAGGATGATGGCAAAGGTTTTGACAAAAATAACATCAATTTTTCCAACGGAATGGGATTGGGTTCTATTGAAAAAAGAATCCTACATCTAAACGGAACTTTCGAAATAGATTCAACACCAAATAAAGGAACCACGTTTGTCATGAACATTCCTATTGAGTAAATTTCCTTACTTGTAGGGAATTTAAGAACACCATTTTTAAGTATCTTTACAAAAAAAATTACATATGATTTCAATTATAATGGCAGAGGATCATCAAATATTGATTGATGGAGTCACTTCTTTTTTTGAATTTGACGAAGAAATCAAGATTATTGGCAGCGCAAATAATGGCGAAGATTTGGTAAAATTAGTTGCCCTAAAAAAACCAAAAGTGGTCATTACAGATATTCGAATGCCAAAAATGGATGGCATTGAAGCCACCAAACGCATCAAAAAACAGTTTCCTCACATTCATGTATTGACAATGACCATGTTTGATCAGCCAGAAGCCATCAAACAAATGTTGCAAGCAGGTGCTATTGGGTATATTCTAAAAAATTCAGGAATTAAAATGTTGTCAAAAGCCATAAAAACTGTGGCAAAAGGAGAACGTTTTTTTGATCCGAATGTTGCATTTAATTTTTTGAATGATTTTATTGATGACAACATTACGATTGGAAAAAGCGAAAAAGTAGTATTATCAAACAGAGAAAAAGAAATTTTACAACTCATTGCTGAAGGAAAAACCTCACAAGAAATCTCAGACAACTTATTTTTAGCAAAATCTACTATTGATACACATAGAAAAAATATGATTCGTAAACTCGAATTAACCTCAGGAAGTGAATTAGTAAAATATGCTATTGACATGAAATATCAGTTTTAAAAACATACCAATTATGAAAAATTTAGTTTTATTATCAAGTTTATTGATGCTTTTTTCATGCACAAGTTCAAAGTTAATTAGTTATGGAAATGACTTTGAAAAAACTAAAACTCAAGCAGAGTTTGTATATCTAGAAATAGAAGAAGATACTACATTAACAAAGGATTCAAGTAATAAAGCCTTTATTGAAACCCTAGTTGGTGCTGAAATCATCAATCAAATAGTGAAAATTCCAGATTATGTTGGAAAAATTATTGAAAACAATAAAGTAAAATATACGCAAATGTATATGGCTAGAAATTCAATTACTTTTCCATTAATTGATTCTATCAAAACAAAGAAAGGGAAAGATAGTATTGTAAAAGTAACGCTTCCAAATCTTAATTTAATAAGAAAAATATCAATTAATGATAAAATTTCAGAGGCTATAAAACTAAGTTTTTCATCTAAAAATCTAAACAATGGGTTTATGCTTTTTAAATTCAATCCTAATGAAAGTATTATTAATTTCACAAAGGCAAAGACTTCAAAATCATATCCTTTTATCAATTTGAGAGTTGTTATCAAAGGTTTTTATATTGATAACGATGGAAATGGAATCACTGAAAATGAAGTTGTTTCTAAAGAAATGATAATTCCTTTTAAAAATTCAACCAATTTTAAAGAGTTTTTAAATAAAATAAATATTTATAGTACTCCATTTAAAATCCAGAATTTAATGGCAATTGAAATTGAAGTTAATGAAACGAATCCTTATCATATAAAACTCGAGGAAATAGATTCAAAATTCGATGAAAACTCAAGCGAATTAACAGAAATTTTAAAACGCCTATTGAAAATTGAGGAAGAATAACTGTAGAAATCACCTTAAACTTAACTTAAAAAATACCTAATTGTAGGGATATTTTCCATTTAAACTTCATAATACATTTGATGTAACTTAAATCAATTATATTATGAAAAAATTACTTTTTATTTCAATTGCTTATTTTTTTGCTGGCAATATATTGTTAGCTCAAACCAAAAATCTTTCAGAAATAAATCTGAATGAAGTAAATCTTGATAAAGAATTTATCAATGACAATAGTTTAGAAAACTTTTCTGGAGAATTTAAAATTCAAGATGGTCAACTGGTTTTTATACCTAATGATTGTTCAATGAGAGATACAGGAATGCTTTTAAAGGATTTGGATGGAGGAGATTTCAAAACAAAAAAATGGCTAAAAAAGATTGAAAAA
Source organism: Flavobacteriaceae bacterium CG2_30_31_66 (assembly GCA_001873065.1). Lineage (GTDB taxonomy): Bacteria > Bacteroidota > Bacteroidia > Flavobacteriales > Flavobacteriaceae > Polaribacter. The sequence goes on from MNYM01000034.1 coordinate 28,883, forward strand.
TCAGAGAACAAAACAGTTAATCAAGTTTTAATTGTTGGCGTAAAATCTCCTGATGCACCTGTTATTTTTGTGAAAAAAGCAAATATTCCTCTTAAGTCAGTAAAAACCTGGTCTAGTGGAAGTGCGAGTTTGTATTTAACTTCTGCACAAGAACTGTATCAAAGTACTATAAAATTGAGAGAAGATTTCAATCTTTTCAGTGTTTCAATTGAAGAAGTTGAAGATGCAACTTTAGGGAAAATTACTGAATACACTTTGTATGACTCAAAATGCAATAAATTATCACCAGATGAAATTAAAAAAATGAGTGATAAAGAATTGAATGGCTTAAACAACTCATTAAAAATTGGCGGAGATTTATTGTTAAAACAAGCAGCTTTAACTGGTTTAGCTGCGCTAAGCACCAATGAAATAGCAAATGCTGGAATGTTCGATAAAGCTTTGATGGGCAAAGATGCTTTAAGTGCCGGAATTTTTCAAGCTGCGATCATAGCTCAATTACCAAAAATTGTAAAAAACTTAGAAGCATCAAAAAAATATATTGAACAATTAAGAGGAGAATAATGAAATTAAATATAAATCGATTAGTATTCTTTTTTCTACTTTTTACTTCTATAAATGGATTTTCGCAAGCAGAAGAAGATTATAGATTGATTGTTGGAGTGGCAAAATTCACTTCCTTGGATGTTAGACAAGAGCATTTTGCAGCAATGCTTTCTGAAAGAGTTTTGGATGTATTAAATCAGCAAAATAGATTTTTAGTCATTGATTTGGATGGTACTGCAAGAAATGAAGTAATCAACAAAGCACAAGAAAACTACAAATCAAAAAATTGGATAGAATCAAACAAATCCATTAATGCTGAATATACGTTGGCAGGCGTTTTAACAAGTGTAAAATTCATACGATTGAACGCTGGTAAAGGCTATAAAGCTACAATAACCTATACTCTAAAAATAATGAACACAGAATCAGGTGAGATTATTCAAAACGGAACTGTTACACTAACATCAAGTGAAAGTGATATAAAACTTACTCCAGAAACAGCGCTTGAAAGTGCTATTCAAACAACAATTCCAGAATTAAGTAACTATATAACTTCGAGTTTTCCTATCAAACTAAATTTAGTTCGAATTGAAAAAGAAAAGAATGAAAAAGCCCTATCTGTGCTTTTAGATGGTGGTTCAAAAGTTGGAGTTCAAGAAAATTTAGTTTTTGAATGTTATTATATAGACAATTCACTTGGAAAACCATTACCAAGAATTGTCGGAAAAATAAAAATTTCTAAAATTTTGAGTGAGGATTTTTCAGAAGCAAAAGTAACTACTGATGGAAAAGAAATTTATACCAATTTCAAAGAAGAAAAAAAAATAATCTGTAAAAATATACAACAATGAAAACAAAAATCAATTTTTTAATAGCACTTACTGCTTTCTTTATTATTTCAGGTTGCGCCAGTAAGCAAGTTGCATTTTTCCCAACTTCTGAAGTGACTTATCAAAATTATTCAGGTGACATTTTAACCTTGCGAGTTTTAGGTTATGGTGGCAATGAAAATACTGCCATTGAAGATGCTCAAATGCGAGCAATGGAAACCCTTTTCTTTAGAGGAATACCCAATTCTAATATTTCAAATCCTTTAATTGGGTTTAATGAAAACGAATTAAAAAGAACACATAATAACTATTTTAAAGATTTCTTTGGGTATAAAAGATACTTAACATTTATCTCTGAAACAATGCTTATTGGTGGTCAAAAACAAAAAGTAATTGCCACTAAAGTTGATAAAAAATCAGCAAAACAAGATATGGTTGACGCATTAGTAGTTGCTGTGGATGTTTTAGTAAACGTAAAAAATTTACGAAAAGATTTAGAGGATCAAAATATTGTTAGAAAATTCGGATTTTAAAAATTTAATACTTATGAAATTTTATAAAATAATAATTGTGATATTCTTTGCATTCAATGTTTCAATATCAGCGCAACAAATAGAACAAGTTCAGCCAACAATCATGGTGATGCCTTTTACAAAATCGGGTGAAAATGCCCTAGAATTATATGAAAATGATTTTAAATGGCAATCTATCATTGCTAGGGTTAACAATGCTTTTCAAGAACGTGGATTTCGACCAAAAGATTTACAAGAAACTATCAATCAAGTAAAAAAATCAAAAGCCATAAGCACTTTAAAAAATGCTAATTTTAATGTTGAAGAGGCAATATATATGGAAGCAAGAACTGATATTATTGTAAAAGCTTTTATCAATATTCATTCTGAAGATAATAATGTAACCAATAGTGTTCAAGTTTCATTAAAAGCAATTGAAGCATCGTCAAGAATGTCACTTTATGATTTGCCGACTTCAAGTTCACCTCCTTTTAAAACAACTGATTATGGATATTTAGTAGACAGAGTCTTGACTGAAGAAAATAGAATTGAAAAATTTATCAATGGAATTAATGATGCTTTCACACAAATTATTACACTAGGAAAAGCAATTACAGTAGAAATTATTGTTACAGATGAAAGTGTTTTTAAGCTTGATGAAGAGAAAACAGACAGTAAATTTATTTCAGAATTGATTACTGAATGGATGCAAAATAATTCATACAAAAATCAATATAGGATTAAACAAGATTCTGAAAATATTTTAAGTTTTGATGAAGTTCGAATTCCATTAAAAACAGAATCAGGAACCAATTATTCTGTGAATGATTTTGCAAGAATTTTATCAGTTGCTGTTGTAAATATTTGCGGAAGTAAAGATGGTGTAAAAGCAAAAAGAACAAGACCTTCTGTTTCTGAAGGAACTATTAGAATTATTTTACCATAAAAACTAAATTATGAAAATAAAAATCATTTTTACAATATTGTGTTTTTTATCTATCAGTAAGATAAAACCTCAAGAATCAAACTCGCTTCTTAATTCAAGAATTGTCATTTCTGTAATTATGCCAGAAAATGAAGAAAAAATATCAAATGATAATTTTGCAAAAATCAAATCAAAAATAAAGCAAATTATTTCAAAAAATGATGTCGCTGCAACTGATTATTATGCTGATTTCTTAATTTATCCAACTATAGAAATTTACGATGAAGAAAATTTAGATGCTGGATTGCAACCAATTACAATTATAAGTGGAGATTTTACGCTGTTTGTAAAACAATTTTCTACCAATAATCAATTTGGAAGTATCACTGTAAAATTTAAAGGGTCAGGAAAAGATAAATCAGAAGCTATTAGAAATGGTATTTTGAAAATAAACTCTAATAATGAAAATTTTCAAACATTTTTAAAAAATGTAAAATCAAAAATTATCGGGTATTATCAAAACAATTGTTCTTTAATTATAACAGAAGCTGATAAACTAAATGCAAGTAATCTTTACGAAAAAGCGATTATACAATTGATTTCTATTCCTGCAGGAGTGACGAAATGCGATTCAGAAATAAATAGAAAACTTGTTCAATATTATAAAAATTATTCCAATACAGTTTGTGAAAAATCCATGATCATCGCTAATGGATATTACAGTGAGCAAAACTACTCTAAGACATTGGAAGTTTTAAGAACGATAAATCCTGAGTCTAAATGTAAAGAAGCTTCACTAAGTTTAATGAGAAAAATTGAATCAAAAATTGATGCTAATGAGAAGCGTTTGTTCGATTTAACCATCAAAACTTACAATGATGAAATAGAATTAGAAAAAATGAGAATCAATAGTATTAAAGAAATTGCACTTGAATATTATAAAAATCAACCTGAAACTAAAATCCATGTTATCAAGTAAAAATTACCTATTTGTAGGGATAAAATTAGGGTGAATTTTAAAATAAATTTACTTTAAATAATTTAAAAACTTTAAAATGAAAAAAATTAAATCTTTATCCGTAATTTTTATTGCAATTGCAATAACAACAATCTCATTTACAAATTGTGAAGTTTTAGAAGATGAACCTTCATCTGCAGTATGCAACATAGATAGCAGTTATAACAGTTATCTTAATGCTATTAATGCCTTTTCAAACAATCCAACTAGGTCAAATTGTGACAATATGAAAAGTAAAGCAAATGCATATATCACAGCTGCTGGAAATTGCGCAGGTGTTGATGTTAGTGATGCTAGAGCAACAATAAACAGTATAAACTGTTCTGATTTTTAAGATTGTTTTTATTAGAATTAAAAAAAGTGGCAAATTGCCACTTTTTTTAATTTGCTACTTCATTGATAAATTTTATTCGCATCAATCGCAATTCGTCTTCATCATATTCACCATCAAATTCGTCTAAAGCATCTTGGATTCTATCCGTTTTTGCTTCCATAAAATAGTCATAAATTTCTTCTTGCTGATCTTCATCTAACAAATCATCCACAGCATAATCAATATTCAATTTAGTTCCTGAAAAAATAATAGCTTCCATTTCTTTTATCAATTCACTCATTTCCAAACCTTTAGAATCAGCAATATCTTCCAAAGGTAATTTTCTATCGGTATTTTGAATGATGTATAATTTCAATCCTGAGTTGACACCTGTACTTTTTACAATCAAATCATCAGGTCGTAAAATGTCATTCTCTTCAACATAATCCGCAATAAACTTCACAAAATCCTTTCCAAATTTCCTGGCTTTGCCTTCTCCTACACCATGCACTTTAGACAATTCATCTAAATTGATTGGGTATTTCAAAGCCATATCCTCCAAAGAAGGATCTTGAAAAATGGCAAAAGGTGGAATTCCTAATTTACTTGCTACTTTTTTACGCAAATCTTTGAGTTGTTTAACCAAAACTTCGTCAGCAGAACCGCCAGAAGATTTTGCATTAGCAATGATGGCATTGTCATCTTCTTCACTATACGAATGATCTTCGGTCATCATAAAAGAAACCGGTTTTTTCAAAAAGGCCTCTCCTTCAGCTTCCATTTTGATGACACCATATTGTTCAATTTCTTTTTTGATATAATGCACTACCAATATTTGACGAACTAAAGCCATCCAATAAGCCGCAGTTTTGTCTTTTCCAATTCCAAAATACGGCTGTAAATGGGTTCTATGAGAGGTTAGTAACGCATTTTCTTTGCCTATCATGATATTCACAATCTCTTTAGCTTTGTATTGTTGCAAAGATTCTTTGACAACTTTCAACAATTTGACAACATCCTCTTTGGCTTCGTGTTTTTTCTTTGGATTTCGCGAATTGTCATCCATATCAGCACCATCACCATTGATTTCATCAAAATCTTCTCCAAAATAATGCAATAAATATTTACGTCTGTTCATGGAAGTTTCAGCATAACCAACTACTTCTTGCAACAAGGCATGCCCAATTTCTTGTTCTGCAACAGGTTTACTTGCCATGAATTTTTCTAACTTTTCAATATCTTTATAGGAATAAAACGCCAAACAATAGCCTTCTCCGTCATCACGTCCTGCTCTTCCAGTTTCTTGATAGTAACTTTCTAGTGATTTTGGGATGTCATGATGAATTACAAATCGAACATCGGGTTTGTCAATTCCCATTCCAAATGCAATGGTTGCAACAACAACATCACAATCTTCCATCAAAAACATATCTTGATGTTTTACCCTGGTTTTTGCGTCTAAACCTGCGTGATATGGTACCGCTTTTACACCATTAACTTGAAGAATTTGCGCTATCTCTTCCACTTTTTTTCTGCTTAAACAATAAATAATTCCTGATTTTCCAGCTCGCTGTTTTACAAAACGGATGATGTCTTTTTCAACATCCTTCGTTTTTGGACGCACTTCATAAAATAAATTTGGTCTGTTAAAGGACGCTTTAAAACAATTTGCATCAGTAATTCCTAATGTTTTTAAAATATCCTCTTGCACTTTTTCAGTAGCAGTTGCTGTCAAACAAATGACTGGAACACTGTCAATTGTTTTAATAATATTTTTTAGATTCCTATATTCTGGTCTAAAATCATGTCCCCATTCAGAGATACAATGTGCTTCATCAATCGCAACAAAAGATATTTTTTGAGATTGCAAAAAGGTCATATATTCTTCCTTAATCAAAGATTCTGGAGCTACATACAATAATTTTGTGATGCCGCTTAAAATATCCTCTTTAACCTGATTTATTTCGGTTTTGTTCAATGAAGAGTTTAAAACATGGGCAACACCATTGTGTTCAGAAATTCCTCTAATCGCATCCACTTGATTTTTCATTAAGGCAATTAGTGGTGAAACTACGATTGCAGTTCCTTCAGTCATCAAAGCTGGCAATTGATAACAGAGAGATTTTCCTCCTCCAGTAGGCATAATAACGAACGTATTTTCATTATTAACAATACTTTCTATGACTTTTTCTTGTAATCCTTTAAACTTATTGAATCCAAAATACTTTTTAAGAGGACTGTATAAATCCATATCTCTAAATTTTCTATTATTATTGGTTTGAAAACTGAAACCTGTTACTATATTTTTTTGATATTACTTTTTTGTAGTAAATTTGCCTATTACCATTATATAAAGATATAACATTTTTTTTTAGATAAAAAACATAACTTTTGAAAGATATTTCTAACATTATTGAAATTGCGAAAAATACAATTATAACCGAAAGCAATGCCATAGCTAATTTAGCAAATTATATTGACACAAATTTTGAAAATGCTGTAAAATTTATCTTTCAATCAAAAGGGAGAGTCATTGTAACTGGTATTGGGAAAAGTGCAAATATTGCTACAAAAATCGTTGCAACCTTTAATTCAACTGGAACTCCAGCGGTTTTTATGCACGCTGCTGATGCCATTCATGGTGATTTGGGAAATGTTTTAAAAGATGATGTGGTGATTTGTATTTCTAAAAGTGGCAATACTCCAGAAATAAAAGTGTTGGTTCCATTGATTAAAAATTATGGTAACAAAATCATTGCAATTACTGGAAATATAGATTCTTTTTTAGGGAAAAATGCTGATTTTACCCTGAATACATTTGTCGAAAATGAAGCTTGTCCCAACAATTTAGCGCCAACAACAAGTACAACTGCACAATTGGTGATGGGTGACGCATTGGCTGTTTGCCTTCTTGAGCTAAAAGGATTTACAAGTGATGATTTTGCAAAATACCATCCTGGTGGTGCGTTAGGAAAACGATTGTATTTGAGAGTTGCAGATTTGATTAAAAATAACGAATTGCCAAAAGTATCTGAAAATGATTCAATTGTAAAGGTAATTATTGAAATTTCAGAAAAAAGATTGGGTGTAACAGCTGTTATAGAAAACAATAAAATTTTAGGAATTATTACTGATGGTGATCTTCGTAGAATGCTCACTAAATCAACAGAAATTAAACATTTAACTGCAAAAGATATCATGAGTAAAAATCCTAAGACCATTCGTGAAGATGCCCTAGCAATTGAAGCTTTAGATCGAATGGAAACGAATAGCATCACTCAAATTTTAGTGACAGATGTTGATGATAATTATATAGGAGTTGTACATTTACACGATTTAATTAAAGAGGGAATATTTTAATGGCTGTAAAAGAAAAAGAAATGTCTTTTTTAGGGCATTTAGAAGAATTAAGATGGCATTTAGTGAGGAGTGCATCTGCTATTATCATTTTAGCAGTGGTATTTTTTGTGTATTCTGAGCAAGTGTATGACTATTTTTTGTTGGCTCATATTCAACCAGATTTTATAACCTATAAAGTTTTTTGCGACTTTTTCAATTTTTTTGGTCTCGACAGTGCTTTTTGTCATGTATCATTTGCGGATAAAAAATTGCAAAGTATTGAAGTAACCTCACAATTAATGAATTCACTTTGGTCCTCCATTATATTGGGATTGATTATAGCTTTTCCTTATTTATTGTGGGAAATGTGGCGTTTTGTTGCGCCAGGTTTGACACAAAACGAAAGAAATAAATCAAGAGGTTTCATATTTATTGCGTCATTGTTGTTTTTTATTGGTGTTTGGTTTAGTTTTTATGTAATCGCTCCAATTTCAATTCATTTCTTATACAATTTTCAAATTTCTGATAATATAGAAAATAATTTCACCTTACAATCTCATATAAGTTTGGTAACCAACTTATTACTAGGTGTTTCTATCATTTTTGAATTGCCTGTTGTGATTTATTTTCTTGCAAAAATTGGTTTAATAACTCCCGAATTTTTAAAAAAATATAGAAAACACGCATTGGTCATCGTTCTTATTATTGCTGCCATTATTACACCTCCAGATGTTGCAAGCCAAATTATTGTGACCATTCCAATTTTAATTTTGTACGAAATTGGTATTGTAGTTTCAAGAAGAGTTATAAAAAATCAATTAAAAGATGCACAAAAAAGTAAAAGAGTTTAATGACTATCGTCAAAAAATGAACGATAAAATTTTGGCTACTGATAATAAAGTAATCAAAAGAATTTTTAATTTAGATACCAATACTTATACAGAAGGTCATTTATCTGTAAAAACAAAAGAATTGTTGGGTTTAGTGGCTTCAGCAGTTTTAAGATGTGATGATTGTATTGCCTATCATCTCGAAACCGCCTATAAAAATGGCGTTACCAGAGAAGAAATGATGGAAACCATGTCAATTGCAACGTTGGTTGGTGGTACCATCGTAATTCCTCATTTGAGAAGAGCCGTTGAATTTTGGGAAGCTTTAGAAAGCGAAAATTAATTTTTTTACCTAAAATTAATAAGTCAAGATTTAAAAAAAACAAAAAGTAATTTCATTTATATTCAAAACAAACCATTTTATAAAAATGATTCTTAGAGCCGAAAATATCCAAAAAATCTATGGAAATAGAAAGGTAGTTGACAAAGTTTCTTTGGAGGTAAAACAAGGAGAAATCATTGGTTTGCTGGGACCAAATGGCGCAGGAAAAACAACTTCTTTTTATATGATTGTTGGGATGATAAAACCAAACGAAGGTCATATTTTTTTGAATGATGAGGAAATTACCTACGATGCCATGTACAAACGTGCTCAAAAGGGAATTGGATATTTGGCACAAGAAGCCTCCGTTTTCAGGAAGCTTTCTGTGGAAGACAATATCATGTCTGTCTTACAATTTACCAAATTATCAAAAAAAGACCAAAAAATCAAAATGGAAACATTGATCGATGAATTTAATATTGGTCATGTTCGAAAAAATCATGGAGATTTACTTTCTGGTGGTGAAAGACGAAGAACAGAAATTGCTCGTTGTTTGGCTTCGGACCCAAATTTTATTTTATTAGATGAGCCTTTTGCAGGAGTTGATCCAATTGCTGTTGAAGATATTCAAAGCATTGTAGCACATTTAAAAGATAGAAATATCGGAATTTTAATTACAGATCATGATGTGCAAGCAACCCTAGCAATTACTGACAAAACCTATTTAATGTATAATGGAAGCATCCTAAAAGAGGGAACTCCCGAGGAATTGGCTGCTGATGAAATGGTACGAAAAGTGTATCTCGGAAAAGATTTCGAACTAAAAAAGAAATTTATTCTTTAAGCTTTTTTAAACAAATTTGCTACGATTGATAAAAGCACATAAAAAGTAATTATCAACGGGACTGCTGTATATTTCAAAAAATAAATCATCACAATCGAAACTATTAAAAATAGGTATTTGATAAAATTCTTCTTGATAGAAAAACCTTTAAATTTTAGTGAGAATAAAGGAAGTTCCAAATTCATTAAAATGCTTAATACCACTGTTATTCCGATTAGATAACTGTTATTCAATAACATTTCTCTTAATAGTTCAATTTCTGTAAATTGATAAATTAATGGCAATGAAATGATAAACAAACTCATTGCTGGGGTTGGCAAACCAATAAAAGAATCGGATTGTCTGGTATCTAAATTAAATTTCGCCAAACGATATCCCGCAGCAATAGTCAATAAAAAAGCACTATATGGCAAATATCCAAAATCTGGTTCAAACTGACCAAAAGTAATTTTCATTTCAACATTACTTCCATTTAGCACATTATTTTTGATCAACAAGAACATCAATAAACTAGGAACAACGCCACTTGTCACAACATCTGCTAAAGAATCCAATTGTTTGCCAAGTTCGCCACTAACACCTAAAAGTCTTGCAACAAAACCATCAAAAAAATCAAAAAGAATTCCAATCACCACAAAAATTGCCGTCAATTCATAATGCCCCAAAACTGCGTGCATAGCAGCAACAGTGCCACAAAAAAGATTTGCCAAGGTTACTAAATTTGGAATATGTGATTTTATTTTCATTTGGTGGTGTAATTTAAAGCTAAAATAAGAAAACAATTGAAAGCGCTTTTGTGTTTTCAATCATTTTTTGTCATATTTGTAAAAAATACATCAAATGCCCGTTTTTAAATCCGATTTTTTGCCAACAATTCCTTTTAGAAATAGTCATTTTAACACGATGTATAGACCTCTTTTTATGAAAGATGTTGCCAATTTTTCCCGAAAAAGACTCACCACTTGGGATCACGATTTTATTGATTTAGATTTTTCTTTGGTTGGGTCTGAAACGTTGGTATTATTAATTCATGGTTTAGAGGGAAGCTCTGAATCACATTACATGATTTCGACTACCAATCATTTAAAAAATAAAGGTTTAGATACAGTTTGTTTTAATTTAAGAAGTTGTAGTGGCGAAGACAACTTACTTTTATCAACCTATCATAGTGGTAAAACAGAAGACATTGATTTTGTCGTAAATTATTTGTTAGATCATTATGACTATAAAAATATTGTCATTATTGGATTTAGTTTGGGAGGAAATCTCACTTTAAAATATTTAGGCGAAAAAAGTGACCAAATTTCTCCAATTATCAAAGGCGGAATTGCAGTTTCAGTGCCCATAGACATTGCAAGTGCTGAAAAAGAAATGGATAAGTTGAAAAACAAATTATATCTTGAAGTTTTTTTTAAAACAATGAAAACCAAAGTTTTAGAAAAAGCATTTAAATTTCCTGAATTTCAACTAGATAAAGAACAATTGTTCAAAGCAACAAAATTCAAACACTTAGAGCATTTATACACAGTTCCAGTTTTTGGTTTTGAAAGTCCCGAAGATTATTGGGAAAAAGCGAGTTCAAAACCGTTTATTCCTGAAATAAAAATACCAACTTTATTGATCAATGCTAAAGACGACACCTTTTTATCTAAAGAATGCTATCCAATTGAGGAAGCACAAAATTCAGCATTTTTTTTCTTGGAAATTCCTAACTATGGGGGTCATGTGGGATTTATGTCCTCTTTTAAACCCAAAGAAAATACTTGGTTAGAAAAACGAATTGCACGATTTATAAAAGAAAATATCCAAATTCCAATTTTGTGAACAATATCTGATAAAATCGACTGTTATTTTACTAGGTTTTTAGATATTTGTTTTAAAATTTTTGATGTCTTTGAAATACAAATTTTTACTTTTTTTATTGCTAACACCACTATTTTTAAAAGCACAAGCTTTTAGAAATTATTCCAATGAATTTCTTACCATTGGAGTAGATGCTGCTGCTTTGGGAATGAGTAAAACTGTGGTTGCAACCACCAATAATGTAAATGCAATATATTGGAATCCAGCAGGACTAGCAGGAATTGAAGATTATCAAGGTTCGCTTATGCACGCCTCATATTTTGCAGGAATTGCCAACTATAACTACGCTGCTTTTGCCATGCCAATTGATCAAAAAAGTGCGATTGCTTTTTCTGTAATTCGTTTTGGTGTGGACGATATTTTAAACACTACCGAATTGATTGATGGTGATGGAAATATCGATTTTAACAGAGTGAGTTTATTTTCTGCAGCAGATTATGCTTTTAATGTTGCTTATGGAAGAAATTTGATTTTTAAAGACGTGAAATTTGGAATCAATGCCAAAGTTGTTCGAAGAATTATTGGCGATTTTGCAGCATCTTGGGGTTTTGGATTTGACGCAGGAATTCAATTTGAACGAAATAATTGGCATTTTGGGATGATGGTTCGCGATATTACAACCACTTTCAATAGTTGGAGTATCAATGAAACTGAATTTGAAAAAATAAAAAATGCCATTCCTGGACAAAATCAAAATTTGCCAGAAACTACCGAAATTACCAAACCAAAAGTACAATTGGGAATTGCAAAAAGTTTTAGAATTGGACGTTTTTTTAATCTTCAATCAGAAATTGATTTGAACATTCGTTTTGCTAAAACAAATGATGTAGTTTCCACTGATTTTGCAAGTATTGATCCCGCAATGGGTTTTCAATTGGATTATGACAAGATTGCTTTTTTGAGATTGGGTATTGGAAATTTTCAAAATACAACCGAATTTGATAACTCAAAATCTCTTTCAATGCAACCAAATTTTGGATTGGGTTTTCTTTATAAAGGCATTCAGGTTGATTATGCTTTGACGAATATTGGCAGTGTTGGAAATGCGTTGTTTTCAAATATCTTTTCAATAACAGTAGATTACAGCTTTTTTAGAAGATAAGTTTTATGTTAAAAAAACACACTTTCCTCCTATTTTTTTTATTGATTTTCAAATCATTACAAGCACAATTACAACTTTCAGCATATTCTGAAATTAGTATTGTAACTGCAGGTCCTGGAACAAAATTATTTGAAGCTTTTGGCCATTCAGCCCTCAGAGTAAAAGATCCAATGTTTCAACTCGATTTGATTTATAACTATGGAATGTTCGATTTTAACCAACCAAATTTCTATTCAAATTTCGTCAAAGGAAAACTTTTATACAGTTTGGGTAGATACAATTTTGACTATTTTTTAGCTTCCTATCAACAAGATAAACGTTGGGTAAAAATCCAAGTTTTGAATCTGACACAAGCCGAAAAACAAGCTTTTTTCAATTATTTAGAAAACAATGCACTTCCAGAAAATAGAGATTATTTATACGATCCTTATTTTGACAATTGCGCTACAAAACTCAGAGATATCACTTCATCAGTATTTAAAGGTAAAGTTGTTTTCAAAAATGAAAGTTTTGACGAAAATCAATCTTTTAGACAATTGATGAATCAAGAAATTCCTTGGAATTCTTGGGGAAGTTTTGGAATTAATATGGCTTTAGGAAATAAATTAGACAAAAAAGCAACTTTGCAACAAACAATGTATTTGCCAAAATATGTGTATTCCACTTTTAAAAACACACAAATTACAGTGAATGGAAAATCTGAAAATTTGGTAAAAAATGAAGAAATTTCCTTAAATTATGAAAATATAGAACAAAAAACCACTATTTTTAATCCATTTTTGATATTTTTAATATTTGGAATTATTGGAGTATTGATTACTTTTTCTGATTTTAAAAAAAATAAGAAAACAAATTGGTTAGATGCAACTATTTTTTTCTCAACAGGAATTATTGGAACATTGATTGTGTTTCTATGGTTTTTTACAGACCATTCAACAACCCCTAACAACTTTAATTTTTTATGGGCTTTTGCACCAAATTTCATAGTTGGATGGTTTCTTTTTAAAAAAGTTCCACCAAAGTGGATTTCAAAATATACGAAATTATTAGTGATTTTGTTACTTATCATCCCATTTGTTTGGTTGACAAAAATTCAAGAATTTCCAATTTCGGTTATTCCATTGTTAGCATTTTTATTTATTAGATATTTGTTTTTATCTACCAAAAAATCTTTGTGATAATTTTTTAAAATTGACTTTGATGTGGGCATTTTTTAAGGAAAACCATACATTTACATTCTCAATTTCCAATTTATGAAACAACTTATTGAGTGTGTTCCAAATATTAGTGAAGGAAATGACCTCGCTAAAATTCAAGAAATTGCCCATGTTGTAAAGTCTGTAAAAGGAGTTCAATTATTAAATATTGATTCGGGAAAAGCTGCCAATAGAACTGTATTTACGTTTGTTGGTGAACCTGAAAATGTGTTTGAAGCAGCATTTCTATTGATTAAAAAAGCCTCAGAATTGATTGATATGAGCATTCAAAAAGGAACACATCCTCGTTTTGGAGCCACAGATGTATGTCCTTTAATTCCTATTGCCAATATTTCTATGGAAGAAATTGTGAAATATGCGCATAAATTGGGAGAAAAACTGGGAAAAGAGTTGGGAATTTCTGGCTATTTTTATGAATTTGCCGCAATAGAAGAACAGAAAAAAAACTTAGCTTCCATTCGTTCGGGAGAATATGAGGAATTGCAAAAAAAAATCAAAAAAGACAATTGGCAACTTGATTTTGGTCCTAAAAAATACAATGAACAAATTCGAAAATCAGGAATTACTGCCATTGGTGCTCGTAATTTTTTAATAGCATACAATCTAAATTTGAATTCAACATCAGTCAAATTAGCCAATCAAATTGCTTCTAAAATCAGAGAATCTGGAAGTTTGGTAACACATGAAAATGGTGAAACTGTGAGAATACCAGGAAAATTAAAAGCTGTGAAAGCAATTGGTTGGTTTTTAGCAGATTTTAGAATTGCGCAAGTATCTTGCAATTTGACCAATTTTCAACTCAATTCCATGCATCAAGTTTTTTATGAAGCAACTAAAATTGGGGATGAAATTGGCGTAAAAATCACAGGTTCAGAATTGATTGGTTTGGTGCCTTTACAAGCAATGATAACCGCTGCTGATTTTTTCTTGACTCTAGAAAATAAATCAACTTCAATTACTGAAGATGAAAAAATAAAGTTTGCCATTAATAAATTAGGCTTAAATGATATAAAACCTTTTCATCCAAAAGAACGAATTATAGAATATGCCATGAACAATGAGCAAACGGAAATTGAAATTATCCCATTTGAAAATCAATTTGCCAAAGATTTTTACGAATTGAATGCAGAATGGCTTCGCAATTATTTTTACATAGAACCTTATGACGAGCAAGTTTTGAGCCATCCAAAAGAATATATTTTGGACAAAGGTGGTTTTATTTTCTTTGCAAAATGCAAAGATGAAATTGTTGGAGTTGTTTCATTAATAAATCAAAAAGATTTTTTTGAATTGAGTAAAATGGCTGTAAAACCGAATTTTAGAGGTCAAAAAATTGGAGAAATGCTCGTAAAATATTGTATAGAATTTGGAAAAAATCAAGGTTGGGAAAGCATCACTTTATATTCCAATCGAAAATTGATTCCAGCAATAAACTTGTATCAAAAAATTGGGTTTAAAGAAGTTCCATTGGAAACAAACGCACATTACAATCGTGCAGATATAAAAATGATTTTTGAAATCGTTTAGTTTTATACAAAACTTTGAATCGCCAATTCATAACCTTGCAAACCAAAACCAACTATAATTCCTTTCGAATTTGGCGAAATAAAACTGTGATGACGAAATTCTTCACGCGCATGAATATTGGAAATATGTACTTCAACAACAGGCGTTTGAATAGCTTTTACTGCATCTCCAATTCCTACAGAAGTGTGGGTGTAAGCTGCAGCATTTAAAATAATGCCATCAAAATCAAAACCAACTTCATGGAGTTTATCAATAATTTCACCTTCGATATTTGATTGAAAATAATGCAATTCTAGCCGTTGAAATTTTTGTTTCAATGTATCAAAATACATTTCAAAAGTTTCATTGCCATAAATTGTTGGCTCTCTTTTTCCTAAGAGATTCAAATTAGGTCCGTTGATAATGATGATTTTCATACTTTTTAAAATAATTTGTAAATATCACATATTTATATACATTTGCGAAAATTTAAATTAGAAAACATGAAAAAAATTTTAGTGATTGGAATGCTGTTTTTTGCATTCAACAATAGCACCGCACAAACACAAGTTGTTAAAGTAAATCCTTTAGGACTTTTATTTGGTATTGCAAATGCTGGTTATGAATTTACAACTACTGGTAAACAAACTGCAACCATCTCTGGTTTATATTTCAATGTTTCAGACATTACAGGTGCAGGTGCAGGTTTAGATTACCAATTTTACTTTGGGGAACAATCTATCAGAGGTTGGCATGCTGGACCAAGTGTTAGTTATTTTTCTTTATCAGATAATACAGATGTTTCTGCATCAGTATTTAGTATTGGAGGAGTAGGTGGATATCAATGGGTTTTTGGAGAACATTTTGCCTTAGATCTTTTTGGTGGTATTAGTTTTAGTTCTGGAGGAGAAGACTTAACTGGCTTTAATGCTACAGGAGGTGTTTTTGGTGTTTCATTAGGATACGCTTGGTAAAAAAAACAAGATTTAAGAAAGCCATCCTATAAGGATGGCTTTTTTATTTCTTATATTTACAAAATGAACTGGAATATTGCCATCCAAGACTATCAATCATTTTTGAAAATCGAACGTGGATTGTCTATCAATACCATCAATAGTTATACTAATGATTTAGAAAAATTAGTTAAATTTTTATCAGAAAATACTATTGAGTACTCTCCTATTTCAATTGAGGAAAACACCATTCAGCAATTTATTTATGAGGCTGCCAAAAAAATAAATTCACGAAGTCAAGCACGTTTAATATCTGCATTGCGCAGTTTTTTTGACTATTTGGTTTTTGAAGATTATCGAAAAACAAATCCAACAGATTTGATTGAAGCTCCAAAAATTGGTCGAAAATTACCAGATACATTATCCGAAGAAGAAATTGACGCTTTGATTGGAACTATTGATTTAAGTCATCCTTTTGGCGAAAGAAATAGAACTATTTTAGAAACTATGTATAGTTGCGGTTTGCGTGTTAGCGAAGTAATCACTCTAAAAATTTCAGATTTATTTTTTGAAGAAGGTTTTATTAGAGTTCTCGGAAAAGGAAATAAAGAGCGTTTTATTCCCATTCATTCACAAGCTCAAAAGTATATTTTATCCTATATCAATGACATCAGAATTCATCAAGATTCACAAAAAAATCATGAGGATACGTTGTTTTTAAGCAGACGAGGCAAAGGATTAACACGTCAAATGGTTTTTATGATATTGAATGAAACTGCTATCAAAATCAACTTAAAAAAGAAAATTAGTCCGCATACATTTCGTCATTCTTTTGCCACACATTTATTGAAAAATGGCGCTGATTTGAGAGCTATTCAACAAATGTTAGGTCACGAAAGTATTACCACTACTGAAATTTATGTTCATTTGGATAAAAGTTATTTGAAAGATGTTGTAGAAACTTTTCATCCTAGAAGATAAAAAAGAGCCCATCCTAACCTTCGCAAAGGGAAAGAACTTTTAGTGATTTGAAAACTTGTTTGAAGAAAATCATTTAAGAAACGGTTTTTAAAGTTTTTTTAAATAAAAAATCTCGTTTTTAAGCGAGATTTTTTACGGAATATATTTTTTAAAACATCAATCAAACCTTTGAAGGAGTAATTTATTTTGCAACGTTTACAGATCTTGTTTCTCTAATCACAGTAACTTTTACCTGACCTGGATAAGTCATATCATTTTGAATTTTTTGAGAAATACTATAAGATAATTCTGCTGCTTTCGTGTCACTTACTTTGCCACTTTCAACCATAACACGCAATTCACGTCCTGCTTGAATTGCATAAGCTTTTTGCACTCCTGGAAATTCAAAAGCAATGTTTTCTAAATCTTTTAAGCGCTGAATATATGAATCCAACACTTGACGTCTGGCTCCTGGTCTTGCACCTGAAATGGCATCACAAACTTGCACAATTGGTGAAATCAAATATTTCATTTCTATTTCATCATGATGAGCGCCAATAGCGTTGCAAACTTCTTCTTTTTCCCCAAATTTTTCAGCCCATTGCATTCCTAAAAGTGCATGTGGCAAATCACTTTCAGCATCAGGTACTTTTCCGATATCGTGTAACAATCCAGCTCTTTTTGCCAATTTCACATTCAGTCCCATTTCTGCGGCCATAATTCCACAAAGGTTGGCTACTTCACGAGAATGTTGTAATAAATTTTGACCATAAGAAGAACGATATTTCATTCGTCCAATTACTTTAATCAACTCAGGATTCAAACCATGAATTCCTAAATCAATGACAGTTCGTTTTCCAATTTCGATAATTTCTTGGGTGATTTGTTTTTCAGTTTTTTCAACAACTTCTTCAATTCTTGCAGGGTGAATTCTTCCATCAGTCACCAATTTGTGCATTGCCAAACGTGCAATTTCTCTACGAACAGGATCAAAACAAGATAAAATAATCGCATCAGGAGTATCATCAACAATAATTTCAACGCCTGTTGCAGCCTCTAAAGCCCTGATATTTCTTCCTTCTCTTCCAATAATTCTTCCTTTGACGTCATCAGATTCTAAGTTAAAAACAGAAACACAATTTTCAACAGCTTGCTCAACACCAACTCTTTGAATTGTTTCCAGCACAATTTTGCGAGCCTCTTGTTCAGCTGTTAATTTTGATTCTTCAATAGATGTTTGCACAAAAGCCATTGCTTCCGCTTTTGCCTGATCTTTGAGTGTTGCAACCAATTGCTTTTTAGCCTCTTCTACTGACAATCCAGAAATTTGCTCTAGCATATCTACATGACGACTGTGCATTTTTTCTAAATCGCTTTCTTTTTTCTCTAAAAAATCTAATTTGGTATTGTAATCTTTTTCTTTTTCTTCAAGAACTCTCGTCAATCGTTTGTTTTTATCAATTTCTGAGGCAACAATTGATTCTTTTTCTCTTACTCTTTTTTCTATTTCTGAAATTTTCTTTTCTCTTGATAAAATTACTTTTTCATGTTCCGATTTTAGTTCAATAAACTTTTCTTTCGCTTGTAAAATTTTATCTTTTTTGATTGATTCAGCTTCAATATTCGCTTCTTTTAAAATTGAATTTGCTTCTTTTCTTGTGCTATTTAGTAATTTTTTTCCTCTCGATTTTTCGATTGTTTTAACAATTATAAAACCTATTGCTATTCCAACTAAAACTCCCAATATAATGGGAAGTATCATTCCATCCATAATTTAAATTTAGTGTATAAAAAAGCCTACGTTAATGGGGTTTATATAAACTCTATTATTACAAGTATAGGACTAACTAGCTGATCAAGGATCCATCCAAGAAACTAGTTCTGATGGCATGCTTTAGCAACTAAAACTCATCCTTTATAATAGATTTTTGTTGAGTTTATCAAACAAATTACTAACGTAGGCAGTGTGTGTTAATGTATTTTAATGAGCTTATTTTAAATGAGAATTCACCAATTTGGTGAGTTCATTTAGTTTTTCTATTGCTTCTTTACTGATGGAATCTTTATCTAAAGCACTGATTTCTAATTTTGATGCGAATTGTAATGCACACATTGCTAAAACATCTTGTTTATCACTTACAGCATAATTTTGCTCGTACAATGAAATCAACTTATTAATCGAGTTTGCAGCTTTGCGCATACCTTCTTCTTCATTAGTGTTATTCACACTCAATGGATAGGATCTACCCGCAATTACAACATTTATCTTTAGTTTTTCCGCCATTTAAAGAACTTTATTCTTGTAACTGAAAGATGCATTTATCAATTTCTCGAATCAACGCATTGATTTTCAGTTTTGTATCTTTTGTATCTGTACTACTGCCTTCAATAGTTTTAGCAATTTTTAGCATATCATATTCTTTTTTCTGATTAACTAAATTTTGCTCTTTTTCTAAAAGCTGATTTTGTAATTTTGAATTGTTTTGAAGCAAAATTTCATTTTCTTTTATTAAAAATTCGTAGTTAGAAAGTAAATTTTTCAACGTAATTTCCAATAATTGAATTGCTTCTAACGTATTACTCATTATGTCTTATAGAAAAAACTATAACCACAAAGTTAATAATCTGTTTTATATTTAACAACATTATTATTGTTTTTTATTTTTATAGTTATGTTTAAATCTTTAAAAAAAGAGTATTTTTCAGTATTTTTACCAAAAATAATTGCATTTTGAAACAATTTGTATTCTTCTTTTTATCATTTTACTATTTTTTAGGAGTTGGTCAAGAAAAATATCCTAAAGATTATTTTTTAGCGCCATTGAAAATTCCTATTATTTTATCGGGCTCATTTGGCGAGCTTCGCAACAATCATTTTCACTCAGGTTTGGACATTAAAACGCAAGGGAAAGAAGGACTAGAGGTAATTTCAGTTGCTGACGGATATGTTTCAAGAATTAAAATTAGCCAATTTGGATATGGAAAATCAATTTATGTTACACATCCAAATGGTTTTACATCTGTCTATGCACATTTAAGCAAATTTGCACCACCAATTGAAGATTTTGTGAAATTCTATCAATACAAAAATGAAAATTATGAAACTGGTGATTTGTATTTTACAGAAGATAAATTTCCACTATTGAAAGGCGATTTGATTGCTTATTCAGGGGATACAGGAGGTTCAGCAGCACCACATTTGCATTTTGAAATTAGGGAAACTGTAAGCGAAAAAGTTGTAAATCCACTTTTGTTCGGTTTCGCAATTCAAGACAGTATTTCTCCTATTTTCGAGTCTTTGATGATGTATATTCTAAATGATACTACTCCATTAAATTCTCAAAAAATCAACTTTCAATTACCTATAAAAAAAATAAATAAAGACACATTTACAACTGATAAAATTTCAGCAAATAATCAAATTGGTTTTGGCGTTCAAGTCTTTGATAAAACAAGTGACGCACTCAATAGACTGGGAGTTTACAGTCTTGAAATGCTCGTAAACGGTAAACGATTTTTTTACCATATTCTTGAAAATTTCTCATTTCTAGAGAGTAAATACATCAATCTTCATATTGATTATGAGCATCTTAAACGATACAAAAAACGTTTAGAGAAAACATATATCGAAACTTTCAACCCACTTTCTACCTATAGAGAATACTTTAATAACGGAAAAATTACCATCGAAAAAGACATGAATTATAATATTGATATTGTTGCAAAAGATTATTTTGGAAACACCAGTTATTTAAAAATTCCTGTTGTAGGAAAAGAAAATAACTTTTCAATAACCAAACAAATTGATACTACTGCATTCAAAGTAATTGCAAAAAAATTTAATAAATTTTCTTTAGAAAATGTTACAATCGCCTTTCCTAAAAAAACTTTTTATGAAGACACGTATTTAGACTTTAAAATTGAAAATGGTATTGCAAAAATTCACAATCCTACCATCCCTTTGGATGACCAATTTACACTTACTTTTGATGTGACAAAATATTCAGAAGAAGAAAAAAAACAACTTTATATTGCCAATCTTGAATATCCAAAATATCCTAGATATCAAAATACCAGAAAAAAAGACAGCACTTTTTATACAACAACCAAAACTTTAGGTGATTATAGTTTAATATTTGATAATCAAAAACCTATCATAAATTTACTATACTTTAAAAATAGACAATGGATTTCAAATTCTGACATATTACAAGTAAAAATTAGTGATATTGGTTCAGGTATCAACACCTATAAAGCAACTATAGATAACGAATGGATTTTAATGGAATACAATCATAAAACTGGAATTCTTACCTATAATTTTAATGATAAAAAGTTGGTTGGTAGCGAACATTTGTTTAAAATTGTGGTTTGTGACAATGTTGGAAATACGAACGAGCTTTCTGCTACGTTCTTTAAAAAACAAGTAAATTAGCCTTTGTGAAAAAACTACTCTTTTTAGTCCTTTTAATTCCTACTTTTTTGATGGCTCAAAAAACCACCATTTTAAAAGGTTCTGTTAAAAACAAGCAAAAATTACCAATAGAAAAGGTTTCAATTACTTTTGGAAACACAGGAACTGAAACTGATGAAAATGGAAATTATTCTATCAGAATTCCTATTGATACCGAAATTACACTTGTTTTTAGCCACGTTTCTTATCGAACTTTGACAGAAAAAATAACCGCAAATAATAGAAATGGTATTCGCTTTTCACCAACTTTAATTCTTAAAACAGAGGAATTAAAGGAAATTATTATCAAAGAAAATAAAAAAGAAGCGCAAGGAATTACTAAAATTGACATTAGTAAAGTAAAAAATGTGGTGGGTCCAAATGCGGGTGTTGAAAATATTTTAATGACTTTACCTGGCGTAAATAACAACAATGAATTGAGTACTCAATACAATGTTCGTGGTGGAAATTTTGACGAAAATTTAGTCTATGTTAATGGAATTGAGGTATATAGGCCTTTTTTAATTCGTTCTGGTCAGCAAGAAGGTTTGAGTTTTATCAATACCAATATGATTCAAAATATCAACTTTTCTGCTGGTGGATTTCAGGCAAAATTTGGTGATAAACTTTCTTCTGTGTTAGATATTACTTACAAAAAACCTTCAGAAACTGCAACTACGATTGATGCAAGTTTATTGGGAGGAAGTGCCACTTTTGAAGGACAATTTTTAAACAAAAAATTAAGTATAATTACAGGTGTTCGTTATCGATATAATAGTTTATTCGTAAATAGTCAGCAAACAGAAGTAAATTTTAGACCCAAATTTACAGACGCCCAAACATTTCTTTCTTATGATTTTTCAGATAAATTTACCCTAAACTTCCTTGGTAATTTTTCTTTAAACAATTACAATTACAAACCGCTCTCAAGAAGAACTCGTTTTGGAACAATTACAAACCCATTAGAATTAATTGTTTTTTATGCAGGACAAGAACAAGACAATTATTTGACGCTTTTTGGCGCATTTTCAGCGGATTATAAACTGAATGAAAATTTTACGCTAACAACTACTACTTCAAGATACAACACTCAAGAAGAAGAATATTTTGACATTGCAGCTCAATATAATCTGGGCGAAGTTGATGCCAATATTGGCTCTGAAAATTTTGGAGAAGTTGAATTCTCGCAAGGAATTGGATCGCAATTAAACCACGCACGTAATGATTTGGATGCTTTAATTACAAATTTTGAAATCAAAGGGGCTATTAATAAAGACCAAAAACAATGGACTTTTGGTGCAAAATATCAAAAAGAAGACATCAAAGATCGCATTAGAGAATGGGAAGTGATTGATTCTTTAGGTTTTTCAATTCGTCCTCCACATCATGTAGGAAATAACCAACCTTATGAACCTTTTGAAGGTGAAATTGTTCCTTTTCAAAACATCAGAAAAGACAATAATGTGACTATAAATCGGGTTTCTGGATTTGTGCAGTTTGACCAAAGAACTTTTTGGAACGACCACGAAATTTTTTATAACATCGGAATTAGAGCGCACAATTGGAGTGTTACTGGAAATGGAATTGACTCAAAAAATCAGACAATTATTAGTCCAAGAGCACAATTTGCCATCAAACCAAATTGGGAAAAAGACATGCTTTTCAGAATCTCTAGTGGATTGTATGCACAACCACCTTCGTATCGTGAATTGCGCGATTTTAATGGAAACTTAAATGTGAATGTGAAAGCACAACAATCTTTTCATTTGGTTTCTGGAATGGATTATAGTTATGAAATGTGGAAACGTCCTTTCAAATTAACAGTGGAAGCTTACTATAAAGATTTGAATGATGTGAATGCGTATTCTATTGATAATGTGCGAATTCGCTATAGAGCTGACAATGCTGCAACTGCTTTTGCATACGGAGTTGACATTCGTTTGAATGGTGAATTTGTCCCTGGAAGTGAAAGTTGGGTAAGTTTGGGCTATCTAAAAACCGAAGAAAATATCAATAACAGAGGTTTTATTGCAAGACCTTCTGACCAACGAATTAAATTCGGAATTTTATTTCAAGATTATGTTCCAAATTTACCAAACCTAAAAGCGTATTTAAATTTGGTGTACAATTCTGGTTTGCCTGGAGGTGCTCCTGCTTATGCAGATGTGTATCAATTTCAGCAACGTTTGCGCGATTACAGACGTGCAGATTTGGGAGTTTCTTACGTTTTTGTTGATGCTAACAAAACCTATCAAACTGGGTGGTTAGCAAATTTTAAAGAGTTGACCGTTGGTTTAGAACTTTTCAATATGTTTGATATTCAAAATGCCATTACCAATACTTGGGTAAGAGACGTGTACTCTAAAACACAATTTGGAATTCCTAACTTTATGACTGGTAGGGTTTTAAACTTTAAAGTAAGTATGAAATTATGATAAAAAAAAGCCTTCTTTTTTTAGGAGAACGCTTTTTATTAACTTCTTAAAAGAACTATTTTGTTAGAATTTGAGCGGCATGTTCTTTGGTTTTCACATTTGAAATAACTTCTTCAATATAACTATTTTCATCGATGATAAAAGTAGTCCTGTGGATGCCATCATATTCTTTACCCATGAATTTTTTAGGTCCCCAAACACCAAAAGCTTTTATTACTTCTTTGTTTTCGTCAGCTATTAAAGGAAAAGGAAGTTCATATTTTTCGACAAAACTTTGTTGTTTTTCTGGTAAATCTGCACTTACGCCTAAAACATCATAGCCTTTTGCTAAAAATAAATTATAATTGTCTCTCAAATTACAAGCCTCAGCTGTACAACCAGGGGTACTTGCCTTTGGATAGAAAAATAGCACTAATTTTTTTCCAAGATAATCGTGCAAACGAATTGTATTTCCTTTTTGGTCTTTAGCCTCAAAAATTGGGGCTTTGTCTCCTTTTTTTAATGTTGTCATTTAGCTTTGTTTTAGAGCCTAAAAATACAAAGTTTGTAAAATTGTTTGACGCATATTTTTTAAAAAGAAATGTTAAAATAATGGTATTTGTCACATTCAAATTCGATGTTCTACAACTTTAAAACTCAAAAAATCTGTAACTTTGAGATTTTAAAATTGAAACTTTTAAAATTTAAATTTTATTTTTAATGAATAAAAAAGAACGCGTTGGTTTCATCATCCAAAAGCTACAAGAATTCTATCCAGAAATTCCTATACCATTAGATCACAAAGATCCTTATACTTTATTGATTGCAGTGTTATTATCAGCACAATGCACAGATGTTCGTGTCAATCAAATCACGCCAATTTTGTTTGAAAAAGCGAACAATCCCTTTGATATGGTGAAACTTTCTGTGGATGAAATTAGAGAAATCATCAAACCCTGTGGATTGTCACCAATGAAAAGCAAAGGTATTTATGGATTGTCAAAAATATTGATTGAAAAATATGATGGTAAAGTTCCTCAAAGTTTTGAAGCTTTAGAAGCATTACCTGCTGTTGGTCATAAAACGGCAAGTGTAGTGATGAGTCAAGCATTTGGTGTGCCAGCATTTCCTGTAGATACACATATTCACAGATTACTATTTCGTTGGAATTTAACAAACGGAAAGAATGTAGTTCAAACAGAAAAAGACGCTAAAAGATTATTCCCAAAAGAATTATGGAACGATTTGCACTTGCAAATTATTTGGTATGGAAGAGAATATTCGCCTGCAAGAGGTTGGAATTTAGATAAAGACATCATTACAAAAACTGTGGGAAGAAAAACTGTTTTGGAGGAATACTACAAAGGAAAAATCTAAATTAAAAATTAACCGCAAAGACACTAAGAAACCTCAAGAAAAACACTGCGAACTTTGCGAAAACCCTAGCGTCTTTGCGTTAAATAAAAACATAAAAAAAGCCTCAACGTTTGTTGAAGCTTTTTCCACTCTTAATTCAAATTCAATTCAATGAAATTTTTTGATTTTGTTTTTACAATAGTTAGCGATTTGGAAAAATTAATCAAAAATTGAACTGTTTCTTGTTTTGGTTGCATCTGTATTTCAAATGACTTTTTAGTGTAAAGTTGCATCATATTTTAAATTTAATGTCTTGATTTTAAATTCATAACGATACAATTTTACGTTTATTGTTAATTGATTAAAATAATATTGTGTTTTTCAATTAATTTTCTCATGTTGATGAGTGCATAGCGCATTCTTCCAAGAGCTGTATTGATGCTAACACCCGTATTTTCACTAATTTCCTTAAAACTCATGTCTCTATACATGCGCATAATCAGCACCTCTTTCTGTTCTTCAGGCAATTCATTGATTAATTCTCTAACATCATCAAAAATTTGTTCTTGAATAATTTGTCTTTCTGCATTCAAAGAATCGTCACTAATAATCGAAAAAATATCAAATTCATCAGAATTTTTGAAATTTGGCATTCTATTATTTTTTCTAAAATAGTCTATAATTAAATTATGAGCAATTCGCATTACCCAAGGTAAAAATTTGCCTTCTTCATTATAATCGCCTTTTTTTAAAGTACGGATTACTTTGATAAAAGTATCCTGAAAAATATCATCACTCACGTCTTTATCTTTCACCTTACTATAAATGAAACTAAAAAGGCGTTGTTGGTGTTTTTTGACAAGAATTTCTATACACCTTTCTTCTCCAAGAATGTAATTTTTAACTAATGTACTATCAGAATTTGTTTGTGTTTGCATCATAACTACTTTTTTTTGGAAGGAAAAGATTCCTCCATTTTTCTTAATTTATAACTAATTTAAAAAGTAGTGTTCAGGTATATGCGTCTTATTTTGTGGGTTTTAACATTTCAAAGATAGAATTAATTTTCAGACCTACAAACAATTTTAACTTTTTGAAATCAATTTTTTTTAGTGCATGATTTTATTGGTATTTTTATAGCAAATTTTTTGACGTACATGAATACAGATTTAGCAACTATAAATCCAAAAGAAAATATCATTATCAAAGGGGCAAAACTCCATAATTTAAGAGATATTGACGTTGTTATTCCTAGAAATAAATTGGTGGTTATCACAGGACTTTCGGGCTCAGGAAAATCAACGTTGGCTTTTGATACTTTATATGCAGAAGGTCAAAGACGATATGTTGAAAGTTTATCATCGTATGCAAGGCAGTTTTTGGGAAAATTAAACAAACCCAAAGTAGATTATATCAAAGGAATTGCTCCTGCAATCGCCATCGAACAAAAAGTAAATGCAACAAATCCGCGTTCAACGGTAGGAACTTCCACAGAAATTTATGATTACATTAAATTGTTGTTTGCTAGGATTGGTAAAACCTACTCTCCTATTTCTGGCAAAGAAGTAAAAAAAGACACCGTTTCTGATGTGGTGAAATTTGTGCAAACTTTTCTTGAAGGAACAAAATTATTATTGCTTTCTCCCATCACAATTTCCGAAAATCGAACTATCAATACTATATTACAAGTGTTGGAGCAACAGGGATATGCTCGTGTAAAATGGAAAAATACGATGTATAAAATGGCTGATTTTCCGGTGAAAAATTTTAAAAATGAGCCTCTTTTTTTAGTGGTTGACAGAATTATCACCAAAAACGACGAAGATTTTTATAATAGATTGGGTGATGCCATTCAAACTGCTTTTTTTGAAGGAAAAGGCACTTGTTTTATTGAAAATTTAGACACAAATAATACCGCTGAATTCAGTAATAAATTTGAATTGGATGGTATTTCATTTTTAGAACCCAATACGCATTTGTTCAGTTTCAACAATCCTTATGGCGCTTGCCCAACTTGTGAAGGTTATGGAAATGTGATTGGCATTGATGAGGATTTGGTAATTCCGAATACCAGTTTATCAATTTTCGAAGATGCAATTTTTCCTTTTAAAACGGATTCTTTTCGTCATTATAAAGAAGATTTAGTCGCTGTTGCTTATAAATTTGACATCCCCGTTCACAAACCTTGGTTTGAACTCACTGAAAAACAAAAAGAATTGGTGTGGAGTGGTAATAAAAGTTTCTTCGGAATTCATCATTTTTTTAAGGCATTAGAAGAAAAAAGCTATAAAATTCAAAATAGGGTCATGCTTTCTCGTTATCGAGGAAAAACAAAATGTAGCACATGTCATGGAAAGCGTTTGCGAGTAGAGGCAAATTATGTAAAAGTCAATGAAAAGACAATTACGGATTTGGTGACACTTCCTTTGGACGAATTGTCCGAGTTTTTCAAAAACGTCACACTTTCTGAATATCAGAAAAAAGTAGCTAAAAGATTACTGATTGAAATCAAAAATCGTTTGCAGTTTTTGAATGACGTTGGATTGAATTATTTGACACTCAACAGACCTTCCAACACGCTTTCTGGCGGAGAAAGTCAGCGCATCAATTTGGCAACTTCTTTGGGAAGTTCGTTGGTGGGTTCAATGTATATCTTGGATGAACCCAGCATTGGATTGCATCCCAAAGACACTGAAAGATTGATTGGTGTACTAAAAAACCTAAGAGATTTAGGCAACACAGTGATTGTGGTTGAACATGATGAAGACATCATGAAACAGGCTGATTATATTATAGATATTGGTCCTGAAGCAGGTACGTTTGGAGGAAATGTAGTTGCGGAAGGTACGTTTAACGAAATTTTACAATCCAATTCTTTAACCTCAAAATACCTCAACAATCAATTAAGAATTGAAGTTCCTAAAAAAAGAAAAACTTCTAAAAACAACATTCAAATTATTGGCGCAAGAGAACACAATCTCAAAAATATCGATGTTACTTTTCCTTTGGAATGTTTGACAGTGATTACGGGAGTCTCTGGCTCAGGAAAAAGTACGTTGGTCAAAAAGATTTTATTTCCTGTGATGCAAAAAAAACTCTTTGGTTATGGTGATAAAATCGGTCAACATAGTGCTATCAGGGGAAGTTTTGAGTCTATAAAACATGTGGAGTTTATCGATCAAAATCCTATTGGACGTTCTTCAAGATCAAATCCTGTGACCTATATCAAAGCATATGATGACATCAGAGCACTTTTTGCCGCTCAAAAATTAGCGAAAGTCAGAAATTATCAACCAAAACATTTCTCTTTCAATGTTGAAGGTGGCCGTTGTGAAGTGTGCAAAGGCGAAGGCGAAGTCACCATTGAAATGCAATTTATGGCAGATGTTCATTTGGAATGTGATGCTTGCAATGGTAAAAGATTTAAAAAAGAAGTTCTTGAAATCGCTTTTGGAGAAAAATCAATTGATGATATTCTGAATTTAACGATTGATGATGCAGTGGCTTTTTTTGCAGAAAACCTAACGTCCAAAATCGCTCAAAAATTGAAACCTTTGCAAGATGTTGGCTTGGGCTATGTTACTTTAGGACAATCCTCTTCTACCCTTTCTGGTGGTGAAGCACAGAGAATCAAATTGGCGTCATTTTTAGTGAAAGGCACCACCAAAGACAAGGCCCTTTTTATTTTTGATGAACCAACCACAGGATTGCATTTTCATGACATCAAAAAACTACTAGCATCATTCAACGCACTTATTGAAAGAGGTCATTCAATTGTGGTAATTGAACACAATATCGAGTTGATAAAATGCGCAGACTATATTATTGATTTAGGATTAGAGGGAGGCAATAAAGGAGGAAACGTCATTTTTCAAGGCACACCTGAAACATTGGCAACCCATAAAAACTCATTCACAGCACCTTATTTAAAAGAAAAATTATTGTAATTGTTTGAAAACATTATATTTAGTGAGAAAAATAGTTTTTTGTAAATTAGATTAAAAATTTTTTTTAACGATTGTGTTCTGTTAAATGTTAAATTTAGTCTTAAATTTCGCCAACTATTTTTACTATAGTTGAAGGGTAGTCGTTTTAAACATATTTAAAACGAAAAACGGATACCAAAAAGCATTACATACTTTAAAAGCGTGCAAAATATTCATTCATTACTGTAATTACAATTATGATTTTAGTACCTATTAAAAACAAGCTTATGAAAATTTTTATCCAAAACATGATTAGTTTGCGTTGCAAAATGACGGTGCAAAAACAATTAGAAGCACTAAATATTGGTTACCAATATATTGATTTGGGTGTTGTTTTGCTTGAAAAACCTTTGATTAAAAGCGATAGAATTTTGCTTAAAACAGCACTTCACAAATCGGGGCTGGAATTGATGGATAATAAAAATGCCTTGCTTATTGAAAAATTAGTTACCATTATCGAAGAAAGCGTTCAATATAGTGATGACGTTTTGCATGTAAATTTATCTTCATTGATTGCTGAAAAAATGAACCAGGATTACCATAGGATGGCAGAAATTTTTTCAAAAACAAAAGGCATAACTATTGAACAATTTATGATTTTACATAAAATAGAAAAAATAAAAGAGCTCATTATTTACGATAAACTAAGTCTTACTGAAATTTCATACAGAATGAATTATAGTAGTGTGTCGCATTTATCGAGACAATTTAAACAAATTACTGGTTTAACTCCAACTTTTTTCAAATCACTTTCTAAAAAACAGCAAGATGATTTTGAGAACAAATAATTTTATTTAACCATTTACTTCTTGTAATTATATAACTTATACCTCTAATTGTATAAGCATTTCTTATTGTCTTAAACCCACCTTTGGAGTGTGTTAAAATAGTTTTGCACATTCATTTCACCTAAAACACTACATCATGTCAAAAGAGAAAGAAGGAAAAAAGAAATCGGACAAAACAGCTCCTGCAAAAACTCAAAAAGAAAAAAAAGCGGATAAAATGTTAAAAAAACAACAAAAACCTTCCATAGACTAAAACAGAAAAACATGGTAAATGTTACAAAACACGGTATTGTTATTGGAAAAACTGATCACGATTTTGAAAGTGAAGGTGTATTGAATCCTGCAGTCATTAAAATTGACAAAGAAATTCACCTATTTTATAGAGCAGTTGCTAAAGATAATTATTCAACCATTGGTTATTGCAGATTGCTAAATCCGTTATTAGTTGATCATCGAAATGAAAAACCACTTTTATTTCCGCAAGATGACTATGAATGTCAAGGATTAGAAGATCCAAGAATTGTAAAAATTGAAGATATTTATTATCTTTCATATACAGCATTTGATGGCATCAATGCTTTAGGAGCTCTGGCAATTTCAAACGATTTGATTCATTGGGACAAAAAAGGAATTATTGTTCCAAAAATCACTTATGATGAATTCCAACACTTTACAGAAACTGCTAGTACTATCAATGCAAAATACATTCGTTACAATGACTACCAAAAAATCCACGAAAATCAAGACCGAAAAATATTTTTGTGGGACAAAAATTTGGTGTTTTTTCCAAGAAAAATTAATAACAAATTTTGCTTTCTTCATCGTATAAAACCAGATATCCAAATTGTTGTTTCCATTGATAAATTAGAAGATTTATCCCTTCATTTTTGGCAAAACTACTTTAAACATTTTGATGAACACATTGTGATGGCGCCAAAGTTTGAACACGAAATAAGTTATATAGGAAGTGGTTGTCCTCCAATTGAGACCAAAGCTGGATGGCTCATTATCTATCATGGCGTTCATGACACTGTAAAAGGATATGTATATTCGGCTTGTGCTGCATTATTTGATTTAGAAAAACCTGAAATTGAAATTGCAAGATTGCCTAATCCATTATTTTATCCAGAAAAAGCATGGGAATTGAAAGGCGAAGTTAACAATGTTTGTTTCCCAACAGGAGCTATTTTAGAAGGTGATTTACTTTACATTTATTATGGTGCTGCAGATGAACGAATTGCAGTGGCATCAGTTGTTTTGGAAGAACTTTTATCGGAATTAGCATTGAATAAAAATTAAAATCATACAACTATGAAATCAGACATAACTTTACTCAACAAAGAGAGAAAATTAAATTTTTGGCAACCTTTTGAAAATCTACTTTTAAAAGAATTTATAGAGCTCTCTATACCAGAAAAAGAATTGCCAGAAATATTGTTTGTTACTTCATATCCGCCAAGAGAATGTGGCATTGCAACATATTCAAATGATTTGATTGATGCACTTAATAATCAGTTTGAAAATAGTTTTAAAGTGACTGTTTGTGCGCTAGAATCGGACAATGAACAACATATATATCATCAAAAACCATCATTTATTTTAAATACTGATTTCAGAAACTCTTTCGTGAAAACAGCTTTCGGAATTAGTAGAAATTCGAATATAAAATTGGTAGTTGTACAGCATGAGTTTGGATTTTTTGCAAAAAATGAAAAAGAGTTTTCAAAATTTATCGAACAAATTTCACAACCAATTGCAGTTGTTTTTCATACAGTATTGCCAAATCCGGATAAAACTTTACAATCCAGCATACAATATCTTGCTGAAAATTCGTCTTCAATCATTGTGATGACCAAAAGTGCAGCTACCATATTAAAAGAACATTACAAAATTCCCGAAGGAAAAATTACGATTATTGCTCATGGAACCCATTTGTTGCCTCCAACAGATAAAAAACAACTTAAAGAAAAATATCAATTTACAGGCAAAAAAATCCTTTCCACTTTTGGATTATTGAGTTCAAGTAAAAATATTGAAACAACTTTAGAAGCCTTGCCTAGCATTGCAAAAGTGCATCCAAATGTGTTGTTTTTGATTCTTGGAAAAACGCATCCAACAATTTTGAAAAATGATGGAGAAAGTTATCGAGAAATGCTAAAAGCAAAAGTAACCTCATTAAAGATTGAAAAGCATGTGAAATTTATCAATGAATATTTGCAATTGCCCATTCTTTTAGAATATTTATTACTTACGGATGTTTATTTATTTACTTCCAAAGAACCAAATCAAGCTGTGAGTGGCACTTTTTCGTATGCAGTAAGTTGTGGTTGTCCTGTAATTTCAACACCAATTCCACATGCAAAAGAAGTTTTGAGCAATAATAGTAGCATTTTTATCGATTTTGAAAACCCAAACCAATTATCAGAAGCTGTGATTTCGTTGTTGAGTAATGATAAATTACGAGCTGAAATTTCTTCCAATAACTTGCATAAAATGGCTTCAACAGCTTGGCAAAATTCAGCGATTTCACATGCGCAGCTTTTCAAAAAAATAGCATCAAAAGATATAAAATTGAGTTTTGCATTGCCAAAAATCAACCTGAATCACATAAAAAATATGACCACTGAAGTTGGAATGATTCAGTTTTCAAAAATCGCAATTCCAGATATAAAAACTGGGTATACTTTAGATGACAATGCAAGAGCTTTGATTGCAATTGCACAGCATTATGAACTTTTTGAAGATTTAAAAGATTTAAAATTGATGAATACCTATCTTCAATTTATAGAACATTGTATAAAATATGATGGTGCTTTTTTGAATTATGTAAATGAAGCAAAGGATTTTGGTGCACAAAATTATGATGAAAACTTAGAAGATAGCAATGGAAGAGCCATTTGGGCTTTGGGATATATTGTTTCATTAAAAGAAATTTTACCAATCAATTTTATTAATAAGGCTCTTGAATTGCTAGAAAAAGCACTGCCAAAATTATCAAAAATTCATTCTACTAGAGCCATGGCTTTTATCATTAAAGGCTTGCATTATCAGAAAAAAACAGAAAATTTATACATGTTAAAGGAGTTTGCAAATAGGTTGACGCAAATGTTTAGACATGAAAAATCAAAAAACTGGTTTTGGTTTGAAAACTATCTAACGTATAGCAATAGTTTGTTGCCTGAGGCCATGCTTTGTGCATATTTGAGTACACAAAATAAAGTTTATAAAGAAGTAGCTATTGAAAGTTTTGAATTTTTACTATCAGAAATATTTTTAGAAAATAGAATTCAAGTAATATCTAACAAAGGTTGGCATTTGAAAGACAAAACCATTGAAAAACCTGTTGGAGGTGAGCAACCTATTGATGTTGCTAACACAATTATAGCTTTAGAAAAATTTTATGATGCATTTCATAATGAAGATTATAAAGAAAAAGCTTTCATTGCATTTGGTTGGTTTTTAGGTAATAATCACTTAAATCAAATTGTTTACAATCCTTGTACAGGTGGTTGTTATGATGGAATCGAAGAACAAAATGTAAACTTAAATCAGGGAGCAGAATCTACATTGAGTTATTTAATGGCGCGACTTTCTATGCAAAGAATACTTGCCATGGAACATCAAAACGAAAATTTTCACATAGAAAATGCTTATGAGATCGCAGTGATTTAGGAAGCTACGATATTTTTTAAACTTTTTATTGAGTTCATTTTGTAACAAAAGATACCATTTTATGTCAAATAGAGCGAAAATAAAAAGTTTTTTTATTTGCTGATTTTCTGAATCAACATTTTATCAAACTAAAAAATATATTACAAATGGAAAAAAAATGGATGAAAAAAAGTGAAGGAAAATTCTCTTTGATTGTTGATAATACTGCTATTGGTAACATGGAAATTTCTTCAAAAACGACAATTTCGAAAGCAATTTGTACACTTGGAGAGCAAAAATTCACGATTCAAAAAACAGGTTTCTGGAAAAACAATAGAGAAGTTTTAGACAATTCAGGGCAAATCATCGCAAAAATTTATAATGAAAAATGGTTTGCGAGTTCCTCAATTCTTGACTATAAGAACAAAAAATATAAAATCGTTTCACGTAACAATCCTTTGGTTGAGCTTGTGATTTTAGAGCAAGAAATTGAATTGTTAGCTTATGGCTTAAAAACTGAAAAGAAAGAAATAAAAGTGCAAATTTCCATGAATAAAAAAACTACAGATTTGCTTTTTGATTTCATTCTTTGGTATTTATTTGCGCCAATTATAGCAGAAAATGCTGACGATAATGTTGTTTTTCAGATGCTTTTGAGCGTTTAAACAACTTCCTTTTTTTAAAAATTTCAATAAATTTAGATTTTTCTTCAAAAAATACACCCCGTAAATCCCCAGTGTTTAAGGGGTTTTCTTAATAATAAAATTTTAAAAACCTCTTTGGGCTTGGTTGTTGCACTATAGCTATGGCAGACTCTATTAGTTTGCGTTAATCAAACAGGAAACTATGAAACTTTATATTAAGTATATGGTGAGTCAACGTTGTAAATTATTGGTAAAAGAAGAATTGAATAAATTAGGAATTGATTTTGTGGTTGTTGATTTGGGTGTTATTGAAACATTTGAAGATATCAGTCCTTTGCAACATGAAATCTTAAGAGAAAACCTAAAAAAATCGGGTTTGGAATTGTTAGACGACAAGCGCAGTGTTTTGGTAGAGTCTATTAAAAAAGTAATTATTGAACTCATTCATCATGATAATGAAGTCCCAAAATCAACGTATTCTGATTTTATTAGTGATAAATTAGGATATGATTATACGTATTTGGCAAATGTATTTTCAGAAGTGAAAGGAATTACAATTCAACAATTTATCATCCTCAATAAAATTGAGCGAGTAAAAGAGTTGATACTCTATGACGAACTTTCGTTTAATGAAATCGCTTACCAAATGAGTTATAGTAGCCCAGCGCATTTATCAAATCAATTTAAGAGGGTTACAGGTCTTACACCCTCCTATTATAAAACCATTGCAGAAAAGAGAAGACTCAACCTTGAAAATGTGTGATTTATGTAAAACATTGAAATTATTGTGTAACATAATATGTTGATTATTGAGAGAAATTTGCAGACGCTAAGAAACTTATTTCTTAGCGTTTTTAAATAAGAAAAGATGAAATCAACAAAATTACTTTCACTAATTGCGTTTATAATAATTGTGTTGTTTGCAGGCTGTAAAAAAGACACTTTTGAAGAAGTTATTGGAGAGTGTCCAATTGTGGTAGCCACAAACCCAGATGATAAAACTGAAAATGTTCCTCGAGAGGAGACAATTACAGTTACCTTCAACAAAGAAATGAATCCAAGCACCATAAACAATGCTTCAATCATTTTACAAAGTCAATCAGGACAAGTACCAGGAATCGTAACTTTTCAAGGCGAAACTGCCACATTCAATCCAACAGGACTTTTAGCTTATAGTACAGTTTATACAGGAATTGTAAAAACCTCTGTAAAAGATACCAGTGGTAATGCTTTACAAGTAGAATATATTTGGACTTTTACGACGATATCTCCAACTTTACCGATAGTGATTTCCTCGGATCCAGAAAATTTAGCAACCAATGTTCCTCTAAACAAGGTAATTACTGCTACTTTTAACAAGGAAATGAATCCATTAACTATTATTGGAACAAATGTAACTATTTCTTCTAACGGAAATGCGATTGATGGAGTTGTAACTTATGCAAATAGTGTAGCTACTTTTACACCAACTTTACCATTATTGTCAAACACAGTTTATACCGGAAAAATAAGTAAAAATGTTGAAGATCTTGAAGGTTTTAACCCAACAGATGATTATACATGGACATTCACAACACTTGAAGTTATTCTTCCTGTAATTGTTTCAACTGATCCAATAAACTTGGCTACCAATGTTCCCTTGAACAAAATTATCTCT
Source organism: Flavobacteriaceae bacterium CG2_30_31_66 (assembly GCA_001873065.1). GTDB lineage: Bacteria > Bacteroidota > Bacteroidia > Flavobacteriales > Flavobacteriaceae > Polaribacter. Next base: position 64,912 of record MNYM01000034.1, read on the forward strand.
GCGACTTTTAGTAAAGACATGAATCCGTTGACTATTATTGGAACGAATGTTACCGTTTCAGCTAATGGAAACCCAATTGCTGGGGTGGTTACGTATGCAAATAAGGTTGCAACTTTTACACCTACTTTACCACTAGCACAAAACACAATATTTACAGGAAAAATTAATAAAAATGTTGCTGATACAGAAGGGTATAATCTTGCGAATGATTATACTTGGACGTTTACAACGCTACAAATTGTTCCTCCTACAGTAATTTCCACAGATCCTCAAAACCTTGCAAATGGTGTTGCTTTGAACAAAATTATCAAAGCGACTTTTAGCAAAGCAATGAATCCTTTAACAATTATTGGAGCGAATGTTACGGTTTCAGCCAATGGAAATCCTATTAATGGAGTTGTAACATACTTAAACAATATAGTAACTTTTACGCCAGCAACAGCACTTTTATCAAACACAACTTATACTGGAAAAATCAGTAAAAATGTAGAAGATACTAGTGGAGTAAATCTTGTAGCTGATTATACTTGGACGTTTACCACGCTTCAACCTGTCGCACCAACAGTAATTTTAACGGATCCTGATAACCTTGAAACTGGTGTTGCTTTGAACAAAACAATTACTGCAACTTTCAGTGAGTCAATGAATCCGTTGACAATTACGAATAATAGTTTTATTGTGACCAATAATGGAAATGTAATCAATGGAATTGTAATTGCTAATGGAAATACTGCTACGTTTAACCCAAATTTAAATCTTGAATCCGGTAAAACATACATAGCCACTATTACAACTGCTGCTCAAAACTTGTCAGGAACTGCAATGGAATCTAATTATACTTGGACGTTTTCAACAAACGCAGCTTTAGGTCCTAATGGAATTGACCTTGATTGTGTGTCTCCTTTTGGAATCATTGCAGGTTCAACTGTTACAAACACAGGACCAACAATTGTTGACGGTAATCTTGGATTAAGTCCTGGTTCAGCTGTAACTGGTTTCCCTCCAGGAACAGTAGTAAATGGAACAATCAAAATCAATGATACAGAGGCAAATAATGCTAAAAACTGTTTAACAGCTGCTTATATTGACGCTGCAGGAAGATCATTAAATGTTATTGTAATGGCGAATGGCGAATTGGGTGGTTTAACACTTGCGCCAGGATTGTATAAAGCTCCAGGTGGTTCTTTTGACATCACAAGTGTTGATTTAACATTGGATGCACAAGGTGACCCAAATGCAGTTTGGATTTTCCAAATGCCGTCTTCAACATTATCTGTTGGAAATGGTGTGAAAGTAATTCTTGCAGGTAATGCCTCTGCTAAAAATATTTTTTGGCAAGTAGGTAGTTCTGCAACAATTGGTACCACAGCTCAAATGAAAGGAACTATCATGGCAGACCAATCAATCACATTGAAAAATGGGGCTGTATTATTGGGTAGAGCACTTGCAATGACAGGAGCTGTTACACTTGAAAATAATGCTGTAACCATACCTCAATAATTTTAAAAAAAAATAAAAGAATACATTATGAAATTAATAATAAATAGTAAAAATGCTAAAAGTGGTATTTATCTTCCAAATAGGAAATCAATGAAAAACCTACTGATAAGCACACTGTTCATTGCCGTATTAGGTGCGACAATAACATCACAATCTCAAAACACAACCCAAACCAATCCATCTTGGTGGTTTGGGGTTGTTACAGGATCAAACTTTAATTTCTATGAAGGAAGTACAAAAGAAATTAACTCGACTTTTTCAACAACACAAGCGTTTCACAACGGTTTTGGAACTGGTCTTTTTCTTGGTTTGTCTTTAGAATATTATAAACCAAAAACTCAATTAGGTTTGATGTTGCAAGTTGCTTATGACAATCGTAAAGGAGATTTTGATCAAATAATCACAACTTGTGATTGTCCTGCTGATTTATCTGCAAATTTAAGTTATTTATCTATTGAACCAAGTTTGCGTTTTGCACCATTTAGAAATGGGTTTTATGTTTATGGAGGACCACGTTTTGCCTTTAATTTAGACAAATTAGACAATTCATTTACTTACCAAATTCACCAAAATCCAGCACTTCCTCCGCATCCTGTAAGTCCAGAAATTAAAGGAGATTTTAGCAACATGGAAAAATCATTAATTTCAATGCAAATTGGTGTTGGTTATGACATTCCTATTTCTTCACAAAATCGTAGAACTCAATTTGTGGTTTCTCCTTTTGTGTCTTATCAACCTTATTTTGGTCAAAATCCAAGAACAATTGAAACTTGGAACATCACAACCATTAGAGCTGGTTTTACTATCAAATTAGGAGTGGCGAAAGAAATGTTAACTACTGAAGAAGAAGATGAAACTGTGGTGATTTATGAGAAAACACCAAAAATTGATTTCAAAGTAACTTCTCCAGAAAATATTCCTGCTGAAAGAAAAGTGAAAGAAACATTTCCTTTAAGAAACTACGTATTCTTTGACTTAGGTTCTACTGAAATACCAAATCGTTATGTGAAAATCAAAAAAAGTGAAGTAACTGAATTTCATGAAGAGCAAATTGAAATGTTTACTCCTGAAAATCTTTCTGGTCGTTCAAAAAGACAAATGGTAGTATATTATAACATCTTGAATATTCTTGGTGATCGATTAGTAAAAAATCCAAATGCAAGTATCAAATTAGTTGGTTCTTCTGAGGTAAATAAAGAAGATGGACTTAAAATGGCTGAATCTGTAAAAACATATTTAGTGGATGTTTTTTCAATCAATCCCACAAGAATTGCAACCATTGGAAACATTGAGCCAACCATTCCATCACGTCAAAAAGGTGAAAAAGAAGAATTAATTCTTTTAAAAGAAGGAGACCGTAGAGTTTCAATTGAAAGTGCTTCGCCAGAAATGTTGATGCAATTTCAAAATGGTTCTAACACACTTTTAAAACCAATTGAATTTGAAGTCATACAAGAAGCTCCTATTGACAGTTATGTTTTTATTGAAAATAAAGATGCAAACAAAATATTTACTTCTTGGACTCTCGAAAGTAAAGATAAAAACGGGGTTGTAAAAACATTTGGTCCTTATACAGAAGACAACGTGAGTATTCCTGGAAAAGAATTTTTAGGAACAAATGCAAGCGGAACTTATGAAATGAAAATGATTGGAACTACCAAAAGTGGTAAAAAATTCGAGAAAATTACCAGTACTGATATGGTTCTTTGGATGCCTGCTGAAACAGATATTTCAAAAAGATTCAGTATTTTATATGAGTTTGACGATTCAAATGCCATCAATATTTATGACAAATACATCACCGAAATTATTGTACCATCAATTCCTAAAAACGGAAAAGTGATTATTCATGGTCATACTGATATGATTGGAGACGAAAATTATAACCAAAACTTATCTTCAAAAAGAGCTCTTGATGTAAAAGACATCATGCAAAAAGCCTTGTCATCAAAAGGTAGAAATGATGTTTCTTTCGAAGTAAAAGGTTTTGGAGAAAATAAAGACTTAGCTCCTTTTGAAAACAATCAACCAGAAAAACGTTTTTATAATAGAACTGTGATTATTGATATTATTTCAAAAAAATAATTAATAATACATCTGAAAACTCAAAAAAAGAGCTGCTTGCTCAGTGGCTCTTTTTTATTTTTTGACAATTATTTTCTGATGCGATGGTATCAAAAAGAAAAAATTACAATAAAACTTGTCCTATTCATTTTATCATAAAAATTAAACTACTTTTTAACTGTGAAATTATATTTAAAATATATGGTCAGCCATCGTTGTAAAATGAGGGTAAGAGAAGAACTTAAGAAATTAAATATTCCCTACATTTCTATTGATTTAGGAGTCATTGACATTGAAGGTGAACTTTCAAAAAAGAAACGTAATCAATTGAAAATAAATTTAAAAAACTCTGGACTTGAATTATTAGAAAACAAGCGAAGTGTTTTAGTTGAAAAAATTAAAAACCATATTATTGAACTGATTCAACCAAATATCAAAGCACAAAAAGAAAATTATTCTATTCTAATAAGTGAAAGATTGGGCTATGATTACACCTATCTCTCTAATGTTTTTTCAGAGGAAAAAGGCATTACTATTCAACAATTTATCATTGTGATTAGGGTTGAAAAAGTAAAAGAATTGATAATGTATAATGAGCTTTCATTGAAACAAATTGCCAATCAAATGCAATATAGCAGTGCAGCACATTTGTCTAATCAGTTTAAAAAAATTACAGGTTCAACACCTTCCTATTTTAAAGGAAATATCCACAAAGAGAGATGTAATATTGAAACTATTTAATTTCTTAAATTCATTAAAAATACTACCTACCGGAAAAGTAGCTATCCAAAAGATAGCTACTTTTTCAATTATTTAAAAAACTAAAACTACCTTAAATCAAAAGTTGTAAGTTGCTTTTTATCATTTTTAAAGTATAAAATCCCAAATTGATCATCCACTTCGTATGCTGGTTTTCTATCTTTCAATAATAGTTCAGCAATTTTATTTCCATTGTCTTTGTTCAATTTTACAAGCCCTACTCCATCATTTAATTTGGTAAGAACATATAAAAAGTTTTTAGTGTTTTTTGTTGCATTGAATCTTTTATTCATTTCTCCCATTAAACCTGTTGCGGCATTGGCACTATATCTTGCATCTTTATAGTTATTATTCATATTTTGACCTACACTTTGGCTCATCAATGCTGCTGTAACAGTAACCATCGCAATTTTCCCCAACAAACTTTGACCTGGCGCTTTGAAATACGATTCATAAATGATTTTTCCATCATACGAAATCAAGGCATTATTTTGTTTAGCACCCAACAAAATTCCATTGTCTCTATACTCAATTCTTAAAGGAGTTTCATTTTCTTTGAAATTGATATCCATCACTTTTGTGCTACTTCCATCATTTTTGATGAAGAATAATTTAGTACCTGAGCTTACTACAAATCTGTCATTTTTCTTGTCATAAGAGGAAATCAAATTGGTTGCTTTTTTGAATTTTGTGGGTTCTTTTGCAAACTCGCCTGTTTTCAAATTGGCAATTCCCATGTCCGAACCAGTGATGTAAAAAATCAAGTCGTTTTCAAGTAAAACAATGCTTTTAAACCACATTCCAGTTTTGATTTCTTTTTTCAATTGTGTTTTTCCTGTATTTAAATCAAGTGAATTGATCAAACCGTTATTGGAAGCATAATATAAATTTGATTCTTTCACCTCTGTAAAATAAATTCCTCCTTTAATGTCCACAGGTTTTTCCCATTTATTTACTCCTGATTGTAAATCATACATTTGAAAATACGAATCTTTCGTATCCACCATTTGAATTAAAAGACCTTGTGGAGTAATTGAAAGTGCTTGTGTAATTGCTTCTAACTTTTCTGGTTTTTTGGTAGTTCTTTTTCCTGAATTGTCAATTTTGTGCAATAATGATTTTTTTTCATCACTTTCAGTTACAAAAAACAAGCCTTTTTCACTATCTGTAATGACTGAAATATAAGGAGTTGCTTTGTCTAAATCATCATAAACCCAATCAATATTGAACGTTTTTTTGTCAACACACACAATTCCTTTTTCAGTTCTTACAAACAATTTTCCATTAGATTCATAGTATTTGGTAACATCAATATAAGCACCCATTGTTTTTTTGTCAGTAAAACTTACGGTATTTTCATTTTTAAGTGTTTCCATATCGAAAACGCCCAATGAATATCCTTTTGCAGTTCCTCCAAGCATGTAGATTTTTTGATAGGTATAATCAGGATGCACCATAAAAACGCTTCCCCAACCATCTTTTGAAGAATTGAAAACCTCTTTTCCAGTAAAATAGTTCAAAATTACTTTTGAGTAACCTCTTGTTAAAACTACATAAGGCAGATTATCAAGCAATGTCAATTCTTCTGGTTTAATTTTTCCAAATGCTTTGAATTGAAAAACCACATTTTTGTTGTGGGCTTCAATGGCTGTTAATCCATCAGAAGTGCCTACAAGTAGCATTCCTCCTGGAGCAACTCTCATGGTTTCAACATTTCCATCCATAGAAAATACGTTGCTTTCTTTGATGGTATTTTGTGCGTTTAAAGTGATTGCTGATACGAATAATAGCAACAGTAGTTGTAATGATTTCATAATTTTTAGTTTTTTAAAAATAGGATTAGTGTGTTTTTTTTAGTTTTTTTGAAGTAAAGATGTCCTAGCTTATCGAAATAAGCGATGAATTTGATTTAAAAAAATGTCAGAATTATTGGGGAATTGTTAGTTAAACCATTTCTTTTTCATAGCAATTTTGATAGCCGCAGTTTTGTTTGATACATGCAATTTATCATAAATATTTGCGATGTGTTTGCGAACAGTATGAGGACTTATAAATAGTTTTTCAGCAATTTCTTTATAGTTCAATCCTAAGACAATTTCTTGTAAAATTTCCATTTCTCTTGAGGATAAATAATCAATAGTTTCTTGATTATTCTCAGAGATTGTTGAAGTTAGTTTTTCTGAAATACGCAACATTTCTAATGTTTTTTTGGCAACTATTGGCGACATTGGCACAGTTCCTTCGTTGATTCACTCCAATCGATTCATAGGTTTTTTCCAATCCACGTTGATTTTGATAAGCAAGAAAAATCTTTTCAGCACGTTTTAAATCTTCAATTGCCTCCTTATTTTTACTAATTGTATATTTTGCTTGCCTCAATTCTCTATAAACATCTGCAAGTTGCAATTCATCTTTATTGTTTAACAAGATTTTTTTAGATTCTTCCAAAGCAACAATTGCTTGATTGCCTTTATTCTTAAAAATAAAAAAGCCCGCTTTGATTTTCAAAGACGTCAAAATTCCTTTTTCGTAGTTGATTCTTTTTGATGTTTTGTAGGCTTCATTCAAATATTGAAATGTTGATGCGGAATCTTTTCGATGTAATAAAAAAGCAATTTCGTTTTGCAAATCAATTTTCTCGATAACTGATTTGCTTTTAGAAAGCAACATTTTTAAAGTTTCCAAACTGTTCTCTTACCCTAAACAAGGATTCATTTCAAAGAAACTACTAAAAAAAACCACTGTAAAAAGTAGGGATTTTAAGTTGCTACAAGCATATTTTTTCGCAATTACAAGGCAATTATCTTTCATTTATATTCTTTTTAAAGTATAGCAATTCAACACGTTAAACAAAAAAACTAAGAAACAAAAAAAATGACATGAAATGAAAATAGCTCCTTTTTTTTATATTTTTTTGTTGAGAATAATCCATAAAAAATTACAGAACTGAATTTTATATTCTCAATAAATTCAGCATAAAATGAAAAAAGTATCGCCCAAAGTGCGATACTATTTTACTAAAAAACATTTTGAAAGCTCCAATTTTATAACTAATCTTGAGAAGTTTTTAAAACGAAACTATGAACGAGCATCCATACCAAAAAATTACCAATGACAGGCTTTTTATCATCAATTGTTATGTTGAAATGTTGTCTAGAATCAATGAAACCAAAATTATTCAATTGATTGAAAGCAATCCCGAAGATTTTTCAGTGATTGAAAATGACACTATTTCTATTGAAAAAATAGTACAATCTTTGAGTATTTATTTTCAATTAATAACATTAGTTGAAGAAAATGCGGCAACCCAATATCGCAGAAAAATGGAAACTCAAGAGAAAATTTCTTCTATTAGAGGTTCATGGGGTGAAGCATTTCAAAGTTGGAAAAACCAAGGAATTAAGGAAGAAATGATGTTGGAAGCAATTTCAAAAACTGTAGTAATTCCTGTATTGACAGCGCATCCAACAGAAGCAAAAAGAGTGACAGTAATTGAAATTCATCGAGAATTATACTTGCTTTTAGTGCAAAGAGAAAACAATTCGTTTAGTAAAATTGAACAAAATAACATCAAAGAAAATATCATCAATTTACTTGAAAGATGGTGGCGAACTGGCGAAATTTATCTTGAAAAACCAAGTATCAGAGACGAAAGAGCAAATACCATTTACTATTTACGAAAAGTTTTTCCAGCTGTTTTAAAGCAAAGTGACCAACAACTCAAAGGTTCTTGGATTGAGATGGGTTTGAACCCAAACAAAATTAAAAATCCTGATTATTTTCCTAAAATCAATTTTGGAAGTTGGGTTGGAGGTGATAGAGATGGTCATCCACTAGTGACACCAACAATCACTCAAGAAACGCTTTTATTGCACAGAAAAAATGCTTTATCACTTTTAAAAACCCATTTAGTAACTTTGGTAAGCAAACTTTCTGTTTCAGCAGTAAGCAATCCTGTACCTTTTTTATTGTCAGAAGCTATCCACAAAAAAGCTGTTGCTTTGGGTGATGCAGGAATAAAAGCCATTCATAGAAACCCTTATGAACCTTGGAGACAGTATGTTAGCTTAGTTTTAGTACAATTAGAAAACACCATTTTAGGCAAAAATACAGATGCAAATGCGCATTATAAATCCAGCAAAAATTTGGCTGATGATGTACGTTTTTTAAGAACTATTTTAAATGAAAATGGTTTAAAAGGTTTGTCAGAAGATTTATTATTCCCAATTGAAAGAGCTGTTCATTGTTTTGGATTTCATTTGGCAACGTTAGATATCAGACAAAATAGTGCTTTTCATGACAAAGCGATTTCTCAAATTTTAAAATCAAATGGCGAAAAAGAAGTAGATTTTGAAAATTGGAATGAAGAAAAACGAGTAAATTTCCTAAACTCATTGCTAGAAAACAATACTCTAATTACTGATATCACTGTTTCTTATGGCGTTGAAGCTGACAATGTTTTGGATTGTTATAGAGTGGTTCGCAACCATATCAATCAATTTGGATCGGCTGGAATTGGCGCATTTATTGTAAGTATGACTCGAAATTTGAGTGATTTATTAGTCGTATATCTTTTGATGCGCGAAACACAATTATTGAATACAGATATCAAAGTAGTTCCTTTATTAGAAACTATTGAAGATTTGGAAAATGGTCCAAAAATTCTTGAAAGATTTTTACAACACCCGATTACACAACAACGTTCAAAGTTGGTTTCTCATCAACAAGAAGTGATGTTAGGTTATAGTGATAGTAATAAAGATGGAGGAACCATAGCTAGCAAATGGAATTTATTCAAAGCTGAAAAAGAGTTGGCTGCAATTGGCAGAAAAAACAACACAGAAGTTTACTTTTTTCATGGAGCTGGAGGAACAATAAGTAGAGGTGGAGGAAAATATCATCGTTTTTTAGAGAGTATGCCATCAAATACAGTGAATAATACTATTAAAATTACGGTTCAAGGAGAAACAATTGCGCAACTTTTTGGAAATCCACTAACGGCAACTTACAATTTAAACGCACTTGCCTCGGGAGTTGCAAAGCAATATATTGAGAGTTTGATGTCTAAAAATGACAAGTATTATCCAGTGGAAACTATGGAATTTTTGGCGCAAAAATCATTTGAACATTATAGAGATTTTATTGATACGCCTGGTTTTATTGATTTTTTTAGCAAAGCAACCTGTATTGACGTTTTGGAAAAAAGCAAAATTGGTTCAAGACCAGCAAGAAGAACGGGCACAAGAACCTTGAATGATTTAAGAGCCATTCCTTGGGTTTTTAGTTGGAACCTTTCAAGAATTACACTTACAGGGTGGTATGGTTTGGGAGCCGCTTTGAAGAGGTTGAAAGAAGAAAAACCAGCTGCTTTTGAAGAACTTAAAAAGAATGCGAATGATTGGACGTTCTTAAAGTTTTTAATGATTCAGACAGAAACAAATTTGATTCTTTCAGATGTTGACATCATGAAATTGTATGCAGAATTGGATGAAAATGATTCAGAAAAAAACCTGTTCATGAATAAAATATTAAAAGATCATCAAAATGGATTTGAGATGATTGCGGAACTTTTTGGCGAAAATGCAATAACTAGAAGAAGCGGACAATATGATAATTTGAATTGGCGTAATCATAAATTACAAATCCTTAACAGACTTCATATTAAATATTTGAAAAAATGGAGAATTCTGAAGGATGAAAGTAGTCTTGAAAAAGAAAAAATGCTCACAAATTTGTTGAGCATCATCAATTCATTGTCAAGTGGATTAAAAAATACCGGTTGAAAAATGATAGCTAAATATTGATTAATAAATTCAAAAATTAATCAATATTAAGTTTTTTCTTAATGGCATTAAAAAATAATAGGATTTTGTTATAAAAAAACTGATTTGTTTTGGTGTAATTTAGTGCAATAACGCAAACTACCACCCAAAAAGTAAGTGCTCCAAAAACGGCTTCCCAAGGTTGCAATGTTTTGCCAATCAATCTATTCAACCCAAAACCTGTGATACTTCCATATATAATAATGAAATGAATCACATAAATTGACAGGGTTTTTTGACCAATTTTTAAAATTAAAAAATGTTTTAAAACATCCTCAAGAAGATAAAAAATAGCGAAATAAACTAAGACATCTCCCAATCTTTTGAAAAGATAATTGTAACCTGCACTCAATCTAAATATTTCAATATTTGTTAGTTGATTTAAAAAATATAGAAAATGTGTTGAAAACTGAATTAAGAAAACTCCTAATACTAAAAATCCAATAATAATATATTTCTTAAAAGTATTGTGCTCTAAAAAACGGTAAAATATTGTAGAAATAAATCCGCCAAAAGCCACATAACCAAACCAAGGTAAAATTGTAAAAACAGATTGATTTGCCAAAGTAAAATAATTCGCAACCGCCAATGGTAAATGATTGATCTCAAGATTACGATACCAAGGTTCTGCTAAGAAAATAAAAATTCCTAAAAACAACAAAACCAATGAAAACACTAATGTTTTTTTGAAGGTAACCATGTACAATAATATAATCATGATTAAAGAAAGACCTATACATTGCAATACATCAACTGTTAGCCAATAAGTTCCGAAATTACCTTTAAACCATTCAAAAATTGGAATCCTCAGGAGATAACCAATTCCAATCAACATGAAGCCTCTGATGATTCCTTTTTTTATTCTCAAATGAGCTTCTCCTTTTTGTTTCGCTTTGATTAATAAATAAGTAAAAATTAACCCAGAAATGGTAAAGAAAATAGGAGCTGTAATTCCTCTAAAATAAGACCAAATCCTGAAAGCAGTATAATCATCACTTCGAAATTGTGGATCTAATAAAGTATCAATAAAATGTCCTTGCAACATCATTAAAATAGCAATTGCACGCACTGAATCAATAAAAAAAAGTCTTTTAGTCTTCAAATCTCAATTATTGGAATACGAATATAGAACATATTTTCTTTAAATTAATAAAGTTTTCACAATAAAGGCAGTAACATTTTTTAATAAAACTTCAAAATTAAAAAAAGTTTATTGTAGAATTTTGACTAAAATCTAAAGAAATAAACAATACAAAGTTTCATCGTAAAATATATTTAATTACCTATAAATCATTATATTGAAATAGACATTTCGTGTTTTTTATTTCAAAATTTTGTAATTTAGTGGTGCAAACCTTTGTTTAAAAGGTAGAAAAAATCTACAAAAAAAAATAAAATTATTTTGCTAGACTTTGGCAGAATACTTCCAATTTATTTTATCTTTTGACGCTTTAAAACTAAACTTATAAATGAGTTATTTCCCTTTCTTTTTTGCCCTAGACCTTTCAATTGTTGCAATTCGATATTTCTCATCAGTATGATATCTATTTCTTGCGTTTTCTAAGGTTTTTAAATGGTATTTTGAATCTTCTTTATAACGTTCACTGTAAGTTTTTTTCGCTTTTTCTCTAAATTCTTTATCTTCCTTATATTTTTCTTTTAATTTTTTTAAAATCTTTTCTTTATTTTTTTGGTACCAAGAATTAGACATAAAATCAGGCTTTAAAATATTATAAATTAAATAAATTACTCAAAAAATCAATTTTTTAATAACAGATTTTTTTTATAATTGCAATCATGCTAATATAACACTTTTCGTAAATCAATCACTTTTGAAGATTTGGCAGGTATTTTACGCACAAATTCTATTTTGTTAGGCGCTATAAAATCTACTTTTGATACATCACCCAAATATTCAATGATATATCCATATTCGGTATAGGTTCTCTCTCTTCGTCCAGTTAAGCTAAAATCGGTTTTGCCATTAATAGAAACTTGAACTGGTTCTCCTTTTTTTAACGAACATAGTTTATGGTCATTTCTGTTAGGTTCACCAATATAGGATTTGTTGGTATCGTATTTTAACATCAATTCAAATTCACCGAAGTTGGTTTTTTCGATGCTGAAAATCTCAAAATTCCACACATTATTTTCTTTGTTAAAAGTAAACAATTCTGGAAGAATCTTAGTAGTTTCTCTTTCAATCAACAAATTCTTTTCGCTATAATTTTGATGAATAACATCTTGAATAATAAAAGATTGTATTCTATTGAGTTGTGTGTTTTCTCGAACAATCTCAGGTAAAAAAAGTTGTTCGTCGTGAATAAATCCTGAATGTGAAATGAGTTGAGATTCCCATTTGGAGAATGAATTCCTAATCTCAGTTGAATAAACTGATTTCGGAAAACGAGCTAGTTTTTTATAAAAGTGGAAAACGTGCATCATATAATTAAGAGCTTAAGATAAGTTGAAATCCTGAAAATATCAGTAATATTTCGACTAGCAAAATAAATTTTTCTTTGTTTATATTTTCAATGAGTTTTTTTCCTGTCCAACTTCCTAAAATCATTGCAACACCAATAAAAAGTCCGTAGTATAATTCTGATTGTCTAATAAGTGAATATTTGTTATAAACAATTGTTTTGGTCAGGTGCATTGCTAGTGCAGTAAATGCTTCACTTGCGATGTAAGCGGTTGCTGACAAGTTGAGTCCAAGAAAAAAAGCAGCCCCAAGTGGTCCTGCACTTCCTGCAAGACCAGATAAAAAACCTGTCAATCCACCACCTAAAAACATCTCTTTTTCACCAATTTGAATTTTTTTAATTTTTGATCTGCGATAAATGACAATCAAAATCAAAAAAACACCAATCCCAATTTTGATTTTGTTAGTATTAATATCCATAAAAAGATAGCTTCCTAAAATTGTCAATGGAATTGCCGTAATTACAAAATAAATTATTGGTTTCCATTGTAAGTCGTTTCTGCCGAACCAAACTCTTGAAGCGTTTCCGAAAATTTGTCCAATTGTCAGGATTGGGACAGCAGCATTGATACCAACAATTCTTATTAAAAAAGGAAGTAAAACCAAAGCACCACCAAAACCTGCAGCTCCCGAAATTGTTGCTGCAAGAAACGAAATTGAGAACATTATGAATAATTCAAGAATCATTTTTTTTTGATCAACAATTTTTTCACTCTTGATTGTATGAAAATGCTTACAATAATAATGAGATTTACTGAAGGATAAAAACATAATACTAATAAAATTTGAAGCCCAACAGCATTTCTGCATCAAATAAACTAAATCCATCCTGTAAAAATTACATTATAAGAGGAAAACTACAGTTACAAATAAAATAATTTCAATCCTAAACGTTAAATTCAAATTACTTCCAGTTGTTTTCACTATTTTTATTACAGTTGCATGTTTTTTGAAAATTAATAACAAACGTTCAATAAGTTTTAGTTAAAAATTCAGTGAATTATGATGGTTTGTTAGTTATTTTAAAAGTAAACATAAATTTTAGTGTTTCTTTATAAATGGTAAATGTTAATGAGGTTTTTAATTTAATTAAAAAACATAAAAGAAATTAAAATAAATTTGTGAACAACAACGCATCATGCAACCAATAAGTAAAAACATCCAAAACCGTTATAAAGGTTTTTTAGAAACGCCTTCTTTGTGGCTAAAAACCTCACTATTGGGGTTACAACCTTTTATTATACCTAAAAAATTTACAAAAATTTCTATTAAAATAGATGAAAATCAGCGATTAGGAAAATACATAGAGCGGTTTGTTTCTTTTCAATTACGACAAGAAAAAGGAATCGAGATTTTAGCTGAAAACATTCAAATTCAAAGAGAAAAACTCACATTGGGCGAATTGGATGGTATCCTTTTGAGGAATAACGAGTTGATTCATATTGAGATTGTTTACAAATTTTACTTATACGACGAACGTGTTGGACAAGATGAAATAGCCCATTTTATTGGTCCAAACAGGAAAGATTCACTGATTGAAAAACTAAACAAACTCTCTGAAAAGCAGTTGCCACTACTCCACTCTGACGAAACAAAAAACCATTTAAAATCTATTGGAATTTTGTCAAAAAACATTTCGCAACAGGTCTATTTTAAAGCGCAACTTTTCATGCCTTTTTCAGAAAAAACACCAAAGCTAAATATCATAAATAATGATTGTATAGCTGGTTTTTATATCAATATTATGAAGTTAAAATTCCTTGACAATGGCAAGTTTTTTATACCTACGAAAAAAGATTGGTTGGTGATGCCTCATCAACTTGTTTCTTGGATGTCTTTTGAGGATTTTTCAATGAGAGCCTACGAATTTTTAAAACTGCCATATGCCCCTTTGTGTTGGATTAAATTCAAAAATGGTGAGATGAAGAAGTTTTTTTTGGTTTGGTGGAGTTTTTAAAAAGTTTAAAATTTTTGGTTCTAAAGACAATCCAAAGGTTTGTGTTCAAAAAAACTTCAAACCAAAGAAACAACGAACACAATAAAACATTTTTTAGAAAAACCTACTACCCCTATATCAAACTCAAAATTTGAACCACAATAATCAATACAACCATGGCAATAGGATACACAGTGGCATAAGCAATTGCGGGCGCATCTGAGTCAACCATAGTGTCTGTGGCTGCCAATCCTGGAGTGCTAGTCATTCCTCCTGTAAGCGTTCCTAAAAGTACAAGAATGTTTATTTTGAAATAATATCTCGCAACAAAAGTAGTGACAATCATTGGAATTAAGGTTATGAATGCGCCATAAACAAACAACTCAATACCATACTGTTGGAAGGTGCTTTCCAAACTTGAACCTGCGCTTGAGCCAACAGCAGCAAGGAAAAACAACAAACCTATTTGTCTCAAAA
The DNA here is from genome assembly GCA_001873065.1 of Flavobacteriaceae bacterium CG2_30_31_66. Lineage (GTDB taxonomy): Bacteria > Bacteroidota > Bacteroidia > Flavobacteriales > Flavobacteriaceae > Polaribacter. Next base: position 79,952 of record MNYM01000034.1, read on the forward strand.
CTTGATTTGCTTCTCCTGTCATTGTCCACATGATTGGCCCAGTTTTACCTGTTCTTCCTAAAATTAATGCTACGATCAATATGCCTCCTGTTAATCCTAATCCGAAAGCAAAATCACCAAAATTGACAGTGATTTTTCCTACCAAAATCCCTAAAATAATTCCAAGAGTGATGGGTAAAAAATCAGTATTTGAGAGTTTGTTGTCGCCAAAAATCTTGCTAATTTCTTCCATATTTTCTTTAGAAGAAATAACAATCAATTTATCACCAAATTGTAATTTTAAAGAAGGACTTGGAGAAAGGTCAATACCTGAACGTCTTACCCTAGTGATAGTGGTGTTATGAGCTTCTTCAAGATGCAATTGACCCAATGTTTTTTTGACAACTTCTTTGTTAGTAACTAAAATTGAACGAACATCATATTTTTTATCTAAAGGAATTTCCTCTGTTGTTTGATGACCTAAAAGCAATTTTACACGCTCTAAAGCTTCATTTGACCCAACAGCTCTCACAACATCCCCTTTTTGTAAAATCACGTCATTTTCTGGAATTATAACAGTATCTTGATGTTTAATTCTTGAAACAACCGCTTTTGTCATAAAACGAATGTTCAAATCTTTCAAACTTTTACCAATCACATTTTCGTTTTCAACAATAAAATGTTTTGCCAATATTTCAGGATATTCAGCAAGCACGCTGTCTTTAAAAGTTTTTTCTTGTTCTCTTAGATTCACTCTCATAATTCTTGGTAAAAGATTCACAAAGAGTATCACGCCAATCACGCCAAATGGATAGCCAATTCCATAGCCAATAGATGCCAATGGAGATCCTGTAATATCAATAGCGGTTGCCAAACCCGGTGTGCTTGTTAAAGAGCCATTTAACAAACCTATAGCTAAATTTTTATCTACTCCAAAAAATTTGTGAATCAAAAAAGTAATGGAACCAGCTACGACAATAAGGAGCGTAACCAAGGTTGCCAATTGACGTCCGTTTTTTTTGAAAGATTCAAAAAAACTTGGTCCTGCTTGAATTCCGATGGTAAAAATAAAAAGTACCAATCCAATATATTGAAAATCAACTGGAACAACAATTCCATAATGGCCAAAAAATAATGCTACAAAAATAACTGCTGAAACGTCTAAAGAAATTCCTTTAATCTTAATTCGACCAATGATAAATCCGATTAGAATAATCAGAAATAAAACAAAATAACTATTTGAAAATAATTCCATGAGTTTGATATTGTACTACAAAATTAAAGACTTATTCGTGTTTATGTCTTTTAAAAATAACAATAATCAATACAATCTACGAAAACGATTGCAAAAATTCATCTATAATAAAACAAAAAAAACTTTTTGTGTGCATTACAAAGGGTTGTATTTTATGAGATTGTCTGAAACTTATTTAATTTTTTAAACAAATAATCTGAAATGATTTTTAGGTATTGTTGCACACCCTCTGTGCACAGTTGCAGCTGCCCACGTAGGCAGCTGCCAAAACACACTGAGAGAAGTATAAAAATTTGTATAATTTATTTATAAAGATTGTACATTTTTTTTAAAAAAATTATACAACTATTTGATAGTAATTGTACTATTTTTAGTTAGTAACGCACGTGTGCGCTGTTACTTGGGCAATGAGGCGCTGGCAATTTCTCAATCAGTTAGTGGCGAGTTAACAATTAAGAATTTTAAAAAAAACAAAATTTGAAATTTTAAAAAATATATAACATATTTTAAAATCTATAGTTCATTGGCAAAATATTTATAAAAACTATAAAAAGATTTATATTTTTTGCAAAAACTAATTTCTTTTATTAATTTTTTGTTTTACGGCGTCAACTAAATAATAGATCATCGGCACTAAAAACACGGTTAAAATTAATGAGGAAAGAAGTCCGCCAATGATTACCCAAGCCAAACCATTTTTCCATTCTGCTGCTGTTCCTGTTGCCATTGCAATGGGAAGCATACCAACAACCATTGAAAGCGTTGTCATTAGGATTGGCCGCATACGACCTTTTCCTGCAATGATTAAAGCTTCTTTGAAATGTTTGCCTTCCGCTTTTAATTGATTGGTAAAATCTACAATTAGAATAGCATTTTTTACTACTAAGCCCATTAGCATAATTAAACCAAGTAAGGCGAACAAACTCAAATTGCTTAATGATAAATTCAATGCGAAAAATGCCCCAATTGCTGCTACTGGAATAGAAAACAAAACTACAAATGGATAAACAAAACTGTCATAAAGTGCTACCATAATCAGGTAAATAAGCAAAAACGAAATCAGCAATACTGAACCTAACGCACCAAAACTATCATTCTGTCTTTTGATGTCGCTACCCCAAGTCATTTGTATTCCGCTTGGTAACGGATTTTCTTTGAGATAAGCCACAACATCATCTGCCACAGATCCAGAAGGTCTCCCTAAAGCGTCAGCAGTAAGTGTAACTGCTGGTTGTCTGTCTTTCCTCTCCAACAAGGAAGGAGAATTATCTTGCTCGACTGTTGCAAATTGTGAAACTTCCACTGGCAAACCCATTGGATTAACAATTGAAAGTTGTTGAACATCTTCAAAATTTTGTCGGCTAAATTCATCTAACCAAATTCTCACAGGATATTCAGTTCCATTCTCGGTAAGTGTGGCATCATCATTTCCAGTAAACGCCGTTCTTATATTTAATCCTACATAAGCCGTTGTTAAACCCAATCGCTGCATTTTATCTTTGTCGGGAATTATTTTGTATTCCGGACTACCTGCTTCAACTGATAAGCGAACATTATCCGCACCGGGAATTTTTTCAATAATTGCTTTTAGATTATTTCCGCTTTGCATCACCAGATCTAAATTGGTCCCACTTAATGTAATTTCAATGGGGGCTGAACGAGGAATTAAACCCAATGCTGCCATTGAATAATTGATACTCGGAAATTTTGACTTTAGTTCTTCCCGAAGATTTTTCATAAATGTTTCGGTAGGTAAATTATCCAATTCCTTTTTAGATTTTAATTGAATGGTAAATTCAGTTTTGTTTGCAAAACCTACTCCTAAACTTCCAATGCCTGTGCTTGGACCGCCAATGTTGCTGAATACAGTTGCAACTTCGGGTTGTTGAATAATATAAGTTTCAATTTTTTGAGCAATTAAGTTATTTTGCTGAATAGAAGTGGATTTGTCAAACTCCAAAGCCATTCTAAATTTTCCTTGGTCGCCTGTTGAGATTAATTCTTTACCAATAATGCCTTGTTTCATAATGCCTAAAGTCATTACAAAAAGCAACAAAACAATTCCTGTGAAAATTAATTTATGGCTTAAAACCCATTCTAATTGTCTGCCATACCAATTGGTAAAATTTTCTAACTGATGCTCAAACCAAAGCAAGAAACGATTGAAAATATTAGTTGGTTGTAAATCTTCTTTCTTCCCAATACGTGAAGCCAACCAAGGCGTAAGCGTAAAACCAACCAATAAACTGGTGAGAGTAGATGTTACTACAACAACGGAAAACTGTTTGAGCATGTCGGCAACAAACACTTGTAAAAAAAGAATCGGCAGGAAAACAACAACGTCAACCATTGTGATAGACAATGCAGCAAAGCCAATTTCCATACGACCATCCATTGCAGCAGTTCGTTTATCTTTTCCCTTGTCTAAATGTTTTTGAATATTTTCTAATACTACCACTGCATCATCAACCAAAATCCCAATGATTAAAGACATTGCTAGTAAGGTCATTAGGTTTAGCGTGTAGCCCAAAAGCCACATTACTGCAAACGCTGTAACTAAAGAAGTTGGAATGGCAACAATTACAATTAATGAGTTTCTGAAACTTCTTAGGAATAAAAGCATCACCAATGAAACCAATATCACCGCTAATATTAAATCGAAAACAACAGAATTTACTACAGCAATAGTATTGTCTGTACTATCGTCTGCAATAATAAATTTTACACCTGCTTGTGAATTTTGTTGTTCAATGGCTTTGAATGATGAACGAACTAATTTTGAAACATCAACTGCATTGGCATCACCTTGTTTTTTCAATAGTAAACCAATGCCATTTTTACCATTGTAACGACTGATAGATGTCGTTTCTTTTACACCATCAATAACGTCTGCTATATCTTTTACATAAACTGGACTACCTAAAACAGGCATTGCCACTTGTACGTTTTTAATGTCTTCTAATGATGTAAATTTTCCAGTTAAACGAACTGAATTACTTTCTTTTTCGGTTTGCACTTTTCCAGCAGGTAAGTCTAAGCCCGAACGATTAATAGCTTCAACAACCTGAACCATTGAAATTTTATACAATTTCAGTTTGTCTTGATTTATTTTTACTTGTATTTCTCTTTCCTCCCCACCTAAAACGGTAATCTCTGCAACGCCTTTTATTTGTTGAATTTGTGGCAGATAATCATCTTTCATTTTTTGATAAAACTCAGTAGCAGATAAATTACTTGTTGCACTAATTGACATTATAGGCAAATCATTTGGCGAAACTTTACTCATCACAGGACTTAAAATATCCTGAGGTAAATCTTTGCGGATATTGTCAATATAGCGTTGAGCATCTTGCATTGTTTTATCTAAATCTGTTCCATATTTCAGATTGGCAATAATGATAGAAGCATTTGGCAAAGACTTTGTAACCAAGTAATCTACACCTTCCAAATTAGATAGCGCATCTTCTATTTTTCGTGAAACGGAAGTTTCTACTTCGTTAGGTTCAGCACCCGGATATACTGTTTTAATTACTACTACTGGCTGATTAAAGTCGGGCATTAATTCATAACTCAAATTTTTATACCCTATAATACCTAATAATGTAAATACGCTGAATAGCACTATTATCAGCGAAGGGCGTTTGATTGAAATTTCTGTAATATTCATTTTTCACTGATTTTATTTGACAGTTACATTTGCCCCGTCAAAAAGATTTATAAATCCATTGGTTACAATGACATCGCCTTCATTTAATCCAATTGACACAATTGCTTTATTCTCTATCTTTTTTGAAATAGTGATATTTTGTAATACAGATTTTCCGTTTTTAATCAGATACACTTGTGGTTGATTAGCTGTGCCAACGATTGCTGATGCAGGAATAATAATGCCTTTTTCTTGATTGTCGTTTTTCAAATTTACTTTGCCAAACATTCCTGATTTTATTTTCAAATCGGAAGTATTATTTACCGTAAACTGAACAGGAAAACTGCTGCCCATATTGGCTTTACTACCTATCATAGTAGCTTTCCCCGTTAATAGAATTTCAGAATAAGCATCTACTGTTAGAGAATAGCTTTGTTTTAAATTGAATTGGCTTAACTCATTTTCAGAAACATTAACAGTGAATTTTAAAGTAGTAATGTCCGTTATTTGAAGTAATGGAATTCCGGGTGCAGCAAATGCCCCTTCTTCACTTTGTTTAGCAGTAACTACTCCGTTAAAAGGTGCTTTGATAGTGGTTTTATTTATTTGTTCCACCAAAGTAGCTTTTTGAACTTTTGCTGATTTCAATCCCAATACTGCTTTTTCTAATTGAACACCTTGAATTGCATCCGCTTTAGCCAAAATTGTATAGCGGTTTACATCAGCCTGCAAACCTTCTATTTGCACTTCAATGGTTTGCAGTTGTAATTTCAGTAATGAATTATCCAACTGTACTAATGATTGACCCTTGTTTACAATACTTCCAACATCAACTAAAACTTCGTTAATCTTTCCTTGTATTTCGGCACTTATTTTAGTTTCCTTGTTTGGCTCAAATGTTCCCGAATAAGAAAATTCGGCATTCACATTTTCAATTTGTAGTGTGTCTACCAGAACATTTATAGCTTGTTCTTTATCGTATTGATAAACCTTACTTTGTGTAATTTCTTTGTTGCTTTTCAACTTAATTACCACAATGGCAATTATCGCCAACGGTATGATGATGTATAAAGCTTTTTTTAGCATTGATGATCTTATATTCATTGTAGATACTATTTAGTTGTTGAAATATTTCCAGTTTGCTTTTTAAGTTCGAGGTCTGCTTTCAGATTATCAATTATAGCAGATAGATAAGTTTGTTGTGCTTCACGTAAAGCATTGTCCGCAAGCAAAACATCTGTTAAGCTTGCTGTTCCTTGTTTTTGTTGTAGAATGGTTTGCTCGTAAATAGTTTTTGCCAGTTCAATTTGTTCTGTTGTTGTTTCTACTGATTTTTTAGCAACCAGTCTTTGCAATTTTGCATTTTCAACCTGCATAGTATTTTGTTCGGTTAGTAAGCCGAATTGCAGTTCACTATTTCGCAATTCAAATTTTTTCTGAGTAATCTTTCGTAGCGTTAAAGTCCCATTGAACAATGGGTAGGATAATTGAATACCTACATAACCAATAGGATAAAAATCTAAAAAGGAGTTTTGCAGTCCGTTATATCCAAAACCTGTTGTGCCATACATTCCAATAAAATTAAGCGAAGGCAAAAATCTTGATTTGTTTAGAGTGGTTAGTTCACTTGACAATAAACGATTTTGAGTATTTATAATACGAATATCTAAAGTTGATGAAGGAGTATATTCATTTGTATTTTGATATTGAATGTTTGCTTCAATTTGTAGATTTTGTTCAATGGAAATGCCCATAGCAAATTTCAAAGCATTTAGAACTTGCTCATATTTACCGCTTATATTTTCTTTTTGCGTGGCTAATTGTGATACTTGCAATTTCACCTTGCTTACATCTGTTCCTTTAGCAAGTAATTGTTCATTGAGCAGTTGAATGTTTTTTAATAACTTTTTAGCATTTATAAGATTGCTGTCAATGAAAGTTAATTGGTGATGCAGTATTTGAGCATTATAATACAAATTTGAGATTTCAAAATAGATTTGTTCTTCTGTTTTTTGGTATTGTAATTCAGTCAATTCCGAAGCAATTTTGGTGGTTTGAATTGCACCGTAAACTTGCGGATTATACAAAGGCATTGTCAATTGCAAATTAGCATTTATGTTGTGCGGAACACCAAATTGTGTTTCTTTATACGTTCCTTCCTGAGCTGCTGGATTAAAAGTGGATAAAGGCATTAACTGATAAGGTAAATTTGTGAAATATTTATAATCTGCATTGACAGTCACCTTTGGAAATAAATTGGCTTTTGCTTCTTTCTCTTTTTGCTCACCAATAGCCATATTGTTTCTGCTTACTTGCAGGTTTTTATTCCGAATCTGTGCCGTATCTATACACTGTTGCAGTGTCCACAGTTGGGCTTGAGATGTATAAACTCCTATTAAAAATAATAGCAGCAACAATGTTTGTTTGTGAATATTAACTAACTTCATTGATCAAATTTTTTTATTTCAATAAGATGAGTTGAGATTTTGCGGACGCATATAGCCAATGTTTCACATTGGGTGTAATGTTCACATAGTCTCCTTGTTCAAGTTGAATTTCCTGTTCGTTTTCATCTTCATAAGTTACAAACCCTGAAACACAAAGCAGTAGTGCAGGAGTTTTAGTACGGTGTTCTTTCAGTGTACCATTTCGTTCTAATTGAATGGCGGTTGCTGTTCCAAGTTCACCTTTAAAAAGTGATTGTGCCGAAACTCCTTTTTCGGCCATGTGGAGTTCTATTAAATTTTTCATTGGAAGTATTTATGATAAGTTATAAATGATTTTTGGAGATTATTAATAGTCTCACTTGCTTCTTTTACTGATGCTGCCTTTGACAAAGCCTCAATTAATACTATCTGACGATGTACCCATTTGTGCAATTCATCGTGCCTCTCACCCCTCATCGTGCAACTTTTAATTAACCCTGAATTTTTCTCTTTAAGTTGCTCCACTAATTCTTTATAGTCAGTTGAATTGTTGCTTATGTGTTCATTCAAAATATTTTTAGCTTAAAGAATAAAGAGTTTCATTTCTTCATTGACCAGCCATTTTTCACCATTATTTAGTATGATGGTTTGCGCATCATCAAGGAAAAGTTGTTGGTTTGTTGCTTTTCTCTATGTATGTTTGATTTCTCGTTAGTGGAATTGCCAAAAATATATAGTAAAAAGCTACCTATTGTAAATTTTAAGATAATTTTGTTCATTACTATTTGTTTTTGATTAAGGTTAATAATGCCTGTATCATATTATCTCCATTTCTACTAATGTCAAATTGAAAATTAGCAATTCGCCATTTAAACATCTGTAATCTGAAAGTTCCCATCACGATATGTATTAATTCATCTGAAGTAATTGAATTTGTAAAGATTTTTTTTTGTTGACCTTCAGAAATTATTGGCAATAAATGCTTTATTTTCACGTTCATTATTTTCATCATGACTTCGTTGATTCTAATACTTTCTTCCAACAGTCCATCAGAAAAAACTGCCACCACAAAGTGAGGATTCTCATTAAAAAATGAAAATTGATTTTGAAATAGTGTAATGAATTTATCTTCGGGTGATTGTTCGATGGAAATTGCAGTGGTATAACGCTCTTCCATGTTTTTGGCAAGATATTCAAGTAAAACAATTATTATTTCTTCTTTACTTGTGAAATGCCTATATAATGCACTTTCTGAAAACTTCATTTCTTTAGCTAAGTTCTTAATGGTTAAACCGCTAATTCCAAAAGTAGTAAGTATTTTTCCAGCTGCTTCTATGATTTCAAATTGTCTATCAGATATTGTAATTGTCATTTTAATATAATTAGTGAATGTTCACTCTGCAAAGATAAATAAATTATAAGAACAAATACAAATTACTTTTAAAGAACTTGACAATAACATCAAATTTAGAATATATTTTAAAGTAATTAATAATTAAGTTTAAACTCATTTATCACTAAAAAAAAAGTGATTTCAAATTTTGTAACAACTTTTGAAATCACTTCAAAAAGATTAATTCAAATAAATTTTATTTCATAAAAAAACTCTTTGTAATCATTCACAAAGAGCTTTTTTAGGGGTTGGTTGTTTGTTATTATTTGATGTTTTTATTCAAATAATCTGGTAAGTTTGGATTTGTTGGATCATTTTTATCATCTGTTGGGTCACCATTTCCATTTTTATCTTCATTTTTGGTCAATACGCCATCTCCATCATCATCTGCATCAAAATAATTAGGAATCCCATCACCATCAGTATCATCATTATTTAAATTTTTATCACCATTCAAATCCTCAACGATTGAAGGAACATTGTCATTATCATGGTCTGTATCTTTTACAAAATCTAATAAATCAACATAAAAAAACAAGTTGGAATCTAACAAATTAACCAAATTAGAATTAGAAATATTTTGTTGGTTAGAAGACGGATAAGCCAAACCTGATGGAATAAAAATTACACCTTTTCCTCCATTTAAAAAAGTAATTGGACCATTGAAAGGATTTCCACTTGGGTCTTTTTTTAACTGTCCACCTTTAAATTTTACCATTCCGTTAGTCCAACCTTTGATTACTGAATTCAAAGTAAACCAAATTCCGGTGGTGTTTGAGTCAAAAGCTGTTTGTGAGAAAGTTGTTCCAGAAAAAAATCTTCCTGAATACTTTACAAAAACTGAATCTGCAATTGTTGGAAAACCCTTATCTGGATTGGGTGCTGGACTTCCCTCATTGGCAACATAAACATATAATTTATAGTCGATATCATTTTCGGTAATATCCATGATTTTTAGTTTCGAATCCTCATAAATCGAGGTTTTTCCACTAATCAATGCTTTTACAGAATCTAAAGTTTCATCATAATAATGCGCTTGCAAGAACTTTACTATTGAGTCATTGTCAGAAATTGCCAACGCTTTACGATCAATATTGGTATAAGGATTTGTAAAAGAGTCAGAACCACAAGCATAAATCAACAATGAAAACAGCGTTAAAACAAGAATGTTTTTAATTTTAGTCATTTAACTATAAAATTTTAGGGCGCAATTTAGCATTTTTATACCTTTGTAGAAAGACAAAAAGTATATTTTAACTTTTTTATGAGGATAGATAAATATTTGTGGTGTATTCGTGTATTTAAAACAAGAAGTTTGGCAACAGATGCTTGTAAAAAAGGACACATAAAAATTGGTGGAAGTAACATAAAAGCCTCCAGAGAAGTATTTGGAAACGAATTGTTATTGGTTAGAAAAGACCAAATCAATTATCAAATTAAAGTTTTAGATTTGCCAGAGAGTAGGATTGGTGCAAAATTGGTAGATTTGTATCGAAAAGATATGACCCCAAAAGAAGAGTTTGAGAAAAATGAATTATTGAAATTCGCCAAGGACTATTATCGCAAAAAAGGGGAAGGACGCCCAACTAAAAAAGACAGAAGAGACATTGATGGATATCAAGAAAACAATATAGAAACACGATGACAAAAGAAAATAACATCATCTTAGATACTATTCAAATAAACCAAAAAATCAAGCGAATTGCCTATCAAATATATGAAAGCAATTCCGATGAAAAAGAGGTGGTGATTGCAGGAATTATGGGTAATGGCTATATTTTTGCCGAAAAACTTGTAAAGGTACTTTCAGAAATTTCTGATTTGAAAGTAATTATTTGCTTGGTCAATATCAATAAGAAAAATCCTTTAGATATTGTAACAACTTCATTGACTGTAAATGAATATAAAAATAAATCATTGGTGCTGGTTGATGATGTTTTGAGTTCAGGAACCACCCTGATTTATGGCGTAAAACACTTTTTGGATGTTCCTTTAAAACGATTTAAAACAGCAGTCTTGGTAAATAGAAATCATAAAAAATATCCTGTAAAAGCTGATTTTAAAGGCGTTTCATTATCAACATCAATCAAAGAACATGTGCAGATAGATTTTTTAGAGGAGAAATCTGTTGCATATTTACAGTAACAAATTTTCAATTTCGTTAACAATTTCTAAGGTTGATTTTTTATCAACAACCAGCAATTTCTTGGCTTGTTCATAAAAAAAACGTCTTTCAAAAAGATGTTTTGCAATAAATTCAGGAACTTGCTCATCTTCCAAAAGAGCAATCAAAGGTCTTGAACTTTTGTTTTTTAAAAGTCTTTCTGATAAGGTTTGGATGGAGGCTTTTAAATAAATAGAAAGTGCGTTTTTCTCATGAATCAATTCCATATTAGTAGCATAACAAGGAGTGCCCCCGCCTAAAGAAAGGATACAATATTGTTGATTTACAAGAACTTCCTTTAAATATTCGTGCTCTTTTTTTCTAAAATAGATTTCGCCATCTTGTGAAAATATCTCAGAAACAGACTTGTTTTCTTTTTTAGAAATATAATTATCCAAGTCTATAAAAGGCATCTTTAATTTTTCAGAGAGCTTTTTGCCAATTGTTGATTTTCCAGAGGCCATATATCCTAACAAGACAATTTTCATGATTCTATTTATTTTTGGCAAATATCGTGAAAATATATTCAATTTTCTGAAAGCTATATTATAAGTTAACTGTATATTTGCACGCCTATTATTTTAATGACCTGGTAGCTCAGTTGGTAGAGCATTTCACTTTTAATGAAAGGGTCCTGGGTTCGAATCCCAGCCCGGTCACTAAAAAGTTAGTTTTTAAAACTAACTTTTTTTAATATTTTTTTAAAACGCGCGTATGGCGAAATTGGTAGACGCGCAAGCTTGAGGGGCTTGTGTTCGCAAGGATGTGCTGGTTCGAATCCAGTTACGCGCACTTTTTAGAATTTATTTTTCATCTTCACAAAATATTAACCTTTCTTGAAAAGTTTTATAGCTATTTTTGTTTCCATGCAAAGAAATCTATTCATTTTATGTTTATTGTTTTCATTGGGTATTTTTTCTCAGAATGATACTATCAGAAGAACAATATTAAGGGGTCAAATTATTCATTCAGAAACGAAACACGCATTGAGTGCAGCTCACGTATTGAATTTAAATACTGTGCAAGGAACCATCACCAATGAAAATGGTTTTTTTGAATTGCCTGCTATTGTCAATGATACTATTTTGGTCTCGTATTTGGGATATTCATCCATCAAACTGAAAATCACAAACGACTTATTAAAAGGAAATGAATTGGAAATTGCATTGTATGAAAAATCCGAGGAAACTAAAGAAATTATTATCAAATCAACACAACTCATAGGTGTTTTAGAAATTGATATCAAGCAAGTTCCTAAAGATAAATTCACGAGAATTCATATCAATGGATTGCCACAAACGTATGAAGTTGGGAGACCGACCAAAAAAAATTACACCTCTCCTATTGCAGCGTTGTTTCAACCTGTTGATTTTTTGTACAATCTTTTTGGTAACAAACCCAAACAGTTGAAAAAATTACAAAAATTAAAGCATGAAGATGATTTACGTAAAATGCTTTCAGGTAAATTTGATAGAGAAGTAATGATGGAATATCTTGGAATGGATAGCCAAGAATTATCAGAATTGCTAACAGATTGTAATTACTCTGAATACTTTATTAAAAAAGCCTCTGATTTACAGCTAATTGAAGCAGTTTTAGATTGTTATGAAAACTATAAAGCCTTGAAAAAAGGGAGTATTGATCGCGATAGAATTCCTGTTAAAAAGAACTAACGATATTGAAAAGGTTATTTTTTTGTTGATTATAGTTTTTTTAAACAATACTTTTTACACAAAAAATTCGGCTATCCTTTTTTAACATTCTCATATAGAGCTAATAAGTTTGATTTTTTTTCTCAATTATTAGATATTTTAATTTATTATTCGTACTTTTGAGCTGTTATAAATAAATTATTAACCCCTTAATCACAGTACTAATGAACCCACCATTACTCCTAAAGTTTTGTTTAATCGATTTTATTTTCAAAGACATCTCATAATTAATTCTCGTTTTTCTTAAAAAAATTGTATTTTTAGTATTTTACATTTCTTGATAACTTTTAAAAAGTTGTATTTTGGAGTTGTTTTTACAAACTTATACTCCTACTAATAAACCAAAGAAAAACATAAAAATGCTAAAATTTTAAAAAAAAAGGTATTTATATGATATATAAATTACCCGTCAATACTGTATAATTTTACCTGAGTGAACCAAAAAAAAATTAAAATGAGCCCACAATTCCTAAAAAGCTTATTCGCTATTTTACTAATTACCTCTTCGCAGTTAGTCATTGGAAATAGTTTTATAAAAGCAGAAAAAAACCTTAAAACTGAGGAAATCTCTTCGCTTTGGAGCAAACACGAATCTAATTGGAAAAATACCAATCGTTTCAATCAAGATCCTTTCTGGATATTTACGCAATCGCAACCAAAAGAAACGTTGGGTAAAAATAAGAAACAACCTATTTTAAAAAGTTTCTCTTTAACAAACTTTTTATCCACATATTGTGGAATTGAAAAAGCAAATGGTGGCGGTTTTTCAACAAAAGTCACCTCTGTAATCAATAACGGAGGAAGTTATACCATAGAAATCTTAGTTTCTCATGATGGTTGTGGAGGACCTTCTTGTAAAGAATTGAGTCATTTTTCAATTAAAGCAAACCCTGGTTCTTATTCAAATGTTTCTTGGGAAAAGGTTTCTGGAGGAAATATTAATGGAAATATTGAGATTTCTTTAGGAAATAATGATCCTTTTGACGGATTTAAATTAGACAATGTAAGTGGAATTGGAGACGGAAATGCAGGTTCATTTAAAATAACTTATACTTTAAATGCGCTACAAAAACAAGACTTTTTAGCAAAAGCTGGGAACAATTATACTCAAATAGCTTCGTTTAGTATCGCTGATTTTGAAGCTGTTATGGATTGTTTAAATCCTCCCTGTACAACTGCTGAAAACACGACTTCTACTGATGCAATTATAGAAAACGAAACTAAAACATTGATTGGAAGTCCAGTTGGAGGCACTTGGTCTATTGTTGCTGGTGGTGGTTCTATAAATGGTAGTACATATACACCTGCAAATATTACATCAAACAGAAATGTAACAATAAGATATACGATTGCTGAGGATGGAAGTTGTCCAGAAACTACTAGTGATGTTTCTTTTACAGTGACACCCATTATAGTACAACCTAATGAAAGTTTTTACCCATTAGAACCTGCATTGTGTTTTAATATTTGT
>MNYM01000013.1 GCA_001873065.1 Flavobacteriaceae bacterium CG2_30_31_66
CTTTTATATATTGTAAGTTTTTTAACGAAATCATTGTAGGTTCCCAAAAAACATCGTTTTCAGTTCTTGCGCCAAAAAACAGCCAAAAGTTTTTATGTGTATAGTCCAACGAATGTGCTTGTACTTGTTCTAAAATGGCTTTTACAGGAGCAATCCCTGTGCCTGTAGCTAAGAAGACGATGTTCGACTTATCCGTTTCTCGTAAGAAAAATGACCCCAACGGGCCTTCCATACGCAGCAAGTCATTTTCTTTCGCTTCCTCAAACCAATAGCGACTCATAGCACCGTGCTCGTATTTTTTAATAAAAAATTCCAAACTTTCTTTTTCCTTAAAAGCATTGGCTACAGAATAACTTCGTTTAATATCTCCGCGAATCAAGTTGACATATTGTCCTGAATTGTAGGCGAAATTTGCGGTGGGAGGCAATCGTAGCATCACCTTAATGACATCAGGTGTCAACTTTTCAATACTTTGTATTTTGGCAGGTACTATTTTCTTTTCATACAACGTAATATTGCCCAAATCTTCTACATCTAAGAGCAAATCTGAGGTAGGAATGGCATTGCAAGAGAGGGTTTGGGTCTCTTTTTCAGCAGGAGTTAGTACCATATCATCTAATTTATCTTTAGTAGTTCCTTCGGTAATCTTTACAACACAACTGCGGCATCTTGCTGTTAAACAACTGTGTTCTAAAAAAATACCCGCAGCTTTAGCTGCCTCAAAGATAGTGGTAGTGGAATCACAACTAAATAGTTTATCGTTCTTTAACTGTATTGTGAACATTCGTTGGTTATATTTTTTGTTTCACAGTGCTACTCAATGTTTCATTTAGTTACACGGTGGGTTTTATTTTTTTGTTTCAAAGAGTTAAGCAGTGTTTGAAACTGTGTTACTCAATGTTTTTATTTTTACAGTGTTACTCGGTGTTGTACTCTGTGAGACACTGTGATACTTTTTTTTACGATGCACTCGTCCCCAAACTAAACACCTCAAACCCTATTTCTTGAAGGTCTGCTTTGTTCAAAATTTTACGACCATCAAAAATAAAAGCGGTTTTTTTCATATTTTTATAAATCTGTTCCCAATCATAGGTAGCAAACTCGTCCCAATCTGTTAAAATTGCCACAGCATGGGCATCGTTCATCGCTTGGTAGGGGTCATTACTTACCGTCAACAAAGAAGTATTTTCTTCAGGGTTTCTAGTTCCCAAATAATCCAAATCGGCATATATTTTTGCGGCAGATACCTTCGGGTCATAAACGACTACATTTGCCATTTCATCCAATAAATGATCGGCTACATAAATGGCTGCAGATTCACGAGTATCATTGGTATCCTTCTTAAATGCCCAACCCAAAAAGGCAATTTTCTTTCCCGAAACGGTATTGAACAATGTTTTTACAATCGTATCTGAAAATCGTTTTTTCTGATGATCGTTCATGATGATCACTTGTTCCCAATAATCTGCTACATTGTCTAATCCGTATGATTTGGCAATATAGACCAAGTTCAAAATGTCTTTTTGAAAACAAGAGCCCCCAAAACCTACAGAAGCTTTTAAAAACTTTGGTCCAATGCGGCTGTCTGTACCGATGGCTTTTGCCAATTCGCTAACATCTGCCCCTGTCACCTCACACAATTCGGAAATGGAATTGATGGAAGATACTCTCTGAGCTAAAAAGGCATTGGCGGTTAATTTTGACAACTCCGATGACCACACATTGGTCGTTAAAATACGTTCTCTAGGAATCCATTGGGCATATATTTCAACCAACGCTTCAATGGCTTCTTTCCCTGCTGTGGTTTGCATGCCTCCAATCAATACGCGATCAGGATGCAACAAATCTTCAATGGCAGTGCCTTCTGCTAAAAACTCAGGATTGGACAATATCTGAAAATTGACTCCCTTACCTGTATTTTCAACGATGGTACGGATGGTTTCTGCAGTTCTTACGGGTAGCGTAGATTTCTCAACAATAATTTTATCGGTAGTAGAAACTTCCGCAATTTGTCGTGCACACAATTCCACAAATTTCAAATCAGCAGCCATACCTTTCCCTTTTCCATAGGTTTTGGTAGGGGTATTGACAGAGATAAAAATCATATCAGCTTTGGCAATCGCTTCATTTACGGCAGTGGTAAAAAATAAGTTTTTCCCACGAGCTCTAGTGACAACAGCATCCAAACCGGGTTCGTAAATGGGTAAATTATTCAATTCTGCGTCATTCCATGCAGCAATTCGTTGTTGATTCAAATCCACAACCTCCACGCAAACATCAGGGCATTTATCGGCAATAACCGCCATCGTAGGACCACCTACATAGCCTGCTCCGATACAACAAATGTTTTTTACTTTCATTTTTTTTTATTTTATTACACGGTGCTTCGCAGAGTTTTCACAGGGTTGCACGGTGTGTTTTTTATTGTTTTTTGTTTCACAGAGTCTCTCGGTGTTTTGCACTGAGTCACTCAGAGTTTTTATTGTTTTTTGTTTCACAGAGTTTCTCGGTGTTTTGCACTGAGTTACTCAGAGTTTTTTATTGTTTTTTATGTATCACTGTGGTACACTGTGGTGAACTCTGCGCAACTCTGTGAAACAATGCACACAGTGTAACGCTGCGCAACTCTGTGATACCAAGAAACCACTATTCCTCTTGCTTTAATATCTCATGCCCAGCCTTCAACAAGTCCACATTTTTACGCATCAAGGCAATATCACCCTCCATCATATCATGCACCAAAGAAGCCAAATCATGCTCAGGCACCCAACCCAACTCATTTTTGGCTTTACTCGGGTCTCCAATCAATAAATCCACCTCTGTTGGTCTGAAATATTTAGGGTCAATAGACAAGACCTCTTTACCTGCTGCAATTTGATACTCTTTCTGTGAGCAGGAGACTACATAAGCCTTTTCATCAACACCTTCTCCTTTAAATTCCAAGGCAATACCCACTTCTCCGAATGCCATTTTTACAAAATCACGCACAGTGGTGGTAACTCCAGTAGCAATCACCCAATCTTGGGGTTTGTCTGCTTGGAGAATCATCCACATCATACGCACATAATCCTTGGCATGTCCCCAATCACGTTTTGCTTCCAGGTTTCCTAGATACAATTTATCTTGCAAGCCCATCGCAATTTTTGCCACGGCTCTTGTAATTTTACGAGTCACAAAAGTTTCTCCTCTACGTGGGGATTCATGGTTGAATAAAATACCATTACACGCAAACATATTGTAGGCTTCACGGTAGTTTTTGGTAATCCAAAATCCATAAATCTT
>MNYM01000024.1 GCA_001873065.1 Flavobacteriaceae bacterium CG2_30_31_66
GGATGCGAAAAAATCGAAATCGAAGAATACGAAAATCAATTATCAATTGCTTCTGAACCACAAGTAGATTATAACCTAAAAAAACAATAAAAATGACAAAAGTTAAATTTATAGACTTATTTGCTGGACTTGGAGGAATAAGATTAGGTTTTGAAAAATCGTTTAATGAATTAGGTTTTGAAACGGAATGTGTAATGACTTCCGAGATTAAACCATATGCAGTTGAAACTTTAGCAAAGAATTTCAGTCACGATTATTTTGTAGGTGATATTTTCCAAGTTGAAAATGTACAAATTCCAGACTTTGATTTTTTATTAGGTGGTTTTCCTTGCCAATCATTTAGCGCAGCAGGAAATCGTCACGGATTTTCTGAAACAAGAGGAACATTGTTTTTTGAAATCGAAAGAATTTTAAAAGATAAAAAACCTTATGGTTTTATATTGGAAAATGTGGAAGGTCTTGTTAAACACGATTTAGAAAATAAACACGACAAAATCGGAAAAACTTTATCGATAATTTTAGATAAGCTTAAAAATGAATTAGGTTATAAGGTTTCTTGGAAAGTTTTAGATTCTATTGAATTCGGCTTACCACAATCCCGTAAAAGGATTTTTATAGTTGGGACGAAAGAAGAAAAACCAAATCTTACTTTTTCGAACAAAGAATTTAAGCCTTTAAAAACTATTTTAGAAAAGGGTTTGGAAACAATTAAATCTGACTTTACAGAAAAGCTTTTTCGTCATTTTGAAATGGAAGATTTGTATGGAAAGTCCATTAAGGACAAAAGAGGAGGAGATAATAATATTCATAGTTGGGATATTGGAATTAAAGGGGAAGTTTCAGATGAACAAATAATTTTACTGAATAGACTTTTTAAGGAAAGACGCAAAAAGCATTGGGCTGAAAAAATTGGTATTGATTGGATGGATGGAATGTCATTGACATTAGAGCAAATCTCAACTTTCCATAAAAATGATAACCTCAAAGTATTATTGGATGATTTGGTTAAAAAAGGATATTTAAGATTTGAGCATCCTAAAAAGTTAGTTCGAGAGAAAACAGAAAATGGAGAAAAAAAGTTTCGTGTTTATGATGAGACAAAGCCAAAAGGTTACAATATTGTAACTGGAAAATTGAGTTTTGAAATAAATAAAATATTGGATCCAAACGATATTGCACCAACGCTAGTCGCTACCGACGTTTCTAGATTGGCTGTTCCTGATAATGATGGTTTAAGAAGATTGACAATACGTGAAGGATTACGTTTATTCGGTTATCCAGAATGGTATGAAATTCCAGTCAAAGAGACAGAAGCTTTTGATTTATTAGGAAATACAGTTGCTGTTCCTGTTGTCGAGCACGTTTCTAAAAAACTTGCAGAAATTCTATTGACTTCTGAATATGTTGACAGATTAAAGAAGAAAGAAGAGGGACTTTTAATTGATTAAGTTAATTTAATAATATTCATCAAGTATGCTGTTAAGTAAATTAATATTACTTTGGTTTAAAACGAAATCACTTGCATCATATATTCTGTGCAAATCATTTTGTCTTCCAACCCAACCTAATCCATCTACATAATTTACCATAATTATTTTATTGTGACGATTGTTTGCATTGTAGCGCATCAGTATTCCATATAGCTCCACTAGTTGGTCAGCTCTTTTTGATTGACTACTTCCTGTTGTTATGTTATAGACAGATTCAATAAGTATGGTTGGTGCATCTACACTTGGTATAATAAAATCCAAATTTTTTGCCAGCAATGGAAATTCCTTTTGGGTTTCATAGATTAAATCAGCATTCACTGTATTTTTATAATTCTCTAAATGCTTTTTTATCAATTTCTTTTCAACGTAATCTCCTACTTGATTTGAGTATTTTCCTTGTATTTCATTATCATTTAAGATTCTTTCTACATAACTAAATTGACTCAAATCGTTAATGAAAGCTTGGTCATTCAATTTGAAATTTCTCATATAATATAGAGGCATTTCTCTGCCAATTCTCGAATTTCGAGCATTAATAAAGAAATCAATTAATAGGTTTCTAAATTCTTGATTTGATATTATTGCTCTGCTTATTTGACCAACATTCCATTCAGACCTAAATTCTTGATTGAAAAATTTAAATCTAACTAAAGAAACTACTCGTTTTAGCCTCTCTTCTGAAAGACCAATAACAGAAATAAATGCTTTTAATTTTTTTAAAGCTGTTATTCCATTTGTATTAGTAGTCAAAAACAATGTTAAATTATCACTATTTGAAAATGACGCACAATTATTATTAATTAATTGAGTCAGCGGAATAATAGTTCCGAGGAAAGTATTATCAAAATCATCATCTACCATAAATGACATACTATTTTTCCAATCTTCAAATGATAATTTATCCATAAATAATTTTTATTAAATGTACGTATTTTTTATATGTTGGGTAACTAGTAAACATGCAAATGTTTAAATCAATTTCTCATGCAAATACTATCTCCCAAAAATACCCAAAAACCCTACTCAACCCGAAAAAATATCAAAAAAAGGATAAAAAAGGAAGCCACAAAGTATCAAAGCATAAGTGTACACTATGAATGATTGAATCATCCTTAAGAAGGTACGTTTTACTTGAACTTAAAAAGTTACAGCCTATTTTCAATTATTGAATCCACAATTTCAGGATTTAAAAGCGTACTTTCTTGACTTGTCCAAGTCTTGCTATTGACAAAAACTAGTGTTAGCAATTGTCATTTTATTCATTCAATCGATTCTCTATATCCATTTGTTGATGGAGAATTCTAATAATTTCTAATTCGTTTTTGTTCTCATTTATAATATAGAAAATAAAATGAGATTTAACCCTCGAACAAAAATATCCTTTTCTGACGTGTCCAAAATCAGATCCTGAATTTGGTTTTAGACATAAATACTCAATCTCGTCAAATAGTAAATTCAAATATCTGTCTGCTTGTTCTGCAGACCACGTTTCGATTGTATAAAGCCAGATTTTCTCAAGGTCATTTGAGGCTTCTTTACTGATCTTGTAAATCAACTATTCAAATGTTTATTGTGTAAATCTTTTAAAAAAGTATCTCTATTAAAATCTTTTACAAAGCCAGATTTCTCTCCTTTTTTTAGCTCTTTAATCAGTGCTGCTTTTTTTGATTCTTCTTGCTCAAACATTCTTAATGCAGCTCTTACAACTTCACTGGCTGAAGAAAATCGACCACTTTTTAATTGCTTATTAATAAAATCATCATAATAATCTCCTAATAAAATCGATGTGTTTTTTGCCATGACGAATTAATTTAAAAACAAATATACCAAGTTTTGGTATGTTTCCAAATTTTATGAAGATTTTTTATGGTTGATGCTAGTGTGTATGTTTATGAAAAGTTGGCAAAGAAGCAACAGCTTTTGGTAAAGCTTATTGTAGCAATTTTTTCATCTGAAACGGTGTTGTAAAACGTTTTTTATTTTCCAAATCCAATATTCGGTTTTTCTTGTTTTACACTTTTCTTTAATTCCGCATATTTTTTGTCAAATTCATCTTTCGAAATCGCATCAATTGATTTTAACCATTTGAAATTATTCAGTTGACTTTCATAACTCAAATTTTCATCTACAATCGCATAATTTTCTTTTAAAAATTCATTTCTTGATTTCATTAATTCTGACAAAAATTGGTCGGTCGCAGATTTATTCGGAATATTCTTATGAATATAAATGTAACTTTCATTTGTCAGTCTTATTTTCCAAAAATTTTGTTTAGACAAAAGGTAAATTACCAAAAATACAACTCCAAATCCAGCCCAAAATAGCCCAGCAAATTTTTCTCCAGTTCCACCTCGATATAAACTTATTTGTGTTGCAATTGCTATTAAGAAAATTACACCTGCAATCATTAAAAAAATATTATTCGTTGATTTTTGCGAAACTTTTTCTCCGTTCAAATTTTCAAACGGAATATCAACTTCATTTCCATTTCCAAATTTTGAAACGGTATAAAATAATTTTGAGTCCGTAATTCTTAACTTACGTTTTACGAAGTTCTTATTTTGTATTAATTCCCTCATTTTGTTCGTTTCTTAAATGTTTTATAACTAGTTAACATACGCAAGTTTATATCAATTTTTCATGCAAATTACTATCTCCCAAATATACCCAAAAACCCTACTCAACCCGAAAAAAAATCAAAAAAAGGATAAAAAAGGGAGCCAAATAGTATCAAAGCATAAGTTTAGACTATGAATGATTGAATCATTCCCAAGAGCTCATTGTGAAAAAACCTTTAAAACAAATCTGAATAAATATTTTATTTTAATAATATATTGATGTAAATTTCAGCAGTTTACGCTTCTAAAAAATGAACACAATTTCTTACAGAATTAAGGATTTTTTAAAAGAAAATCACCCATTTTCATTCTTAACTTCTGATGAACAATTTTTGATTGCCAAAAATATAACCATTCGTTATTATGAAGTCAATGAACTTATTTTTGAAATTGAAAAACCCGTAAACTCGCATTTTTATTTGGTCAAAGAAGGTGCTGTTGGTTTGTATGCTCAAAATAACCAACTCACAGAACTATGTGATGAAGGAGATTTATTTGGTTTGCGAGCCATCATCAGAAAAGACAATTACAAACTTACAGCAAAAGCTCTTGAAGAATGTATTTTATACACAATTCCATTTGAAATGTATGATGAAATTCTGAGTAAAAATACAGAAGTGACTCAATTCATTATCAGCAATTTTGCTTCAAATTTAATTGCTTATGAAAAGCATTCTGATTCGTTAAAAACCATCATTTCAGAAGAAGAACTTACCGCAAAATATTCCAAAAATCCGGTAACATGCGTTAAAGAAACTACCATTAAAGAAGCTGCACTTTTAATGACAGAAAGAAAAGTTGGTTCTATTATTATTGAGGAAAATAATTTCCCAATTGGCATCATAACTGACAAAGATTTTAGAACAAAAATCGCGACTGGAAAAGTCGAAATTTCTTCATTTGTTAGTGAAATTATGTCATCACCCGTAATTTGTGTATCAGAAAATATCACAGTGGCTGAAGCGCAAATTGTGATGCTAAAAAATAAAATCACCCATCTTTGTATTACAAAATCTGGAAAAAATACAGCAGAAATAAAAGGTGTTTTATCCGAACATGATATAATTTTGATTCGAGAAAACAATCCTTCAGTACTCATCAAACAAATCAAAAGATCACATTCCACTGAAGAATTAAAAAAAATACGAATTCAAGCTTCAGATTTGTTGAAAAGATATTTGTTTCAAGAGTTGGATATTGATTTTATCTGCAAGATTATTTCAGAAATCAATCAAGTAATTACGTCAAGAATTATAGAAATAACTATTGAAAAATTGAATCAAAAACCTCCAGTTCCATTTTCATGGATTTCTTTGGGAAGTCAAGGAAGAAAAGAGCAATTACTATTAACAGACCAAGACAATGCCATCATTTTCGAAGATTCTAAAAACAATGATGAAAACAGATTGTATTTTTTAAAATTAGCCAAAATAGTCTCTCAAAATCTCCACGAAATAGGCTTTGAATATTGTCCTGCAAACATGATGGCATCCAATAAAGAATGGTGTTTGAGCACGAATGAATGGAAAGAAAAATACCATTCATGGATTTCAAAACCAATTCCGGAAAACATACTATTCTGCACTATTTTTTTTGATATTGAACCCATTTTTGGAGACGAAAAACTAGAAAAAGAAGTACAAATTTCTATTGAAAAATACCTTCAAGAATATCCTATTTTTACAAATTTTTTAGCATTGAACAGCACACAAAATCCACCTCCATTAGGATTTTTTAGACAGTTTTTACTTGAAGAATCAGGAGAACAAAAAGAACAATTTGACATCAAATCAAGAGCCATGATGCCTTTGGTGGATGCAGCAAGATTGTTGAGTATCAGCCTTCAAATAAGCGAAAAAAACACATTCGCTAGATTTAGAGCATTGATGATGAAAGAACCTCAAAATGAAGAAGTATATTACATGTGTTTTGAGGCTTTCAAAACCTTGTTAAAATATCGCACAAAATATGGATTGCTAAAAAATAATTCAGGAAGATTTATTGATTTGAATGCGCTTAACAAATCAGAAAAACTACAATTAAAAGTCTGTTTTAAAGCCGTCAAAGAAATTCAAAGTTTAGTGGTACATAGATTTAAATTGGCAAATTTCATGTAAAATGAACTTATTCTTCAGAAAAAAATATCCCGAATTTTGGCAAAAATATGCTGCAACATTTAAAGAAAAAACTTCTGCATCAATTCAAGAAATTCGGTTTGTGATTTTTGATACAGAAACAACCGGTTTGGATTTCAAAAAAGACAACATACTTTCTATGGGTGCAGTTGCTGTTTTAAACAGCTCCATTTTAGTTGCTGATAGTTTAGAATGCTTTGTTCATCAAACCACATTTGACAAGAAAACTGTTGAAATTCATGGCATTAGAAAAGAAGGAATTCATAAAATTTCGGAAGAAAAAGCCATTCAAGAGTTCTTAGATTTTACAAAAAATGCTGTTTTGGTTGGTCATCACATCGATTTTGATGTTCAAATGATGAATATTGCTTTGAAAAATTTGGGCTTACCAAATCTAAAAAACACGACTTTAGATACAGGAAATCTCCATAAAAAAACAATGATTGATACAACTGATGCTCATTTTTCTTTGGATGAACTTCTGAAAATTTATAACATTGCACCTCATGATCGTCATAATTCTTTGGGTGATGCTTTTTTAACAGCGCAATTATTTTTAAAAATAATCAAGAAATTATCAAAAAACAATACGCTTAGCATTGCATATTTAAAAAGACCTGCTAAGCGTATTGGATTGATTTAAAATAGTTATAAGACGTTATCAATAATATCTTGAACAACTTCAGGGTTCAAAAGTGTACTTGTATCTCCTAAATTTGACATATCATTACTTGCAATTTTTCTCAAAATTCTTCGCATAATTTTTCCTGAACGCGTTTTTGGAAGAGCATCAGTGAATTGAATTTTATCCAATTTTGCAATTGGGCCAATCTGTTCTGTAATAATTTGATTGATTTCTTTTCTCAAATTATCATGATCTCTAGATTCTCCAGTTTCTTTTAAAGTCACATAACCATACAAGGCATTTCCTTTGATATCATGAGGAAAACCAACAATTGCAGATTCTGAAACTGCTGGATGTTCGTTGATGGCATCTTCAATGGGTGCAGTTCCTAAGTTGTGTCCTGAAACAATAATCACATCATCAACTCTACCTGTAATTCTGTAATATCCAACCTCATCACGCAAAGCGCCATCACCAGTAAAATACATATTTTTAAAAGTAGAAAAATACGTTTCTTTAAAACGCTGATGATCACCCCAAATAGTTCGTGCAATGGATGGCCAAGGATATTTGATACATAATTTTCCATCCACTTGATTTCCTGTAATTTCATTTCCAGCATCATCCATCAAAACTGGTTGAATTCCTAAAAAGGGCAATGTTGCATAGGTTGGTTTTGTGGGTGTAGAAAAAGGAATTGGCGTAATCATCACTCCACCAGTTTCTGTTTGCCACCAAGTATCCACAATGGGGGCTTTCTTTTTACCAATATTATCATCATACCAATGCCAAGCTTCTTCATTTATAGGTTCGCCAACAGTTCCTAAAATTTTGATGCTTGATAAATCATAATGATCTACAAATTCAACCCCTTCCTTTGCCAAAGCTCTGATTGCTGTTGGGGCAGTATAAAATTGATTGACTTTATGTTTTTCTACAATTTCCCAAAACCTTCCATAATTAGGATAATTGGGAACACCTTCAAATAAAACAGTAGTTGCGCCATTTGCTAAGGGTCCATACACAATATAACTATGACCTGTAATCCAACCAATATCAGCAGTACACCAATAAACATCTCCTTTTATATACTGAAAAACATTCTTAAAAGTATACGCTGTATAGACCATATAACCAGCAGTTGTGTGCACCATTCCTTTTGGTTTTCCTGTTGAACCTGAAGTATATAGAATGAATAATGGATCTTCGGCATCCATAATTTCTGGCTCACAATCATTAGAAGCTGCATCTAATAAAGGTGCTATCAAAAAGTCTCTTCCCGATTTTAAAGTAATTGGCGTATTGGTTCTTTCAACAACCAAAACTGTTTCAACACAAGGGCAATTTTCCAATGCTTCATCAACAATACTTTTTAGTTCGATTGATTTTGTGCCCCTGTAAGACCCGTCAGAAGTAAGAACCATTTTACAATCGCTATCATTGATTCTTGTTGACAATGCAGTTGAAGAAAATCCTGCAAAAACAACAGAATGAATAGCGCCAATCCTAGCACAAGCCAAAAGAGAAACTGCCAATTCAGGAATCATTGGCAAATAAATGCAAACCCTATCTCCTTTTTTTATTCCATAAGATTTCAACACGTTAGCCATTTTATTGACACGTTCATGAAGTTCCTTGTAAGAAATATGAAGAGCTCCTTCATCAGGATTATTTGGTTCGAAAATAATGGCAGTTTTATCGCCATTTGTGTATAAATGTCGATCAATACAGTTTTCGGTGATGTTTAATTTCGCTCCTTCATACCATTTTATTTCAGGTTTTGAAAAATCCCAACTCACAACTTTGTTCCATTTTTCTCTCCAAAGAAAATGTTCTTCTGCAATTTCTTCCCAAAATAATTCAGGATTTCTTACTGAATTTCGATAAATGTGGAAATATTCTGGAAAATTTTTGATGTGATAATTACTCATAATACTTAGTTTTTAAATTATTAAACATTTTTATATTTTGATTTTCGTCATTTTTCTCTCTTTTAAGAATTTAGAACTTTGGAAAAAAACTTCAAAAACTAGGATTCATTGATTAAAATATTAATTTCTGATATTATTTTTTTAATTGAAAAAGGTTTGGTAAAATAATTATCAACACCAAGAGAAAATCCTTTTTCTATGTCTGCTTTTTTACTTTTTGCTGTTAAAAAAACAACTTTTATATTTTTTAAATTTTCGTTTTCCTTTATGTCTTTCAAGGTTTGATAACCATCAACTTTAGGCATCATAATATCTAAAAGGACAATATCAGGAATTTTATTTTTTACAATTTCTATTGCTTCACTCCCATCTCTTGCAATAAAAACTTCATAATTTTGCTTTTTAAAGGCATACTCTAAAGCCATTAAAATAGTAGGTTCATCATCAACAATTAATATTTTTTTCATTTAAATTAGAGGTATTTTTACATGAAACTTTGCGCCATTTTTATAATCAGTATCTAACCAAATTTTCCCTTGATGCTTTTCAATAATTTGTTTTGTAATTGCCAATCCCAAACCAGTTCCAATGGGTTTAATGGTATTTTGGTTTTTAGATTGATAAAATTTTTCAAAAATAAAATCTTGATCTTCCTGCGAAACTCCTTTTCCATTATCAGCAATGGAAATTTGTAAGAAATTATCTTTCACAAAATAATCCAATTCAATCACACCAATATTTGGTTCGCAAAACTTGATGGCATTTGAAATTAAATTGGTAAAAACTTGAATCATTCTATCTTCGTCATATTGAATTTCAACAGTTTCTATTGAATTTTGAATAACTTTAATATTTTTCTTATTGAAACTGGATTTTAAAGATTTAATTGTTTTTGAAATTGTTTTACTAATGTCGTTTAATTCTATAGATAATTCATTTTTTTCTGTTGCTAATTTTTCAAAATCCAAAATATTATTGATCAACCTTGAGAGTCTTTCAGAATCTTGAAGCATGTTTTTCAAAAACTGTTCTTTCATTAAATTTGGCATTTCCAAATCATCAAGAAGCAATTCAGTAGAAGCCCTAATTCCGGTTAAAGGTGTTTTTAATTCATGAGCAACTGTGTCTAAAAATTCGTCTTTTTGCTTGTCTTTTTCCAAAAGCTCAAGATTCGCAACTTTTAATTGAGTTGCTAAGTTTAATAATTCTTGGGATTTTTCTTTCAAAGCCTTACTTTTGGCGATGGCTTCTTTTGATTCTTCTAAAATATTTAAAACCTCAACAAGGCTTATTTCTTCCTCTTTTACCACACTTTGAATCAAAATTTTGGCAGATGCAGAACCTATTGAACCTGTGAGCAATTGCTCTGAAAAATGAATCAATTTCGCGTCTGCGAACTGAGTATTTCGTGGAAGATTATACTTAGAAAAGAAAATATTTAACGCTCGAGTTGCGCGTTCATTTCCTATGAAACGCATCAAAACGTCTTTGATATCTTTCACATACGCCTCACCTTTCCAAACAAAAGCACCATCTTGTAATTCATTATAACTGTTGCTATCAACAAACATTTCTGCATAATTTCGCTCTCTATAATTACCTTGAGAATTCAATGAAAAATACACATAAAAGAAAAGATTAACAGAAATACTCCAGAAAAAAGCATGAACAGGAGGTGTTAAAAAATCAATTCCGAAAAGTTCATGAGGATGCAAACCATTTATCGAAAATAAGAATGGTTGATTCATTGTTGAATATTCGAATATTGAGGGTAGTAAAAGCGTGTAAAAAGTAATGAACAAACCAGCCAACATTCCAATAATAGCACCTTTTGAGGAACCTCTATTCCAGAACAAACCAATAAAAAAAGAAGGCGCTAACTGAGCAATAATAACAAAAGAAATAAGTCCAATAGAATACAAAGACAACTTTACCGAAAAACTATAATACACTGAATATGAGACAATAATTATAAAAAAAATTGCAATTCTTCGGATATTTTTGATGAATTTCACATTTTTATCAGGTTCATTTTTAATGAATTTTGATAAAAAACCATAGGGAATAATCAAATTATTACTAATCATAATCGAAAGCGCCAATGAAGAAATAACCACCATTGAAATCACAGCAGACAATCCTCCTAAAAAAACCAAGCTTGCCAAAAAAACATTTCCTTCACTGAGAGGTACTAGTAATGTGAAATATTCAGCATTTACCTCATTTCCCAGACGTATTCTTCCTGCCCAAGCAATAAAAATTACAAAAATATTGAATACCAAAATATACAATGGAAAAAGCCAAATTGCAGTTTTCAAATGCTTTTCTCTGTTGTTTTCCAAAACGGCCACTTGAAATTGTCGTGGCAATAAAAAAATAGCAATAAATGAAAGCATTATCGTAAAAAACCAATTAAACCCATCTTCAAATCCACCCAAAGTAATAAGGCTTGAAAATTGTTCCTCATCTTTGAATTGATGAACAATATCAATTGTTCCATCAAACAAAAAGTACGTAATATAGATACCAATAATTGTAAAAAAAAGGATTTTTATAAACGATTCTAATGCAACGGAAAATATAATTCCCCTTCTTTTCTCAGAAGCATCAGTAGCTTGAGTTCCGAAAATTGCTGCAAAAATTGCCAATATTATGGCAATATAAAAAGTAGAATCTGTCAGAATAGAATTTGAAACGTAATTACTTTTTTGCGTCATAATTTCAAAAGTTTCAGAGACCGCTTTTAATTGCAAAGAGATGTATGGTAAAATCCCTAACAAACAAACAATAGTAACTAATGCTCCTAAAAATCTATTTTTTCCATATCTAAGCGAAATAAAATCGGCTAAAGAAGAAATTTTATGTTGTTTTGAAATACGAATCACTTTTCTTAATAAAACAATCCATAAAGGAGCCGCAATCACAGGTCCTAAATAAACTGCTAAAAAACTCACACCTTCCTGTGCTGCAACACCAACACTCCCATAATAAGTCCAAGCAGAGCAATAAACCCCGAAAGAAAGTGTGTAAACAATTGGGTTGTTTACCCATTTAGTTCTCCTATTTTTTTCGGCAATAAATGCAACAAAAAACAAAAACCCTAAATAAATGACAATGAGTATGATTAAACTAAAGTTACTCATAAAATTTTTTCAATATTACCAATGAAATTATGACCGAAATCAGACAAATAACAGCAATTGAAAAATAAAAAATTGGAATTCCAAAAATTAGATTTTTACTATTAAAAATGAAAATAAATGGCAAATTGAACACAAATAAAAGTCCAACAGACAATAAAATCATTTTTTGTTCGTGTCTTTTTTTCAACTTATAATTTTTTTTAAATATTGGCAGATTTTTAAAAAAATCTGCCAATATGAATTCAAATTAGTGAGATGATGCTTCACCAGCACCAGATGGAATTCTTATGTTTTCAACAATTTCAACAACATTTTTTGGTGGTGCTTTTGTGAATCTTGAAACCACAAAAGATACTAAAACATTCAAAATCATTGCTACAGTCCCAAAACCCTCAGGCGAAGTACCAAACCACCATTCACTTGCTGGTAAAGGTTCCATGACTCCAATCAGGCCAGTTTTAAAACGAATCATGTAAAAAAGCATCAATGTAATTCCTACAATCATTCCTGCAATTGCGCCTTCTTTATTCATTCTTGTATCGAAAATACCCAAAATAATTGCAGGAAAAAAAGACGCTGCTGCCAAACCAAAAGCCAAAGCCACTACTGCAGCCACAAAGCCAGGAGGATAAATTCCAAAAAGGCCAGCAATAACAATCGCTACAAAAATTGATACTCTAGCCCACATTAACTCAGCTTTGTCAGAAATATCTGGTTTTAGTTGTTTTTTAATCAAATCGTGAGAGATTGAGGTAGAAATAACTAGTAATAATCCTGCTGCTGTTGAAAGCGCTGCTGCTAAACCACCTGCTGCAACCAAAGCAATGACCCAATTTGGCAAACCTGCAATTTCTGGATTTGCCAGCACCATGATATCATTATCAACATATAATTCATTTATCTGAGTGCTTGAATTGGTAATTAAACGTTCTCCATGAGCCCCTCTTTTTTCAGTATAAATAGGTTTTTTCCCATCAATAGCATTTCCACTTACGTATTGAATTTTGCCATCATTATTCTTGTCTGTCCAAGAAATTAAACCGGTGTTTTCCCAATTTTTAAACCATTCAGGAATTTCTGAATAATTGGTATTACTCACAGTTTCAATTAAATTTGTTCTTGAAAAAACTGAAATTGCTGGAGCAGTAGTGTACAAGATTGCAATAAAAAGTAATGCCAAACCCGCAGATTTTCGGGCATCTTTTACATTTGGAACTGTAAAAAACCGTACGATAACATGAGGCAATCCAGCAGTGCCAACCATCAAAGCAAGTGTAATTGCAAATACATCCCAAGTAGATTTTGTACCAGAAGTGTATTCTTTAAATCCAAGTTCGGTGTGTAATCTATCTAATTTATCCAGCAAATAAACACCATCTTGTCCTGCACTTCCCATCCCAATTTGAGGGATTAAATTTCCAGTCATTTGAAAAGAAATAAAAATTGCAGGAACCATAAAAGCAAAAATCAAAACACAATATTGAGCAACTTGGGTGTATGTTATTCCTTTCATTCCGCCTAAAAATGCGAAAACCAATACAATTATCATCCCAATAATTACTCCATAAACAATATCTATTTGAAGAAATTGTGAAAATACGATTCCGACACCTCTCATTTGTCCGGCAACATAAGTAAACGAAACTATCAAAGCACAAATAACAGCAACAGTTCTTGCGCTGTTTGAATAATATCTATCACCAATAAAATCAGGCACTGTGAATTTTCCAAATTTTCGAAGATAAGGAGCTAAAAGCAATGCCAGTAGTACATAACCTCCAGTCCATCCCATTAAATAAACAGATCCATCATAGCCAGCAAATGAAATAATTCCTGCCATAGAAATAAATGATGCTGCACTCATCCAATCTGCTGCAGTTGCCATTCCGTTTGCTAATGGAGAAACGCCACCACCAGCTACATAAAACTCTTTGGTTGAACCAGCTCTTGCCCAAATAGCAATTCCAAAATAAATAGCGAAAGTAATTCCGACGATAATCCAAGTCCATGTTTGAACACCCATAATTTAATTTTTAAAAATTAAGATTTATTACTTTTCGTTGTAACCATATTTTTTATCCAATTTATTCATTAATCGCACATAAACGAAAATAAGCACAACGAATACATAAATTGAACCTTGCTGAGCGAACCAAAAGCCGAGCTTAAAGCCCCCTAATTTGAACTGGTTTAATGTTTCTCTAAATAATATTCCGCATCCATAAGAAACTATAAACCAAATAGATAGTAAAATTATCAGATATCTAATATTCTCTTTCCAATATTTTTTTGCATTGTTTTTGTTAATCATAATTATTAAATTTAAAGGTAAATCATTGCTTGAAGAGTGAGCGTATTGGTTTTTGAGACACCAAACTTTTCATTGTGATATTCTAAGGTTAACTTTGAATTGTGACCACTGAAATAAGCATTTGCTCCAATTCCAAAAACATTTCTAAGATTCAGTGTTGCATCATAGGAATTACTTGCATAGGAAATGTAAGGTTGGTATCTAGTTTTTAGTTTATCGCCTGCAATTGTGTATCCCAAATGCGCGTAAACCATTGAGCCAGTCCCATAAGCATTGTATAAATAATTGCGTCCATAATCATTATTTTGATAAACAGCGTAGACTGTAATTGTGCTTCCATTGTCCGAAAGTGGCGCATCATAAAACGCATCGAATGCAAAAATAGAGACATCTTCAGCCGATAAATTTCCTAATCCATCAGCTACAACAGCACCTTTAGGATGTAAAAAAAAACCAAACCCAAGATTGAAAATTTCTTTTTCACCCAAATAAGTTCCTATTTTAAAGGGTAAAAAATTGGACTCCTGGTCTAAGAAATGATAATCAAAATACCCTGCAAAAACCTTACCTGCATCTCTTGTACCCAATAATCTTGCGCCTCCATAAACTGATTCACCATTATTTACAGGAGTTCTCGCATCTAAACCGTTTACAATAGCGTCATTGATTGCGAAACGATATTGTAATTTATCAAAATTTCCTTTGAAAAATATTCCAATATGTCTTGCAAATTGATCAGACAAACCAATAGTTGGCGCAGATTGTCGATTATTGTCTAATGTGAGCATATTCAATGTCCCTTGGTTGTTAAGTCTTGAAATACCATTAAAATAATGAAGGCCACCACCAACAGTGTGATGCTCTGATAAATCATACTGAACCCAAACATCATGAAAAAAAAGCTGTGAACTATTTTCTTTACCAAAAGGAGTTAGGTTTTTGGCACTTAAATTATTAAGACCAAAATGAGTTAAGATTAAAAATTTATTAGTAATTTGGGAGTATAATAATACTCTTGCGCGCCTTAAATTAAAATTTGTTTTTGCAGAAGTAGCAATTACATTATCGCTGTAAATTGCTTGGACTTGCGCCCATGATAGAATTCGGATATACTTTTTACTATTTTCGTCAAATTTTATTTTTATGCCATTGGTATAATCAGGCGAACCTTGACTAAAGGTTTGAAAAGAGCAAATCGCAAAAAAAACAAAAATAAGTTTGAAGAGTTTTTTCATAAGATATTGATTTAATGCTAAATTAGATTGTTTAACGATTTAACGAAAGTGAAAAAATTATTTATTAAAAAAAAATAATATATAGATTTTTGTTTATTTGTTATAGCTATTCTTTAAAACGTTCCCATTTAATCAACATGAACTTGTCACCAAGTTCTGTAACGACAACTCCAGCTCCTTTCAAATTTTCTGTTTTTTGGAAATAATTTGCCAATTCTAAAGCATTTAATATTTTATATGTTGAATGAAAATTTTTGTTTATTGGACGTTTTATACCATAACGTTTTACCCAATTTAGAATACTAACGTGAGATATTCCTAGAATTCTTTCAATTTCTCGATAACTCAATCCTTCCAAATACAACTGAAGTGCTTTGTTAACAAAATAGTTATCAATTTTTTTTCCTAGTTTATTTACAGTAAAATTGTAATTGCATTTTTTGCATTTATAACGCTGTTTATTATTGATAACACCACTTTTTACATATTCGTCTGAGGAACAATTTGGACAAGATTTTAAAGCCATATATATAAATTTTGCATAAATATAATTAATTAGCAATATAAATAACAAATTTTAATAAATAATAAAAAATACACTGCTAAAACAGTACTTTAGAAACTTATTTAAAATAAATAATGATTGAAATTTTCATTGATAACTGGTACATTATACTACTTTTTTTTACAATTGCTATCCTTTATGCATCGGTTGGTTTTGGTGGTGGTTCAAGTTATTTAGCGATTTTAGCTCTTACAGATATTGCTTACACAGAAATGAGAGCAACTTCATTGCTTTGCAATATTCTTGTAGTGAGTGGAAATGTTTTGTTGTATCATCAGCAGAAAAATATTGATTTTAAAAAAATCATTCCCTTGGTAATTTTGAGTATTCCTTTGGCATATTTTGGGGGATATTTAAAAATAACTCAAAATTTTTTCTTTATTTTATTAGGATTTATACTTTTAATTGCCTCAATTATCATGTGGATTTCAAAAAAAATTGTCTCTGATAAAGAAATATCAACCAAACCAAATTTGAAAAAAAATCTTTTATATGGGGGTTTTATTGGTTTTATTTCCGGAATGGTTGGAATTGGTGGTGGTATTTTTTTAGCACCATTATTGCATTTGACAAATTGGGATTCTCCAAAAAAAATCGCCGCAACTGCAAGTATATTTATTTTGGTAAACTCCTTGGCGGGTTTAGGAGGACAAATTTCAAATCCTGATTTCTCATTAAATTGGAATTTGACATTTATATTGCTTGTGTCAGTTTTTATTGGTGGTCAGATTGGCAACAGAATCAGTTCAAAATTCTTTACCCCTAATTTTTTAAAAAAAGCAACCGCAATTTTAATCGCTTTTGTGAGTCTTCGAATTTTATGGAAAAATCTTCTTTAAATAACTTTTTGTTTTGTTTAACATTTTTAACTTTTAATTAAACATTTTAAATACTATTTAAGTTTAAATTTGTAGAAATTTAAAAATAATAATATGAACATTCAAAAATTTATTACCGCTTTATTTATTGCAGCAATTTCATTTTCAACAATTGCAAACAACACGAATCCTGATAAGGATAAAAAAGAAACTGTAAAAAACACCCATACCCAAGAAACAATTGTAGGAGTTGCTGCAGGAAATGAAAACTTTTCAACATTGGTAGCTGCCGTGAAAGCAGCAGGTCTTGTTGACGTATTAAATAGTGATGGCCCATTTACTGTTTTTGCTCCTACCAACGATGCTTTTGGTAAATTACCAGAAGGCACCATAGCAACATTACTGAAAGCAGAAAATAAAGAGTTATTGACTGCAATATTAACTTACCATGTTGTTGCAGGAAAGTTTGTTGCAAAAGATGTAATAGACGCTATTAAAAAAAATAAAGGAAAATTCGTTATCAAAACTGTACAAGGAAACACTTTAACAGCATCTTTGAAAGGTGGAAAAGTTATTTTAACTGATGCGAAAGGAACTATTTCAACCATTGTAATAACTGATGTTGCTGCTTCAAACGGAGTAATTCATGCAATTGATATGGTTGTAATGCCAAAATAATTTGTTTATCATTTTTAACATTTTATTAAACAATTTTTCATTAACTTTACAAAAAATTATAATTAAAATTAATAGTTAACACTTCTCATAGTTAGTTGCAGATTTGCATAAATTTAAAAGAAGTTTTTTGGTTGATTGATAGAAACCGCTACTTTTCGTAGCGGTTTTGTTATTTTAAAAAAGTATCCTGTATTCTTTGGATGCAAATTTGAACAATTCTTTTATTATATTCCGAAGCATTATTTTGATAAATCTGAAATTCATCAGTAGAAAAATGACCAATAATTACTCCTAAAATTAAATATTTAAAATTCAAATCTTTTACAAAAATTGATTTCACTCTAGCACGCCTTTTAGATGAGTTAATTGTGTTAAAATCAATTTTTCTTTTTGATAAATACCCTTGAAATAATCCAAAAATGAACTCATGTTGCATTTTTATAATGGGACGCAAACAGGCATTTTGAAATTTTTCAATATCCAAGGTATTTTCATTAACAATATCAATAATAATAGGTCTTTCTTTATTCATTTTCCAATAATTTTTCCAATTCAATGTGATAATCATATTGCAAATCTTCATGCAATTTTTCAATCGCTTTTGTAACCATTTTTATTTGAGAAAAAAATACATTTTCCAAACGCTGACTTTGCTGCATCGAAGGTTTCATTTCCTTTAAGTTTCTACAAAAATGCAATAACAACACTACTTCTGTTTCTTTTTTCTTTGAATATCGGATGTATTTTTTCGTTTGTGTTAAAATTTTTCGAATTGCTTTTCTGATAAAAAAATAATTTTTGGTTTTAATCTCAGCAAATTGAACCTCCATTTGATTTTTTACTGATTCGATATATGATTCTTCATTATGAGATTCAAACAATAAGTAGGCAAGCAATTCTTTGTTGTCTTTTTTGAATCTCGAAAGCTGCAAACACAATTCTTTCAATTCATTAGGTGACTTGTGGGCAAGTTCGTCTTTAAGTTGTTTGAGGGTTAATGCTTTCATTTCGAAAGAAAATCCATCACGTTTTTTTCAATTCTAGCCATCACATTTTCTGTAGATGCTTTTACGAATTTTTCTCCGGTAATTTGTTCATACAACTCAATATATCTATTTGATATTTCAGTGATTTTTTCATCAGACATTTTAGGAATTTGCTGCCCTTTTTTTCCTTGAAATCCGTTCTCAATCAACCATTGGCGTACAAATTCTTTCGACAATTGTTTTTGATTTTCTTCTTTTTGTTGTCTTTCTTGATAACCGTCTTGATAAAAATAACGTGAAGAATCAGGTGTATGAATCTCATCAATCAAGACAATTTTTCCATCTTTAGTTTTCCCAAATTCATATTTAGTATCCACCAAAATAAGGCCTCTTTTTGCTGCGATTTCTGTACCTCTTAGAAACAGTTTTCGAGTATAATCCTCTAAAATAGTATAATCATCTTCAGCAACAATTCCTTTGGATAAAATATCCTCTCTTGAAATGTCTTCATCATGTTCACCATTATGTGCCTTTGTGGAAGGCGTAATCAATGGAACAGGAAATTTGTCATTTTCTTTTAAACCTTCTAGCATTTCTACACCGCACAATACTCTTTTTCCTAGCTTATATTCACGCGCTGCATGACCTGATAAATAACCACGAATCACCATTTCAACTTTAAAAGGTTGACATAAATGACCAATTGCCACATTTTCATCGGGAGTTGCTATCAACCAATTTGGGACGACATCAACAGTTTCACTCATCATTTTAGTAGCTATTTGATTCAAAATCTGACCTTTAAATGGAATTTGACGTGGCATAATTACATCAAAAGCCGACAATCTATCGGTTGCTATCATCACCAAAAGCTCGTCATTGATGTTATAAACTTCTCTTACTTTTCCTTTGTAAACAGATTTTAAATTTGGAAATTGGAAGTTGGTTTCGTTAATTGTATTCATGAAATGGTAGTTGTTTTTGCAAAAATAGGGTTAATTTCTAGGACAGTTAAAAATGCACACAAGATTTTTTATCACTAATAATTAATACTCGCAATTTAATTTCATTCAGTCTCAATACTTTTATATGCGTGGATAATTTTTTTCACCAAACGATGTCTTACTACATCTTTATCATCCAAATAAACGTGGGCAATTCCTTCAATATCCTTCAATGCTAAGACAGCTTCTTTAAGACCTGATATTTGTTTTCTTGGTAAATCAATTTGTCCTGGATCACCCGTTATGATAAACTTTGCGTGCATTCCCATTCTTGTTAAAAACATTTTCATTTGACCATGAGTAGTATTTTGAGCTTCGTCCAAAATCACAAAAGCATTGTCTAAAGTTCTTCCTCGCATAAAAGCCAAAGGTGCAATTTGAATGACCCCTTTTTCGATATAAGATTCTAGTTTTTCATGTGGAATCATATCGCGCAAAGCATCGTATAAAGGTTGCATATATGGGTCTAGTTTTTCCTTTAAATCTCCTGGAAGAAATCCTAAATTTTCACCTGCTTCAACAGCTGGTCTTGTCAAAATTATTCGTTTCACCTCCTTTTCTTTCAATGCTTTAACAGCCAAAGCAACAGCTGTATAAGTTTTTCCTGTTCCTGCAGGACCAACAGCAAAAAGCATGTCGTTTTTCGCCATCAAAGTCACCATTTTTCGCTGGTTTTCAGTTTGTGGTTTTATTAATTTTCCGCTAACACCGTGCACTAAAACATCTCTGGTGTTTTCTATTGAAGCTGTTTTTACTTCCTCACCATTTGAAGTCAAAATTCGCTCGATGCTATTTTCATCCAACTTATTATAGCGATTAAAATATTTAATCAAACGTTCTAAACGAGTTTCAAACTCATCTAAAATATCAGCTTCACCATAAATTTTCAGTTTTGGACCTCTTGCTACAATTTTAATTTTAGGAAAGTACTTTTTTAACTGTTCAATAGTACTATTGTGTTCGCCAAAAAAATCTTTTGGACTTATTTCCGTTAACTCTATGATTCTCTCGTTCAAATGATTTGATTTAGGATTAAATGGATTAGAATTTATAATCTAAAAATAGTAATAAAAACTACTAAATTCAGTAGATTTGCGTTAAATAGTTAACAACTTTTACACATTTAATTAACAAAGAAAAAACAGATGTCTTTTATCACATTAACCACGGATTTTGGAACAAAAGACCATTTTGTTGGTGCTATAAAAGGTGCTATTTTAACTCAATTAGCGGATGCAAAAATCATAGATATTTCTCATGAAATTTCTCCTTTTAATATTCCTGAAACTGCTTATATTTTAAAAAATTCTTACAAAAGCTTCCCAAAAGGAACCGTTCATATTGTTGGAGTTGATGCAGAATTAAGTATTGATAATAGACACATTGCACTAGAATTAAACAATCATTTTTTTGTTTGTCCTGATAACGGATTAATTTCTATGATTGCTTCTGAAATTCAACCTTCAAAAATTGTAGAAATCAATATTCACGATCGTATTGAAACTAGTTTTCCAGTATTGGATGTATTTGTAAACGTTGCTTGTTTTATTGCTAGAGGAGGAAATCTAAGTGTAATTGGAAAAGAAATTAAAGATTTTAAAAAAATTACTGAAATTCAACCAAAAGTAAATCACCTGAAAAATCAAATCGTTGGAGGTGTCTTATACATTGATAATTACGGAAATGTCATTACAAACATCAGTAAAAAAATGTTTCAAGATATTGGGAAAAATAGAAATTTTACCATAAAAACAATGCGGTTTTCTTTTCATAAAATCTTTGACAAATACAACGAAATTACTGGAGACCAACCTTATGACTCTTCTATATTTGAAGGAAATAAATTGGCTCTATTTAATTCTGCAGGATATTTAGAAATCGCTATTTATAGAAGTAGTATTCAAACAGTTGGAGGTGCATCAACTTTATTGGGATTGGAATATCGTGATAAAGTTACCATCGATTTCATTTCTGAATCAAAACCTGCTTTTTCAACTTTATCTTAAAAAATGTTAGTACGAATTGTAAAAATGAGTTTTCATTCAGAATTTATTCCTAAATTTCTTGAAATGTTTGATGAGAAAAAAGCACTTATCAAAAGTTCAAAAGGCTGTTTATTGCTAGAATTGTATCAAGACCATTCAAATCCTGAACTATTTTTCACCTATTCACATTGGGAAAATGACACTGATTTAGAAAATTATCGAAATTCAACCTTATTTAAAGAAACTTGGGCACAAACCAAAACGTATTTTAATGACAAACCACAAGCTTGGAGTGTTGATAAATTAGCTTCATTAAGGTAACAATTTATCAATGAAGTAATGAATTAATGATAAAATAAACCAACTTACCAAAAACTAACAACCAAAAATCATGTTCGCTATTTTAAAAAAAGAATTTAGTTCGTTTTTTTCATCTCCAATTGCTTATTTAGTAATCGGTTTTTTCTTGTTGATTAACGGATTATTTTTATGGTTTTTTAATGATGAATTCAATATTTTAAACGCTGGTTTTGCAGATATCAGTCCTTTTTTTTATTTAGCACCTTGGGTTTTTCTTTTTTTAATTCCTGCAATTACCATGAAAATTTTTGCTGATGAATTTAACAATGGAACTATCGAAATTTTAAAAACAAAACCACTTTCTGATTGGGAAATTATCTTGGGTAAATTTTGGGCTTCATTATTGTTGACAATCATTGCAATTTTACCCACTTTAACCTACGTTTACACGGTTTATCAATTAGGAAATCCTATTGGAAATATCGACTTTGGAAGCACAATTGGCTCTTATAGTGGAATTCTATTTTTAGCAGCAACTTACACTTCAGTAGGTTTATTTACATCATCATTGTCTAAAAATCAAATTGTTGCTTTTATTTTGGCTGTTTTTATCACTTTTTTTCTTTTTTACGGTTTTGATGCCATTTCAACTTCTTTCGGAAACGACAGCTTATGGATTCAAAAAATGGGAATTAATGAACATTTTAAAAGTATTTCAAGAGGCGTTATCGACTCAAGAGATTTGGTTTATTTTGTAAGTGTAACCATTTTCTTTTTATTCATCACTAAAACCCGCTTAGGAAATGAAAAAAAATTGAAAAATAGTGTCATTTTAGTAATCATAATTATTGCATTAAATCTTGTAAATCAGCATTTTTATAAACGTTTTGATTTGACATCTAACAAGCGATTTACACTTTCAAATACCACAAAAAACATACTTTCATCTATCGATAAACCATTATTTATCACTGTGTATTTAGAGGGTGATTTTCCTTCTGAATTCAAGCGTTTACAGGTTGAAACCCGACAATTTTTAGAAGAACTAACTGCCGAAAATTCAAACATAAAAATTCATTTTGAAAATCCTAACAATCAACGTGAAACGCTCATAAAAAAAGGGATGATGCCAAGTCAGTTAACGGTTCAAGAGGAAGGAAAAATTTCGGAAGCCATTATTTTTCCTTGGGCTGAAATCAATTTTGAAGAAAAAACAACCTTGGTTTCCTTGCTGCCAAATGCGATTGCCGTTTCACAAGAACAACAATTAGAAAAAGCAATTGAGAATTTAGGCTACAGTTTTAGCAATGCAATTCATTCTATTTCCAATAAAAAAAATAAAACTATTGCGATTATTGTTGGAAATGGTGAATTACGTGACGTTTTTCAATACAGTTATTTGAGTGAAGTTGCAAAAAAATACAAATTGGCAAAATTTACGTTAGATTCTGTGGCAACAAATGCAACCCAAGCTTTGCTAGATTTGACCACTTTTGATTTGGCTATTATTGCAAAACCTACAGAGCAATTTAATGAAAATGAGAAGTTTGTCTTAGACCAATTTATCACAAATGGAGGAAAAACTTTGTGGATGATTGATAACGTACAAGCAGATCAAGATAGTTTGATGAATGGTGGAAAAATGTTGGCATATCCAAGAGATTTGAACCTAACTGATTTGTTATTTTCATACGGAATTCGAATAAATACAAGTCTGATTAAAGATTTGTATGCGGCAAAAATTTCATTGGCAACTGGAAATATTGGCAACCAACCACAATTTCAAAATTTTGATTGGTTTTTTCATCCTTTAGTAAATGGAAATCCAAATCACGCTATTACCAAAAATCTAAATCCTATTCGTTTACAGTTTGCAAATCAAATAGATACCTTAAAAAATAACATCAAAAAAACAGCCCTATTGCAAAGTTCCATTTTGACAAAAAAAGTAGGAACACCCAATATTATTGATTTACAAATCATTGCAGATGAGCCTCAGGAAAATGATTATAAAGATGGAAATCAGTTGTTTGCGGTTTTGTTAAAAGGCAGTTTTAATTCAGCGTATAAAAACAGGATAAAACCTTTTGAAACCCCACTTTTTAAAGAAAATTCAATCAATAATAAAATGATTGTGATTGCAGATGGAGATATTGGAAAAAATCAACTATTAAAAGGAAAACCTTTTGATTTAGCGAGAGATAAATGGACAAATCAAGAATTTGGCAATAAAGATTTTTTACTGAATTCAATCGATTATTTATTGGACGATGTTGGGTTGATGCAATTGCGAAACAAAACCATAAAAATTGTACAACTAGACCAACAAAAAGCTTATAAAGAAAGAACTTTTTGGCAGTTTTTTAATGTTATTTTACCTTTAGTTTTGTTACTTAATTTCGGAATTATTTTCAATTATTGGAGAAAACGAAAATATGGTTTGTAGTTGTTCGTTTTTAGTTTTTTAGTAGAAATTTTAAATTTTGAACTCGGAATCCCAAAGTAAATCATCCACCAAAAA
This sequence comes from Flavobacteriaceae bacterium CG2_30_31_66, assembly GCA_001873065.1. Lineage (GTDB taxonomy): Bacteria > Bacteroidota > Bacteroidia > Flavobacteriales > Flavobacteriaceae > Polaribacter. Next base: position 24,346 of record MNYM01000024.1, read on the forward strand.
TTGATAATTCAATGTTTTTTGCAATTTTTCTGAAGAAATAATTTTCCAATTCAAGACTTCATTTTCTTCAAAAAATGGAGGTTCAAAACCTTTACTTTTTCTGGCATTTTCATAAAAATCTTTTCTTGTTGGATGATGATTTGAACAAGCATTAAACGTTTCTCCAAAACAATTTTGAGCTATAATTTTCTCGATAATTGCAATGCAATCCTCCAAATGAATCATGTTTACAAATCCATTTGGTTGCGGAATTTTTCGCCCTTTTTGAAACCAAATTGCAGGATGTCTTTCGCCACCAAATAACCCCGAAAAACGAATAATTGTTGTTTCAAAATGAGTATTTTTTCTAAATAAATTTTCAATAATCACCAAAGGATGATTGTCTGTTTCGTCAGCTTCTGTCATGATTTTATTCAAACTTGGATACACAGAAGTTGAACTTATAAAAATTACTTTTTTGATTTTTGATTGCTCAATTTTTGAAATCAATCTAGCAAAATCATCCTCACTTTTAGAAGTAATTGCACTAATTAAAATATCCGATTCCAGAAATTCAGCACTGATTTCTTGTTGAGAAATATCAACCAAAAAGGGATTGATGTTTTCTTTTCTTAAAAAGGTCAATTTATCCTCAGTTTTTGTTGAGCCTTTTACTGAAAATCCTCTTGACAAAAATGAAATTGCCAATGGTTTTCCTAACCAACCACAACCTAAAATACTTACTTTTTGCATTTATAAATCATTGAATAATTGCAAAGATACGTTGCTTTTTTTATGTTTTTATTAACAATTGCTACCTGATGAAATCGTAATTTTGAGGACTTTAAAAAAACAAAAACAATGAAAAAAATCATATTTAGTCTGTTTATTGCAACTGTTGGATTCAGTGTAAAAGCGCAAATCAAAACACCACAACCAAGTACTTTTCAAAAAATTGAACAAGCTGTTGGGTTGTCAAACATCACTTTGGAATATTCAAGACCAAATATGAATGGAAGAGCAATTTTCGGAAATTTAGTTCCTTTTGGTGAAATTTGGAGAACTGGCGCAAACGCAAATACCAAAATCACTTTTTCTACTGATGTAACTATTGATGGAAAAAGTTTAAAAAAAGGAACGTATGCTATTTTTACAAAACCAAATAAAAATGCTTGGGAAGTAATTTTTTATTCTGATGCCACAAATTGGGGAACTCCAAGAACTTGGGACGAAACAAAAGTTGCGTTGCAAACATCAGTAAATGTTCAAGAAATGCCTATGAATATTGAAACTTTCACGATGACTTTTGATGACATTACCAACAATTCTGCCGTCATCGGAATTTTATGGGAAAAAGCGAATGTTGAAATAAAATTTGAAACTCCGACAGATGTGATGGTTTCTCAACAAATTAAAACCATTATGGCTGGCCCTTCAGCTGATGATTTTTTTGCTTCAGCAGTGTATTATTTGCAAGCAAATAAAGACATCAAACAAGCACAAAAATGGATTGATAAAGCTGTTGAAATGACTTCTGAGAAACCAAGATATTGGTTTTTACGTCAACAATCATTGATTCATGCAAAAGCCGGAAACAAAAAAGGAGCTATTGCAGCTGCAAAAGCTTCGTTGAAATATGCTGAAGAAGGAAAAAATGCTGATTATATAAAAATGAACAAAGATTCCTTAAAAGAATGGGGAGCTATGTAAATTTGATTTCACTTTAAAAAGTAAAAAATCCCAATTGAAGAATTGGGATTTTTTTAAAAAACAATTAATACTCCAAACCAATAATTTTTCGAACTGTATCCAAAGTGCTAATCAAGTTTTTTGAGAATTCGAAAGTCATCAAATCACTTTCTTTTTTATGATTTAGTAATAAATTATTAAAATGCTCAATTTCAAAAGTATAGCCCAATGTTTGATAGTTGAAATCCAATGTTTCATATTTTCCATCTTTAAGAATCGTCACAGAACTTGGTCCATGAAAAGGTTTGTGAACGGTAACAATTGCCTCTTCAAATGTGAAAACAGCTTCAGTTGGTGAAGGTTCTAATAAAGTACTTTTTAGATACGCAATTGATTCTTTATAATGAAAAGTCATCGAACAAGTGGAATCTGCACCGTTTTCAAAAAAAGTAGCTTTTGCCTCAATTTTAGTAGGAATTCCCAAAGTTGAAAGCGCAGCAAAAATGGGATAAATGCCAATATCTAACAAACTTCCTCCTCCAACTTCTTTTCTAAATAACCTATTTTGAATATCAAACTGTTGATAAAAGCCAAAATCTGCTTGTAATATTTTTACTTTACCAAACTTTTTGGATCTAACTAAATCAATCACATATTGATAATGCGGCAAAAATCGTGTCCAAAGTGCTTCCATCAACAAAACATTATTTTCTTTCGAAACTTGAATCATTTCTGACACTTCTTCTGAGTTCATGGCAAACGCTTTTTCACACAAAACCGCTTTTTTATGTTGCAAACAAAGTATGGAATATTCCTTGTGATAACTGTGAGGAGTTGCAATATAAACGGCGTCAATGTCAGGATCTTTCGCTAATTTTTCATAAGAATCATAGCTCTTTTTTGCACCAAATTGATTGGCAAAATCATCCGCTTTTTCTTGACTTCTCGAAGCAACTGCATGCAATTCAACTCCAGATAGTGTATTTAAATCTTTGGCAAATTTATGAGCGATTTTTCCCAAGCCTAAAATTCCCCATTTAATTGTTTTATTTGTTGACATAATTTGGTTTTAAAGTTGTAAAAAATTGAAAAAATATGGAAATCATCATTACTAAAAGACATCCTAACACATTGAGCCATAAATAAGGTAACCAATCTAAATACCAAACAATTATAATCAAAATTTGCGTAATAATTGCAGCCATAAAAACGGCATTTCCTCTCACAAATTTAACGAAAAATGCCAACAAGAAAATCCCTAAAACATTCCCGTAAAATATTGAGCCTATAATATTTACCAACTGAATTAAATTGTCAAACAAATTGGCAACACAAGCCACAGAAATCGCAATCAATCCCCAAAGTAAGGTGAACCATTTTGACGCTTTTACATAATGAATTTCACTTTTTTTAACTTTATTGCTGCGTTTGTACAAATCCATAGCTGTTGTGCTTGCAAGTGCATTCAATTCTGAAGCTGTTGAAGACATGGCCGCTGATAAAATAACCGCTAATAAAAGTCCGATCAATCCTTTTGGTAAGTTATTCAAAATGAAGTGAATAAACACATAATCTTTGTCATTTGATTCAATTTTTTCTAATGGATTTTCTAGATTAATTTTGTCAATAATTGCTTTTGAGGCTTCTTTTAAATTTGCATCTTTCGCATTCAACAATTGAATTTCAGCAACTTCATGTTGTTGGATTCCATCAACTAATAATGCTTTTTTAGTGTTTTCAATATCAAAATGTTCTTGAGTTAATTTTTGATAATCCGCATTATAACTCGATTTTTGAACTACTGAATTTGCTTTTGGATTAAAGTTTAAAGGAGAAGCATTGAATTGATAAAATACAAAAACCATCACTCCAACCAATAAAATAAAAAATTGCATAGGCACTTTTAACAATCCATTAAAAATCATTCCTAACTGACTTTCTCTGACAGATTTTCCTGATAAATAGCGCTGCACTTGACTTTGATCTGTTCCAAAATAAGACAACATCAAAAAAGTTCCTCCAATAAAACCTGACCAAACTGTATATCTATTATTAAAATCAAACGAAAAATCTAGGATTTTCATTTTGCCAGAAGCTCCAGCAATTTCGAGTGCTTTTGCAAATGTAATTTCAGCAGGAAGTTGATTTACAATCATCCAAAAGGCAATAAACATTCCTAAAAAAATGATAATCATTTGTTGCTTTTGAGTCACATTTACAGCTTTTGTGCCTCCAGAAACTGTGTAAATAATGACTAAAAAACCTATAATAATATTGAGTGAAAGCAAATCCCAACCCAAAACCGCACTTAAAATAATTGCTGGCGCAAAAATGGTAATTCCCGCAGACAATCCTCTTTGAATCAAAAATAAAATAGCAGTTAAACTTCTTGTTTTTACATCAAATCTGCCTTCTAAGAATTCATAAGCAGTATAAACATTCAACTTATGGTACATTGGAATAAAAACCACACAAATAATAATCATCGCAATTGGCAAACCAAAATAAAATTGCACAAAACCCATTCCGTCGTGAAAAGCTTGTCCTGGTGTAGATAAAAAAGTGATTGCACTGGCTTGAGTTGCCATGACAGAAAGACCAATTGTCCACCATTTGGTATCATTTCCTCCTTTGATATAATCCTGAACATTAGTATTTTTTCTAGTAACATACGTTCCATATACCACAATAAAAATGAGCGTTATTGAAAGTATAATCCAATCTACCAAGTGTAATTTACTTTGTATTTCCATTTTTTTAGGTGGTAAAATAAACGGTAAGAAAATAGAAAATGAGAATATAAATTATATTGGCAATCAAAACAATTGAATATTCTTTACTCCATTTCTTTTTTGGTGGATTCATTTTTTTATTGGTCAAAATCTAGTTTTTTTCTTCAATTTTCTCTTCACTATTTTTAGGTAAAGAAAGTATGTTTGCAAATAATTTATAGGCACCAGCAACTCCAGCTGGCAATTCTCTGAAAAAACTCAGACCTGTATAAACGTAATTTCCTTTGCCAAATTTTGCAACCAATAAGCTTCCTTTTTTTGGAGTTTCGCCTTTGTCATTCATTGATAAAATGGGCTTGTATTCACTATTCCAAGAATTCGGAAAATACAATCCTCTTTCTTGTATCCAACCTTTAAAATCCTCTTGAGTAATTTTGTTCGGAAAATTCAAAATTTCGTGAGTTTCATCCAAAATAATTACTTCCGAGAACTCATCTGTAACTCTATCACTTGACAATTTCAAAGGATAAGGAGCCCCAATTTCAACACCTCTATTAGTGTTGTATTGAACAATTAAATTCCCTCCATATTCAACATATTTTAGTAAATATTTTTGCTTAAACTTCAATTCATCAACTACATTATAAACTCTGATTCCCAATACAATAGCATCATATTTTTTCAAATTCTCTTCATTAATTTCTGTTGGATTTATTTCTTCAACTTTATACCCAATTTGACGCAAACTTTCAGGAATTGCATCTCCAGCACCTTTTATATAACCAATAAAATTACCTGAAGTTTTAATGTTTAAACGAACAATTTTTGCTTCGGAATTTAATAAAACAGATTGCTTTGGAATGTGATTATAATTAATTTCAACCAACTCTTTGTTGAAAGTTTCTTCATTTAATGTAGCAATAACTTCCAATTTTCCTTCTGATTGATTTTTAGGTGGATGCACCAAAAATTCAACAATTTGCTTGTCTTTTTTCTGTTGGATATTGAAATTCTGGAATTTAGGTTCTACAGACCAATTTTCAGGAACTTTTAATTCAACCATTCCATTGATATAATTGGCTCCTGCCTTAACTTCAACGTTGATTTTCCTTGCAATACTGTCCGAAAAAATGAGCACTTTCTCAATTAGTTTTGTGGTTACTTTTGGCAAAACTTCAAAAGGCTCATAAATTTCACCTTTATCACTTTCAGCATATCTTCGAATTACATTTTTAGTAATGGTGATTGGAGTGAAATTGATGACCAAATTAAATTGAATTGCAATTTCTCTTGGAGTTTCAGGTTTTCCAATGAGTTGCTGATTATCAACAGAATACAATCCTAAGGTTGCTTCATTTTTCAACCAATAAGGAGTTGAAAAATTTGATGTTTTCAGCACTAATGATTCTTTGAAATTCAATTTTTTATTTTGATTTAAATCCAACCCTTTAAAAATGATTTTATCTTCTATTATATTTTTTATTGAGGTTAATTGAACAGGAATAGTACTTCTATTAATCAATTCGAAATTCACAGATATTTTCTCATTTGGATTTCCACTTGAACTTTCCGCAGAAACTTCTAAATATAAACCTGCACAAGCTTCAATGATATCTAACAATTGATTTTCTTTGATTTCACGCCAATATTTATCGTCTAAAAGTTGCACTTTTTGATATGCTTCTAACAATTTTGGCAAATGTTTTGACGGATTAATAAAATCGAAATTCTTTTCAATTTCGTATAAAATTTCTCCAATTTCTTTTCCGCCTTCAACACGATTCCAAGTGGTATTTATTCCTGAAAAAATGTCATTTTTATCTTTAATTGAATCTCCTTTTAAAAACTCTAAATAGTCATTTTCACTTCCTCTTGAGGACAATCTTCCAAAACCTTGACACAAATGTTGGCTGCTTGCGATTGCAGCAATTTCATTGTTAGAAAGTCCTTTTAATGGATAATAAACACCAACATCAAGCTTTGAAAGTTCTTTTGTTGCATTTTCAAAATCATCAGAATTTTTATAAAACCAAGAAGAAGTATTAAAAAATAAACGTTTTGGGCGCCATGTTTTAGTGAATTTTAATTGGTCTTTAAATTGATTTTCGTCAGCAGCTAAATCAAAAGCTTTCACACTCAACATTGCTGAACTTGTGTGATGACCATGAGTTGAACCAGGAGTTTTATGGTTAAATCTATTGATAATTATATCGGGTTTAAAGGTTCTAATTAACCAAACAACATCACTCAAAACTTTATCTTTGTCCCAAATTTCAAAAGTTTCATCAGGATGTTTTGAGTAGCCAAAATCGTTTGCTCTTGTAAAAAATTGTTCACCCCCATCAATATTTCTTGCTGCTAAAAGCTCTTGAGTTCTAATAACTCCCAACAATTCACTGATTTCAGGACCTATCAAATTTTGACCTCCATCACCTCTTGTCAAAGAAAGATACCCTGTTCTTGCTTTTATATGATTTGACAGATACGAGATTAAACGTGTATTTTCATCATCAGGATGTGCTGCGATATAAAGCGCAGTTCCTAAAAAATTTAGCTTTTGAATCTTTTCATAAATCTGATTTGAGGAAAGTTTACTCGGTTTTTGAGCGTAAAATAAAAATGAGATTAAAAAAAATAAAATCGTAAAAAGAAAAGTTTTTTTCATTAAATAGAATTTTCAAAACAAACAAATGTAACTTTTTTATTCACTTTCAAGAATGAATTAACATAAAAATAACTTTATTATAGGAATAAATTGGAGGAAACCTTTTTGCAATTTAATTTTTAAAATCAACTATTTAGAATATATTTGTAAAAATAAACTAAGAAATAAAATTTAATGAAATTTATTGTATCTAGTTCTCAATTATTAAGGCAATTACAAGTTTTAGGCGGTGTTATTAATAGTAATAATACGTTGCCTATTTTGGACAACTTCTTATTTGAATTGTCTGAAAATCAATTAAAAATATCTGCATCGGACTTGGAAACTACCATGAGCTCAAAGGTAGATGTAGAAAGTGACAGTTCAGGTTCAATTGCAGTTTCAGCACGCTTATTGTTAGATACTTTAAAAACTTTTCCAGATCAACCTTTGACTTTTAAGACTGATGGAGAAAGTAAAATCGAAATTGTTTCCAACCAAGGAAAATATGATATGGCTTATTTTGCAGGAGATGAATTTCCAAAAGCGGTTAATTTACCCTCTCCAAGTACAACTATTATTCCTGCACATATTTTAGGAGCCGCCATTTCAAAAACTATTTTTGCAGCAGGAAATGACGATTTACGCCCTGTAATGAGTGGTGTATTTTTTCAATTTAACTCACAAAGCTTGACATTTGTAGCAACTGATGCTCACAAATTGGTAAAATATTCAAGAACTGACGTTACTGCCGAAAAAAATTCAGAATTTATCATGCCAAAAAAACCTTTAAACTTATTAAAAGGAATTTTGGGGGGTTCTGATAGCGATGTTATTATTGAATATAATGATGCAAATGCAAAATTCACTTTTGATAATATTGTGTTGGTCTGTCGTTTAATAGATGGAAAATATCCAAATTATGAAGCGGTTATTCCAAAAGAAAATCCAAATAAATTAACCGTTGACAGGGCTTCTTTTTTGAATTCTGTAAGACGTGTCTCTATTTTTTCAAGCAAAACCACGCATCAAATTCGTTTGAAAATGGCTGGAACAGAATTGAATATTTCTGCTGAAGATGCTGATTTTTCAAACAAAGCTGATGAACGTTTAAGTTGTGATTATCAAGGAGATGATATGAAAATTGGTTTCAACTCTCGTTTTCTAAGTGAAATGTTGAGCAATCTTAATTCAAATGAGGTTTTAATTGAAATGTCATTACCAAACAGAGCTGGAATTTTAACGCCAATTGACGGTACTGATGAAGGTGAACAAATCACAATGTTGGTAATGCCAGTAATGTTGAGCGAATAATCACAAAAAATAAATTTTATAACCACAATAAAGTCTGAAACAATTTTTAGTACTTATTGTGGTTTTTTTGTTACTTTTAACGAATGAATTTCTTGGCACATTTGTATTTATCTGGTAATAACAACAATATTATGATTGGTAATTTTATTGCTGATCATGTTACAGGAAATCAATTTGGGCATTATCAAGAAGGAATTCAACAAGGAATTTTTCTACACAGAGAAATCGACACTTTTACAGATGCTCACGAAATTGTAAGAAAAAGCAAACGCAGATTGCATGAACGTTACAGACATTATGATGGTGTAATCATAGATATTTTTTATGATTATTTTTTAGCAAGAAATTGGTCAAAATACTCAAAAACTCCACTTGAAATTTTTGCAAACTCAGTATATGATTTACTTATCGAGAATTTTAAAATACTTCCATTAAAATCACAACATTTTACAAAATACATGATTGAAAATAATCTCTTATACAACTATCAATTTGAGGATGGAATTGAAATGGTTTTAAAAGGTATGAATCACAGAACCAAAGGAAAATCTCAAATGGATTTGGCAATTGAGGATTTGAAATTATTTCAGGAAGATTTTGAAAATGACTTTTTTATTTTTTTTGATGTTCTTAGATTTCATATTTTAAAATTAACTTAATAAAGCAACCACCATCAGCATGAAAAAATTAATAGTGTGCTTTATAATCTCATTGCTTATTTATAATTGTTCTAAAAAATCATCAGTAACAGGTTTTATAGCTGAAAAAGCAATGGTAGTATCCGCAAAAAATGAAGCCTCACAAATAGGGTCATCAATACTAAAAAAGGGAGGAAATGCCTTTGACGCTATGATTGCAACCCAATTAGCATTGGCAGTAGCATATCCTTTTGCAGGAAATATAGGTGGTGGTGGATTTATGGTTTACAGAAATTTCGATGGTCAAAAAGGCGCACTTGATTTTAGAGAAAAAGCTCCTTTAGCGGCTTCAAAAAACATGTATTTAGATCACTTAGGAAATGTCATCCCAGAAAAAAGCAGCTTTGGTTCTCTCTCTATTGGTGTACCAGGAACTATTGCTGGAATTTTTAAAGTGTACGAAAAATTTGGAACACTCCCTTTTAATGAACTTATACAACCTGCAATTGACTTGGCTAGAAATGGAATTGTGATTACTGAAAAACAAGCCAAAAGCTTACAAAACAATATTGAATTATTTGGAAAAGTAAATTCGTATCAAACTATTTTTGAAAGAGATTGGAAACAAGGTGATATTTTAAAACAAGAAGAATTAGCACAAACCTTAGAAAGAATTCGAGATTTTGGAGAAGAAGAATTTTATACCGGAAAAACAGCACAATTATTGGTTGATTATGTAACAGAGATGGGAGGTATAATTACTTTAGAAGATTTAAAAAAATATAAAGCGATTTGGAGAAAACCAATAGAATTCAAATACAAAAAATACACAATTATTTCAATGACTTTACCCTCTAGTGGAGGCCTTTGTTTGGCACAAATTTTAAAATCTATTGAACCGTTTAAAATAGATACTATAAAGCACAATTCTACTACTTACATTCAATTATTAACCGAAGCGGAAAGACGTGCTTACGCTGACAGAGCACATTATTTAGGAGATATTGATTTTGTAAATGTTCCCATAGACAGCCTTATCCACAAAAATTATATTCAAAAACAGATGCGCACATTTTCATGGAAAAAGGCAACTCCTTCATCAGAAATTTCTCATGGCAAAATTACAGGATTTGAAAGTAACGAAACTACTCATTACTCTATCATAGATCAATTTGGCAATGCAGTTTCTGTAACGACAACATTAAATGGAGCTTACGGTTCAAAGTTGGTTGTAAAAGGTGCCGGTTTTTTATTGAATAACGAAATGGACGATTTTAGTGTAAAACCAGGAGTTCCAAATATGTTTGGTTTGGTTGGCTCCGAAACAAATTCAATAGCTCCAGAAAAAAGAATGTTAAGCTCAATGACTCCAACAATCGTAGAGGAAAACAACCAATTAAAAATGGTAATTGGAACTCCAGGGGGTTCAACAATTATTACCACTGTGTTACAAAATATTTTGAATGTTCTCGAATATGATATGGGAATGCAAGAAGCCGTAAGCAAGCCAAGATTTCATCATCAATGGTTGCCAGATATTGTGACTGTAGAACCCAATGGATTTGATGAAAAAGAATTAGAAAATTTGAAAAAACTTGGATACACGATTGTTAAAAAAAATTCAGTTGTTCTAGGAAAAGTAGATGCCATTTTGGTTTTAAAAAACGGAAAACTTGAAGGAGGTGCTGACCCAAGAGGCGATGATAAGGCAGCAGGATTTTAACTTTTAAAAAACAACCATCAAAAATAAATTGAAATTTGACAGTTACCATATAAATTTTAAAAATACCAATATGATTCAACCCTTTCACCTAGCAATTCCAGTCCAAAATTTAGAAAAATGCAGAACATTTTATAGAGATGTTCTTCATTGCAAAGAAGGTAGAAGCTCAGATTCTTGGGTCGATTTTGATTTTTTCGGACATCAATTAGTGATTCATCAAAAAGATGATTTTGTTGCTCAAAAAATTTCAAATCCCGTTGACGGTCATGATGTTCCTGTGCCACATTTCGGGGTTGTGCTAACTTGGAAAGATTGGCAAGATTTGTCTGAAAAACTGAAAGCCGCAAACACAAAATTTGTCATTGAACCTTGCATTCGTTTCCAAGGAAAAGTGGGCGAACAAGCTACCATGTTTTTCAATGATCCTGAAAATAATGCTCTGGAATTTAAGGCATTTAAGGATATTAGCCAATTGTTTGAAAAATAAAATATACTCTTTTTTCAGTGAAGTATATAAGAATATCTATTTTTTTCAAATATCAAGTTCATAAAATATTAGTTAATTTAGCCAAATTATCATTCAAAACGTAAAAATGAAAAAGTTTTTTAAATTTTCAGGTATTTTTATAGTACTTATGATTAACGCAATTGCCATTTATTATTTTGTAAATAATGAATCTTTGCCCGAAGGAAAAAAAGGACCAGAAGCAGAAATACTTGCAAATAAAATGCTTGAAGCCATTAACTTTGAAGCATATAAAAATAACGAAATTTTGGCGTGGACTTTTTCAGGAAATCATCATTATATTTGGAAAAAACAAGAGAATACCGTTGAAGTTTCTTGGGATCAAAATAAGGTAATTCTTGACTTAAAATCCCCAGAAAATTCTGCTGTTTTGGAAAAAAATATGCTTTTAGAAAATCCTAAAATGATAAAAAAAGCAACTGATTTTTTCAATAATGATTCTTTTTGGTTGATTGCACCTTACAAAATTTTTGACCCTGGAACAGAAAGAAGTATTGTAAAACAGGAAGGAAAAGATGCATTAATGGTTACTTACAATTCTGGAGGAACCACGCCTGGAGATTCCTATTTATGGATTTTAGATGAAAATTATTTTCCAACTGCCTATAAAATGTGGGTAAAAATTATTCCAATTGGGGGCGTTTATGCAACCTGGAATGATTGGAAAAATACAGAATCAGGCATAAAACTGCCAACAAATCACAAACTGTCTATTTTTGAAATGGAAATCTCAATTACAAATGTGAAAGCAACCAATCAAAAAGCAAATGAATTGGCTGATAAAATTTTGAAAGCAATAAAACATGATGCATATAAAAAAACTAATTTTATTGAATGGAGTTTTAGAGAAAAACGTTTTTTTAAATGGGATAAAAAAAATAATATTGTGGATGTTTCTTGGGATTCAATTAGAGTAGATCTTAACCTAAATGCAACAGAAAAAAGCACCATTTTTTTTAATGAAAAACCCCAAAATTTCAATGAAAATATCATAAAAAATGCCGTTGACATTTTTAACAATGATTCTTTTTGGCTAGTTGCTCCTCATAAATTATACGATTTTGGAGTAATCAGAACCTTAAAAAAAATAGAGGGAAAAGATGCCTTGCACGTAAAATATACAACAGGTGGATCCACTCCTGGAGATTCTTACTTGTGGATTTTAGATGAAAATTTTATTCCTAAAAGTTTTAAAATGACGGTTCCTAGTATGAATATGAAAGATTTAGAAGCAACTTGGGAAGATTGGATTGTGACAGAAAGCAGCACTTTACTCCCAAAAAATCACAAAATTGCTGAAAAAACCGTCCTGAGTATGGGAATTGTTAAAGGATATAATCAATGAACTCAAAAATAATTGCAAACGGAATTTTAAGAGCAGTCGCCGTTCTTGTTGGAATTGCAATTTTACTTTACTTTTTTTACGTAATCCAATCTGTGATTGTGTATATCGTGATTGCTGGTGTATTATCTTTAATTGGTCGACCACTTATTTTTTTACTTCGAAGAAAATTTAAGTTTCCTAATACTTTGGCTGTTATTACAACAATGTTTTTGATGATTGGTCTTATTACTGGACTTGTTTTTATGTTTATTCCACTTATTTTAGAACAAGGAAGAAGTTTGTCACTTTTAGAAATTGAACAATTAGAAAAAAATATTCTAGAAATTTATAACCAAATTATCAACTACTTTTCATTAAGAGGAATTGATATTCCAAGTCAAGTTGATGACATTGATTTCGCAAAAAAATTTCAAATAATTCCATATTTATTAAACGGTTTTGTTGGCGGTTTGGGTTCTTTTAGTGCTGGCTTATTTTCTGTTCTTTTTATTTCATTTTTCTTCATGAAAGACCGTAAATTATTAAAAAATTCTATGTTAACACTTTTACCAGAAAATAATGAAGAAAAAATTTCAAATTCTTTAGAGCAAATCAATGAAATGCTCTCTAAATATTTTATAGGAATTGTTTTACAGATTACAATTTTATTTATCCTGAACACTATTATTTTAGCATCTTTCGGAATTTCTAATGCAATCGTGATTGCTTTTTTATGTTCATTATTCAATTTATTGCCTTACATAGGTCCTTTAATTGGAGGAACTTTAATGTTTTTTTTATCAATGATTAGTAAAATTGGTTTGGATTTTCAGTCAGAAATTTTACCAACTTCTTTATGGATTTTATTCTTTTTCTTGATTACACAAATTCTCGACAATTTAATCAGCGAACCAATTATTTTTTCAAAAGCAACAAAATCACATCCTTTAGAAATATTTTTGATAATTATTATTTGTGGATTGTTATTTGGAGTGGTTGGAATGATGGTTGCAGTGCCTTCTTATACCTCATTGAAATTAATTTTAAAAGAATTTTTTTCTGAAAATAAAATCGTTAAATCGTTAACCAAAAGTCTTTAAATTTTTTGAATTCAGCTATTTTATTTGATGAAGCCCAACATTTTATAAATTTTCATTTGCATGATGATTTGACAAAATTACTCTTCAAAGGAAGTCCTTTTAGTGATATAACCATCCAAGAATTGGCAAATCAAATTTTAGCAAAAAACAAATCTGAAAAAAAATTACCAACCTGGTTTGGACTCAAAAAGTGTTATTTTCCTGATAAAGTTAGCATTGAACAAACATCTTCTGAAATCACTGCCGAATACAAATCAAAACTTATAACTGGAAATTCAATTATTGATATCACTGGAGGATTTGGTGTAGATTCATTTTATTTTTCTAAAGTTTTTAAAAGTATAATTCATTGTGAAATTGATAAAAAACTATCAAAAATTGTTGCACATAATTTTAAACAATTACAAATAAAGAACACACAATTCATTTCTGAAAACGGTATACATTATTTAAAAGAAAAAAAGGATTTTTTTGATTGGATTTATATTGATCCATCAAGAAGAAATGATGAAAATGAAAAAGTTTTTTTGCTCAAAGATTGCGCCCCAAACGTACCAGAAAACTTGGATTTTTTATTTACAAAAACGAATCAAATTTTAATAAAAACTTCGCCAATATTAGATATTTCAAGTACTATAAAAGAATTAAAATTTGTTAAAGAAATTCATGTTGTTGCAGTTCAAAATGAAGTAAAAGAATTACTTTTCATTTTAGAAAAAAACAATGCTCCAAAAATTAAAATTATAACAATCAATATTTTAAAAGAAAAAATACAGGAATTTCAGTTTTTTCATAAAGAACAAGAATCTGTAAAATATTCGCTTCCTCTTAGCTATTTATTCGAACCAAATGCAGCCATTTTAAAATCTGGAGGTTTTGAACAAATAGCTTCTCAAATGTCAGTTTTTAAATTGCATAAACACACACATCTATACACTTCTGACATAATTATTGATTTTCCTGGCAGGATATTCAAAGTAGAATCTGTAATAAATTATGATAAAAAAAAGTTAACAAAACACTTTCCACAAAGCAAAGCAAATATTACAATTCGCAATTTTCCAAAATCTGTAGCCCTCATTCGAAAACAAACTGGATTAAAAGATGGAGGGGATTTCTATGTTTTTTTTACAACAGATTTAAACAATCACTTAAAAGTAATCATTTGTAAGAAGAATTAACAAATACTTAATTTTTGAAAAAAAATCTATTAAAATTCATCAAGATTTAAAATTATTTATTAGATTTGTAGCACTTTATGTGTTTTATTTTTAGGGGTATAAAACACTAAAAAATAGTCTCGATTTCATATCGAGACTTTTTTTTAAAATAACTTAAAGTAAATTGAAAAACTTTTTTCAATTTACAAGCTAAATTTCAATAGATTTTCAAACTTAATTTTTCTGAAATTAATTCATTTTTGGGTTAAACAACGTTTTTAAAATTTTTTTTGAAAAAATTGTTAAAACAATTAGAAATGGAAATAATGAAAAGAAAAAAGTCATCACCATCATTCCATCAAAAAAACTTTTTAAATCAGGCATTGTTGTCAAATAACTGCCAGAAAAGTACAAAAGTGTTGAGGTAGATACAAGCAAAAAAGCTTGTTTAAAGAAATTTTTGTTCATAATATGGGGGAATTAAGAAATTTATTGCGCCAATATACAATAATATTTTAAACAAGTGAAAATTATCATTTTTGTTTATAAAATTTTGCTCTTCAAAGTTTTCCAAACCTCTATTAAAAAATAAAGTGTTACCAAAAATAATAAAGCAGTTAACAACGCATATTTCACATTCCCATAAATCAAGAAACCGGTTGTAAAAAGAATTGAATAAATAAGGACGCAACCCAATAACATTGCTAAAATTCCTGAAGGAACTGTCCAATGTTGATTCGATTGATAATCTATATTTTTTTGTTCACAAACTGATTTAAAATAATATGTCCAACTTGGACCTCCAGGATTTGTTTTTTTATAAAATTTAATCAACGTTTCATCACTTTCAGGTTTTGTCAAAAAAGTAACGATTACCCAAATTATTGTTGTTACTAAAACCGTTAATGGAAATTTTGACCAACTAGGAAAAAGACCATTTATTCCGAAAAAAATATCATTTATGGTTTGACTTGAAAAAAGTAATGACACACATCCAGAAACAATCATTGCTGAAATTTCACTCCAAGTATTTATTCTCCACCAAAACCATCTCAGAATAAAAATCAAACCCGTTCCAGCACCAAACATGATGATGATATCAAAAAGCTGTTTCGCATTTTGCAAGTATAAAGCAAAAACTGGACTAAAAATCATTAAAACAATCGTGGATATTTTTCCAGTCAATACCAATTCTTTTTCTGAGGCATTTTTATTGATATGCTGTTTGTAAAAATCATTGACAATATAAGAAGAACCCCAATTTAGATGTGTTGAAATAGTTGACATATAAGCTGCAATTAATGAAGCCAAGACCAAACCTAACAGGCCATTTGGTAATTTGGTTAGCATGGCTGAATACGCTAAATCATGCCCTAATTTATTATCAGCAATATTAGGAAAAGCATCTTTGATACTTGCAACATCCGGAAAAACTACCAATGAAGCTAAAGCCACCAAAATCCAAGGCCAAGGACGCAGAGCATAATGCATAATATTGAAGAAAAAAGTAGCACCAATTGCATGATTTTCATTTTTTGCGGCCAACATTCTTTGGGCAATATATCCTCCTCCTCCAGGTTCTGCTCCTGGATACCAAGAACTCCACCACTGAACAGTTAGTGGAATAATTAACAACGTAATCAACGCTTCTTTATCCGAAAAATCAGGAAGAATTGACAATTTGTCAACCACATTTTTATGAGTTAATAAAGCTTGAATTCCGCCAACTTCAGGAATATTTACCAAATAATATGCAGCACCAATTGCACCAGCCATCGCAGTAAAAAACAAGATAAAATCAGTATAAACCACACCTTTAAAACCTCCTAAAGTACTGAAAATTAAAGTAACTGTTCCTGCATAAAGTATGGTTTCCCATGGCTCTAAACCAAGCATGATTCCACCAATTTTTATAGCAGCTAAAGTAACACCCGACATTGCAAAAACATTGAACAAAAAACCAAGATACAATGCCCTAAAAGCCCTTAAAAACTTCGCTGGTTTGCCTCCATAACGCAATTCATAAAATTCAATATCTGTTTTTAAATCTGACTTTCTCCAAAGTTTTGCATATACAAAAACAGTTAATAATCCTGTAATCAAAAAAGCCCACCACATCCAATTTGCAGAAACGCCATCATTTCTAACAATATCAGTGACAAAATTTGGTGTGTCAGTAGAAAAAGTTGTTGCAACCATTGAAACGCCCAATAACCACCAAGGCATGGTTCTTCCGGAGAGAAAATATTCAGTAGAATTTTTTGCTGATTTTTTTGAGACGTAAATTCCGATGAACAACGTAATCGCAAAAAAGAATATTATGATAATATAATCTGAAATATTTAGCGCAATCATGTTCTTATTTTTTGATGAAAATTAGATTTTTTTTTATTACCATTTTAATTCGTTTTGAAATTCATTTTTTAAATAATCTCTAATCACATTAATGTCTTCTTTCGAAGTTAAATCAGGAACATGCTCAGAAAGAAGAATTCCTAAAAATGCTTTTGAGTCGTCATGAACCCGATTTAAAACTACAGTTGGCAGTTCTTTTTCGTTTCTTTCAGTGTTTACTGGGCAATTTTTTAAATATGTAAACATGGTTTTTCCATCAAATTTAAATATATTCATACTAACTCTTATTTTCCCAAACAAGTCTTTGTATTTGTTGGCTATTTTCTCTGTTGGTTTTTCGATAATATTTATCAGATAATTCTCGGTATCTAAATTCATAATCGCAAAACCCAAAATTTTTTCTAAAGAAAAATCTAAGGCATCTCTGTCGTAAGAAATAAATGCGTTTTTATTTTTTGTTTCTCGTAATAATTTCAATGCTTTTACAGAATATAAATTGTCACTATTACAAATTGTATATTGTTGAGTATTCAGTTCAGGAAATTGTTCAACTGCCTGAAAAACTGCATCTGCAGTTCCAAAAGGTTTTATCCTGTTCTCAGCAATGTATTGAATTGCAAATGAGATTGACAATCCATGAAAGTTGTTCGATTTTTCTTTTCCATACAACTCATAGAATAATGTTCCTTGTTCGTTGATGACAATATAAATATTTTTATAACCCGCTTTTTTTGCATTAAACAATAAATAATCAAGTAAGGGTCTGCCATCATTTCCAACACTAATTAAACTTTTACTTCGTTCATTTGCTTGATCTTCTTCTTCTTTAGTCAAGAAATTTGTTGTGGTGTTTTGCTTCATTCTAGAAGACATTCCAGCTGCCAAAATTATTAAATTGTCGTGCATTTCTTAAGTTAAAAAATTTGTGACAAAATGAACATTTGCGCCTTTATCAACAGCAACTGCATAGGCGTCTTTTGCACCAACTGCCAAAATAGCTTCCAAAATTTGTTGTTCATTTTTTTTATCAGATAAAACTACAATACTTCCGCCACCTCCTGAGCCTACTATTTTTGCGCCTAGAGCACCTGCGTTTAGGGCAGCATCAATCATTTCATCAATTTTAGGAACTGTTATTTTTAGTAAATTTTTTAAATAATAATGGTGTTGATTCATTAAAAATCCAATTTTATTCAAATCTAATACATCTTTTTTAAATTCTTTTAATGCTTTTTTTGTTACTTCAAAATTTCCTAAAGCAGCTTCAAAATAGGGTTTTAATTCATCTGACAAACAGCTTAAATAACTCTCTAAATTTTCCGTTTTTACCTCATAAATATTGAAATTTGGAAACTGTTTTTCAACTTCATGAATCGCTTTCCATGAATTTTCCTTCAATTTTTTTAACAATCCAATGGTTTCCTTTTTAACTCCAGATTCTGCGATTATCAAACCGCTTAAAGGTAAATTCAACACTTGAAATGCAAAGTTTTTTCCAGTTTCAAGATAAATAATATTGCCAAGTGCGATACTAAATTGATCCATTTTTCCTCCAGAGTATTGATATTCAATAACTTCTGATTCAAAAGCGATTTGTGCAATTTTTTCTGACGATAAAAATTCTTGAGGTCCAAAAGCTTTAAGTAAAAACTGAATCCAAGCAATGATAACTGCTGAAGAGCTTGAAATTCCTGCATTAATTGGAATTGTTCCAGTTATTTTAACATCATACCCACAATTTGGAATACAATGATATCTTCTCAAAACTTTTAGAGAAGACAATAAAAAATCAGCTTTTTCCGAGAGAATTATTTCTTCATTTATGAAGATTTTTCTTTTTATTTTAATGTCGGGCTTGTCAATAAAAAAATAATTTTTGTTATTTTTAGTAGCTTTTAGAGTAATGTGTCTGTTGATTGCACAAGCAATAATTGGCAAACCTAAATAATCTTGATGATCGCC
Source organism: Flavobacteriaceae bacterium CG2_30_31_66 (assembly GCA_001873065.1). Classification (GTDB taxonomy): domain Bacteria; phylum Bacteroidota; class Bacteroidia; order Flavobacteriales; family Flavobacteriaceae; genus Polaribacter. The sequence continues at coordinate 43,492 of MNYM01000024.1, forward strand.
AAATAGACAGGTTCTTGCGGGTGCTATTGAAAGTATTTTGTCCAAATTATGATATTTATTTTTTTTGTGTTATTGAATCTGGCGCAAAATAAATTCTTTTTTCAGTCCATCTTTTCTGAAAAGATTTCAGATTTATTGCAAAATCGTTAAAATTTTTATGACCCTTTAACGTCCAACCAATTTCAGCATAGGCTGCAATTCTTGGAAAAACAAGAAAGTGCATATTTCCATTTGTTGGAATCCATTCTCCCCACATTTGGCAACCCAATCCAATTATCTTATCATGGTATTTGACCTCTAAATTTTCAGGAATTGGATCAAAACTATAGGCTTTTGACAAAGGTAAATTTTTATAATTATAATCTAAATAAGTAAAATTGTGTAACGAATTTACAATTTCATATCCATTACTTGCAGCAGCAATTGCCAAATCTAAATCACCTTTCCAAAAATGAATAATACTTTCTTTTGCCAGAATTTGAGAAGTTTTTGTGTCATTTTTATTGTGATATTCATGTAAATTATACCCCATAATTTCGCTCCAACCCATCATTCTTTTGTTCTTACTTTCTATAAATTTTGAAATTTTATTGGTAAAAAATATCTGTAAATCAGCAGGTGTTTTAAGGTTGTTTTTTTTCATGTAATCATTCACTGATTTTGATGATTTCCAATGATTATATTTCACTTCATCACCTCCAATATGAATCACTTTTGATGGAAAAAGCGCCATAACTTCTTCTAAAACATCTGTTAAAAATTCATATACTTTTGGGTCAGTTACATCATACACATCTGTTCCAACGCCAAATTTTGTGGGAACTTCAATCTTATTCTTTGAAGTTCCAAGCCATGAATATGAGGCAATTGCAGCCGAAGAATGTCCTGGCATTTCAATTTCTGGAACAATGGTGATGTGCCTTTCGTTGGCATACTCAATGATTTCTTTGATTTCTTCTTGTGTATAAAAACCTTCATGAACTTCACCAGATTGAATTGGACTATCCCATTCTAATGGTCCAATTTGTGAACTTCTTCTTTTTGAACCAATTTGAGTCAATAAAGGATATTTTTTAATCTCAATTCGCCAACCTTGATCATCTGTCAAATGCCAATGAAATACGTTCATTTTCAGATGCGACATTTCATCTAACAATAATTTTACTTTTTGTTTTCCCTTAAAATATCTAGCTTCATCCAACATAAAAGCTCTCCACTTAAATCTTGGAGCGTCATTGATGGCAACTTCTTTCAGCTTTAATGTTTTTAATTCTTTCGAAAAATAGGCATTATAAGAACAAATCTGAATCAACGTTTGCAAACCGTAAAACCAACCTTTTTCAGTGGAAGCAACAATATTTATAGTGTGATTTGAAATTGTTAGTTGGTATCCTTCATCACTAATTGATTTATCAGATATAAATTGAATTTTATTCATTTTTTCATCTGATTTTTCAGCAATTTTTAAAATAATATTAAAATTACTTTTGAAATATTCTTGAAGAGTATTTATATTTTTTTTGGAGCTTTCTGAGAAAACAATTGAAGTATTTTCATCAATCAAAAAAGTTCCTTGTCCGAAAGAAATGGTATTCGGTTTTGGAATTATTATAGCGTTTTGAGCTGTTGAATTCAAAATATTGAAAAAAAGAAATAGAATTAAAGTTTTGAGGGATTTTGTTTTCATAGAGTTTCTATTTTTAGTGATTCATTTTTAAAAATGAAATATGGTAATTGATTCCAAAATTTAAAAAAGGACTACTTAAACTACCTCCTTTGGCTTTCACATAACCTGCTTCAGTTCTGAGACTTAATGTATTATTCAACTGATAATTGAAACCAGTACTAGGTTTTATGATCAAACCTTGTCCGGTACTAATGTCTCCACCACCAGCTGCACCTCCCAATGCCTGAACGAAAACAGTGGTTTTTTTATTTAAAAAGGGATTTGATTTTATGCCCAAACCAACAATTCCCTCCGCATAAGCACCTGCATTTCCAAACAAAGCGAAAGATGTTTGACCGGCAACATAAAAGTTTTTAGTAAGATTCAGATTGATTTGTAAGGAGATCTGATGTAAATCTTCAGTTGGTTGTCCATCTCTTTTTGCATCAAAATATATGTCGTGTTTTGTAATAACTTCTAAACCTTTAAATTTTCCTGATGAAAAGGTTTTTTCATCAGATATGATACCATTTCTGTGGAGATAATATTTTAAACCAATCCCAAATGATGAAGTATAAAAATGTGCGTCTGGTGAAAGCACATATCCTTTGTTAATTGCAATAAAAATATCATTAAATATTCGCTGTTCAATAGAGATATCAGGATACAATAAAAAACCTCCTTTACTATCAACTCCTCCACCACCACCAGCACCAAATCCAAATTTTGCTAAAATATTAGTGCGATTTTTATTGAAGGAATAATGATAACCAGCTCCTAAAAAAACATCCATATAACCAGCTTTAATGCCATTATATGCACCATCAACTTTTACAAAACCAAACCAATTTTTTGAAAAATAATTAGCAAATTCAAATCCAGCCAAACGAATAGTTTTTCTTCCTAATAGTTTTATATTTTCATTTTGATCACTTCCGCCAATTTTTAAATTGTTAAAATGTAGCAACAAAGAAGTTTTTTTGGAGGGAATATTCCAACCTGAATTTTGTAATCCTTCAAAATTATATTCATTTTCCGAATCTTTAAAATCAGTATATTCAAAATTTAAAGGAATTTCTACACCCATATTTAGTTGATGACTTTTGATTTCACCTCCATCAAAAAAGTTGATATAACTCCATCCTGCATTGATTCCAAATTTTTTGAATTGATATCCTAAATTTATATGAGGCTTTATAAATACTCCACCACCATCACGTGCACTTTTTCCACCACCACCACCATAATGAAACCCAAAATCAGTATAAAGATCATCAGTGATAAATTTTTTGATTCCACTATTCACTCCAAGCGTAAAAAAACCACCTCTTATACCCAAAACAGCACCATAAATTCCCAAACCAGTGTACCAATAATCATTCAAAAAAATATTGTAATGCATACCTGTAAAACCCATATCTACTTCATTATTTTGCATATTTATAGGTAAGAAATCCATTTTTCCAAACCCTTTTTGAAACCTTATTTGAGGAATTTCTTTCTCTTGAGAAATTGATAATTGTATTAAAAATAGGAATGAAAATAATAAAATATATTTTTTCATATTTTGTTTGTTTTTTATATTTCAGATTATAAATTTCTTTAACACTTAATTTATTTTAATTAGGAAAGATAGTGAAATTTTAGTTTTTAAAAAAAATGAAAATATAGTTGATGAAACTTTTTAATTTAATTTAAAACATCAAATTAGATATAAGGTAAAGTTAATAGCACAGAAAATGATTGTGGAGAAATTTTAAATATTTTTTTGGAACCAACAAAATTGTTTTATCAAATTCTTACATGCAAAAGTTTTTGACTTGAACTGCAAAAAAATATTATCAAGAAAAGTATAAGAAACAAAAAGGCTTACTTTTCAGTAAACCTTTTTGTGATCGCGAAAGGATTCGAACCTTTGACCTACTCATTAGAAGTGAGTTGCTCTATCCAACTGAGCTACGCGACCATTAAATTCTTAAAATAAATTTTAAAGTTTTTGAAACAATAAAATTATCAACTATGATTTTGTCGGGGTAGCAGGATTCGAACCTGCGACCTCCTGCTCCCAAAGCAGGCGCGATAACCGGGCTACGCTACACCCCGAAAGCAATTTAGCGGAGAGACAGGGACTCGAACCCAGGCGACCCGAAGGTCGACAGATTAGCAATCTGCTGCATTACCACTCTGCCACCTCTCCTTTTTTAAAACATCACATTCTAAAAAATAAAAATTGCGAGTGCAAATGTACTATTACAATTGGAATTTAGCAAAATTTTTTGTTCTTTTTCTTAACATTTTTTATTCGGGGTATTCAACCCTCAAATGATAAATGTTCAATAGTTTTTTCTTGATAACTTTTTTTATAATTTTAATTTCTCTAAAAGTAATATCAGAATTTAAATATTGATTATCAGACATTTGTTTTTCAATAATTTTATCAACTAAATTATCTATTGATTGAGCCGTAGGATTTTGTAAACTTTTTGAAGCCGCTTCACAAGAATCACACATCATCAAAATGGCAGTCTCTTTAGAAAATGGTATGGGACCTGGATATTGAAAATTCTTAATATCCACTTTTATATCAGGATTTAAGTCTTGCTCTTTTTTATAAAAATAAAATGTAGAAGTTGTCCCATGATGCGTTCGTATAAAATCAATAATTCGATCAGGAAGATTGTGCTTTTTAGCCAACTCTACTCCTTTTATCACATGATTAATTATGATTTTAGAGCTATCTTTTGCAGACAAATCATTGTGAGGATTGACGCCTGTTGTCTGATTTTCAATAAAATATAATGGATTATACATTTTTCCAATATCATGATACAAAGCGCCTGTTCTTACCAACATTGAGTTTGCTCCTATTTCATTTGAAGCTGCTTCTGCTAAATTTGCCACTTGCATTGAATGCTGAAAAGTTCCAGGGGCTTTTTCATTTAGCTCTCTTAACAACTTTGTATTTGTATTTGAAAGTTCGAGTAAAGTAACGTCAGAAACCAATCCAAAAACTTTTTCATAAAGATAAATTAATATTATTGATAGGAAAGACAATAAACCATTTGCCACAAAAAGAATAAAATAATCCCAATTTAATTGCGATGCATTTCCTTCTTTAATGACAGAAAAGGCAAAGTAAGTAAGCATGTAAATAAAAGTTATTTGCGCAACTGAAATAAATAAATTGGCTCTTTTGTAGAGTTCTGAAACAGTTAAAATGGTTACAATTCCAGCAATAATATGAAGGTAAATGAACTCGAAACTGTCTGGCACGATATAACCCAAAAGCAATACTGTCAAAACATGTGTAAACAAACCCAATCGTGCATCGAAAAAAGCTTTTATAATAATTGGTAAAATACTAAGTGGAACTATGTATAAATAATCAGAATTGTATTTAATAACTAAAGTTTGCACAAAAATAATGGCAAAAACATTAAAAAATATAAAGGTTACTTTGTTGTTATTGTTGAAAATATCTAGCCGGTATTTGTGCAAAAACAACAATAACATTAACAATGCTAATGAAACTAGAATTGTGTATCCTAAAATAATCCAATTATAATTTGATTCTGTCCAAACTTTTGACTCTGACTCTGTTTTCAAAGAATTTAAAATGGCTAATTTTTTTCCTTCAACAATTCCTCCTTTTTGAATAATTAATTCTCCAGAGGCAACCCTGCCTTGGGTCATTGAAATTTGTTTTGTATCGTTTTCAATGATTTTATTTGTAAATTCTTTGTCAAAAAAAACATTGGGTTTAGTGACATTAACAAGAATATTTAACAATAATTCTTGCTGAAAGTTATATGGTTTTGTACCAAGATTTTTGTTTAATATTGTCAAAATATCCTTGGAAGTTAAAAGATTTGAAAATAAAACATCACTTACTTCATTTTCCTTTTTCAGTGCAATTAATTCATCATTTTCTAAATTCCAATCTTCGTTGAAAACCTCCAAAAACCCAACTTCATATATTTTCTCTAAAATATTTTCTCCAGTTTTTTTTAAAATTCCAATATCCTGAACACTTAATGAGTCATTTGAAGACAATGAAGCTATTTTTTTTTCAAAGTTTTGATTTACGTTTAAAACAGTTTTGGAATCATATTCGAAATATTTTTTTGAATACGAAATAATTTTTTTCTTTTCAATGGCAATTTCTTCATTTGTTTTTTGAATTGAAAAATCAAAAGGTGCATATAAATTGTCATATTTCCACAATTGACCATTGCTAAAATCGTACTTAAATTGTCCTCCTTTAGGAAATAAATAAACAATCGAAATGGTGGTTAATAAAAATAAAATGATTTTATAAATAATGGTATTATTTCTATATATTTTGTTAACGAACTGGCTCATGATATTGACTAATTACAACAAACTTACAGTAAATTTACGAGGGTTGAAAATTACATATCTATAAAGATTTTATTTTGATTAAAATTGGTTAATTTAGCATCAATTATTAAAGAATTTATTTTCAACAAAATCAGAGATTATGAAAGATGTAGTGATTGTATCTGTAGCTAGAACACCAATTGGAAGTTTTATGGGAAGTTTATCAACAATTCCAGCACCAATTTTAGGAGCAACTGCCATAAAAGGAGCTTTACAAAAAATAAATTTAGACCCAAATTTAGTTGATGAAGTTTTTATGGGAAATGTTGTTTCGGCTGGTTTAGGTCAAGCTCCTGCAAGACAAGCCTCTATTCATGCTGGAATACCAAACACAGTGCCTTGTACGACTGTTAACAAAGTTTGTTCTTCCGGATTGAAAGCAATTATGTTAGCAGCTCAAACAATTGCACTTGGAGATGCCGCTATTGTGGTTGCTGGAGGAATGGAAAACATGAGCATGATTCCTCATTACCATCATGCAAGAATAGGCGCAAAATTTGGATCAATTTCTATGGAAGATGGAATTCAAAAAGACGGACTAGTTGATGCTTATGAAAAAGTAGCCATGGGCGTTTGTGCAGATGAATGTGCTTCAGAATTTCATTTTTCGAGAGAAGATCAAGATGCGTTTGCAATAGAATCCTACAATCGTTCCGCAAAAGCTTGGAAAGAAGGGAAATATAATGATGAAATAGTTCCTGTTGAAATTCCTCAGCGAAAAGGTGATCCAATTATTTTTTCAGAAGATGAAGAATTTAAAAATGTTTTTTTAGAAAAAATACCATCACTAAGACCAGCTTTCTCTAAAGACGGGACAGTTACTGCCGCAAATGCTTCAACAATTAATGATGGTGGAGCAGCATTGATACTAATGTCAGCTGAAAAAGCCAAAGAACTAAATTTGAAACCATTGGCTAAAATTAGAGGTTTTGCGGATGCTGCTCACGAACCAAAATGGTTCACAACTGCGCCAGCAAAAGCATTGCCAAAAGCATTTGCAAAAGCAAATATCACAATAGATGATGTTGACTTTTTTGAACTAAATGAAGCGTTTTCGGTAGTTGGATTGGCAAATATGAAAATTTTAGGATTGTCTGCTGATAAAGTAAACGTGAATGGAGGAGCCGTTTCTTTAGGGCATCCTTTAGGGGTATCTGGAGCTAGAATCGTGATTTCATTAACTTCAATTTTAAAACAAAATAACGCCAAAATTGGAGCGGCTGCAATCTGTAATGGTGGTGGTGGCGCAAGTGCAATCGTGATTGAAAGAATTTAAAAAGTAATACCACAACCTTCAAATTTACCATAAATTGTTATTCGGTATTTGTAATCTTAGTATTGTTGCCATTCGATCTGAACCTTCGGAAAAATCAGAAATGACAAGTCAATTGTTGTTTGGAGAACACTTTACAATCATTGAAAAACAAAAGTATTGGAGTAAAATTAAAGTTTTTTTTGATGGATATGAAGGTTATTTAGATAACAAACAATTTGAGGAAATTTCAGAGGATTTATTCGAAAGATTGTCCATTGGCGAACCCACATTCTCCGGAGAAATAATTGATTTTATCTTTAATTCAAACAATGATTATTTTACAATTCCTATGGGTTCTAGGTTGCCTTATTTTTTTAAAAATGAATTTACCATCAACTCTAAAAAATATGTGTATGATGGAAAAGTTTTATCCGGAAAACTAAAAAAAAATGACATCATACAAAAAGCATTTCCTTTTTTGAACGCTCCGTATTTGTGGGGAGGAAAAACACCTTTTGGAATAGATAGTTCTGGTTTTACTCAAATGGTTTATAAACTTTGTGGTTATTCACTTCTCAGAGAGGCAAAACAACAGGCGACTCAAGGTGAAGTTTTAAGTTTTATTGAAGAGAGTGAACCTGGCGATTTGGCATTTTTTGACAATGAAAATGGCGAAATTGTTCATGTTGGTATCATTTTAAAAGACTATCACATTATTCATTCTTACGGAAAAGTAAGGATTGATACACTTGATCATAGTGGTATTTTCAATGTTGAATTACAAAAACATACGCACAAACTTAGGGTGATAAAAAAGATGATATAAAAAAGCCAAAATCAAATATGATTTTGGCTTTTTTATTTTTACTGAGAAATTTCTATTCTCTCATTTTTTTATAAACAACTCTAAGTGCATCTGCTTTGTCGGTATATTCTAAAATATCATAAATATTTAAAAGCGATTTTACAGTTTCTTCAGATCTATTTAATTCGTCCGCTTTTTCGAGGAATGGTAGAGCTTTTTTGTACAAATCTTTTTGTTGTTTTTCAAGTTCGTTATATTTTTTATTGTTAGATAAGTTGTTGTTCATTTCATCAACAATTGATTGCTCTCCAGATAAAATTGCGACTGCTAAATTCATATAAGCATCCACATAATCTGGTTTTAATTCGATGGCTTTTTTATAGTATTCGAGAGCTTCATCAATTTTTTTCTCATTTTGATTTACAACACCCAAGTTAAAAAACAATGTTGGGTTGTTTGGATCTAAACGAATTGCTTCTTGCATTAATGCTGCAAACTTGTCCATTTTCTCAAGTTTGATATACAATTGAGCTTCATTCAAAAGTAAATTTAAATCTTTCGGATCATTTTTTCTTGCTTCTTGTAAAGCAACCATAGCCTCCTCAGTTTTCCCCTCGTTTACATAAATGTAAGCGATGTTTTTGATGATATCAGCTTTCTTTGATTCTGTTACTTTATTTGTTGGATTAGAATATTGACCAAGTTTAACCATTGTATCTCTATTCGCTTTATTTCCAAGGTTTTCAACCTCTCCACTAGCTTTGTTAACCGCATAAAATTCTGTTGCAATTCCTGTATAGCCTAATTCTTGCAATTTTTTATAATACCCTAAAGATTTCTCATAATCTTTTGCTAATGAAGCACTTACTGCTGCGTTGTATAAAAAAGAAGTGTCTTTTGGGCTTAATTGATAGGTTAAATAAAAGTTTTCAGCTGCATTTTTATAATCCTTCTCTTCATTATAAAAATTAATCGCTTTTTTAGACACAAACTGTAATAAGTCATTCAATTTTGGTTCGGCCTCTTTGGTATATTTTTTCTTACCTATTTGATTTTCATAAGTTATCAATTTATTGTAAGCCTCTGCCGCTTTTTTAACATCTCTTGTACCATAAGTTTGTCCTTTAAGAAAATAATATTGAGCCTTGTATTTTTCATCCATGGTTTCTTCCATAGCGTCCAAAGATTCAATAATGGTTTGAGCTGTTTTAAAATCGCCTCCTTTAATAGCTTTTTCAGCATTTTTTAACTCATCCTTTTGCGCATATAATCCAATAGTCATGAATCCTAAACAAAGCGCTACTAATTGTTTTTTCATTTTTGATTGATTTAATTTATAATTATTCTTGATTTTCATTTGATTCATTTTCAATATTCGTATCATTCCCAATATTTGTGCCGTTTTCAATTTCAACCTCATTTTCATCTTCATGAACCACTCCTGCCACTGCTGCAATGGCATCATCTTCTTTGATATTTATCAATCGAACACCTTGCGTTGCACGTCCCATAACTCTCAAATCTTCCACTGCCATTCTAATAGTTAATCCTGATTTGTTAATAATCATCAAATCATTCTTGTCATCTACATTTTTAATGGCAACTAAATTTCCTGTTTTTGCAGAGATATTCAAAGTTTTTACTCCTTTACCTCCTCTATTGGTAATTCTATAATCCTCTAAACTAGAGCGTTTTCCATAACCTTTCTCTGATACAACTAAAATATCGCTGTTCAAATCATTTACAGCAATCATTCCTATAACTTCGTCTTGATCGTCTTGCAAAGTAATTCCTCTAACTCCAGAGGCAGTTCTTCCCATTGGACGAGTTTTAGCTTCTTCGAAACGAATTGCTTTTCCAGATTTTAAAGCTATCATTACTTGGCTATCACCAGTTGTTAGTTTTGCTTCTAACAATTCGTCATCCTCTTTGATTGTTATAGCGTTAATTCCATTAGCTCTTGGGCGAGAATATTGTTCTAAAGAAGTCTTTTTCACTTGACCTTTTTTGGTTGCCATGATGACATAATGGCTGTTTACATATTCTTCATCTTTCAAATCTTGCGTTACTAAGAATGCTTTTACTTTGTCATCTGATTCAATATTGATGATGTTTTGAATAGCTCTTCCTTTGGTATTTTTTCCACCTTCTGGAATTTCGTAAACTCTCATCCAAAATACTTTTCCTTTTTGAGTAAAAAACAACATGTATTGGTGATTAGTTCCAACAAAAAGATGTTCTAAGAAATCTTCATCTCTTGTGGTTGCTCCTTTTTGACCACGTCCTCCTCTATTTTGAACTTTATATTCATCAAGATTTGTCCGTTTCAAATATCCAGCGTTTGAAATCGTAATAACCACTTTTGTGTCAGGAATCATGTCTTCAATTTGCATGTCACCTCCTGCGTATTCTATAGTTGATCTGCGTTCATCACCATATTTTTCCTTAATATGCAGTAATTCATCTTTGATGATTTGATAACGTCTAGGTTCGTTTGCTAAAATATCTTTGAAATCCGCAATTGACAACATGATTTCTTCATATTCTGAACGTAATTTATCCTGTTCAAGACCTGTTAATTGACGCAAACGCATTTCAACGATTGCTTTAGATTGAATTTCTGTTAATGAAAAACGTTCCATCAATCTTTCACGAGCTTCATCGGCATTGGTTGATGATCTAATGATGGCAATTACCTCATCAATATTGTCTGATGCTATGATTAATCCCTCTAAAATATGGGCTCTTGCTTCTGCTTTTCTGAGTTCAAATTCTGTTCTTCGAACAACAACGTCATGTCTATGTTCAACAAAATAATGAATTAATTGCTTTAAGTTTAATTGTTGTGGACGACCATTGACCAAAGCAATATTGTTAACACTAAAAGAAGTTTGAAGTTGTGTGTATTTATAAAGTTTGTTCAAGATGATATTTGGAATGGCATCTTTTTTTAAGACATAAACAATTCGCATTCCATTTCTATCAGATTCATCTCTGATATTTGAGATTCCTTCAAGTTTTTTCTCATTCACTAAATCCGCAGTTTTTTTAATCATTTCTGCTTTATTCACTTGATAAGGAATTTCAGTTACAATGATACAATCTCTGCCATGTACTTCCTCAAAAGCGGCTTTTGCACGAATTACTATTCTACCACGTCCAGTTTCAAACGCCTCTCTAACTCCATCATACCCGTAAATAGTAGCACCTGTTGGAAAATCAGGAGCTGTGATGTGTTGCATCAATTCTTCAATCTCGATATCTCTATTGTCAATATAAGCAATAGTTCCATTGATAACTTCTGTCAAATTATGAGGTGCCATATTTGTGGCCATCCCAACTGCAATTCCTGAAGCTCCGTTTACTAATAAATTTGGGATTCTTGTTGGTAAAACTGTAGGTTCTTCGAGAGTATCATCAAAGTTTAATTGAAAATCCACAGTCTCTTTTTCAATATCAGCCAGCATTTCCTCAGATATTTTCTGCATTCTTACCTCAGTATAACGCATTGCTGCAGGCGAATCACCATCTACTGAACCAAAATTTCCTTGCCCATCAACCATCATATAACGCACACTCCATTCTTGCGCCATTCTTACCATAGAATCATAAACTGAAGTATCTCCATGTGGATGGTACTTTCCTAAAACTTCACCAACAATTCTTGCGGATTTTTTATACGCTCCTGTTGCTTTAATTCCTAACTCATGCATCCCAAAAAGCACCCTTCTGTGAACTGGCTTAAAACCGTCTCTTACATCTGGTAATGCTCTTGAAACAATCACTGACATTGAATAATCAATGTAAGCAGCTTTCATTTGATCTTCAATATTAATAGGAATTAACTTTTCACCTTCTGCCATAAATGTATTTTTACTATTTATTCTTGATTTTTAAAACAAGGCAAGATACAATTTCTTTCAGTTTTGACAAAGCTTTTATGTGATTAGAAACGTTAGAGTTATCAACATTTTTAAATAAATTTTAACATTGATTTATTTGCTTGATTTTCAGTAAATTCGCAATATACAAACATTGCCAAACTGTCAGATTTTTTCATTGGCATTTTTTTTGTTACATTCACAAAAAAAAGAATTAAATTTACGACAATATAGACATACACATGGACGATAATTTTTCACCAAAAGTTAGAGATGTAATTACTTTTAGCAAAGAGGAAGCCTTAAGATTGGGACACGAATTTATAGGGACTGAACATCTTCTACTCGGATTAATCAGAAAAGGAGAAGGAAAAGCGATAGAAATATTATCAGCATTTGATGTTGATTTAATTCTTTTACGCAAAAAATTAGAACAACTTAATCCTTCAAATCCCACGTTTATTGATAGTTTCAATAAACCCAATTTGCAATTAACTAGACAAGCAGAAAAAGCCCTTAAAACAACTTTTTTAGAAGCCAAATTGTATGAAAGCGAATCAATAGATACTGCACATTTGTTGCTTTGTATTCTCAGAAATGAAAATGACCCAACTACCAAATTGATTCAAAAATATCATATAAATTATGATGAAGCAAAAGCGTTGTATAAACAACTTCATGCAGAAGAAACTGACCTCAATGATGACCAAGATTTACCATCAAATCCAATCTCAGAAATTCCTTCTGATGATGATTATAATCCAGAAAAATCAAATCCTTTCGATCAATCACAAAGAGGAAAAATGGTTAAAAAATCAAAAACACCAGTTTTAGATAATTTTGGCAGAGATTTGACTTCATTGGCAGAAGCCGGAAAATTAGACCCGGTTGTTGGAAGACAAAAAGAAATTGAACGCGTTTCTCAAATTTTAAGCAGAAGAAAGAAAAACAACCCAATGTTAATTGGTGAACCTGGCGTGGGAAAATCAGCTATTGCCGAAGGCTTGGCATTGAGAATTATCGAACGAAAAGTTTCGAGAATTTTATTTGACAAACGAATTGTTTCTCTTGATTTGGCAAGTTTGGTCGCAGGCACAAAATACAGAGGGCAGTTTGAAGAGCGAATGAAAGCTTTGATGAACGAGCTTGAAAAAAATGATGATATTATTTTATTCATTGACGAAATTCATACTATTGTTGGTGCAGGTGGCGCAACAGGTTCGTTAGACGCCTCAAACATGTTAAAACCGGCATTAGCAAGAGGTGAAATCCAATGTATTGGAGCTACAACACTGAATGAATATCGTCAAAATATTGAAAAAGATGGCGCTTTAGAAAGACGTTTCCAAAAAGTAATTGTTGATCCAACTACTGTTGAAGAAACCATTCAGATTTTGCACAATATCAAAAATAAATACGAAGAACACCACAATGTTAATTTCACAAATGAAGCCATTGAAGCTTGTGTAAAATTAACAAATAGATACATGACCGACAGGTATTTACCTGACAAAGCTATTGATGCTATGGACGAAGCAGGCTCTAGAATCCACATCACAAATATTGTGGTTCCAAAACAAATTTTGGAATTGGAAGCACAATTAGAAGTGATTCGTGAAAGAAAAACCAAAGCCGTTAACGGTCAAAAATATGAAGAAGCTGCCAAGTTGAGAGACGATGAAAAAAACATAGAAGCAGCCCTACATTCTGCCCAAAAACAATGGGAAGAAGATTCTAAATTGAACCGAGAAATTGTAACCGAAGACAATGTTGCAGAAGTCGTTTCAATGATGACAGGAATTCCCGTAAACAGAGTTGCTGAAGCTGAAAGTCATCGTTTATTTGAACTTCCTAAATCAATCAAAGGGAAAGTAATTGGTCAAGATGAAGCTGTTACCAAAGTTGTGAAAGCAATTCAAAGAAACAGAGTGGGATTAAAAGACCCAAATAAACCCATTGGTTCTTTTATTTTTTTAGGACAAACTGGTGTTGGAAAAACTCAATTGGCAAAAATTTTAGCTAAAGAATTGTTTGACTCTGAAGATTCTCTTATCAGAATTGATATGAGTGAATACATGGAAAAATTTGCTATTTCACGTTTGATTGGTGCGCCTCCGGGATATGTTGGCTATGAAGAGGGAGGACAATTAACTGAAAAAGTGCGAAGAAAGCCTTATGCAGTCGTACTTCTAGATGAAATTGAAAAAGCACATCCTGATGTTTTCAATATGCTACTACAAATTTTAGATGACGGATATATCACTGACAGTTTGGGTCGAAAAATCGATTTTAGAAATACAATTATCATTATGACTTCCAATATTGGAGCTCGCCAAATAAAAGATTTTGGTGGTGGTCTTGGTTTTGGAACTTCTTCAAAAGAAGCTCAAGCTGAAGATTACGCAAAATCGGTGATTGAAGGTGCCTTGAAAAAATCATTTGCTCCTGAGTTTTTGAATAGAATTGATGACGTTGTCATTTTTAATGCACTTGAAAAAGCAGACATTCATTCAATTATTGATATTGAATTGAACAAACTTTTGCTGAGAATTTCTGATTTAGGCTACACTTTAACTATCAGCGAAAAAGCAAAAGATTTTATTGCTGACAAAGGTTTTGATAAAAAATATGGTGCAAGACCTCTAAAAAGAGCAATACAAAAATATGTTGAAGACGCACTTGCCGAAGAAATTGTAAACTCAAAATTGACAGAAGGCGACACCATCACCATGGAATTGGATGAAGAAAAAAGTGAACTTTTTGTAAAAATCAAAAAAGGTACCAAGAAAACAGAATCTCGAACTGAATCAGGTTCATAAACTGAAAAAACCTCAAACACTAACGTTTGAGGTTTTTTTTAAAATAAATTTTAAAACAATTCATTGCTATCAATTTCAAAACTCTCAATAAATTCGGAAGCTTTTTTAATGTCATAATGCATCACTCTATCTTCTTCCACAAAAGAAACTTCTTCTCTGAATATCCCAACCAATGAGGCTAAAAAAGGCGACGTTTTTGCCTTTGCAAAATACAATGCTTGAGAAGCTGTAAACAATTCAATAGCTAAAATCGTTTGTAAATTATCCGCAATTTTCTTACATTTTGTTGCAGCATTTGCGCCCATAGAAACGTGGTCTTCTTGTCCATTACTCGACTCAATAGAATCTACACTTGCAGGAGTGGCATATTGTTTATTTTGACTTACAATGCTAGCAGCTGTATATTGAGGAATCATAAAACCTGAATTCAATCCTGGATTTGAAATCAAAAAAGGAGGCAAATGCCTGTGACCAGAAACCAATTGATAGGTTCGTCTTTCAGAAATATTTCCCAATTCAGAAAGCGCAATGGCAAGGAAATCCAATCCTAATGCCAAAGGTTGACCATGAAAATTTCCTCCAGAAATAATTTCATTTTCTGTTACAAAAATATTTGGATTGTCGGTTACTGAATTTACTTCTGTCAAAAAAGTTTTTGTTACAAAACGAATGGTATCTTTTGTTGCTCCATGAACTTGTGGCATACAACGAAAAGAATACGGATCTTGAACATGTTGTTTTTCTTGCGAAATAATTTCACTTCCCTCTAAAAAATCATTGATTCTTTCTGCGGTTTTAAGTTGTCCATTGTGAGGTCTTATCAGATGAATTAACTCGTTAAATGGTTCAATTCTTCCATCAAAAGCCTCTAAAGAAATTGTACCAATAACGTCAGACAAATAGGATAATTTATACGATTTCAACAAACAATAAATTCCGAAAGCGGACATAAATTGAGTACCATTTAACAATGCTAACCCTTCTTTGGATTGCAGTTTTATACTTTCCCAAGAAAAGATTTTTAATACTTTTTCGGCTGTTGTTTTTTTATTTTTATAATACACTTCACCCAATCCAATTAGCGGAAGAGAAAGATGAGCCAAAGGCGATAAATCACCAGAAGCGCCCAGAGATCCTTGTGAAAAAACTACAGGTATAATATCATTGTTATAAAAATCAATCAACCTTTTTACGGTTGCCAATTGCACCCCAGAATGACCATAACTCAATGATTGAATTTTGAATAAAATCATCAATTTTACAATCTCTTTTGGAACTTCTTCACCTGTTCCACAAGCGTGACTTTTCACTAAATTTTCTTGCAATTTTTGTAAATTATTTTCTGAAATTTTTACATTATACAATGCTCCAAAACCAGTGTTAATTCCATACAAGGGTGTTGAAATAGATTTTGTTTTTTCATCCAAATAAAATCTGCATTTATTGATTTTTTCAATAGCAGAAACTGATAATTCTAATTGATGATTTTCTGTAATAATTTCTTTGATTTTCGATAAATCAAGAGCTTTATTGTCTATAAAATGAATTGCACTCATTTATGTTTGATTGATAATCAAAATTGCAACTTCAAAATTGTATATGCAAATGATTTTAACAATATTATGAGTTTTAAACTTTATATTTGCACTAAATTTAAAACCAAAGATGAAAAATTATAAAATTATCATATTTAGCATTTTTTTAATAACTGCATGTTCTAAAAAACACCCATCAGATTACTTAACATTATCAGGAAAAATTGAAAATAATAAAGATTCCTTAATCCGAATTGTAGGAAGAGAAGGCCTTGTGAAAGAGATAAAATTCAATAAAGACGGGAGTTTTAAAGATACTTTGAAAGTACCACAATCAGCAATTTACAGTTTTACAACAGAGAGTAATAAGAATGCCCCTATTTTTCTTAAAAATGGTTTCGACATTACTATCAAAGGGGATTATAGTGATTTTTTTGAAACCTTTAAATTTTCGGGAGAAGGTTCTCAAAATAGTAATTTTATCATTGCTCAAATAAAAAAAAGTAGGGATTTAGGGAATCCTCAAGATATTTTAAACCTTGAAAAAACTGCATTTATAAAAAAATTAGATGAACTAAAATCTACATACGACAGTATTTTAAACTCATATCAAAATCTTGATAGCACTTTGTATGCAAATATTAAAGTTCAAAATAAACAATTAATCAAATATTTTGAGGAAACATACAGCAAAAATCAAGTTTTTGGGCAGGGAAAACCTTCTCCAAAATTTGAGAATTACATTGATTTTAAAGGAGGTTCAAAATCTTTGGATTCTTTTAAAGGAAAATATGTGTATATAGATGTTTGGGCAACTTGGTGTGGACCTTGCATTCAACAAATTCCTTTTTTGAAAGAAATGAAAAAATTGTATAAAGATAAAAATATTGTTTTTGTTGGTATTTCATCAGATGAATCAACTAGAAGTGGTGGCTCATGGGAATCTGCTGAAAAAAAATGGAGAGATTTTGTAAAAGAAAATAGTTTAGGTGACGTTCAACTTTGGGCTGGTAAAGATTTTAGTTTTCAAGAAGCTTATCAAATCAATGGAATTCCAAGGTTTATATTGATTGATCCAAAAGGAAATATTGTTGATGCTGATGCTCCAAGACCCTCAGATCCAATTTTAAAGGAATTATTAGATTCAGTTTTATAATATTGGAACATTAAATTACGAATTTCAAATTACTTACTACTAATCTTGTAATTATCAAAAATTAATAAAAAAGGCGAAATTTTCAGGAAAATTTCGCCTTTTTTTAAAGGTAATTTTTAAAACTATTCTTTATAAACCCCCATTTCAGCGTATTTCTGCATTCTTTTTGCAACTAATTCAGCATCATTTAAACCCTTTAATTCCTCAAAAGCAGCCAAAATTTGTTCTTCTACGGCTTTGAAAGCACCTTCTCTATCAGTATGTGCTCCTCCCATTGGCTCTTTGATGATTCCATCAATCAAATTCAATTTTTTCATATCTGCACCAGTCAATTTTAAAGCATCAGCTGCTTGTTCTTTAAACTCCCAACTTCTCCACAAAATTGAGGAGCAAGATTCTGGAGAAATCACGGTGTACCAAGTATTTTCCATCATATAAACCCTATCTCCGACGCCAATTCCAAGTGCTCCACCAGAAGCACCTTCACCAATAACAATGGCAATAATTAGTGTTTTTAAACGAGTCATTTCAAAAATATTTCTTGCAATGGCTTCACCTTGACCACGTTCTTCAGCTTCTAAACCAGGATAAGCACCAGGAGTATCAAGCAAAGTAACCACAGGAATTCTGAATTTTTCAGCCATTTTCATCAAACGCAACGCTTTTCTATAACCTTCAGGATTTGCCATTCCGAAGTTTCTAAATTGACGCGTTTTTGTATTAAATCCTTTTTGTTGGCCAATAAACATAAAAGATTGATTTCCGATTTTACCTAAACCACCAACCATGGCTTTGTCATCTTTTACGTTTCTATCTCCATGAAATTCCATAAAAGTATCCCCCAAAATAGCACGAATATAATCCATAGTATAAGGCCTGTTTGGGTGCCTTGACAATTGCACTCTTTGCCATGGAGAAAGATTTTTATAAATTTCTTTTCTAGCCTCTGCTAGTTTTTTTTCAATTTTCTTGCATGTTGCAGAAACATCTACCTCACTTTCTGCTCCAATAATTTGACATTTTTCAAGTTGGTCTTGTAGCTCTTTAATCGGCATTTCGAAGTCTAGATATTCCATATTGTAATTATTTTGATTTCATTTTAGATTAAACAAACATACTATAAAAAATACTTTTTTAAATAAAATTGAGTTACTTTTTTGAATTTACTCTCTCTTTAAACTCCTGTTTTATTGTAGTTTTATTTTTAATAATTCCGTTTAATAATACCACTCCAAAAACAATAACTGCCCCAAAATAAAACTCAGGATTCATTTTTTCTTTATCACCAAAAATAAATAATGCAAGTATTATTGCATAAATAGGTTCTAAATTAATGGTAAGCATCACTGTATAAGGTGATAAAAATTTCATTACTTTAACTGATGTAATAAAGGCATATGCAGTACAAACGCTGCTCAAAATTGCAAGATAAACCCAATCCATTGTTTTTAAATCAAAAAAAGTTGGTGTAAAGCCTTTTGATAAAAATAAGTAAAAAGCCACGAAAACTGACCCAAAAAATAGTTGGTATAAAGAAATGGTATTTGCATCATATTTTTTTACAAAAAGGCCATTTAAAACTGAAAATAATGCAGCCAAAAATGCTGAAATTAGGGCATAGATAATCCCTAATTGATACCTACTTTCGAATTTAAAAATGATAGATAATCCAATAACAACTAGTAAACCTAGGAAAATTTCTAAGGGTTTTACCTTACTTTTAAATAAAATCGGTTCAATTAATGAGGCAAAAAATGCGCCTGTACTCATTGTAACCAATGCTACAGAAACATTTGAAACTTTAATTGCTTTGAAAAAGAAAATCCAATGAGTTGCAATGATAATCCCTGTGATTAAGAATTTTAAGATTCCCTGTTTATCAAGTGAAAAAGATTTTTTTTTGTAAATAAAAAATATGAAAATAAAAAAAACTGCAAGGCTCATTCTAAAAAAAACCAATGGAATTGCTTCCAAAGTGATTAATGCGCCAAGAATTGCTGTAAACCCCCAAATAAAAACAATGAAGTGCAATAAAAGATAGTTTTTAAAATTATTTTCTAGCATTGTAATATAAATATATAGCCACTAGAGCGAAGAAAATATTGGGCATCCAAACGTATAAAAGTGAATTAACACCTGCAACAGCCCCTAAAACTTCTGAAATTTTTAAAAGAAAAACATAGGTAAACATCAATCCAACTCCTATTGCTAAATTGATTCCTGTACCTCCTCTTTTTTTCTTGAATGCCAAAGCCACTGCAATTAGTGTTAAAATATAGGATGCAAAAGGAAGACTTGTTCTTTTATGAAGCTCAACCAAATAAGCATTCAAGTTTTTTACACCTCTTTTTTTTGAAATATTAATAAATTGTATCAACTCATTTGAAGGCATTTCTTGGGAGAGTGCTGATTTATAAACCAAATCTTTGGGGGTGAAATTGAAAAGTGTATCAATTTTATTTCCTGAAGAAATTTCATCTCTCTTACTAAATAATTTTCTTAATCTCCAATTTGTTAGTGAAAAGAGAGAGTCTTTTTCATTGTATCTAATATTGTCAGCCACTAATTTTGACTTCAATTTTAATCCGTCATAAACTTCAGAGGTAAAATCATATCCTGAATTGATATCCGTATTAAAATTTCGTATAAAAATATAAGTGCTATCAGTGAGTTGTAAACTAAAATCTGTTACATATTTCAACTCTTGATTTTGGTTGTTATTATTCAAATATTGCTTCTCGAATTTTTTTCGTGTTTTGCTACTGTTGGGAACAACAAAATGATTCATTATCAATGAAACCAAGGTAACAATTGAAGCTCCTAAAAAATAAGGGTACAAAAACCTTGTAAACGAAACTTTTGCATTTGTGATGGCAATAATTTCGGTGTTGTTTGAGAGTTTTGTCGTAAATAAAATGACCGCAATAAACAATGCCAAAGGCATAAAGGTATTGGTGTAATAGATGATAAAATTTTTATAATAATCATTCACAACTTCAAAAAGTCCAAGATTTGCATGTTGTAAAAAATCATCAACTTTTTCAGCAATGTCAATAGCAATTGCTATAGGAATCAAAATCAATAAGGTAAACAAAAAAGTTACCAAAAACCGTTTTAAAATGTAGCTATCTATGATTTTCAAAACTATAAACGTTTATCCATTTGAATGACCATTTTATCTTTCCATTCCCTAAAATCGCCTGCTAAAATATGCTTTCTTGCTTCTCTCACCAACCACATATAAAAACCTAAATTGTGAATGGTTGCAATCTGTTTACCAAGCATTTCATTCGCAGCAAATAAATGACGAAGATACGCTTTTGAATAAAGTGTATCCACAAAAGTGATTCCCATTTCATCGATTTCAGAAAAATCATTTTCCCATTTTTTGTTTTTCATATTGATGGTGCCATTTGCTGTAAAAAGCATGCCATTTCTAGCATTTCTTGTGGGCATCACACAATCAAACATATCAATTCCGAGTGCAATATTTTCTAAAATATTGATAGGTGTTCCAACACCCATCAAATATCTTGGTTTGTCTTCTGGCAAAATGGCAGTGACAATTTCGGTCATTGCATACATTTCTTCAGCAGGTTCACCCACAGAGAGTCCGCCAATCGCATTTCCTTGAGCGCCAGCATTTGCAATATATTCTGCAGATTGTTTTCGCAAATCTTTATACGTACTTCCTTGAACAATAGGGAAAAATGTTTGTTCATAGCCATATTTGTACGGCAATTTATCCAAATGATTGATGCATCTGTCCAACCATCTGTGTGTCATGTGCATAGAACGTTTTGCGTAATTATACTCACAAGGATAAGGAGTACATTCATCAAAAGCCATGATGATATCTGCACCTATTGAACGTTGAATTTCCATCACATTTTCGGGTGTAAAAACGTGTGTTGAGCCATCAATATGACTTTTAAACTTTACGCCTTCTTCATTGATTTTACGATTGCTTGACAAAGAATATACTTGATAACCACCAGAATCTGTCAAGATATTTCGATCCCAATTCATGAATTTGTGCAAACCACCTGCTTGTTCTAAAATATCAGTTTTAGGGCGTAAAAAAAGATGATAGGTATTTCCTAAAATAATATCAGGATTGATTTCATTTTTTAGCTCTGTTTGATGCACGCCTTTTACAGTGCCAACAGTACCAACAGGCATAAAAATGGGCGTTTGAATTTCGCCATGATCAGTAGTGATAACTCCTGCTCTAGCCTTACTTTTTGGGTCTGTGAATTTTAAATCGAATTTCATTGTCGGCAAAGATACCAATATTGTGAGAAGTGAAAAACTAAAATATTTTTAAAGATTTCAGTTAAAATTTTCGTTTTAACATAAGCATTAAAATTTTTTAGAATATAAAAATCCTCCATTTTAAAATATTAAAAGGAGGATTTATGAATGATAAAAAAGTACTTTTAATTTTTTATAATTTTATAAGACGAAAAAACGTTCGTTTTTAAATCAATTATTTTAACAAGATAAATACCAGAAGTTAGGTGTGAAACATCAATTGAAGTTTGATTTTTATAATATCCAACTTTTTTACCAATAAAATCAAAGATTTCAATTTTAAAATTTAAAATATTTTCAATTTTTATGTTCAATATGTTTGAGGTTGGGTTGGGGTAAAGATCAATTTTGTTTTTAGAATCAAAATTAGAAATATTCAATTGATTTGAATCAGAAAGCTTCCATAGTTCGCTGCTAAATTCAGAATTAAATGCCGTAAAATACAATTCGTTATTCATTACAATCATTGGATAATTTTCAACATACAATGGAACATTTTCTATTGGCCCAGAATTCGTTGTTGTAATTTCTTGAAAACTTCCAGTTGATGGATTCGCTTCCCAAAGTTTTTGATAATATCCAGGATTTGAAGTTGTTGGATTTCCGGTCATCTGAAAGTATAATTTGTTATTCATTGCCGTTAAATTAAATAATTGTCTTGCAAATGGTGTAACAGTAAAGTTCATTGTTACCACTGGAGTACAAATTATACCATCGGTTTCGTAAATGTTTTTATTACTTCCAGAAATTTCTTCGGTTGCAGCAAAATATAATTTATTGTTTAATGTTACAATTTTAAAATCATTTGCAGGCATATTAATTGGGTCATATGGCAAAGTTGTGTTTGGGAAAAAATTATAAACTTTGTTAAATTCGTATTGATTTGAACTATTTACTACACATCTAAAAAGATCAGTGCCAGATGTGCCAGTAGTTGCAAAAAAAAGAAGTTGATTGTTAAACACTGTAAAATTACGAAGTGCAGAATAAAACCCGCTTGATAGTAATATTGATTGATTTTGTCCATCTGAATAATAAAGATCATTTCCATAAGTGTAAAATATTTTATTGTCAAACGCAATCATATTTCTGAAGTTTCCAGCATTACCATTAGCATTTCCTGCAATATCTAATAAAAGGGTGGTCTGGTTTGTAGTCGTATTAAAGCTGTAAACTTCATTTCCGATTGTTGTATCGCCAAATGATTTTCCAACATAAACAAGATAATTGCCAACTTTTGAAATCAATCTAGTGTCATTGTTAACTAAATCTAATTCTGCAGCCTTTACAGTTCCGTCCGAAGTTCCATCTGTTCTCCAAAGGTCATAACCAATCGAGTTTTGTTCCAATGCAAAATAATACAGTTGCCCGTTAACTTCTATCAACGATTTTGGCTCACTTTGAAAAATACCAACTGCATTGTTTTTGACTTTTGTTGTTACTGTTCCATTGGTTTTAAAAAGTTCTCTTCCAAATGTTTCCACTCCAGCCGAAAAATAGATTTCGTTGTTAAAAACGGTTAGATCTCTTGGGCTACTGCCAAATCCGGGAGTTTGAACTAAATCAGCAACAACGGTTGTACCAGCTTGCGTTCCATCTGTTGAATAAAGTTCAGAAGCAGTGGTTAAAGAATTAAACCCTTCAAAATAAACTTTGTTGTTTAAAACAACTATTCCATTGATTGAAGATCCTCCAAGACCTGAACCAATAGAGGTTTCTAAAGGTTGCCAATTGAATTGTGAAAATGTATTTTGTAAAGTCATTAAAAATAATAGCAATAAAGAAATTTTTTTCATGATTGTAATTTTACTTGTTTTTTGAAATTAATAAATTTAAAACCCAGAAGGCATTTCTGAATAACCAGATGTATCAAAAGAATAGTTCCCATCCTCGATATCAATTATTTTAATATTTAAATTTTGCCCTGAAAGTTCTGTTACTAAATAGGTTATACCATCCAACAAAATATAACCAAGATTAAAAAAACCTGCAGGAATATTTTTTCCATTTACAAAGCAGACATCTTTTGATAATGTTAGCCAAAATGTCATTTTATTCCCTTCATCATCTGTGGTTGAATATTCATATTGAATTTCTCCATTTTTTAAAAATGGTTTTTTATTGCCTGTCTTTGTTACTCTTTTGTGAAATAGGGCGCTAAATTCTGGATCATTTAAATCATTAAAAATAGCTCCGTAAGGAGTTGTCACCTTCCACTTTTTCCCCTCAGCAATAAAATAAGAGATATTTTTATTTTTTTTAATAAAAGTATTCAACACCCCCTCAACCATCTCTCCCTGACTCATTTTTTGCCAACTTTCATTTGGCATAAAACTTTCTTCAGCTTTAATATTTAAAAAAGAAAAAGCTGAACCATTAAATTCATCACTTTTAATTTGGAAAGAAATCTTTTTGGTGTTATTAGAGCATTTTTTTAAACAACCTTTTTCAAAAAGATATTTTTTTAAATCAAAATTTTTTCGCTCTTTCACAATTCCTTTTCCATAATTAGCCTCATGTATGGCTTGTGGTATTTTATTTTTTTCGATAGTCGAAACACAATCCATTAGATTGATAATTACAACTCCTTTTTCTCGAACCACAAAATTTGGTTTGCCTAAAATATCATCAATTTGTGATTTAGTTAAATTTACTTTTGCAAATTCACAACCGTTATTTTGAGTGCAAATAGTGATGACTTGCTGAGAAAAACCATGAAAAAAAGAGGTAAAATAAAATAGAAATAAAAATATATTTTTCATTTTAAATAAAATTTAGTTGTTCTTAATTAATTTTATTTTTTATAGTTTAATGAATTCAACACGTCTGTTTTGTGCTTTCTCTTGATCATTTAAATTTTTATTAAGCGGTTGAGATTCACCTTTACCTTCGATTTCAAACCTAGAAATATCAATTCCATAAAAACTAGACAAAGCAATTTTCACAGCATTCGCTCTTTTTTGTGACAATGATAAATTCGCAATATCTGAACCATCACTATCAGTATGACCAATAATTTTCACTCTGATTGTCGGATTTTCTTGAAGCGTTGTAGCAATTTCTTTTAAGACTGCTCCACTTTCTGGCTTGATATTTTCGCTATTCACTTCAAACAAAATTCCGTTGGTTACAAACCTTCCTTCTGTAATAAGTTTGCTTCTGGTATCTTCACCTGCAACTGCATATCGAATATTAGATACCATGAATTCATCAGCATTTTCTGCACCGTTGGAAAAGTTCATATAAGCAGTCCCAAATTTGAATGAATTGTATTGTAATTTAGTATCAAAAGCTTGTGGAATATCTAAAATTTTGGTTTCGTTGATATATACTCTTAAACGACCTTTTTGTCTCCAAATAGAAACTTTGGCAATAGTAGCTTCTTCACAATCATTTTTTTCAAACTCTTTGATGTTTAAATCTTCATTTTTGTTGATTATTTCTCCATTTTCATATACAAAAAAACTGCCAGCACCAACACAAGGTCTCCATCCGAAATAAACACCATTTTGAATGTATTTGTTATCTAAATCTTTTTTAGGGTTATCAACAGCATTCAAATAAAATGAGTACGTCAGTAGGTTATTTGTGTTATAACGTGTGAAAACATCAAACTCAATCGTACAATTTTCGGGCATGTCTTTTACATATTCTGGCATAAAAAAACCATCTTTAGTCATTGCAAACCATTTTTGGTTGCTATCGTCTAAAGTTCTCATTTCGGCAGAAGAATTTGTATTCCATCCTAAAGGAAAATCACCAAGTTCAGTTGTAGAAAAATCGTCAAAAGCCAATTGTTTTTTTCCTGGCTCAAAATCAAATTTTGAATTTGATTGTATTTTTTTTAGTTGTTTATTTTTATCTAATTCTTCTTTTGGTTCTTCAACAACTGTTTTTTTCTTTTTCTTTTTAAATATATTTTTGATTCCATCCTCAATATTATTAAGAGTATTGTCTATGATTTCATCTCCTTTTTGCTCACCTTTTTGAAAGGTTTTATTTTTTGCATTATCTATAACTTTTCCGCCAACAGTTTTTTGTGCAAAAAAACTTCCATTTGCAAAAACGATAAAGATTACTAGAATTATTTTTTTCATACATAATTATTTTAAAGATTATATCATTAGTTGCCAAATTGTAAAAAGGTAAACATGATTTAAAAAAAGAATTACATTTGTTTACTTATAATTAAAAATGTCACTAATGAATAATCATATTAATTTGATTGATTTATTTAAGAAAAATGATGAAAGGATTATCCGAAAATTTTATAATGAACATAAAAATGGTTTTATACTTTTTGCAAAGCGCTATAAAATAACTAATGATGACATTGTTGACATTTATCAAGAAGCAATTATAGCACTCATTGAAAATGCTAAAAAAGGGAAAATTGATTCTCTGCAAAGTAGCGTATCTACTTATTTTTTTAGTATTGGAAAGTTTATGATTTTTCAAAAATTGAAGAAAGAAAATTCTAAGTTTTCATTACAAGATTTTTCAAGTTTAGAATATATAGATGAGAATTATACTGAGGAAAATTTCAACACTCAAGTCGCATTATTGCAATTGGGTTTGCAAAAAATGGGTGAAAAATGCAAACGGATTTTAGAACTTTTTTATTATGAAGAAAAAAAAATGGATGAAATAAAAGAGCTTTTAGGGTATGATAGCAAAGACGTTCTTAAAAGTCAAAAATCTAGATGTCTTAAACAATTAAAAGATAGTATCAAAGAAAATTAAATATGGATACAAAAACTTTGTTAGAAAAATATTTTGATGGCAGTTTATCAAAAGATGAAAAAATTGATTTTGAAAGATTATTAGCAGAAGACTCGAGTTTTCGAGATGAATTTGAATTTGAAAAAAATGTAAAATCAGCGATTACTTTGAATAAAAGAGATGAATTGAAAAAAATGTTGCACTCTTTTGAAACAACCAAAAAACCGAAAAAATCTTTTTATTGGATATATGCTGCAGCAAGTATCATGATATTTGTTGGTTTGTTTACCTGGAAAAATTTTTCTACAACAAATTATGATACTTTATTCGACGAATATTATCAAACATACCCAAATACTGTCTCTCCAACTGTAAGAGGAACTACTTCAACTGATATACAATCTAACGCTTTTTATGCTTATGATTCTGGAAATTATCAAGAAGCAATTGCTTTATTTTCAGAAATATATTCCAAAAACGGTGATGATTTTGCGTTGTTTTATAAAGGGCTATCTTTGATTGAACTACAAAAATATGAAGAAGCTTTAGTTGTATTACAAAAAAGCAATTCAATAAAAATTAGCACTTTTGAACCCTATTTTTTGTGGTATTCTGCACTGATACATATCAAATTACAAAACAAAAAAGAGGCATCATTGCAACTAAAACTGCTTATTGAAAGTGAAAATCCTTTAAAAGAAGTAGCAAAAAAACTACTTTCTGAAATAGAATAATTTTTTTCTAAAAACAACTAAGAAAGATAAAGAAATTAGAAGTACCAAACTTGCAATTACTATCCAATTATAAGGCTTTATTATAGGAGAAACATCGCCATTAACAATAAATCCAGCCCAATAAAAAGGATGATTTTTCATAGGATTCTTTGCTATAAAAATCTTTTTTGCATTTGCTAAAGCCTCATCTTTTGATTGTCCTTTTTTAAGATTTTCGTAAAATGATATCATAATTTCTGAGGTTTCTTTGTCTGGAACTTGCCAAAGACTATAAACTGACGATTGCACACCTGCATAAGTAAAAGCTCGTGACAAACTCATAATTCCTTCTCCCGATTTTAAATTTCCATTTCCAGTGTCACAAGCACTTAGAACAGCCATTTTTGCAGGGAAATTTAATCCATACAATTCTGAAAAATAGAGTTTTACATTATTTGAAAATACCAAACTCGATTCGTTCAAATTGTCATCAAACAAATTAGAATGCATGGCTAAATGAAACAATCCAAAGTTATTAATTGATTTGAAAAATTGAGATTTTGTCGCATTTTCATTTAAAAAAATAGTTCCATCAAACAATTTTGAAACCAAAATTGCTTCTTGTTTTGCAAATTTCAACTCTGAAAAACCACTTCTCACTGATGCAGTTTCTTGATTTTTGTAATTTGGAGAAAATGCAATTAGGTTTTTGTTATCGATTTTTATGTTATTTTGCTTGTTAAATAAATATAATGCCAATGAATAATCATAAGAAAGTGTACTTTTCTCTACTAAATACTGATTGGAAACTTTATCAAAAAGTAATTCAAATGGCAAATAATTCAAAAATTCATCAGGAATTATAGTCAACTTTTTAGCATTTAAATTTGGCAATAAATAGTTAGAAACAATTTTAGAGGAATTTAAAACATTTTGATGTATAATTTTTGTTTCAGAAAGTAATGTGCTTATCGCATTTTTTAAAATAGTCGTTTTTGCAATTTTTTTAATTTCTATTTCATCAAAAGTGATGAAAAGTGCATAAACATCATTTAGCAAAACATAATATTTGACAACAATCTCTTCTTTTGAGATGAGTTTTTGAACCTTTTGTATGTCAAAATTATCTAATGATGTTTTTTCTATTTCTTGATACGTTTGAGAAGTTTTGTCTAATAATTTTTTAATTTCACTTTGTATTGTTGTGATTTTTTTAGAGTTCTTTTCAGCAAGAATATTGTTAGAAAATTTTTGATTTTTATAATAATTAAGTTCATTTTTTAGGTAATTAATCTTTTCAATATTTTTATTAGAACCATTATTGGGTATGTTTACTTTCTTGAAAAATTCTTTTGCTAAATGTTGAGATTCGTTTTGTTCAATAGCATTTATTAAATACATTTTATCACTTTTAGAGATTTTTTTCTCTAATGCAATTTCAAGTAACCCTTCAGTGATTTCAGTATGACATTTATTTAATTCATCATTATATTCACCTTTCAGATAATATTCTTTAAAAAGCTTATTACTAATTAGATATAAATTGTAGGCAATTTTTAACTCATTTTTACTTTTTGATTTTTTATAACTATTAAAATATATTTTTCCTGATTTATAAAAAAGAGTAATGAAATCAATAGAAATTAACTCTTTTACATCTGTGAAATTTATTTTCTCTATACTTTTTTTCTTTTTTAAATGCTCATCAACCAATTGCTCTATATTATTTTTGGTGATTTCTACTGCTTTTTTTTGTTGGTTGTTTTCATCAAAAATCTCAGCTTTTAAATATTCTAAAGTATAAGAACTCGAATTAAAATAGTTTTTAGTAGTTGCTTTTTTAGCATTTTCATAAAACTGTAACGCCAAATCATATTTATTCAAACATTTATAAGATTTTGCAATTGTAGCATTAAAAGTGATTAAAAAACTTGGATTGTCTAGTTTATTGCACAAAACAAGTGCTTTATTTCCTAAATCTAGCGCTTTTTCAAACTCATTATTTTCATTCAAAAGATGAATAATTTCAGCATAACATTGTAATAAATACTTAGATTTTTTAAGGTTTTTATAAATTAATGTTTGCTCTTTTTCAAAATTATGTAAAAACTCAATGGCTATGTCAATTTTATTAGAAGCAGCATTTACTCTTATATTATTCAAAAAATAATATCCAAGTGATTCAAAATAAGCACTTTCATTTTTAGACTTTTCTGATTGATATTTCTTATTGAAATGAAAATTCAGTTTTTCAAGATTTATTTTTGCCTTTGCTAAATCCCCATAGTTTATATATTGATAAATTAAATTATTGTAAACCGTCAATAAATAATCATTCTTATCAGCACTATTTTTGTATATTTTTTCCCAGATTTTAGCAGCTTTTACGTAATAGGCTATCGTGTTTTTTTGATTGTAAATTTTGGTATATGCATACGCTAAATTATTATAATTTAACGCTACATCTGTGCTATTTTCACCAACTTGATTTATATAAAGAGCCAACGATTTTTTATAAAATTTAATAGTTTCAAAATAATTTCCAGTTTCACTATACATGAAACCAAGATCATATAAATAGTCTGTTTTTGTGGCATTTGTTGCTTTATGAAAATCTTTGATTTGATACCCTTCTAACCCTTTTTCCAAGGCTTTTTCCCAAGTATCATTTTCTGCAATATGATGGTAATGTTGAGAAAATATTTTTACTAAAAATTCAGATTCAAAAGAATTTCTGTTTTTAATTTTTAGTAATGATTTTTCAATAGAAATTATCGTATCAAAAGATTGGTTTTCGAAATCGTTCCAATATTCAAAATAGCTGATGTAATTTTTTGATAAAATAGGAAAAACTGATGTATTTTTTTTCCAAAAATCTATTGCATCTATATACTTTTCATTTAATTCTAAACTGTCCGAAATTTTGATAATTTGTTTCAACGTGTATTCTTGCGAAAGCACCACAAAGTTGAATAGAAACAAGAAAGCGAACAGCCATTTTTTCATAATTTCATAGATAATCAGTTTTTTTTTAAACAAATTTAACAATATATCTTTTGAATTTTATGATTCTATTTCAAAATGATATTCATTTCAAAAAAAAATGAGCTCATTTAAAAAATTAATAACAAAAAAATAAAAATATTGATTAAAATCTTCGTTTTAATTTTGATGAAAAACCAGAATTATTTTGTTTATTTTTAGGAGAAGATTTTCTGAAAGCACTGCTTTTTTTATTGAATTCATCTTTCAAAGAAGTGAGTTTCTTCTTTGGTTTGATGACTTTTTTTAGTTTTTCTTCTGCAGAAGCTTCTTCCGTTTTTGAAGAAGTTGCAATCATTTTTTGAATTTCAGAAAGCTCATTTTCAGATAGTTCACGCCAATCACCCAATTGCAAATTACCCAATTCAACATTCATGATTCTGGTGCGTTTTAGTTTTAAAACCTCATAATTTAGATATTCACACATTCTGCGAATTTGACGGTTCAAACCCTGAACTAAAATGATTTTAAATACTTTTTCTGATATTTTTTCAACCCTGCATTTTTTAGTTGTAGTGCCTAAAATCGGAATTCCATTGCTCATCTTTTGGATGAAAACTTCATCAATCACTTTGTCAACAGTGACCAAATATTCTTTTTCATGTTGATTTCCTGCACGCAGAATTTTGTTGACAATATCTCCATCATTTGTCAAAAAAATCAAGCCTTCAGAAGGTTTGTCCAATCGTCCAATTGGAAACAAGCGTTCAGGATGTTTGATTTCTTTTAAGATGTTGTTTTTCTCTTTTGTATCTGTGGTTGAAACAATTCCAACTGGCTTATGATAAGCAATATAAAGCGTTTTTGGTTTGAAATTGACTACACGTCCATCCAGTTTTACGACATCATTTTGCGAAACTCTATTGCCTAATTTTGTATGATTTCCGTTAATGGTAACTCTGCCTTCCTGAATAAATTTTTCAGCTTCTCTGCGTGAGCAAAGACCTGTGGCACTGATAAATTTATTCAAATTGATGGATTCTTGAGTCATAATTGTATTATAAAATGCTGATGCAAAAATAGGAATTCAATCAGCGTTCAATGGTTCTAAAGGTCAAATTTATTCTTGGCGATGTAACTTTTTTTGTAGTTGGCAATCTGTGCAACCAATGCGTTTGCGTTTCGCCTTTCATCACCAACAAACTTCCGTGTTCTAAAATTACATCCACTTTGTGATGAGTTGATTTGTGCTTAAATGAAAATTTACGAGTTGCACCCAAAGAAACAGAGGCAATTGCACCATTTTTCCTCAACATTTTCTCTCCATCTGAATGATATGCCATGCCTTCTTCCCCTGAATGATATAAATTTAACAAGCAAGAATTATACGTTTCATTCGATTCTTTCTCTACAATTTGTTTTAAAGCGAGCAATTCATCTGTCCAAATATTCGCTTTTTTGGTAATTTTGGAATAGGTATAGTTAAAATTTTCGTCACCAAACCAAGCCACTTTTCGTTTGGTTGTGATGATTTTTCCAAAAATTATGGCTTGATCATGTTCCCAATGAATGGTTTCTAGGAAATTTTTATAATAAAAATCGGCGTCAATTTTTGATAAAATAACGCCGTAATTATTGGTAATTCCGTCAAAAGGTAAAATATTATTGACTTTTTCAGTTGAGAATAAATCCATTTTATAAAATTAGTAAAAAAAAATTTACATCCACGAATTATTCTTCCAATTCCAAAACTTCTAATTCCTCAATTGCTTCTTCTTCTGATTTTTGCTCTTTTTGTTGGATATTTTTAGTATCGCTTACTTCTGATGTTGTAAAAAACACCCTGTATGATGTGATGCTTAAAGATGCTATTATTAGAAAAACCAACACTTTAAAAGTGGTTGATTTTGTGTTACTTTTTTGATTGATTTTCCACAAAATAACACAAAATAGTACAGCAACAATTGCTGGATAATAGGCAATAATATATATTGGTAATAACGAAAATATAAGCGCGATAATTGCACTTATAAAAGCAATGATAGTCACTAATTTTTTCATATTTATTAATTTAAAAGTCCGGTTGCTGATTTAATTTTAAGTTCACCTGTTCCAATGGCTATTTTAAATTTTGCCAAAACAGGAATTTTAGCCACATCCGCAGAAAGCCAAAGCAAATTGTCATTAGTACCTTTCAAAGCATTATCGTTTTTTAAAGTTAAGCTCATCTTATAACATTCTTTTTTTCCTACATTAGAATTTATAGTCTCTTTTCCTAAATATTTTATAGTTATAATTTTTTCCGCAGTATCAAATATAAAATGGAAACTCTTTGTTTGACCAACTTTTAATTTGGTAAAATCAAGGTTTCTTACGTTATAAATTGTAGCAATCAAATCTTTTGTATTTCCAGAATTTGGTACGCTAATGTTTTCCTTAAATTCTCCATTTTTTTGAAACTTGTGAACAAAACAATCAATAGTTTTGGTTTTATGATTGAATTTATATTGCTCAATTCTTTTGAATCCTCCCTCTACAATATCTCTTTTATATAATAATGGCGTAAGTGTTTTTGGATTCACATAACTTTCATATAAATCTCTCACTTTAAAAAAGTTATCAAACTTACTGAAAGTTGTAGCCGTAAATTTTAATTTCAGTAAAGTCGCAGTTGAAGTTTTTACAGGGCTTGTTTCCAAAGAAATTTGAGCAATTTCTGTTAACAATCCCGATAATGTATAAGACGCTATATAAACCAGTTTTTCATCGGTATTCACTGCGTTATTTTGGGCATAATTGACAATAGAAACAGAAAAACAAAAAAATATCACAAGCAAAAATGACTTCATTTTATTTAAAAATTAGATTATTCAAAAGTAGTTAAAAAACAGATTCAAAAACCTAAAGAAGTAGATTGAGTTTAATTATTTTTTAATTTAAAAATGGACACTAACTTTAAAAAAATAAGCTTTCAAGGGAGATTTGTGTTTTTTTCAGGATACTAAAATTATTAAAAAAATGCTCTAAGATAGATATGCGAACACAATTTATACCTCAAAAAAACTAATAAAACGTTAAAGTGACCATACAATATTTAAAAAGATTTTTTATTAGTCAAATCGAAATTTTCAAGTTCAAAAAAACTAAACTAAATTTTTCGGAAACTAAATTAGCATTATTAAAGTCAGAAAAAAATTCTATAAATTTACTACTCAAAAAAAGTTTAAAAACGATAGTTTATTCACTAAGTTTAAATCTACTTACAAAACCATTAAAAACGCCAGAAAAGATACTACATCAATAATTTCTTTTAAAAACATAGAAATTTCTTATTTTGGAAACATCAAAAAAGATAAAGCCAATGGTTTTGGAATTGGATTTTATAAAGGAAAAAGATATTTTATTGGCCATTGGTTTAAAAATATGCGAAATGGTCAAGGAAAACACACCTATCTAAACGAAGATATTTACGCAGAAAATTTTCTAAATGACTTAAGAGAAGGTTTTGGAAAATATACTTATGCAACGGGGGATATCTATGAAGTTGAATGGAAAAGGAAAAATCATCCTAAAAAACGGCACTATAAAAGAAGGTTCTTGGGTTGATGGTAAAATGAAATAAGAAAAGTTTTCAATTGATTTTCTTTACAAAAAGCATAAATGAATAAGAAATTGATTTCATTAGAATTATTTTTTTATCTTCGCTCCAAAATTTAAGAAGGAAATGGTGTCCTTCCTTTTCTAACCGCTTTTTTAAAAGCTGATGACGCCTGATTAAGCAAATTAGTTATTTTTAATCGGGGAATTATATGCAACAAAAACAAGCTTTATTCAATAAAAAAATCAAAAATCAAACCCGATTTTTGTTTAACACATATCCTTCCATTTTTGCTATTATCAGGTGGACATTGATAAGTCTTATCATCGGAATTTTCATAGGAATTGCATCAGCAGGATTTTTACAATCATTGAATTGGGCAACAAACTTTCGAGAAAATCATCTTTGGATGATTGCACTTTTGCCAATTGGCGGTTTTACAATTGGTTTGGTTTATCATTATTATGGTAAAGATGTAGAAGCAGGAAACAATTTGTTGATTGATACCATTCATAAACCCGAAAAAACCATTCCATTTATTATGGCGCCTTTTGTGTATGCAGGAACAATTGCAACACATTTTTTTGGAGGTTCTGCTGGACGTGAAGGGACTGCTTTGCAAATGGCAGGCGCTATAGCAGACCAATTTAGCAAACCACTAAAACTCTCAAAATCAGATAGAAAAATCTTATTAATTGCTGCTGTTGCTGGCGGATTTGGCTCTGTTTTTGGAACACCATTGGCAGGTGCTATGTTTGCTTTGGAATTTTTCTTGATAGGAAAAATTAGTTACAAAGCTATTTTTCCCGCATTTATGACGGCTATTATTGCTGATATTACAACCAAATTTTTAGACACTCCACACACCATGTATCATATTGATGTAATTCCTGAAATTTCATTAGCAACTATTGGATATGCTGTTTTTGCGGGAATTTTGTTTGGAATTTGTGCAGCTTCGTTTAGCAAACTGATGCATAAAACAAGTAATTTGTTTAAAACCACCATTCCTTATCCTCCATTTCGACCATTGATTGGTGGTACTTTAGTAGCATTAGCCGTATTTTTAATTGGAACTACAAAATATATTGGTTTAGGAATTCCTACCATTGTTAATTCGTTTCAAACTTCATTACCATTGTATGACTTTGCTATCAAAATAGCATTTACAATTATTACACTTGCAGCAGGATTTAAAGGTGGCGAAGTAACTCCTCTGTTCTTTATAGGAGCAACTTTAGGAAGTGCATTAAGCATTTTTATTCCATTACCAACTGCATTGTTATCAGGTATGGGTTTTGTAGCTGTTTTTGCTGGCGCAACTAATACACCAATTGCATGTACAATAATGGCAATTGAATTATTTGGAGTAGAAAGTGGTGTTTTTGTAGCGATTGCGTGTATTGTTTCTTACTTATTATCAGGACATTATAGCATTTATAGAAGACAAGAAGTTGGCGAACCAAAACATAATAATTTTTCAAATGATCAAGGAAAAAGACTGAATGAATTGTAAGTAAAAATTCCTGTATATCGTCAACAAAAAGTGTAATGATTCAAGCAAAAAATAAGAGGTTTTTTTTATCCTTAAATTTTAATTAAAATAATTTTAAAAAAAATCTTAAAAAAATCTAATAATTCAATTCTGAAAATGAATGAAGTTGAAATAATACAAACAAAAAATCTTTTAAATCAAGCAGATTAAATTAGAAAGAAATAAGATGATTTAGCAGAACATATAGGAGAAAACTTCACGCGCTAATGCGAACATTTAGCTCATACATAAAAAGTCAATCATCAATTTATAAAATTCAAACTTTTTAAAATCACCCCCTATAACAAGAAACTATAAAAAAAGCCATTTTTTAAAAACAGTTTTAAAGCACCATACTTTAAGTACATTTAACAGGGTCTTATTCTTTGCTTTTTAAAAAAATAGCAATCCTATTTAGAAAAATGATATCCCATCTTAGGAATATTACATCCCTATTTAAAAATATTGCCTCCTAATTTAGAATTCTTACATCTCTATTTAAGAATATCTTATCCTGATATAGGATTATTATATCCTAATTTAAAATTCTTACATCCTAATTTAAAATTCTTATACCCCAATTTAAGAATATTAAATAATAAATTAAGAACATTGCATCCTAATAAAAAAATTTTGCATCCAGTTTTAGGAATATTAAATCCTGAATTAGGAAAATTGCATCACGCTCCTCAAAGTCTCAAAACTTTGAGGCATTATAAAAAATATTAAAGTTTTACAACTATTTAAAAAAAGTATTTGATTGTAAAAACGCTATTTATATCAAACAATAAAATTAATATTCACTCTAACCCATAAACAAACAAACCATCAAACATTTAATACGACTCTTTCGTTAATACCAACAAATATTTAAAAAAAATCTCAAATATTTATAAAAGATGCATCACCATTTCTCATTTACACATCCTGAATTCTAAATAACACATCCGCAAATCCTATTAATGCACCAATAATAATCATAAACAAATATTTATAATTTAATAACAAACCTATAAAATTCATAAACAAACAAATAATATTCATAAACGTGCCTGTATAATTCATTAACAAATTTGTAGAATTCATTAACAAACCTGTAAAATTCATTAACATACTAAAAATATTAAATAACGTACCCGCAAATTTAAATATTAAATTTTAGATAGTGAGTATTCCCCAAAACAACTAAACAAAAACTATAATCAATCAAAATAATAAGTAATCTCTATTAATATTCTAACATCCCAGATTCACAAAATAAAAGAACAATTTCTACCTTCTAACCCATAAAACAAACCCTAAAACATTTCCGTTTATTATAGCCCATAAAAAAACCTCATATCGAGTTGATATGAGGTTTTCGGATTTAAGAAAGGCAGCGACCTACTCTCCCACATAAATGCAGTACCATCGGCGCAATTGGGCTTAACTTCTCTGTTCGGTATGGGAAGAGGTGAGCCCCAATGCTATAACCACCCTAAATTGTTAGTTATGAGTCTTGGAGTTTTAAGTGATCAGTTTTTTTAACCTAAAAA
>MNYM01000050.1 GCA_001873065.1 Flavobacteriaceae bacterium CG2_30_31_66
TCATTGCGGAGAATCTGAAAGAGGATTTATAAATTTTAGACATAAAAAAACCTTGTTTTCACAAGGTTTTTTAAAATATATGAAAGCTTAAAAACTAAGGCAAAAATAGCGGTTTAAGCCGTGGCAGAATCTAAGTTTCGTTTTCTATCTTGTTGCTGTTTAGGAAGTTTTGGCGTTTCAAATCCGCTACTTCTTTTACACCAACCTTAGCAAGTTTATCTGAACAAAACTCAAAAGGATATATGACCAAGAATTCAAAAATTATAAAGAAGACTGAACCCGATTACCAGTTTTAAAATCAATGCCAAACCATAGACCCCCAATATCACCTCTTTAAATAAAATTCCCCAACCTCACCATTCGTCCCTAAAACTTTACAACATTCCGCTTGTTTTTTATAGCATTCCGCTTAATAGTTAAAGCATGTCACTTATACGCTACTCCATTCCGCTTTTCCTTTAACTCATTTTGCTTGTACGCTACTCCATTCCGCCAGCGGAACGCTTCAGCGAACTGACGGAACGTATCAGCGAACTGACGGAACGTATTAGGATATACAAATAAAAATGGGATATTAACTTAAGCGACATTTTTATAAATATTTATCTTGTTCTTAAACTTTGGATATGCAAAGCAAAGTAGAATTTAACTACACACTGACGAGTGGAATAAGAACATTACATGATAGGAGTTTGGCGAAAAAGCAGGTTCAGTATTGAGTTGAACATTTGTAGAAAAACAAACTTTTAAAAACCAATTTTTCTGCAAGGTTTCAAAACGATTAAGAATTCTAGGTGATACTACCTAATACTATTAATAAAAATTTCTAAATAAGCCCTTAATATTGGGAGTTTAGTAAATAAATCACTCGGATACCCGCGTCCAATAGGCAGTTTTTCCCAATAATGAGATGCCAATGTAGCCACGCAACTTCAATTTGTTGGGCGTTTCAAGTTTGATATAGCATTGGTATTCTTTGCCATTGCGTGGATCTAAGATTTTTCCTCCTGACCATTCGTCTCCGGTTTTTTTTAACCCTGTAAGGATGTTCAAACCTAAAATAGGAGTGTTTTTTTGTTTGCCTTTGCACAAATCACACAAAAAATCTTGTCTTTTTGAATCCATGATTTTCACCACTTTGGCGAAAGCTTTGTCATTTTTTTGATAAACTTCTACAACAGAGTCTATTTCTCCAGTTTCTTCGTTTGTAGAATGCCATTTGCCAAAAATAGTTTGTGATTGCAATGAAAATAAGCAAAATAAAAAGAGTAGGGTAATGGTATATTTTTTCATGGAGTGTTAGATGGCTCCGTCATAAAAATCATTCCACTTGTTTTGCACACGCAAGGTTTGTTCAATGACATCTCGCACACAACCTTCACCGCCTTTTTTATTAGAAATATAAAGGGCAATTTGCTGTATTTCTGGTGCTGCATCATTGGGAGCACAAGCCATTCCTACCACCTTCAACACGGGAATATCAGGAATATCATCACCCATATACAAGACGTTTTCAGGTTTTAAATCATATTTTGCAACCAATTCTTGGTATTGTTTTATTTTGTCATGAGCACCTAAATAAATATCTTCAATGCCAAGCAATTCTAGTCTTTTTCGAACACCCTCATTGGTGCCTCCAGAAATAATACAGATTCTGAAGCCGCTATTCAACGCTTTTTTCATAGCATATCCATCTTTGACATTCATGTGTCGCAACAATTCACCATCGGGCATAATTGTTAGCATTCCGTTGGTCAATACGCCATCGACGTCAAAAATAAAGGTGGTAATTTTAGGTAATAATTGTTTGTAACTAATAGCCATCTTGTATTGATTTTGTTAGGATTGTATAAATTTCTTGCTGATGTGAATCTAGCAAGTGTAAATGATTTTGAATGGTTTGTTGGTCATTGCGAATGCCAGGACCTGTTTGTGCTTCTTTTGGTGATAATACCTTTATTTTCAATGCAGTTTCTTGTATTAATGGATGTAATACTTCAAACGGTAATTGATGGGTTTTGCAGATTTTAGCAGCAATTTGATAACAATGATTTGTAAAATTATTTGCAAAAACAGCCGCTACATGCAATGCTTTTCGTTGTTCAGAATTGATAAAATATGTTTTTTCGGAAAGCAATTTGGCAAGTCTTTCAAGGGTGTTTAAATCATCGTTATTGGTTGCTTCAAGGCAAAAAGGGACTTCTTGGAAATTGACAGGTTTTTCTTTGCTAAAGGTTTGTAACATGTAAAAAACACCTTTTCTAGTTTTATTTTGCAATGCTTCCATAGAAACACTTCCAGAGGTATGCACCACAAATGGATTGGTTATATGTGATGAAACCTCTCCAATGGCATCATCAGAAACTGCAATAATTGTAATATCTGCAGATGGAATATTTATCAAGTTTCTAGAATGGATTTGCAAAACACTGATGTCTTTCAGCCACCGAAAAGCCTTCAATAAATGATTTGCCACATTTCCTTTACCAACAATTAACACTGAAATCATATAACGAAGGTAACTATTTTTTGATTTCAAAAAAAATTATGCAAAACGATTGTGTTCAACTTAAACAAAATTAATTTTAACCCACGAATTCATTTATGCAGAAATAGTATTTTTAAATAAAGATATTGTTAAAGTTAAAAATCTATTTTGTAAATTGAACTTTTAAATTCAAATCAATGAGCATCAATATTGAAACACTTCAATTTTTAAAAGATTTAGAACAAAACAACCAAAGAGAATGGTTTACTGAACAAAAAAATAGGTTTTTAAAAGCCCAACAAAACGCAAAATTGTTTTTTGCAGAAATTCATGCAACTTTGCAGAAACACGACGAAATTGAAGCTTCAAAAATGATGCGAATTTATAGAGATGTGCGTTTTTCGAATGATAAAACGCCTTACAAAGCGCAGTTTGCCAATTCATTCTCACGTTTAGGAAAAGAATTACGAGGAGGTTATTTTATTAGAATCAAATCAGGAGAATCTTTATTGGCCGGTGGTTTTTGGGAACCTAGCAAAGAAGATTTATTCAGAATAAGACAAGAAATTGCACAAGATGCTAGTGAAATCAAAGCCATCTTAGCGGAAGAAAAATACCAAAGATATTTTGGCGGAAAGTTTGAGAGTTTTGAAGAATTAAAAACGGCTCCGAGAGGTTTTGACAAAGACCATCCTGCATCAGATTTGTTGCGAAAAAAAGGGTTTATTGCGCAAAGAAATTTTACGGATGAAGAAGTAATTTCACCAAATTTTTTGCAAGAAATTGACCAAAGTTTTCAAACATTGCGCCCTTTTTTCAACTTGTTTAGTGATATTTTGACCACCAATTTGAATGGAGAGTCTATAGTGTAGATTTTAGGTTTTTAGTTACTTCGCGTTTCAAAATAATGATGGTAATGATGGTTGACAACACATCCGAAATAGGAAAAGACCACCAAACTCCTGAAACTCCCATGTATTTTGGTAGAAAATAAGCAAGGGGAATTAAAAAAATCCCTTGTTTTAACAAGGTCAATAACAATGCAGGAAATGCTTTTCCTGCTGCTTGGAAATAAGCAGAGCCGATCAATTGCATGGTAACAATTGGAGTTACTAAAAAAACAATCAACAACGCATTTGGTGTTTCTTGAATCAATGTTGCATCTATCGTAAAAATCCGAATGATTTCCTCTTTGAAAACTAAAATTCCAACAAAAATGATGGTTCCTAAAACCGTTCCAAAAGTAATGGCTGTTTTGATGGTTTCTTTGACTCTTTCATTTTTTTGTGCACCAATATTAAAACCTGCTACCGGCAAAAAACCTTGAGAAACACCCAAAACTGGCGATAACGCAAACATCATTACTCGATTGATAATGCCGTAAATTGAAATCGCAATTTCGCCTCCATAAACAAATAATGAGTAATTTAAAACAATCATCAACAAACTAATAGCTCCTTGCCTTACCACAGTAACACCACCCAAAGCAATGATTTCTTTGACAATTTTTATATCTAATAAAAAGTTTTTGGGAATGATTTTGAGTTCACTTTTTTTTGAGAAAAAGAAGTACAAAATAAACAATCCACAGCTAGCATAGGAGATAGAGGTTGCCAAACCTGCGCCCCACATTCCCCAATTGAAATATTTGATGAAAACAACATCTAATCCCACATTTACGATGGCAGGAATAATCATGGCGATCATGGCAAATTTTGGTTTTCCTTCAGCCCTAATCACAGGATTCCCCATCATGGCAAAAGCCAAAAATGGAACACCATAAATAATAACATTAAAATAGATAGCTGCAATTGGAAGAATATCACCTTTTGCTCCAAAAAGATTAAGGATGGGAACACTAAAAAATATTCCTACAATCACAAAAATGATAGATAACAATAAGGTCAAACTGATTTGATTGCCGAAAGTTAAAAAAGCTTTATCAGATCTTCCTGCACCTAAAGCCCTTGAAATAATAGAACTTCCTCCAATTCCAATACCCATTCCAATAGAGGAAATTAGGAACGCAATAGGCAACACCACTGTGATTGCCGCAATTGCCAGAACACCAATCCATTGTCCAACAAAAATAGTATCAACAATCATGTTGAGAGACATCACTAAGATACCAATTGTTGCGGGAACTGCTTGTTTAATAAGCAATTTACTGATTTTCTCTGAGCCTAAATTGTTTGCTAATTCTATCATAAAAGTTCTGCAAATATGAGGATAATTCAGTTGTTTTTTTGAAGTTTTGCATCGATAATTGTTATGAGAATATTAATTTTTCTAAGTTTGTAAAAATGGATAGGAATGAGTAAAGATTTTTCAATAAACATTACAGTAACTTTAAATGATTTAGACACTTTAAATCATGTAAACAATGCTGTTTATGTGCAATGGATGGAAGTTGTAGCAACGAAACATTGGGCATATTTAACCACTCAAAACCCTTTTCCAAACTATATTTGGGTGGTGATGAAACACGAAATTGATTATAAAAATCAGGCTTTTTTGGGCGATGAAATTACCGCAAAAACTTGGGTAGGAGAGACCAAAGGTTTTACGTCTGTTCGCCATATTGCATTTTATAAAGGCGATATTTTGTTGGTTGCTGCCAAAACTATTTGGGCAATGTTGGATGCTACTACTCAAAAACCAGTGAGAATTCGAGAGAATGTGTTGAAGGTTTTGCAAATTATTGACTGATAAGTTTTAATAAAAATCCAATCATACTTGACAGGTTTTTGAAACCTACAAAGTATTTTATTCTTTAAAATTGACACTCATCAACCATAATTTAAGACTTATAAAAGTATCTTTGCAAAAATTATAAAGACAATGACCACATTTTCAGCACTTGGAGTTCATAAAAAGTACATTCAAGCCTTAAAAGAACTCGGAATTTCGCAACCTACAGAAATTCAACAAAAAGCCTTACCTATTTTACTGAATTCAAAAACCGATTTTATTGGATTGGCACAAACAGGAACTGGAAAAACAGTGGCATTTGGAGTGCCTTTATTGCATCAAATTGATGCCAATCAACCACATATTCAAGCCTTGATTTTGTCACCCACAAGAGAATTGGTGCAACAAATCAAAAAACAATTGTTCAAATTCACGAAGTTTTCTGAAGAAAAAATCTTTTTGGAAGCTGTTTTTGGAGGTGAAAAAATCGACAAACAATTGTATAATTTGTCAAGAACTACGCACGTTGTGATCGCAACTCCAGGCCGTTTAATTGATTTGATTGAACGCGGAACTATGGACATCAGTCATGTAAAAACCATTGTGTTGGATGAAGCAGACGAAATGTTGAGTATGGGTTTTAAACAAGACTTGAATAGAATTTTAAAATTCACCACCAAAGTAGATAGAAAAACTTGGTTATTTTCAGCAACAATGCCCGAAGAAATCAAGAAAATCATCAAAACCTATATGGATGCCAATGCACCAAGAGTTGAAGTCAATAAAGATTCTTTGGTAAATGCGAATATTAGACATCAATTTGCGAAAACAACCATCAAAGACAAAACGGTTGATATCATTGCTTTTTTAGAAAAAAGAACATCTCAAAGGGGCATTATTTTTTGCAGAACTAAGGCTGGTGCTCAGAATTTGGCAACTCAATTAATTGAAAATGGTTTTTCGGCAGCAGCTTTAGAAGGCGATATGCAACAAAAAGAACGTGATAAAGTGATGCGTGCTTTCAAAAATGAAAGTTTGCAATATTTGATTTCAACTGATGTTTCAGCACGTGGAATTGACGTAAAAGGATTGGAATTTGTGATTCATCATCAATTGCCCGAAACCAACGATTACTATACACATAGAAGTGGACGAACAGCAAGAGCAGGAAAATCTGGCACTTCTATTGCCTTTATTTTGCCTTCTGAAATAGAACGAATTCATCAATTACAAAAAGAATTGTCAATCAAATTTACAGAAGTTACAGTGTAACATGGAATTGATTTATACGCTTGATATTTTAGGAACTTTTGCCTTTGCTATTAGTGGAGCTTTAGTAGCTTCTGACAAAAATTTCGATCTGTTTGGAGTGCTAATTATTGCTTTTGTAACAGCAGTTGGAGGAGGCATGT
Source organism: Flavobacteriaceae bacterium CG2_30_31_66 (assembly GCA_001873065.1). GTDB lineage: Bacteria > Bacteroidota > Bacteroidia > Flavobacteriales > Flavobacteriaceae > Polaribacter. Next base: position 6,592 of record MNYM01000050.1, read on the forward strand.
TGCGTGATGTTTTAATCAACGCACATCCAATAAATTGGATTGGCGATTTGAACTATTTATGGACAATTTTGGCGGCAGTCATCACTACTTTTTTATTCAAAAGTAAGATTTTACCACTTAGTAAAACCATGTTTTTGTTTGATACTATTGGCTTGGGGGTTTTTACTTTATTAGGCTTACAAAAAGGATTGACATACAATTTGCATCCAATTATTGCCTTGATAATGGGAATGATTTCAGCGGTTTTTGGAGGGGTTTTAAGAGATATTTTAACGAATAAAGTACCATTGATATTTGAAAAAGAAATTTATGCCTCAGCTTGTTTGGTTGGCGGAATTTTCTATTTGATGTTGGATTATTTTGGTGCGAATCAAAATGTTAATTTTGTACTTTCTGCTTCAATAATTTTTATTATTCGTTTGGTTGCCGTAAGATTTCATCTGCAATTACCCAAAATAAAAGACGATCTATTCGATAAATCATAAAAAAAGCGAAACTGTATAAGTTTCGCTTTTTAAAATTATATTTTAAAAGTTATTCTACATCTTTTAAGAGTTCTCTAATAGATCTTATTAATTGTTCATCAATACCGTTATCAATTTTACCCGGCATGTTTTTTACTTTTATAGTAGGTTCTGTTTGATTATTTTCCATCCATTCACCAGCTTTATTTTTAGCGCTAATAGGCACAACGCCCCAATAGCCTCCATTTTGTAACCCTTCCCAGCCTGCAAAACTACAGGTTCCAGGAACAGGCATGCCCACTGTTTTTCCAATTTTTAAATCGGTATAACCTTGTGCATAACAATGACCATCAGAATACATGTATTCATTAAAGATTGATAAAGTTGGTTTTGTCCAACGTGATGTAGGTTCACCACCCACAACTTTGGCTTCAGTGGCATAGGTTATAAAAGGAACTCCTGTAAAAAACATTGCCAAATCAGCTACTAAATCTCCACCACCATTAAAACGAGTATCTATAATAACACCTTTTTTATCAGCATATTTACCCATCATATCTTGATAAATACTTCTATATGGACCATCACCCATACTAGGAATATGCACATAACCCAATTGACCATTACTTTCTTTTTCTACCTCTCTTTCATTGATTTTAACCCATCTTTTGTACAATAATCTATTTTCTTCAACCAGTGAAATTGGTTTTACAGTAATGGTTTGTGTTTTTTTTGTGTTGGGATCTAAAATATCCAACAATAAAAATTTACCTACTTTTCTATTCAAATATTTGGCGATATCTTCATTTTTAAGAATAGAATCTCCATCAATTTTTGTGATGATAGCTCCTTTTTGGATTTTGAAATTCGTTTTATCTAGAGGACCATCAGAAATAATTTCATCAATTAAAATACCATTCTCTTTAAAATTATAATTCATAAAAATGCCTAAAGAGGCTGTTGCATCAGCAATATCAATTTCACTACCATTATAACCGGCTCCAGAGTGAGAGACATTTAATTCGCCTAACATTTCAGAGAGCATTTCAGAAAATTCGTAACCGTTTGCCATGTGTGGTAAATATTTTTGATATTCGTTTTTCATTTGTTCCCAATTTATTCCGTGAAAATCTGGATGGTAAAAAACGGCATTAGTTCGTATCCAAACATGATCGAACATGGCTTTTCTTTCAGCATATTCGTCAAGCAAAATTTCACCATTAATGGCAACAGCTTCGCTTTTTTTAGCTTCAGGATCTAGTTTTGTGATTTTACCACTACTTAAAAGATATAAGTTTTTCATTTCTTTATCCCATTGCAAACTCCCTGAACTGGTATTCAAAGGCATCAATAGTTTGGTTTCTTTAGTTCGTAAATTAGTGCTCCAAAGATTTTGTTTTTCTTCAAAACTCGCTAAATAATACAAATAATCACCTTTTTTAGACAAAACGGCATCTCCTAAGTTGGACGAATGAATGGTTAACCTTTTTGTTTGATCTTTCATGGTATCCCAATCGAATTTTAGCGGTTTTATGGTGTCTTTTTCTTCGATTTTCTTCTCTTTTGATTTGGTGCTTTTTTTAGATTTTTTTTGGTCTTTTTCTTCTTTTTTGTCTTTCTCTTGTTGCTTTTTTTCTTCTTCTTTGATTGCTTTTAGTAATTTGTAATCTTCGTCGCTTAAATTAAATTCGTCCCAAGCATCTTGGGTAAAAAACATGGCATATACATCCGATTGTGTATTTCCGCTAGTTGCGTATGATTTTAAACCATTTCTATTGCTAAACCAAATCATTTGTTTTCCATTATTTACCCATTTTGGGAAATAATCAGCATAGCCACTTTCATTTAAGTTAATTCTTTTTGAACTATCTGCTGCCATTAATAATACTTCGCTGTTGCTTAATGTTTTACCCCAATCAACCAATAACCATCTACTATCAGGACTCCAAGTAAAATATTTATCCCCATCACTCATATGGAATAAATCTTTTGGTGTTAATAAAGTTGTTTCTTTGTTTGCTGCAATATCCTTTATTTTTAGAGTTCGTCTGCCTTCAATGAACGCAATTTTTTTCCCATCAGGAGAATAGGCTGCTAAATAATTATCTAGTGTATTTTCAATTAAAGAAGTTTCTTTAAGTAAGGTAGCTGCATAGAAAAAAGGTTCTTCTTTTCTGACTTTTTCAGTTTTAAAAATGCTCCATTTTCCATTTCTTTCACTGCTGAATATTACAGCTTCGCCTTTGTTATCCCAAGAAACAAAACGCTCATTTTCGGGAGTATTGGTGAGTCTTTTTGTAAAAGATTTATCTATTGAGGTGACAAAAACTTCGCCTCTTGCGATAAAAGCAATTTCATTTCCATTGGGTGATACAGCCATTTCACTAATACCACCATTTACTGAAATAAATTTCTCAGAATTTTCTTTGTCTTGTGTGATGATTTTGATAGCTAGTTTTTTTGGCTTTTCTCCTTCGCTCATGGTATAAATTTCTCCATCATAGCCAAAGGAAATAATACTATTGGCAACACTTAAAAAACGAACTGGGTGTAAATTAAAATCGGTTAATTTTTCATCTGCATTATTTTCTAATGACATTTTGTGTACATTAAAAGTGCCACTTCGTTCACTTAAATAATACATGCTTTTTTCGTCAGCACTAAAATAGGGTTGCCTGTCTTCGGCACTATGATTGGTAATCATTTTATGTGTATTTGTTGCGGCATCATACAACCAAATATCTCTTGCTATTGAAGAAGTATGGTGTTTTCTCCATTCATTTTCACCACCTTTTTTATCATGATACAACATTTTTTTTCCATTTTTAGAATACTGTACATTTTCGGCTGGAAATGTAAATAGTTGAGCAACTCTGCCAACATTTACTGGAACACTGTACAATTCTGACTGCGATCCGTGTGGATATTGTCTGTGATTTGCATTATCTTGTCTTAAGGCGCCAAAAACAATATCTTGATTATCTTTCGTAAATGTGAACGGATACTCATCATTAGAATGAAAAGTAAGTCTTGTTGCAGCACCACCTTCTGAATTCATTACAAAAATGTCAAAATTTCCAAATCTGTTAGATGCGAAAGCAATTTTAGAACCATCATTACTCCAAACAGCTTTATAATCGTGCGCACTATGAAAAGTAAGTTGCGATGCAGTGCCACCTTTTGCACTTACTTTGTATAAATCACCTTTATATGTAAAAGCAATTTGAGTGCCATCAGGAGAAATGGCTGAATGCCTCATCCATTGTGGATTGGTTTGACTATGTGTTGAAAATGAAAAAAGTAAAATAAATATTAAAATTGGTTTCATAAGTTAAAAAATTTACTAATATAGTATATCAAAATAATATATAACGGTAAATTATCAAAAAATATACATGAATGGAATTATTATAATTTGAAAATTTATCAGCATTTAAAACTATGTTGGATAAAAAACTCCCAACAGGCAATTGGTAAATAATTACACAAGAAATGATCAATGATTTTGCGAATACCACGCTTGATAAGCAATGGATTCCTATAGATGAAAATAGAGCAAAAAGAGACAGTCCTTTCAAAAGTACTGTGGCTCAAGGATTTATGTTAGTGTCTATGATTTCTAAATTGTTAGAAGAAGTTTTTAGCATCAAAAAGTGTAAAAATGGGTTTGAATTATGGCTTGAACAAAGTTCGTTTATCAACCCCTGTTCCAGTATATAGTAAATTGAGATTGCACGCTACTATCAAAGAAATTGAAGATTTAAGTTTCGACGGTATCAAAGTAACTTTTTCATGCACCATTGAAATCAAAGGTCAAGAAAAACCAGCTTGTGTGGCTGAATTTATTGCGGCTTTGTTTGAATAATGCACTAATTACTTAAATTTAAAAAAAAAGAATACTATTATTAGAAACCGATAAATACAACGTTAATTCTTGGCAAAACTTTTTTAAAACAATTGAATTTTCAGTTTTTAGTTGATTTTAGGTTAGGTTACTATTCCGTTTTCGGTGTATTTTTTTGACTGCCAAATCAAGAAAATTCCAATACTTATTGTTAAAAACGGAATTATCAAACGACTACTTCCAGATATTTCTGTTGATTTTAGCAAAAAAATATTATAAATCATTTGTACAAAAATACCAGCTAATGAAATCATAAACAATCCTTTAGCGATTTTTTTACGCATCAATAATAAAATACTTCCAAAAAATCCGAACCAAACTGCAATTGCAAAAGCAGCTGTAGCCCAAGCAGGCGTGTTTTCAATGATTGACAATTGTTCAACAGGAATTTTTGATTTCATCTCATCAGTCATGAATTTTAATTCAAGATAAAAATAGACTCCAAAGGCATTCCAAATGAGTGCAAGAACACCAATTAACCAAAAAGAATTTGGTGTTTTTTTTGAATTTTGTGTCATTATAAATTGGTTTTAAGTGATTTCTAAATGTAACGAAAATTAAATTACGGATTACAACATTTTTTCAAAAAAAGTCAATGTATAATTTGGTAGCAATGCTGGGTGAGTGATTTTTATCAAATCTTTCAAGACCAAATCAGGTCTTATTGGCGCTAACTCATAATAAATAACGCCTCCTGTTTTTCCTTTTTTGGTGGTTGGTGTGTAAATTTGGTCGTTTTTAAACGCTGCAAATTCTGCATACAAAGCATTACTTTTTAATAGTTGTTCTTTTGACGAAAAATAACCTGGCGCAATCCAAAAATCAGCATTTTTTGCTTTTTCAAATACACTTTCAAAACTCAAAGACAAACTTCCTTTTCCTTCTGAGTTTTTCCACAAATAATCCACATTTGCATCCGTTAAAAACTGCGCAACAAAACTTTCGCCAGCAGGCAAATTCCAGATATCTTTACTCATCACAGCTCCAGAAAAAACAGTAGGTTTTTCGTGAGATTTTAAAGCGATTTGTTTGGTTTCCAAATACTCTTTTTCAATAGTTTTAAAAATACTATCAGCCATTTTTCGTTTGTTGTATAATACTCCAAAAAACTGAATCCATTCTGCTCTTCCAAGTGGCGTTTCCTCCAACCAATCACCATTATAAATTACTGGAATGCCAGCTTTTTTTATGATTTCTAAAGACTTATCAGCAGTTGAAACACTATAACCAACCACCAAGTCTGGTTCTAAATCCAACAAAGTTTCTGTATTTAAATGTCCTTCTTTTCCAATTTCTTTTATAAATCCTAAGGCAACTCTTTGTCTTGTTTTTTCTGAAGAAATATAATCTGAACTCGGAAAACCAACAATGCTATTTTCTTCTTGAAGCATTTCAATCATGGGAATATTCGTTGTTGAAGTCACTACAATTTTTGAAATTGGAATTTGAATTTCATTTTTTGAATTTTTTTTTGTTGAAAATAAATAGTCAAATATTTCCGATGAATTTTGATAAGGAGCTTTGATAGTAACTTTTTGAATTTCTCCAGCATTGCTTATTTGAAATCCTTTTGCATATCTTATGAAGGAAGTATTCTCATCGGAAATAACGGTACTTTTAGTTGTCTTTTTACATGAAATAAAAAAAAGACTAGTAAAAATCGTTAATAAAAATATTTTTTTCATCAGGTAAAAACTTTTTTCGAAGATATAAAAACTTCTTGAAAAAGAAAGTAATTGTCACAATAATACTCATATATTTGCACCGAATTTTGGTTTTGATGTAAAATTCATTTTGCATCAAATTAAAAGGGAATCTGGTTAAAATCCAGAACTGTTCCCGCAACTGTAAGTTTTTGCTGAATTTTTCAGCACCTTACTTTTTTAAGGATGTTATTAATTCTTAAACCACTGACAATCATTGTTGGGAAGGTCTAATAACATAAAACAAGTCAGGAGACCTGCCACTTTTCACGAGTTAAAAACTTTCGGGATAAAAGTTTATGTACTGTATTCGTAATTTATTGTACAAAATAGTTTCCTGATTTATTGTTTCAATTAAATCAAAAAAAATGAAAAAACAATTATTAATTGTTAGTGCACTCGCATGTTTATTTGTGGGTAAAAATTCGTTTTCACAAGAAAAAAACGAAAAAGTAGCTTCGCTGAATGAAATTATTATTACCGCAACAAAATTTGAAACCAATAAAAAAAATATTGGTAAAACTGTGTATAAAATTACACAAGAAACCATCCAAAATAGCTCAGGAAAAACTGTCTTGGATTTATTAAATGATGTTCCTGGTGTGGAAATTAATGGGAATTTTAGCACAAAAGGTCAAAACTTAGGTTATTATATTCGTGGTGGAAGAAATCGACAAGTTGCCATTTTGATTGATGGAGTGAGTGTAAACGACCCTTCATCTTTTGGTGGTGATTTTGATTTACGCCAAATTGACATTCAGCAAATTGAAAGTATTGAAGTTTTAAAAGGTGCCTCTTCAACGTTATATGGAACTGGAGCTGCCACTGGTGTCATCAACATTATCTTGAAAAAAGCTTCAAAAAAGCAGTTTAGTGGCACTTTTTCTTCTTCAATGGGAAGTAATTCTTCTAGTGAAAATAATAGTTTAGCAGCTGAAGAATTTACAACAAACTTTAATTTTAGTGGAACTTTAGGGCAAGTTGATTATTTATTGGCATTAAATGCTAATGGTTCAAGAGGCTTGTCAGCAGCAGAAAGTTTGGATAAAAATAATCCATTTGAAGAAGATATTTTTGCGAGACAAAACGTATTATTAAATCTGAATTATTCTATAAACGAAAAATTTAAATTCGGTTTTTTTGCAAGTATTGATGAGTTTTCAACAGATTTTGATGGTTTTGACTATGATCCTGTAACTTTTGCAAGCATTCCTGCTGACAAAAACAACAATTTGTCAAGTACACAAAAAAGAGGAGGTTTTAATGTGGATTACACTTATGAAAAAGGAGCGCTAAAAGTCAGAACTTTTGTTACTGATATCAATAGGAGAGAAGCACCTTCGAATGATTTTTTTAATGGTGAAGTGATGGGTTTTGATGTTTTTAACCACTATAAATTCAACAAAGAATTTTCAATTTTAGCCGGAGTTACCTCTCAATTTCAAGATATGAAACAAGAAACTTCTTATAATCCAATTGAAAAAGGAGCTGGAAAACAACATTTTTATGACCCCTATTTTTCTTTGAATTATTTTTCTAATTCAGGTTTTATTTTTAACGCTGGTACTCGTTTAAATGTGCACAGTGAATATGGAAATAATCTAGTTTTCAATATAAATCCTGCCTATAATTTTAAAATAAAAACTATGAATGCCAAAGTTTTTGCGTCATATAGTACTGCTTTTGTAACGCCAACTTTGTCTGAGATTTTTACGAAGTTACCATCAATCAAAGAATTATTGCCCGAAGAAGATTTGACAATCGAAACAGGATTTGAACTGAATTTTTCCCCAAAAATATTCTTGAATTCGACTTTTTTTTACAGAGAGGAAACCAATAAAATTGGCTATGATTCAATGACTTTTCAGACTATTAACAATCTCGGAACTTTTTTTGCAAGAGGTGTTGAAACCGAAATTTCTTTCAAACCAATGAAAAAATTGACTTTGTTGGCAAATCATACCTACATCCAAAGAACAGAAAGTTTGATGTTAAAAATTCCTAGAAATAAGTTTTTTATCAAGGCTGATTATCAATTATTTTCATCAACTTTCACTGCTATGAGTTATCGTTTTGTAGATGAAACCAAAGATTTTGGAAACGTTGCTTTACCTTCTTATAATTTGGTTGATTTTTTTATCAATCATCAAATCTTAGATAAAAAAATTACTTTATACGGAAGCTTAACCAATATTTTTGATGAAAATTTTCAAGAAGTTGTGGGTTTTACTACAAGAGGTAGAAACTATAATCTTGGAGTCAGAATTCAGTTATAAATTTTTTTAAAGAAAATATTTTAGATACATTTCATAAAAAAACCTTCTACTAAGAGGGTTTTTTTATGAAATAAAATTTCTTACCTCATTTTTCAAAATTTCAATAGCAATTTCTGTTGGTGATGAAATATTACTAAATTCTTTAAAAACACTTTCTTGAAATTCATGAACTGAATTTACTTGCATTGAAATCTGCTGAAATTTGTTGATTACCAAATTTTTAGCACTTGTTACCGCTTTCCAAGCATCAGAAGAAATATACAATTGTTGCACCAAATTGTATTCAAATTCTTGCTCAATCGTCATGATTAATAATGAAACATAATCTGTTGGTTTGTCGGAAATTGACTGAATTCGTATCACTATTTTTGCAGGATGAATTCGCTCACAAAACAACAACATGCGTTCATAAGCTTGTAATTTTATGGGCAAAGATTGAATTTTTTTATCACTTAAAAACTGTTTTTTTTTATCAGAATTTTGCTGAATCAGATAACTTTTAAAAAAATAATAAGCAATATATCCTGTCACAGTAGCAGGCAAAACGTAAGCAATACTCGCTAATAATTGGTATTCCAAAGTCAAGAAATTTAGTTTCACAAAGGTACTTTTTTTAGAGAAAAAAATGTGAATAAAAAATAAAGTATCCTTCATCTAAAATCTAAAGATTTCATAACTTGTAGCTTTTTAATTTCTCAAAAAACACATGTCAAATACCTATTTAGATTCTCTAAACGAAGCTCAACAAAGAGCTGTTATTCAGAAAGATGGTCCTATGATTATCATTGCAGGAGCAGGTTCAGGAAAAACAAGAGTGCTGACGTATAGAATTGCACATTTAATGCAACAAGGTGTTGATGCTTTTAATATACTTTCGTTGACTTTTACGAACAAAGCAGCCAAAGAAATGAAAGCAAGGATTGCAAAAGTAGTAGGGGCAAGTGAAGCAAAAAACCTTTGGATGGGTACTTTTCATGCTGTTTTTGCTCGAATTTTACGGTCGGAAGCTGATAAATTAGGTTTTCCAACAAATTTTACGATTTATGATACCCAAGATTCTGTTCGGTTAATTTCTGCAATTATCAAAGAAATGGATTTAGATAAAGAACAATACAAACCAAAACAAGTTTTTAGTCGTATTTCATCGTTTAAAAATAGTTTGATTACCGTAAGAGCTTATTTTAATGACCCTGAGTTGCAAGAAGCAGATTTGCTTGCAAATAGACCTGAAATTGGCCAAATTTATAGAGAATATGTCAATAGATGTTTTAAATCTGGAGCCATGGATTTTGATGATTTATTGCTTAGAACCAATGAATTATTGGCGCGTTTTCCTGATGTTTTAGCAAAATATCAAGATCGTTTTCGATACATTATGGTTGATGAGTATCAGGATACCAACCATTCTCAATACATTATTATCAGAGCTTTGGCTGATCGTTTTCAAAATATTTGTGTTGTTGGTGATGATTCTCAGAGTATTTATAGTTTTAGAGGTGCCAATATTCAAAATATTTTAAATTTTCAAAAAGATTATCCTGAAGTAAAAACTTTCAAATTAGAACAAAATTATCGTTCAACTAAAAATATTGTAAATGCAGCAAATTCGGTCATTGCTCGCAACAAAACCAAGTTAGATAAAGACGTTTGGACAAGCAATGATGTTGGAGATTCAATTTATGTGATGCGTTCAATTTCTGACGGAGAAGAAGGGCGTTTTGTAGCGCAATCTATTTGGGAAAACATGATGAATCATCAATTAACACCAGATAATTTTTGTGTTTTATACCGTACAAATTCACAATCAAGATCCATTGAAGATGCTTTAAGAAAGAAAAATATCGACTATAAAATTTATGGTGGTATTTCATTTTATCAGCGAAAAGAGATCAAAGATGTATTATCTTATTTACGATTATTGATCAATCCAAACGATGAAGAAGCGCTGATTCGGGTCATTAATTTCCCCACACGTGGCATTGGTGCAACAACGATTGACAAACTGACAATTGCTGCGAATCACTATAAAAAATCAATTTTTGAAATCATTCAAAATATTTATAGAATTGATGTTCAGCTAAATGCACCAACTAAAAGCAAACTGCAAGATTTTTCGAATATGATGCAACGTTTTCAAATAGAATCGCAAACAAAAAATGCTTTTGAAGTGGCTGAATTGGTGGTAAAACAAACCAGAATGATTCCTGAACTCGAAAAAGATGGCACACCTGAAGCAGTCAGTAGAGTAGAAAATATTCAAGAACTTTTAAATGGAATCAAAGATTTTATTACCGATAAAATTGAGCAAGGAGAAGATGCCTCTCTGACAACATTTTTGGAAGATGTAGCACTTGCCACGGATTTTGATTCAGAAAAAGAAAATGATGCGCCAAGAGTCGCACTGATGAGCATTCATCAATCAAAAGGATTGGAATTTCAATATGTTTATATTGTGGGTTTGGAAGAAAATTTATTTCCATCAGCAATGAGCATGACTACCAGAATTGAGCTTGAAGAAGAACGAAGATTGTTTTATGTAGCACTCACAAGAGCTGAAAAAGTGGCGTATTTGAGTTATGCGCAAACACGCTATAGATGGGGTAAACTCATTGATTCTGAACCAAGTAGATTTTTAGAAGAAATCGACGAACAATACCTTTACTACATGACAGCAAAAAAACCAGAACAATCAATCAATAAGTTTATTGATGCTAATCTGTTTGATGACGCTCCTAAAGGAATTCGTTTTCAAAAACCCATACAACGTAAAAAAATAGAACGAGATATTGTTGAAAATAAATCAATAAATGTTGTTAAAAACTTAAAAAAAGTTTCAGAAACCAGTCAAAATTCAAACCTTTTTGATAGCGACGTAATTGTTGGAAATATTGTCGAACATAATCGTTTTGGTAGGGGAGAAGTGCTTTCTTTAGAGGGAAATGGTGCCAATAAAAAAGCTGAAATTGAGTTTGGTACTGTTGGAAAAAAGAAATTATTATTGCAGTTTGCCAAGCTAAAAGTGATTGGTTAATCAGTAAAAATAATTTGCAAAACCTACAGATTATTTCGCTTTTTATACCTATTTTGCGACCTTAAAAAACTACAAATAAATTAGAAAATTTCTTGATCTTTATTCAAGAAAACTTCACTAAATATTGATAAATGACATTTGATTTAGAATACAATTCAGAGAGACCTATTATGATTATTCCAGAATATGGAAGACATGTTCAAAAATTAATTGACCATTGCATGACTCTTGAAACCAAAGAAGAACGCAATATCATGGCAAGAGCCATTGTTGATGTGATGGGAAATTTACAACCGCACTTGCGTGACGTTCCAGATTTTAAACACAAATTGTGGGACCAACTTTTTATCATGTCCGATTTTAAATTGGATGCAGATTCTCCCTATCCATCACCTTCCAAAGAGGAATTACTTGAAAAACCTGAACCTTTAGCATATCCAAAATCAGCTTCAAAATACCGTTATTATGGTACAAATATTCAAACAATGATTGATGTTGCTTTGAGTTGGGATGAAGGTGAATTGAAAGAAGCATTGATTTATACCATCGCAAATCACATGAAAAAATGTTACTTGAATTGGAATAAAGATACCGTTGATGATATAATTATTTTTAATCATTTGTATGATTTGTCAGATAAAAAAATTGATTTAAGAGAATCAAAAGAAGAGTTGTCAGAAACCAAAGAACTCATGAAAAAACGAAATACACAAGGACAAAATCCTGTGAAAAATGTAAAAAAACAACCATTTTCCAAAAACCGAAAAAGATAAATTCATGGCATCTTTTAAAATTGAAGGCGGACATAAATTAAACGGAACAATCACGCCACAAGGCGCAAAAAATGAAGTTTTACAGATAATCTGTGCGGTTTTATTAACACCTGAAAAAGTTTTAGTTCACAATGTTCCTGACATTATTGACGTAAATAAACTCATTTTTATTTTGGGTGAATTGGGTGTAAAAATCCAAAAACTAGAAAAAAATACTTACTCTTTTCAAGCAGATGCAATCAATTTAAATTATTTAGAGTCAGAAGATTTTAGAAGAGACGGAAGTTCTTTAAGAGGTTCAATTATGATTGTTGGCCCGTTATTAGCTCGATTTGGAAAAGGATATATTCCAAGACCTGGAGGTGATAAAATTGGACGCAGACGTTTAGATACTCATTTTGAGGGTTTTATAAAACTTGGAGCAAAATTTAGATTCAACACGGAAGATTATTTTTACGGAGTTGAAGCTGATGAATTAATAGGAACAGAAATGCTTTTAGATGAAGCCTCAGTCACTGGTACCGCAAATATTTTGATGGCAGCTGTTTTAGCAACAGGAACAACTACTATTTACAATGCTGCTTGCGAACCATATATTCAACAATTGTGTAAAATGTTGAATTGTATGGGCGCAAAAATTACAGGCGTTGGTTCTAATTTATTGATGATTGAAGGTGTTAAATATCTCTCAGGATGTGAGCACAAAGTGTTGCCAGATATGATTGAAATTGGCTCTTGGATTGGTGTTGCAGTGATGACACAATCTGAATTGACCATCAAAAATGTGAGTTGGGAAAACTTAGGACAAATTCCTAATGTATTCAGAAAATTAGGAATCCAATTTGAAAAAAGAGGAGATGATATTTACATTCCAGAACAAAAAAGTTATGAAATTCAAAACTATATTGACGGCTCTGTTTTGACAGTTGCTGATGCTCCTTGGCCTGGTTTCACGCCAGATTTATTGAGTATTATTCTGGTTTTAGCAACCCAAGCAAATGGCACAGTTTTGATTCATCAAAAAATGTTTGAAAGCCGATTGTTTTTTGTGGATAAATTAATTGATATGGGCGCAAAAATTATTTTATGCGATCCACACAGAGCAACTGTGATTGGTCTTAATCGCAAACATCAACTGAAAGCAACCAAAATGACGTCTCCTGATATTAGAGCCGGAATTTCATTGCTGATTGCAGCTCTTTCTGCAAAAGGAACAAGCATTATTAATAATATTGAACAGATTGATAGAGGCTATGAAAATATTGAAGAACGGTTGAAATCAATTGGCGCAAAAATTGAGCGGATTGAAGACTAATATTAAAACCTTTTACCACAAAAATAGTGTCATTTTGACACTATTTTTTTATTGGCAATATTTTTGAATAATTTTGAGAAGTTTAAAAGATTTTTTAAAAATGAGTAAAAAAGATAAAATTCAAGAGGAAGCACTTATTAGCGAACAAGAAAATATTAAAGATATTCAAAATCAAGAATTTAAAGAAGAGATCAAAATTGAAGAACCTTCTATTGAAGAACTTCTTCAAGCAGAAAAAGACAAGTTTTTACGACTTTTTGCTGAATTTGAAAACTATAAGAAAAGAACAACGAAAGAAAGGTTTGAATTGTATAAAACTGCTAGTCAGGAATTAATGACATCATTACTGCCAATCGTAGATGATTTTGAACGTGCTTTAAGTCATATTGTAGATTCTCCAGAAACTGAAGAATTACGAAAAGGTGTTTCATTAATTCATCAAAAATTTTACAACACACTTGAACAAAAAGGTTTGAATAAAATTGAGGTAAAATCAGGAGATAATTTTGATGCAGAGCTTCATGAGGCAATCACACAAATTCCTTCACCAACTCCAGATTTAAAAGGAAAAGTGATTGATTGTTTGGAAAACGGATACAAATTGGGTGATAAAATTATTCGTTATCCAAAAGTAGTTATAGGGCAATAATCAATTTAAATTGTAAGTAAATCAATTCAAAATTTAGATTTTTTTACTAATTAATGTAACAATAAAACATGGCAAAACAAGATTACTACGAAATATTAGGAATTTCAAAATCTGCAAATCAAGCCGAAATTAAAAAAGCTTACAGAAAAATGGCTATTAAATATCATCCTGATAAAAATCCGAATGATAAAAATGCCGAAGAAAATTTCAAAAAAGCTGCTGAAGCATACGAAGTTTTGAGTGATGATAATAAAAAAGCGCGATATGATCAATATGGACATGTTGCTTTTGAAGGCGCTCAAGGAGGAGGAGGTTTTGGAGGTATGAACATGGATGATATTTTCAGTCAGTTTGGCGATATTTTTGGTGGCGGTTTTGGCGGTTTTGGTGGAGGAGGTCAAAGACAAGCTCGCGTAAAAGGAAGTAATATGCGAATTCGTGTAAAACTTACTTTAGAAGAAATTGCAAAAGGCGTTGAAAAGAAAGTGAAAGTTCGCAGAAAAGTGCAAGCTGAAGGAGTTAGATATTCAACTTGTTCTATTTGTAACGGTTCTGGGCAACAAATGCGAGTTACCAATACCATTTTGGGAAGAATGCAAACGGCCACAACTTGTGCAACTTGTGGTGGAGCAGGAGAAATTTTAAGCAACAAACCTGAAGGCGCAGATGCACAAGGATTGGTTTTTAAAGAAGAAACTGTTTCTATTAATATTCCTGCGGGAGTTACTGAAGGTGTTCAATTAAAAGTGGGTGGAAAAGGTAACGAAGCTCCCGGAAAAAATTCAATTCCAGGAGATCTATTGGTAGTGATTGAAGAAGTTGAACACGAACAGTTAAAAAGAGAAGGTACTAATATTCATTATGATTTATATATTAGTTTTTCGGAAGCTGTTTTAGGAGCTAATAAAGAAGTAGAAACTGTTTCTGGTAAAGTAAAAATAAAGATTGATGCAGGAACACAATCTGGGAGAATTTTAAGACTTAAAGGCAAAGGATTACCAAGCATTGAACGTTATGATGTTGGCGATTTTCTGATTCACATCAATGTTTGGACGCCCCAAGAATTGAATAAAGATCAAAGAAAATTCTTTGAAACTATGGAAAATCACGAGAATTTTATTCCTCATCCGAATAAATCTGACAAATCATTTTTTGAGAAAGTAAAAGACATGTTTTCTTAAAAAGATGTTAAATTTACAATTTTGATAAAATTTAGTGTCAAAAATTTTCAATATAGAAAAATATACTTATATTTGTAATGTTATTGAGTAATTAATAACACTTTTTCTTTTTCATAGCAATTTTTCCCACTCAAGTTTTCAATTTGAGTGGGTTTTTTTATTGAATTAAATTGTACTTTTGACAACTGAAAGCAGACTTATCTTATCGCCGTGAATTAATTTCAAGGAGGAAAGTCCGGACACCAAAGAGTAATCATAGCGGATAACATCCGTCCAGTGTAAACTGAGGACAAGTGCAACAGAAAGCAAGTACAGTTCGGCTGTAGTGAAACCAGGTAAACTCTATGAGGTGCAATGCCATGTATATTAGAGCTTGAGAGCTACTCGCTCGATTCTAAAGGGTAGGCAGATAGATTTCGTTAGTAATTTCGAAACTAGATAAATGATAAGAATCCTAAACTTGTTTTAGGTTACAGAATTCGGCTTAAAAGTCTGCTTTTTTTATTTTAATCATTCTTCAATAAAACTATATTTTTAATTTAGAAAAATCAATAAAAAATTTATTTTAAAAAAAATAACATTTACTTATCTATAAATTCGAGCAATTTGTTATTTATCTTTTAAAATTGATTTTATTAATGTAAATTTGTTTGAATTAAAAAACCTTAAAACTTTTATATATGGCTTTTGATATTGAAATGATTAAGCAGGTCTATACTACTATGTCAGAACGCGTTGATGCGGCTCGAAAAATTACCGGAAAACATCTGACTTTAGCAGAAAAAATTTTATATGCACACCTTTGGGAAGATACACCTACCAAAGCTTTTACTAGAGGAAAAGATTATGTAGATTTTGCTCCAGATAGAATTGCTTGTCAAGATGCAACTGCTCAAATGGCATTATTGCAGTTCATGCAAGCAGGAAAAGCAAAAGTAGCAGTACCAACTACGGTTCATTGTGATCACTTAATTCAAGCCAAAAATGGTGCAGTTGCAGATTTAAAAGTAGCAAATAGCACAAGTAGTGAAGTTTTCGATTTCTTAGAGTCAGTCTCAAACAAATACGGAATTGGTTTTTGGAAACCAGGTGCAGGAATTATTCACCAAGTTGTGTTAGAAAATTATGCATTTCCTGGAGGAATGATGATTGGAACAGATTCTCATACTGTAAACGCAGGTGGTTTAGGAATGGTTGCAATTGGTGTTGGTGGTGCAGATGCCGTTGATGTGATGGCAGGAATGGCTTGGGAATTAAAATTTCCAAAATTAATTGGGGTGAAATTAACTGGAAAATTATCTGGTTGGACAGCACCAAAAGATGTGATTTTAAAAGTAGCTGAAGTGCTTACTGTAAAAGGTGGAACTGGCGCTATTGTTGAATATTTTGGGCCTGGTGCCATTTCAATGTCTTGTACTGGAAAAGGAACTATTTGTAATATGGGTGCTGAAATCGGTGCAACCACTTCAACTTTTGGGTATGATGAATCTATGGAACGTTATTTGCGTGCTACAGATAGAGAAGATGTTGCAGACGAAGCAAACAAAATCAAAGAATATTTAACAGCTGATGCTGAAGTTTATGCAAATCCTGAGTTGTATTTTGATCAAGTAATTGAAATCAATTTATCTGAATTAGGTCCCTTATTAAACGGTCCATTCACACCTGATTTATCAACAACTGTAGGAAAAGCAATGACCGAAAAAGCGCAAGCAAATGACTGGCCAATGCAAGTTGAATGGGGATTAATAGGCTCTTGTACCAATTCATCTTACGAAGATTTATCAAGAGCTTCTTCAATTGCACAACAAGCTTTGGATAAAGGTTTGAAAACAAAAGCAGAATTTGGTATAAATCCTGGTTCTGAACAAGTGAGATATACTGCGGAAAGAGATGGAATTTTATCAGTTTTTGAAAAATTAGGTGCTACAATTTTCACAAATGCTTGTGGGCCTTGTATTGGTCAATGGGCTCGATATTCTGACCCAAAAAATGCTCCGAAAAATAGTATTGTTCACTCTTTTAATAGAAACTTTGCGAAAAGAGCTGATGGAAATCCGAATACACACGCATTTGTAGCTTCTCCAGAAATCACAGCGGCTATTGCAATTGCTGGACGTTTGGATTTCAATCCAATGACAGATACTTTAATCAATGAAAATGGAGAAGAAGTAATGTTAGATGAACCAACAGGATGGGAATTGCCTCCAAAGGGTTTTGAAGTGAAAGATAATGGCTATTTAGCTCCTGAAGAGGATGGCACTCATGTTGTGGTTTCTGTAGAGGAAACCTCTGAAAGATTGCAGTTACTAGCGCCTTTTGAACCTACTGGAAATTCTATTAAAAATGCCAAATTACTTATAAAAGCTTTTGGTAAATGTACTACAGACCACATTTCTATGGCAGGTCCTTGGTTGCGTTTTAGAGGTCATTTGGATAATATTGCAAATAACACTTTAATTGGAGCTGTGAATGCTTTTAATGATAAAACAAATTTTGTAAAAAATCAGTTGACAGGCGAATATGATGCAGTTCCTGCAGTTCAAAGAGTTTATAAAGCAGCTGGAATCAAAACAATTGTTGTTGGTGATCACAATTATGGTGAAGGTTCTTCAAGAGAACATGCTGCTATGCAACCTCGTTTTTTAGGTGTCGCTGCTGTAATTGTAAAATCGTTTGCAAGAATTCACGAAACAAATTTGAAAAAACAAGGAATGTTAGGTTTAACGTTTGCAAATGAAGCAGATTATGATTTGATTCAAGAAGATGATACATTCAATTTCTTAGACTTGAACGAGTTTGCTCCAGAAAAACAATTGCATTTGGAATTGGTTCATGAAGATGGAAACAAAGATGTGATTGCATTGAATCACACGTATAATGATGCTCAAATTGAGTGGTTTACAGAAGGTTCTGCCTTAAATTTGATCAAAAAACAGAACGCTAAATAAATAGCAATTACTGAAATAAAAAAAGAGAAATCATTCATTTGATTTCTCTTTTTTAGTTTATAAAAATGCCCAAAAACAATTTTTTGAAAACTGAAGTATGGACACCAACTAACCAACTTGTTGTTTTTTAGACTTTATTTATTTTGATGGGCATTTTATAAATTTCTCCTTTTTGTATGCCTTTTGTTGTAATTATTTTATAATTCAATTTTTCTTTTACAAATACATTGAATGAATTCAAATTTGAATCTACAGAAATGACAACTAACTCGTTTTTATTGTTAATCATGAAAGAAACTTCTTCAGAAGAGGAAGATTCTACTTCTAAAGGAATTTTATTTCCTAAAATGTTCACTATTTCAGAACGCAATTCTGTAGTAACTTTTGAAGGATCTTTTTCACTTGCATTTGCTGAAAAAGTAATGGTAAAGCTAAAAAGTAAAATAGCAATAATTGATTTTAAATTTCTCATAATAAATGTGTTAAGTTTTATTTATTTTCTTAATAGACACTTATTTTTTAAAAACGTTTCAGTAAAAAAAAAGACTTTAATAGATTCTTAACAGACTTTAACGGATTTTAAGAAATTTGGCGAATCCGTTATGTTGCTTTTTCAACCAATTCTAATTTATCTAAACTCGTTTTTGTAGTAAAAATTCCATAATTAATGGTGACTGATTTTTTTTCAATTTTATCAATCGTTCCAACAGTATTAGAGTCAATAATTCGAACACGATCATTAATTTTGAAGTTATAATTTTCTTTTTCCTTTGCGATTTTATTGGCTTCAATATTTTTTTGTTCTCTTACTTTTTCAACCTTTTTCAAAACTTCATTTTCAACCAGTTGGATGATTTCTTCTTGTCTTTTTTTCTGATTGATGGCTTGTTGTTTTTGAGAAACTGTTTTTGGTTTTTCAGGAATTTTTTTCAAATGTTTTACGCGTTCGTCAGAAACCCATTTATTGAAACTCGCCAGCAGTTCTTTTTTATTATTTGTTTGAAAAAATTTGTTTAAAAACTCGTTCATCTTTCTACCAAATGTTAACATTTTTTGATTGTTATCATACAATTCTTGAAAACCTTCTAATTTTTCTTGAATTTTTTGCTCTTTTTGTTGAAGATTTTCTAAATATTCAACTTCTTTAGAGTGTTGTTTTTCAAGATTTTCAGAGTTTTTTTGCAAGCGATTTCGTTCTTGTTGTAGTTTAGAAATGGTTTTATCCAAACGAATTTTTTCTGATTCAACACGTTTTTTTGCTCTGTTAATCAAACTAAAAGGGATGCCGTTTTTCTGAGCTACTTCAAACGTAAATGAACTCCCTGCTTGGCCCACAAACAATTTATACAAAGGTTCTAGAGTACGTTCATCAAATTGCATATTGGCGTTTGTCACGTTTTCCAATTCGTTTGCCAATACTTTCAAATTTGAATAATGTGTGGTAATAATTCCAAAGGCTTTTTTATGGTAAAACTCTTCCAGAAAGATTTCAGCCAAAGCGCCACCCAATTCTGGGTCAGTTCCTGTGCCAAATTCATCAATCAAAAACAACGTATTTTCATCGCATTTTTTTAGAAAATGACGCATGTTTTTCAATCGATAACTATAAGTACTCAATTGATTTTCAATAGATTGATTGTCTCCAATATCTGTTAAAATCGTATCAAAAATATACGATTCACTGCGTTCATCAACAGGAATTAAAAGCCCACTTTGCAACATTACTTGTAGCAAACCTATGGTTTTTAAAGTGATACTTTTTCCACCTGCATTGGGTCCTGAAATCACAATAATTTGCTGTTGTTCATGTAAAGTGATGGTTTGAGAAACCGTTTCAATGGTATGTTCTTTATTTTTTTTCCATAAAATGGGATGATATGCATTTTTAAAAAAGATTTTTTTTGTGTCGGTAATTTTTGGCAAAACACCTTGGTGTTGATGCGCATATTTTGCTTTTGCACCAATCATATCCAAATGCGTTAAAAAATTCAAATAATCTTCTAAAAGTGGTACAAAAGGACGAATCGTTGTCGCTAAATCACGCAAAATTTTAATGACTTCTTGTTTCTCCTCATAAATCAAATTTTGATATTCACGAGAGTAAGCCAACGTTGCTTGAGGCGCAATATACACGATGTTTCCAGATTTTGAAGAACCCAACATGCTACCTTCAACTTTTCTTCTGTGCATTGCCATTACTGCCAAAACTCGCTGATTGTCAACCACAGTCTCTTTGATTTCATCCAAATATCCTGCTGTAATTGCTTTAGACAGGGCACTTGAAAAACTTGCGCCAATTTTACCACGAATTGAGTTGATATCTTTTCTGATTTGTTTCAATTCTGGGGAAGCATTGTTTTTTACTTCTCCTGAAATTTCAATAATTTGTTTGATTTCGTCATTGATATAAGTCGTAAATTCAATTTTTTGAGTAAGTTCAAAAAAATTGGGAAAAATAATTTGAAACTTTTTAAAAAATATAATTTGCTCATTTACAGTTAGTGAAGTTCTTGCAACTTTCAAAAAAGCATCCGTTTCAATGAAACTATTTTCAATGGCAATTCTTTTCACACTATCTGTAATATCATCAAATCCGTGATTTGGAACCCTGTTATCGTTTTGAAACGAAGACAAATATTCATTTACCAAATAAAGTTCTTTGAAAAGTGTTTTTCTATTTCTAATAGGTCTTATTTCGAGGACTTTTTCTTTTCCTAAACCAGAAATACAATGAATGGCAACGTGTTGTAAAACCGTTAAAAATTCTAAATCTTGTAGTGTTTTTTCTGATATGTTTTTACCCAAAATAGTATCTTTGAAATCGCTACAAAAATAAGAAACAATGCAAGTAAAAATAGAAGATAGTTGGAGAAATATTTTGCAATCTGAATTTGAAAAACCTTATTTCAAAACACTTGTTGATTTTGTAAAATCAGAATATAAACAACATATTTGTTATCCAAAAAGTGGACATATTTTTGCTGCTTTTGACAATTGTAATTTTCATGATTTACGAGTTGTTATTATTGGTCAAGATCCTTATCATGTTCAAAATCAAGCAAATGGTTTGTGTTTTTCAGTGAATGATGGTGTTGCTCATCCTCCTTCTTTAAAAAATATTTTTAAAGAGTTATCAACAGATTTACAAGTGACTTATCCACAAAGTGGCAATCTAGAAAAATGGGCAAAACAAGGCGTTTTATTGCTTAATGCCACATTAACAGTCAGAGAAAATGAAGCAGGAAGTCATCAAAAAAAAGGTTGGGAAACTTTTACTGATGCAGTAATTCAAAAAGTTTCTACCGAAAAAGAAGGTGTTGTTTTTTTACTTTGGGGTGGATTTGCCAAACAAAAAACAAAGATTATCGACGTAAAAAAACATTGTATTTTTACATCAGGTCATCCTTCTCCTTTAAGTGCCAATAGAGGCTTTTGGTTTGGAAACAAGCATTTTTCCAAAACAAATAAGGTTTTGGAAAATATGAAAAAACCAATTATTGAATGGTAGGCAACAATTTTTCATTGAAATAAGGTAACAAAATAGATTCTAATATATCTTCTGTAATATCTGGATAATTCACGTTGTATGAAGGGTCTGAATGAATCCATTTGGCGATTTTTTTTAACCTTTTTTTCTCTAAAGTTTTGATAACGGGAATTCCCATTTTCTCCAAAGCCGCTGCATTACATTGTTGTTCATACTGATTTTTCATAGGAATCACCATCAATTTTTTCTTAAGAAATAGTGCTTCTGATGGCGTTTCAAAACCGGCTCCACACAAAACGCCTTCGCAAGTGGTAATGCTTTTGATAAAATCAAATTCGTTGATTGGATAAATCACCACGTTCTTTTTAAAAATCAATTGTTTGGTTTGTTTAGAGAAAATATGCCACTTTACCAATGGCACTCCTGATAGGATTTCCAAAATTTTATCATGATCATAAGATGGTAAATACACAGTATAATGTCCTTTATTGGTGACATTGCTATGCCTAATTTTTTTACGAATTATTGGTGTAAAAATAGATGAGTTGTAAGAAACGAAATGAAAACCAAATTTTATTTTTGCAGGAGCATAGTATTTTAAAATTAGCTTTTCGAAATTATATTTTCCTTTTTTTGGGGAAGCACTATCTAAAACTGCATTTTGATGACTCAAAGAAATGCAATTTACGTTTTTTAATTTTGCAGCCCAAGCAGAAACTGGTTCAAAATCATTGATTACCAAATCATAATTTTTGATTGGAAGATTTTTAATTTCTCTGAAAAAACGCAACAATCTGAACTTTTTGAGAGTTTGCCAAAAATCAATACCTCCTTTTTTTCCAAAAGTATAATTTAATCCATATAATTTATACATGATCGGATATTCTATAGTGATGTCACACTCATTGCCACTAATCAAAATATCTACCTCTCCTTTTTCTTTCAAAATCGGAATTATTTCTTTTGCACGAGTTAAATGTCCATTTCCGGTACCTTGAATGGCATATAAAATTTTCATAATAAATTCTTATTGATTTTAATATCAAACTCTTTTAATAATTCCTCAAAAATGATGTTATTTTCCTCTTTTTTTAATTTGGAAGATTTTTCTTTTTTGACTTTTAGTCCAAAAATTTCTTTTACAAGTGGGTCATTTGAATATTCGTACAAAGACCATTGGTTTTTATGATATTCTAAGGCTGTCAAATTTTCGATCCAATCTCCTGAATTTAAATACATTGTTTTTCCTTTTGAATTGCTAATTTCTCTCATTTCAGGTTGATGAATGTGACCACAAACCACATAATCATATTCATTTTCTATGGCAATTGCAGACGCAGTATCTTCAAAGTTATTGATGAATTTCACGGCACTTTTCACACTATTCTTAATTTTTTTTGAAAGTGACAATTTTCCATAACCAAATAATTCGCTAATCTTATTGATGAAAGTGTTGATAATAATCAATGCATCATAACCAATACCACCTAATTTTGCCAACCATTTTGAACTTTTCATGGTAACATCAAATACGTCTCCGTGAAAAATCCAAGCTTTTTTATTGTCTAATTCCAAAATCAATTTATTTAGAATTGTAAATCCGCCAATTTGAAAACCTCTGAATTTTCTCAACATTTCATCATGATTTCCAGTAATGTAATACACTCTCGTCCTTTTTGAAAGCAATCCAGTGATGTGTTTGATAACATTCATGTGCGATTTCGGAAAATAATGTTTGTTAAACTGCCAAATGTCAATAATGTCACCATTTAAAATCAGTACTTTAGGTTGAATGGTTTTTAAATAGTTCAATAATTCTTTTGCTTTGCAACCATAAGTTCCCAAATGAACGTCAGAGATAACTACATAGTCTAATTGGCGTTTTTTTATTTTTGTCATCAGTATTTTTAAATTAAAAAGGTCTTTGAAAAGTGGCGAAAACAATACACTTGAATTCGTAGGAAACACAATAAGAATGAATTTTTGTCAAGAACAATACAATAGTTAATGAATATTTTCAAATGTATTGTTCAATTGTTTTAAAATTGTAAACTTTATATAAATAAATTAAGGCTTTAACTTTATAAAAATGTGTTTTTAATGTAAAGTTATTGTGAAAAAAATTCGCCAGGAAGCGGATTCATCTGATATTAAGTTATGATACAAGTGTGTTTAACTCAAGTTCACTTGTTCAATTGTAGTTTGCTTGGTTGTTGCATCCGCCAATCCACATGGAGAAGAGGTGCTTCTACAAGAGGACAAACAAAAGATTCCTAAGACACAAATTATAATAAATACGACTTTTTTCATGAGATTTTTTTTAACGATTTAAAGATATATATTTTTTATGAATCCGTTGGCGTTTTTCTTTTTTTCCAAAATGTTAAAAGTCAACATTTTATTTTGAATACGCAAAATTATATTTTTTGTAATGGGTTTTCCAGCATTCCATTCAGTGATTTTCAACCACTCCTTGATATCTTCAAGTCTTTGCTGATAACGTTTTGAGAGCGTTTCAGCAATTCCGGGAATATTTTTAAAATGTGCAGTTTCATTATTTATAACGTTCAAAACCTTTTTTACGGCATCTAAATCTTTTTCTAAAACTTCATTTCTAACTGCAATCACGAAACAAGGCCAGGGAGTTGGGCAGTCTTCAATTCTTCTAAAAATTCCTTCATCAACCAGAGGTTTTGTGGTGAAATGTTCCCACATAAAATAATCTGCATCACCAATATTCAAAGCATCAATACCACCTTGTAAATTACCAACTTCTAAAAATTTCAAGTTTGCAGCATCCCAACCTTGGTTATAAGCATTGACAATTGCCATTAAATGCGATCCAGAACCAAATCTGCTGATGGCAATTGTAGTGTTTTTCAAGTCTTCAATTTTTTGAAATTTAGAGGTAGCATTCACATGAATTCCCCATATCAATGAAGATTTTACATAGGTTTGAACAATTTTAGATGGGTTTCCTGCAGCAATGTCCTTGAGTATTCCTTCAGTCAAAACAATGGCAATGTCCAATGTTCCATTTCTCAAAGCCGCACACATATCACCAGTGCCACCTGGAAAATCTTTCCACCGAAGGTTAATATTTTGTTGGGTATAAGATTTATTTTTTAGAGTGATGTACCAAGGATAATTAAAATGTTCTGGAACGCCACCAACTTTTAAATCAATCATTTACGCAGTTAATTTTTCGAGGGTATATACAATTAAATCCGCCACAATTTTTGTAGGATTTTCACTAAAAGTGCCATTTGCCCTGTTGGCAATAATGGCATTCAAAGACACAGCTTGATGACCTAATAATTGTGACAAACCATAAATAGCAGCTGTTTCCATTTCAAGATTGGTAATTTTTTTTCCTTCAAAAGAAAAACTATCTATTTTATTATTGAGATTTGGGTCTTCTAAAGCCAATCGTAAAACACGTCCTTGAGGACCGTAAAAACCGCCTGCAGTTGCTGTAATTCCTTGAAAAACAATTGATGATGAAAGTCTTTTTGCCAATGAAATTGAATTTGAAACGAAAATTGGGTACGATTTTTTTGCACTCCAATTGGTGTGTTTTACAAAAGCGTTTTCAATTTCAGGATGTGCAATTGAATCTATTTGATAGGAGTGAAGCAAACCGTTTAAATCCAATCCATGAGTACTTAACACAAAGGAGTTTACAGGAATATTTGCTTGCAATGAACCTGAAGTTCCAATTCTGATAAACGAAAGTTGTGTGAATTTTTCTTTGATTTTTCTAGTTGATAAATCAATATTTGCCAATGCATCCAATTCGTTTAAAACAATATCTATATTATCGGGCCCAATTCCCGTTGAAATTACTGTAATTCTCTTGTTTTTAAAGGTTCCGGTTGTAGTTTTAAATTCACGTTTTTGGGTTGTAAACTCAATGCTGTCAAAGTGTTTTGTTACTTTGTCAACCCTATCTTGGTCTCCAACAAGTATGATAGTTGTGGCAATATTTTCGGGTCTTAAATTCAAATGATAAACACTTCCATCTTGATTTAAGATTAATTCTGAGGCTTCTAAACTCATTTAGGAAGTGATTTGTAATAGTTTTGAAGAGCCAGTTTGATATAAAAAGTTATATTTTTTTGAGCCTCCCAAATAAGTTTCTTCATTTCTAATTTGACCGTAAAAATTCAACTGTTTTTCCAAAACTTCTTTTCCTTTTTTAGACAATTTTACAGGGTTTAAAGACGAGAAAAGTTTTTGTAAATTTCTTACATGATTTTCATATTGCATATCCCCAAATCCATAAATATCATCTTCATTTAATAGACTGGTAATCAACTCATTTTTTGTTTCAAAGTGGTTTGAATTTGCAGTTTTTAGGATGTTATTTTCAACAAAATTTAATCCATTTTCTATGGATGGAAAACGTTTTAAATGCGCTTCAATTGCGGCAGTCAAATGCTGAAAAGGAGTCATTGGATTGAATTTATAAACCGTTTCTAAACGCAAAGGACTATCTGAGCAATACAATTGCCAAATATAATCAGCATATTCAATATCATCTTGCGAAAGCGTAATTCTGTTTTTAAAATAAGAATTGATTTGCTCTTGATTTAGCAATGAAAACGGTTGAATTTTTTGATTTTTAGTAGCATTTCCGGCACCAACCAAAGTAATTTGATAACCTTGTCTGAATCTTTTCAACCAACTTACAACAGCAATCACGTTAATTTGACAAAACAAATCGTGCCCAAACCATAAAACTATTTCATTTTGTTCTTTTTTTTTACACAGGTTACGATATTCTTTTAATGTGTATTCAATAAAAGTTTGCTTGTTAACTTTGTAGGCGGTTTTCAAAAAATCAAACCTATTTTTCCAGAAAGTTTCACTACCAACATCAGTAGTTGTTTTTCCTTCACAAAGCATTTCTCTCCAAGTAATAAAATCACCAGAAAACTGTAATTTTTTCAAATAGTTAGTAGTACTATCCCCATTTGTAATGTGTAAAATTGATGTCTTCATAATCTTTTAAAACGTTTTGTTAAATTCTATATTGCTGAAAGAGAATGTTAAATTATCCTCCTACGCGTTTTACTTTAAATCCTTTTTCTTGGAGTAATTTCATGATTTTGTCACGATAATCTCCTTGAATGATAATGGTATCATCTTTAAAACTTCCACCAACAGAAAACAAGGTTTTGATTTCTTTTGCAAGTAGTTTAAAATCGTTTGTTGTTCCATTAAAACCTTCAATAATGGTGATAGGTTTTCCTTTTCGTTTTTCATATTTACAAATTAGTGGTTCGTTTTGCCACCAAAAAGTATTTTTTTCTTTGTCAGGTTCGTTTTTGACAACGTGTTCTGGAAATAAATTTTTTAATTGGTCTCTTAAATCCATTATTTTTTCAGTCCTAATTCTCTTAAACGCTCTTCCAAAAACTCACCAGCAGTAATATCATCAAACTGTTTAGGATTGTTTTTATCAATACAATTTTCTAAGACATCCAATTTCATTTCAGAAATTGGGTGCATAAAAAACGGAATTGAATATCTTGAAGTTCCCCACAATTCTCTTGGTGGATTGATCACTCTGTGAATGGTAGATTTTAATTTGTTATTGCTGTGCCGTGATAACATATCTCCCACATTAATCATCAATTCATCAGGCTCTGCCATGGCATCAATCCATTTTCCATTATTGTCTTGTACTTGCAATCCTTTGCCTTGTGCGCCCATTAATAGTGTAATTAAATTAATATCTCCATGAGCAGCAGCTCTTTCAGCGCCTTTTGGTTCAGTTTCAATTGGTGGATAATGAATTGGACGCAAAATACTATTGCCATTTTTGATGTAATTATCAAAATACGTTTCTTCCAAATTCAAATGCGATGCTAGTGAACGCAACACATATTTGGCAGTTTTTTCGAGCATTCTATAAGTTTCTTTTCCAACTTCATTGAATTTTGGTAACTCTTCAACAATCACGTTAGCTGGATATTCCGCTTTCAAAGTAGGATTGTTTTCTACATATTGACCAAAATGCCAAAACTCTTTTAAATCCCCTTCTTTTTTTCCTTTGGCAGCTTCTTTTCCAAATGAAACATAACCTCTTTGCCCTCCAATACCCGGAATTTCATATTTTTTTTTAGTTTCTAAGGGCAAATCAAAAAAGTTTTTTATTTCTGCGTATAAATCAGTTACTAATTTATCGTCTAAAAAATGACCTTTCAAGGCAACAAAACCTATATTTTCATAAGCATTTCCAATTTCTTTAATGAATTTCTGTTTTTTAGACGGATCTTCTGATAAAAAATCAGCAAGATGTACGCTAGGTATGGTATTCATGTATTATTTTTTATTGGGCAATAAAATTAGTAAAAAAATTATTGCAGTTGATTATTTTTTTGAAAACGGTATCAAATAACTCAAAGTGTAGTTAAAACCAAAGCCTGTTCCACTTTCAAAAATTTGGTTAAAACCAGGAGAAAATAAAGTTTTGAAGTTGCTAGGTTCTTTCACAAACATCTTCACTTTATAAGAAACACTTGCACTTACAAAAAAATTTTTGAAAGTTTCAACTTTAATACCCACCATAAATTCGGACCAATGCGCATTTAAATTATCAGTTTGTCCACTAACAATAGGATTTGCAGGAAAATAATTATTATTCACATTTGGCGTAAAACTATTGATTGTTTGTTCAAAAAAACTTAAGCCATATCTGTATCCTACAAAAATTTCATTGTTCATATCCAACCAATTTTCATAAGCATTGTAGTTGAACCCCAATCTTATGTAAGTTCCTTTTGCAGTAGAATTGGTATAATCCTCTTGAGTAGTTTCTTCTTCGAAACCAATTTCGGTGGCAATAAACAGTTGTTTTTTGATGCGATAATCGCCCACTAATTCCAATCCATTATAATTTTCACCAATCAACCCTTTAATCGGTTTGCTGATGTCGATTCCAACACGAATTCCGAAAGGAGATTTATACACAATTGAGTCTTTGTTTGATGATAAAGTATCAATCTTTTGTTTTTGAGCTACTGTTTCAGCAACCACAAATAGCACAAAAAAGCTAATGAAATATTTGAACATGTGCTGCATTTTGATTGTTTATGATTGTAGTTGTTGCCTCAAAATCTGCAATCCAAGTGTTGTTGGAAATGTAGGAAACTTCGTCAAAATTTACTTTAAATCCGCAAGAACGAGAAACATAAATTTGCTGAGGCGTGTATCGAATTGTAAACTGATTCACAATATTTCCTCTCGAAAAATTGTACACAGTTTCATTGGCAATCGTATTTAATGGTATTGAAATAGAATCTGTAGATTGATTCACAAAGAGGCTATCTTTTCCTGAGGCCCAAACGTATAATTGGTCAACATTTTTTAGTTGAGTTCTGTTGAGATTGTCATAGAAACGCAAAATCAATTTTGGAGTCACAGGATTTTGGGTACAAAAATCATCTTTTTCACAAGATGATATAATACAAAAAAACACTAAAACAGTGAATATTTTCTTCATATCAATCCTCATATTCTTCGTCATCGTCAATCTCTTCTACTTCTACAATCTTATTAATTGCAGTTGCCAATTGAAAATCCAAATCTGTAACACCACATGCATCATGAGTTGTTAGTTTGATTTCGAGCATGTTATAAATATTTGTCCATTCAGGATGATGATGTAACGCTTCGCATTCGAAAGCAATTCTATTCATGGCAGACATGCAATCTTTGAAATTATCAAATTCAAAATCAGTAACAAGTGCATCATCTTCATATTCCCAATCAATTAAATTGGCAAGTCTTTCTTCGATTTCTTTTGTGGTAAGTTTTTTCATGAATCAAAAGTAATAAAATACTTATTGAAAAACGATTTTTGAGGATTGATTTTTGGTAAATGAACGAAGTCATATTTTTTATAGGAGCAGTGTTTTTTTGGCTAATTTTACCTAACTTGAATAAAAATAACCAATATTAAACCTTCAAAGCAATCAATATTTTTTGTCACAAGAAAACAGTTAATGAAGATTGTCAACCCAATTAAAACAAATTATTTTTGTTTTAATATTTAAATTAGTAATTCTTATAATAAATTGTTTTTCAATAAGATATGCTTATTTTTTAGACATTCCTCCATCAATCATTTGAGATATACATGTAATATGCTTGTTGTCATCTCTTTATATTATAAATCTAATTTCGTAATTTCTATAGGTTTTGACTAAATTTTAATAAATAATTATAATTTAACATGTTACAAAATTCTAATCGTTCCTTTTCAGTTCAAATTTACGGGTTTAATTTTGGATTCATTTCTGAAGTTTATACTATGAGAGAAATCTCTAATTGGAGAGGATTCTTTGAGGTCTCTGATCGCATTAGTGACATTTCTTTGGCTATTTTGAGCCAATTGCTTCCTGTAGAAATTTTATATGAAAGTGCTTTTCAACTGCTAATTTGTCTGTCTAAGCCATGAGCAAAAAATACTTAGCTGATGAAAATTTTTTAATAACGTCAATTCCAATCGTTGAAATTACCATAGATAAAAAGATTCAAAAAATAACAAGCCGCAATTCTTTTGGTTCTCTTTTAGCATCTTTTAGCACTTTGTGCAGCATCCACTCAATTTGTCCGTTTGTAGATCGAAAATCATCTGCCGCCCATTTTTCAATAGCGTGAAGTATGTTTTCATTGATACGTAGTGCAAATGACTTCTTTTTAGACATTTTAGCAGATTATTAGTTGCTATTTTTTGAATATAAAGTGAGAAATTTCTTTAATCAGTATTTCCGAAATAGGGAAACTATCTGTCATGTATGATTTTAAGTTGTCTTCTTCATTTTCAATGATTTTCAACACATGATTCATGTTTTTAATAATTACAAATTGTGCATCTGGCTTTGCTTTTGATAAGTTTTCAGCATCAGAAATCAATACTTGAATGTCTTTATCACCCTGAATAATCAATGTAGGAATGCTTACTTTTTTGATTTCATCAATCGGATTCAACGCAACCCACGAGCTAAAAAAAGGTTGGTTTTGTGGTGAAAAAAGCGATAATAAATTGGGATCAATTTCTTTGATTTCGCCAGTTTCTTTCAGTTCTTTAAAATAATTTTCGGTCAATATTCCCAATTCTTTACTTTGATTGGTAATCTGTCTGACAATTGTTTTATCAATTGTTTCTCCAGCACCTGCCAAAGAAATATATTTATCTGCATTTTTAGATGCTATCATTGCCAATAAAGATCCTTGACTATGACCTATTAAAATAATGCTGGTAAAACGTGCATCATTTTTAAAATGTGAAATTACCACTTTTATATCACTCACAAAATCCTCTATCAAAATATCATTCAAAAAAGCTGCATTTTTTGGATTTGTAGTTCTTTTATCATAGCTGAAAAATGCGATGTTTTCTTGATTCACAGCTTTTCGAAATTGCTGTATATAATTTGCAGGACTTCCATTTCTATCTACACCACCTGAACCATGAACCCAAATAATCAATGGACTTTTTTCGGAAGTATAACTTAGGGTTCCAGGCAATTGAATCACACCATTGTTGAGGTTGATTTCTTCGGATTTTAGCTGCGCAAAAGAAATAACAATACAACAAAAAGTCAACGCAATGCAGGATATTATTTTTTTTGCTTTCACAAGAAATAATTTGGTAATTAAAATTGATTTAATATTAAAATAACACCTCAAATGTAGCCGTTAATTTTTACAATTTAAAATATTTCATCAAATATTTCTGTAATTTAGCCGAATATTTATAAAATAAAAATCATGTATTTAAAACTTATTTTATTAATCCCTTTTTTCTTACTGACAAAATCAACGCATGAAGATGATTTTTTTTGGGGACAAAACGGACACAGAGCTACAGGAAAAATTGCTGAAAATTATCTTACAAAAAAAGCGAAAAGAAATATTGATAAACTTCTGAAAGGCAAAAGTTTGGCTTTAGTATCAACCTATGCAGATGAAATAAAATCTGACAGAAAATACAACAGTTATTCTGTGTGGCATTATGTAAACATGGGTTTGGAAGAATCTTATGAAGTATCAGAAAAAAATCCTGAAGGCGATTTGGTTGTTGGTATTGACACCTGTATTAAAGTGTTGAGAAACGACAAAAGTACTGAAGAAGACAAAGTTTTTCATTTGAAAATGTTGATTCATTTAATTGGTGATTTGCATCAACCAATGCATATTGGAAGAAAAGAAGACAAAGGAGGGAATGATATTCAAGTTCAATGGTTTGGACAAGGCACTAATTTACATTCAGTTTGGGACACCAAAATGATTGAAGACTATAACATGGGTTATTTAGAATTGGCTGCAAATGCCGATCATTTATCTAAAATACAAGTAACTTCTCTTCAAAAAGGAACTGTAATTGATTGGGTAAATGAAGTGCATGTGGCAACAAATGAAGTGTATAAATCAGTAAAAGTAGGCGAGAAGTTGAGCTACAGATATTCCTATTTATACCTAGAAACTGTTAGAACACAATTGCAAAAAGGTGGTATTCGCTTGGCAAAAGTATTGAACGAAATTTTTGGATAAAACACTTTTATTTATTTACAAACAAAGGAACTTTTTCAACCTCAAGCCAAGCTACAAAAATGATGTTTGAAATCAATTTTTATGATTGTTAGAAAATCGTGAATTTTGTATCTTGATTATTCAACATGAATAAAATCTATTGTCTTAGTGTATTTTACAGAAAATTTTTAAGGTTTTATTTTAATTGTAATAGTTTGAGTAAATTGAAGCCAAGGATGAATTTCTTTGGTTTTTCCTAGTCTGTATAACGTAGAACTTTTATTTTATAAAATTGAATATTAGACACTTGAGATTTCATTACTAGGCGGTTTTCCTGAAGAAATATAAAAAATACTATATTCTTTTTTGGAATACATTCTCAGACGAAAAAGAGGTGCATTTTTGTTCTATTTTTTAGAATAAACTACCCATAATTATTTTCTTTCCAAAAAATCTTGATACGAAATTTGAGTAATCGCTTTTCCGAGAGAGTCTAATTTTGAAAGATTTTCTCCTAATGAAAAAATTGGTTTTTTACTGACATAATCAAATATGAAAACGCCATTTTTTGTTAAAGTTCCAAAACCTTTGTTAAAGATATAATGAGCATATTGTGCATCAGATTTTAAAAACATGTTTTTACCAAACACAAAATCAGTAGTTTCTCCGTTCAACAATTGTAGTAAAGTGAAAGAAAAATCAACCTGACTTGATACAATATCAACATTTTTTATTGGACTTTTTAAAGCACCACCCAACCAAAGCATGGGAATTTGAAATTTTTTCGGAGAAAAATAAGAACCTTTGTGTTTTGGTAAACTATGCCCATGATCAGCCATAATAACGATTAATGTGTTTTCATACCAACATTGAGTTTTTGCAAAATCAATAAATCTTCCAATAATGCTATCTGTAAAATGGTGCGCACTTCTATATAAATCTTCCTCAGATTTTTTTCCAAATTTATAAGCTCCTTTAATTTCAAAAGGTTCGTGACTTGAAAGTGTAAGCGCAATATTAAAAAAAGGTTCTTTTTGAGGTTTTGCTAAATCATCAGCAAAACGTTGCATAAAAACATTATCATGAGCACCCCATTTCGAATTCCAATCGTCTTTGTCAAACACATTTCCGTCAATAATATGATTAATTCCAGCATTTCTGAGATAGGTGTTCATGTTACCAAAGTTCAAATCTCCGCCGTAGTAATAAGAAATTTCATAACCCAACGCTTTCATTTTTTTTGGCAACATTGGCAAACTTCTTGTTTTATTTGGCATTCTCATAATTCGTTCAAAAGGTTGTGGATAATAGCCACTCAAAATTGCAGGAATTCCTTTATCTGTTCTGTCTCCATTTGAATAAAAATTGGTAAACAAGATTCCTTCTTTCGAAAGCCGATTTAAATTTGGAGTAACTCCTGATTCTCCTCCCAATGAACCTACTATTTTTGCAGATAAACTCTCCCAAATAATCAAAATAACATTAGGATTTGAGGTTTTTAAAATGCTGTCTTTTGTGATGGTCTCTAATTTATTTTTAGAACGGAAAATGATTTTTTCTGCAACATCATTTTCAAAGTAAACGTAGGGATTTGTTCCGTCAGTTTTATTGGTCACTGAGTTGAAAAAATTCCATATAAAATTCACAGCAGCATGATTTGCAAACATGTATTCTGAAAAATAAACATTGCTTTGATTTACTGGAATCGTTTGAAATCCACCACGAACAGGAATAATTAATGAAGCTGTAATCAATAGAAAAATAGGAATTTCTTTCAAGCTTTGTGAGTTTGTAATGGCTATATTTTTATCAATTGCCATTTTATAAACTTTAAAAAAAAGGATTGAAAAAAATATCCAACCAAAAATTCCTACCAATAACTGCATTTTTGAAGCAGATGTAATCATCAAAGTGGGTGTGTTCAAATATGGCAAAATCGAAGTATCTAAACGAACTCCCCATGCTTGGTATAAACCTGCATCAATAAAAAGCAATAAATTGATAAAAATGAGAATGAAAAAAGTATAAAATCTAATGAATATTACATTGAATTTCATTGAAAAATAACTTATAATAGATATCAATAAAAAAGGAATGAAAGACAAATATCCAGCAAAAGAAATGTCTAAAGGCGACCCAAAATAAAATGTTTTAAGGGCATTTATGAAACCAATTTCTTGTGTTTTTTCGTAGTAATAAATTAGGAAAAATAAGCGGGCAAATGCAAAATAAACCACCCAAAAAAGATAATATAAGATGAAGAAAATAAACTTATTTTTAAAACTTTTCATGTTTTATTCGGTTACTTTTAATCGCGCTTTTACAGCAGTTGAAATTTCGGCGTAATCATTTTTTAAGTACTTTAAATATCCAGTGATGGCAATCATTGCGGCGTTGTCTGTGGTGTATTCAAATTTGGGAATATAGGTTGTCCATCCCAAATATTTTTCAGCATTTTGCAATCTTTTCCTGATTTCAGAATTTGCAGAAACACCACCTGCAATAGCAATGTGTTTGATGCCAGTTTGTTTTACTGCTTTTTTGAGTTTATCCATCAAAATTTCAATTATTGTAAATTGAATGGATGCGCAAATATCATTTAAATTTTCATCAATAAAATGAGGATTTTTCTGTTGTTCTTTTTGAAGAAAATACAAAATAGCCGTTTTTAATCCACTGAAACTAAAGTTCAAATCAGCCACTTGAGGTTTTGAAAATGCAAACGCTTTCGGATTTCCCAATTGCGCATATTTATCAATAAATGGACCACCAGGATAAGGCAAACCTAAAATTTTTGCTGATTTATCAAAAGCTTCACCAACTGCGTCATCAATAGTTTCGCCTAAAATTTCCATCGAAAATTCATCTGTAACTTTTACAATTTGTGTGTGTCCACCACTAATTGTTAAACAAATAAATGGAAAAGGAGGAATTTTTGCATCATCATTTTTAATGAAATGCGCCAAAATGTGCGCTTGCATGTGATTCACGTCAATCAAAGGAATATTTAATCCTAAAGCCAAAGATTTTGCAAACGAAGTGCCAACTAATAATGAACCCATCAATCCTGGACCATTTGTAAATGCAATTGCAGATAATTGATTCTTGGAGATATTCGCCTGAATCAAAGCTTGTTGCACAACAGGAACAATGTTTTGTTGGTGCGCTCTAGAAGCCAATTCTGGGACAACCCCACCATATTTTGCATGAACTTCTTGATTCGCTATGACATTACTCAGCACTTTTCCATCGCAAATTACTGATGCACTTGTGTCATCACAAGAAGATTCTATTCCCAGGATATAAGTGAATTGCTGCATTTAAAGTTATTTTTTTGTAAAATTAAGTATAATTTCATTGAAGGTTATAATTTTTAATTATAGAAATTTTATAGTTTGATACATTTGTACGAAATTTGTGACAATTGGCAATATTTTTGCTTTTATTATGTTTGTACTTTAATTTTTTAAACCATCTCATTATCAAAAAATTGTTCAAAAGAATAGGGAAAATTTTAGGGTATTTTTTACTCTTATTGGTATTTATTAGCATTGTTCTTTCTATTCCTTATGTTCAAACAAAAATTGGAGGTTATTTTACTGAAAAAATAAACAGCGATTTTGGAACAAACATAACGATTTACAAAGTTGATTTGTCATTTTTAGGAAACGTCAATTTAAAAGGTGTTAAAATCAGGGATCATCATCAAGATACACTTATTTTCGTAAAAAAACTTAACACCTCGTTACTTAATGTAAAACGAATTTTAGATAGTCAAGTAAATCTTAAAAATATTTCTTTGGATGGTGTTGATCTTCATTTAAAAACATATAAGGGAGAAACTAATGACAATTTAAGCATATTTATTGCACTTTTTGATGACGGAAAACCAAGAGATCCACTTACAAATCCCTTTATGTTAAAATCTTCAAATGTGTATATCAACGATTTGAATTTTAAGTTGATAGATGCAAATAATGAAAATCCTATAAAATATCAAATTTTCAATGCTGGTGGAAATTTGCAAGATTTTTCGATTGTAGGTCCTAAATTCAAATCAAATATTAGAGGATTGTATTTTAATGATACTTTTAATCTAGAAATTACCAATTTATCGACTGATTTTACCTATTCACTATCAGGAATGAATTTTCTCAATACCACTTTAAAAACTGAAAATTCAGTTATTTATGGTGATATCCAAATGATTTACAAAAGAGAGGATTTAGCCGACTTTAATCATAAAGTAAACATCAAAGCCAAATTTTTAGAAAGTAGTCTTGCTATTAAAGATTTGAATAAATTTTACAAAGAATTGGCAGGAAATAATGATTTAAATTTTAGTGGAAATCTAAAAGGAACACTTAATAATTTTGGTTTAGAAAATTTCAATCTCTCTACAATTGAGGGAATTAAAATTGAAGGCGATTTGAGTTTCGTAAATGCAATTAATAGCGAAAATGGGTTTGTTTTTGAAGGTGATTTTAAAAATTTAACTGCCACTCAAAAAGAATTAAAAAGCATTTTGCCCAATTTACTAGGAAAAACAATGCCTTCTACATTTGATAAATTAGGACAGTTTAATTTGAAAGGAACTATCAGAGCAACACCAAGTCAAATTGATGCGAATGTTGATTTAACCTCAAAAATCGGAGGAGCAAGTGCAGATTTGCAGATTGCCAACGTGGACAACATTGATTATGCGAAATATTTTGGAACCATTGCATTGAAAGAGTTCAATTTAGGTTCTTTAATTGGAGATGCAACTTTTGGAAAAATTTCGTTAAACGGCGATGTCAACGGAAGTGGATTTCGATTGGACAATATCAATACAAAATTTGTCGGAAAAGTTTCTCAAATGGTTTTTAAAGGATATAATTACAAAAACATCACCGCCAATGGTTTGTATCAAAACAATAATTTCGATGGTGTTTTGGCTATTGATGATCAGAACTTTAAAATGAAGTTTAAGGGTTTGGCAAATTTATCATCAAAAGTAAATAAATTCGATTTTAAAACTGAAATTTTTCACTTAGACCTGAAAAAAACTAATCTTTTTTCAAGAGACAGTATTGCCAAATTAAGAGGAATTATTGAAATTGACGTCGAAGGAAATAATTTTGATGACATTGTTGGGAAAGCTACTTTTAAAAATGTTTTTTATACCAATGAAAAGAAAGAATACAGTTTTAGAGAATTTACAGTTATTTCATCTGTCAAAGATTCTATCAAAAGGATTGAAGTAAATTCTGATGACATTGCAAATGGCTATTTGACCGGAAAATTCTCTTTTTCTGAAATTGTTCAAGTTTCTCAAAACGCACTTGGAAGTATTTATAATAATTACGAACCGTATAAAGTTGCTCCAAATCAATATCTTGACTTTAATTTTACTATTTACAACCAAATTGTAAGTGTTTTTTTTCCTGAAGTCACTATTGACAATAACACCAAAATCAGAGGCAAAATTCAATCAAATAAAAATCAGTTAAAACTCACGGCTTCATCGCCAAGAATTGATGCGTATGGCAATGAATTAAAAGATATTTTATTGCGAACAGACAACCAAAATCCGTTGTATAATTCGCATTTAACAGCCTCAGAAGTAAACACGAAATACTATAATATTTCAAAATTAAATCTATTAAACAGAACCGAAAATGACACCTTGTTTTTTAAATCTGAATTTAATGGTGGTGATAAAAATAAAGAAGATTTTAACTTAGATTTTTTCTATACAATCAACAAAGAAAAAAAGTCGGTTGTTGGATTTGAAAAATCAACATTTGTGTTTAAAAATACCTCATGGAACATCATTCCTGATGAGAAAAATGTCGATAAAATTACTTTTGATTTGAAAAATGATGTGTTTGATTTTAGCCAATTTAAAGTAATTTCTGGAGAACAAAAAATTGAGTTTACAGGAAGTTTAAAAGGTCAAGATGATATTTATTTATTGGCCGATTTCACGAAGGTAAATTTAGAGAGTTTTTTACCAAAAATAGATAGCTTATCGGTCAAAGGAAAGGTAACAGGTCATCTCGATTTCATTAAAAAAGACGAAGTTTACAATCCTGAGGCAAT
Source organism: Flavobacteriaceae bacterium CG2_30_31_66 (assembly GCA_001873065.1). Taxonomy (GTDB): domain Bacteria; phylum Bacteroidota; class Bacteroidia; order Flavobacteriales; family Flavobacteriaceae; genus Polaribacter. Next base: position 44,955 of record MNYM01000050.1, read on the forward strand.
TTTATTGATTAAGGATTTTGAAGTTAATAAGTTCAAACAAGGTGAATTGGCAATCAATATCAAAGGAAATAATTCTTATCAAAAATATAGTGTTGATATGTCTATCAGCAATGAAAAAGTAAGAAGTATTGGCGCAATTGGTAGTATAGATTTTTCTGATAAAAAACCGCTGATTGATTTGGAGGTTTTCATGGAAGATTACACATTAGATGCATTTAGTCCTTTAGGTCAGGACGTAATTTCGTCTTTGCGAGGCAGTGTTTCAGGGAATTTTACGATGAGAGGATTTCTTGGAAACCCAGAGATGGAGGGTATTCTTCGACTAAAAAATGCAGGTTTAAAATTTCCTTATTTGAATGTTGACTATGATTTTGAGGGCGAATCAATAATCTCATTATTAGAGCAATCATTTATTTTGGAAGATTTGAAAATATTTGATACCAAATACAAAACTAGAGGAATTTTAAGTGGCAATATTTCTCATAGAAATTTTGAGCAATGGTTTTTAGATTTGGAAATTTCTACTAAAAATTTATTGGTTTTAGATAAAATAAATTCAGAAGAAGCTCTTTTTTATGGAACAGCTTTCATGGACGGAACCGCTTCAATCTCTGGTTTGACAGATCAACTAAGTATTGAAGTAAACGCAAAAACAAATCCAAAAACTACTTTTGTAGTTCCTTTAAAAGACATTGAAACGGTAGATAATTTTAAGCTAATCCATTTTAAATCAGATGCTTTAAAGATTGAAGAAAAGCAACGTGAACTTGCAGAAGATGCCATGAAAGGATTGTCTTTAGATATCAATTTAGAAGTTACAAAAGATGCAGAAGCTCAAATCGTGATTGATGAAGTTTATGGAAGTAAATTAACGGGAAGAGGTTCTGGAGATTTGCAAATTCGTATCAATACAAGAGGAATGTTCAATATGTTTGGAGATTTTACCATTGATAATGGAGTGTATGATTTTAAATATGGAGGCATCATCAACAAACCTTTTATTATCCAAAAAGGAGGGACCATCTCTTGGAATGGAAATCCTTATGAAGCCATTTTAGATGTAACAGCTATTTACAAAGCCAAAGCAAATCCAGGAGTGCTTTTAGAAAATTTCAACTCAACAAGAAAAGAAGATATTGATTTGGTTACGCGAATTTCTGGGGGATTGTTTAGTTCAAAACAAGAGTTAGACATTAAATTAACCAATGTTGATCCAACAATTGCCAACGAGTTAGAATTTATTTTGAATGATAATAACATCAATGAAAAAACGACACAGTTCATTTCACTGCTGGCATTTGGCACTTTTAGAAATCCTGACCGTGTTAGTTTTGATGTGAATAACACACTTTCAGGAACAGCTTCAAGTGCGATTGCAGCTGCATTTTCGAGTTTATTGAATAGTCCTGATAGTAAATTTCAATTTGGAGTTGATTATACACAAGGCGATAGAGGTAATAATTTGAATAGATTAATTATTGACAATCAAGTAGATGTGTCTTTTAGCACTCAACTTAATGACAGAATTATTATCAATGGAGAAATTGGGGTTCCAGTAGGCGCTCAAACCCAATCAGGAGTAATTGGCGAGGTAAAAGTTGAATTTTTATTAAACAAAGAAGGAAATTTAAGAGTGGTTATTTTTAACCGCCAAAATGAAATACAATATTCAACAGACGAAATAGGGTACACTCAAGGAGTTGCTTTGACTTATCAAGTGAATTTTAATAATTTAAATGATTTGATTACAAAATTGCGAAGAAGATTAAAATCTAATAACAAAGAAGCGGTTGAGGAAAAAAATAAAATCAACAAAAAAATAAAATCAGATTTAAAAAATCTAGACAATAATTCCGGAGATTAAAAAAATATTTCTTTAATATTTATGTTTTTTTAGTTTAAAAAAATACTTTTTTCTAATAAAACGAAGGATTCAAGTCTAAAACGATTTCGTATTTTTTTTAGTCAAAATCATTTAAAAACAGTAATTTTACGATATAAAATAATGATAAAAATGAAACGAATTGGTGTGATGACATCAGGTGGTGATTCTCCTGGAATGAACGCTGCAATCAGAGCTGTTGTAAGAACATGCGCTTATCACAAAATAGAATGTGTAGGAATTTACCACGGATATCAAGGAATGATTGCTGGAGATTTTATTGAGTTAAATGCAAGAAGTGTAAAGGGAATCATCAATAAAGGAGGAACCTTTTTGAAATCGGCAAGATCAAAAGAGTTTATGACCAAAGAAGGCAGACAAAAAGCTTTTAATAATTTAAAAGCTGCACATATTGATGGTTTGGTAGCCATTGGTGGTGATGGTACTTTCACAGGAGCAATTATTTTTAACAAAGAATTTAATTTTCCAACAATAGGGATTCCTGGTACAATTGACAATGACATTGCTGGAACTTCACACACTTTAGGTTATGATACTGCTTTAAATACAGTTGTTGATGCTATTGACAAAATTAGAGATACTGCAAGTTCTCATGACCGATTATTTTTTGTTGAAGTTATGGGAAGAGATGCAGGACACATCGCATTAAATGTTGGTATTGGAGCGGGTGCAGAAGAAATTTTGATACCTGAAGAAAATCTTGGTTTAGAGAGATTGTTAGAATCTTTAGAAAAAAGTAAACAATCAGGCAAAGCCTCAAGTATTGTGATTGTTGCTGAAGGTGACAAATCAGGTAAAAATGTTTTTGAGCTGAAAGATTATATCGATGAAAATCTTCCTGAATACGATGTGAGAGTTTCCGTTTTAGGACATTTACAAAGAGGTGGTAGTCCATCTTGTTTTGACAGAGTTTTGGCAAGTAGAATGGGAGTAAAAGCTGTTGAATCTTTGATGGAAGGAAAATCAAATTTAATGGTTGGATTATTGAATGATCAAATTGCATTAACACCTCTTGAACAAGCAATTAAGGGTCAATCAAAAATTGACAAAGAATTAATAAGAGTATCAGACATAATGTCTGTTTAAATTAAATATTTATAGATATGATTAAAATAGGAATTAACGGATTTGGAAGAATAGGAAGATTAGCTTTCAGATCTTCAGTATTAAGAGACAATGTTCAAGTAGTAGGAATTAATGATTTACTTGATGTAGATTATTTAGCTTATATGTTGAAATACGATTCAGTTCATGGAGAATTTAAAGGAGATGTTTCTGTAAAAGACGGTAAATTAGTAGTAAACGGAAATGAAATCAGAATTACTGCAGAAAGAGACCCTGCAAACTTGAAATGGGGAGAAATTGGAGCAGAATATGTCATCGAATCTACAGGATTTTTCTTAACAGAGGAAACTGCCTTAAAACACATTGAAGCTGGTGCAAAAAGAGTAGTATTGTCTGCACCTTCAAAAGACCATACACCAATGTTTGTGATGGGTGTAAATCATAAACAATTGACTTCTGACATCAAAATATTTTCAAATGCTTCTTGTACAACGAATTGTTTGGCACCAATTTCAAAAGTGTTGCATGACAATTTCGGAATTGTAGAAGGGTTAATGACTACTGTTCATTCAACAACAGCAACTCAAAAAACAGTTGATGGACCTTCAATGAAAGATTGGAGAGGTGGAAGAGCAGCTTTGCATAACATCATTCCTTCTTCAACAGGAGCTGCAAAAGCAGTAGGAAAAGTAATTCCTGCTTTGAACGGGAAACTAACAGGAATGTCTTTCAGAGTTCCAACAATGGATGTTTCTGTAGTTGATTTAACTGTGAAATTAGAAAAATCTGCTACTTATGCTGAAATTTGTGCAGCAATGAAACATGCTTCCGAAAACGAAATGAAGGGCATTTTAGGATACACTGAAGATTTGGTGGTATCTCAAGATTTCGTAGGTGATACAAGAACATCAATTTTTGATGCTGATGCTGGAATTGCTTTAAATGATAATTTTGTAAAAGTAGTTTCTTGGTATGATAACGAAATGGGTTATTCCACAAAAATTGTTGATCTTATTGAATATGCAGCTTCTGTTTAGTATTTAATTAATCTTACAAAAACAAAAAACCTGATAGAAATATCAGGTTTTTTTTATGCTTATTTGATAGCGATCATGCTAATTTCTACATTCACTGATTTTGGCAATTTGGCAACTTCTACAGTTTCTCTTGCGGGTGCAGTTTCTTCGTTAAAATATTTTGAATATACTGAGTTTATAGCACTAAAGTTATTCATGTCTGAAATAAAAATGGTTGTTTTTACAACGTTTTCAAAAGTCATTTCAGCAGCTTCCAAAACAGCTTTCATGTTTTCCATAACTTGTGTGGTTTCTGTAGTAATGTCTTCTAAAACCAATTCTCCATTTGTTGGATTAATGGCAATTTGACCTGAAGTATATAATGTATTTTCGCTTAAAATTGCTTGATTATAGGGGCCAATTGGTGCAGGTGCTTTGTCGGTTTTGATGATTTTTTTCATGGATTTGAGTTATAGTAGTTAAAAGTTTAAATGTTTCTAATTTTTAAGTTTGAAATTCAACTAAAAACTTCTAAAAAAGCCTCCTGTCTGGTGGTTTGTTTTTATCCCATTTCAAATCAGCTAACATAGAAGATTTTACACCAATAAAAAACGTATAGGATGAGTTTGCTCCAAAAGGAACCCAGTTAAAATTAAATTGCCAACTGTCTAAATCTCTAGAAAAATTAAATCTTGAAAATGAAAATGCGCCATTTTTAATGTCATATCCTGATGAATAGCCAATTTTCCATTTTGGTGTTAATTCAATATTTCCACTAAATCCAACTGTATGAACTCCGATTACACCTGGCTCAACGCCATTATTTGTATAATTGGCAGCATAAACCAAACTTAATGTCCATGGAATTTTAGCTTTGTAAAGTTCCGTTTCAACTGGTTCTTTTTTCTCATTGGTTTTATTTTGTCTTCCAAATCTATTGGTTGGATCGATATCTGCACCCATCGTATCAGTTGGATTATTGGCACCATTTCCACTTTTACTTTCAGTTTCACCTTTCTTTTTATTTTTTTCAAAATCAGTACTTGATATTGAATAATTCATAGTCATATTTGCATTAGTCAGCCTGAAAATACTTGGATTAAATTTATTAATCCTTTGACCAGTTTCATTCACTTGATAAGGGTCTAACGAACCACTTAAATTCAATGCTAATTTATCTTTAAACAAACGTGTTCCAGCACTAAAAGAAACATTTGACCATCGCAAGCTATCAGCAGCAATATTGTATGAACTACTAAAATTTAAGTTATTTAAAAGCATGATTTTTTCATCTTCTTTTTCACTGTCAGCATCTTTTGGGGCTAACTTTGCTTCTAAAACGTTGTTTAGAGAAATTCCTATTGAATTGCTCAATCCTGAAGATGGTGTACCATAAATTCCTTGGTCAAAAACGGTGTATTCTTGAAAATCTAAAGGATTTACACTTTGTTGCACTTTTTGAATATAATTATCTCTAAAATCTGGTCTGTAACTGTAGGAGATACTTGGTCTTAAAGTATGTCTTATTGCTTTTAAACGGCCTTTTTTAAAAGAGAAATTACCATAAATATTTGTTGCCAAACTCACACCAATATTATATTCTCTAAAACTTTTAAATCCTCGTAAAGTATCAGTCACTACCACATTTCTTGTGGCATCATAGTCTTTTTGGATATAGTCAAATTGCCAAACTTCTTCATAATTGGCACTTGGTGAAAGTGTAAAATATTTAAACGCTTTGATATTGGTGTTAGTTGATGTTTTATGCTGAATTCCTGCTCTCGCCGTTTCAAACATTTTGCTTGTAAAAAATTCAGCATCATTAGTATTAATCAAATACTGACCTTGCATATTGTAATTGAAACCCATTTTTTGAATCGGATTTTTCTGAACGCCATCTTTTCCAGCGAAAGGATAAATTCTATCCATATTCAGGGTCAAAGAAGGCAAAGTCATGGTAATACTTTGTGTGTTTGTGTTTTGTTGATGTGAAGCAGTCACAGCCATGTTAAATGGTGTTCCAACAAAAGTTTTGCTGTAGTTTATAGATGAATTAAAAGTGTTATTTTGAGTTAGAGCTACATTAAATTGATTCAAAGATTCTCTAAAAAAACGGCTACTTCCCAAGTTTACGGATGCTGAAAATCGTGAATTTGGACTGGCTTTCGAATCTTGATTATGATTCCATCTGATGTTAAAATTATTTGATTTTGAAAAATTATCAAATCCACGAATTCCATTGACGATATTTTCGAAATTGAGACTGAAAACTCCATTAAATTTATAACGTTTGTTATAATTTGACGAAATTCTTGCTCCCCAACTCCCGTTAGAATATGCATCACCCAAAACAGTCAAATCCATATAATCACTGATGGCAAAATAATATCCACCATTTTGAAAACCTATGCCTCTTGCACTGCTTCCTGTATCAAATGCAGGAATTAAAAAACCTGACATACTTGTTTCAGTCATTGGAAAATAAGCAAAAGGTAAAAATAGTGGTGTTGGAACATCAGCCAAAACCAAATTACTTGCGCCTACAATAATCTTTTTTCCAGGCACTAATTTTGCTTTGTTTGTGGCAATATAATAATCAGGAATCTCCTTATCTGAAGTTGTAAAACGTATTTTTCGGATATAAACGGTAGAATCATTTTCTCTTTTAGTTTTTTCACCATACGTGTACATTTCTCCTTGTTGGGTTTTTAAACCGTAAATAATGGCGCGTTTGCTTTTAAAGTTATAAATAATAGAATCTTGTTCAGATTCTTGATTTCCTTGTTTAAAAACAGGTCTTTGTTTGTATCCTGTACTGTCAATAATTCCTTTAGCGAAAAGCGAATTTTTTTTATAATCTATGACAATTATTCCTGATTTTAAGTCAATATCAGTATAAGTAATATTTGCTTCGTTGTATAAGATAACTGTTTTATTTTTAGCATTTTGAATCGTATAATCAGTGGCAATATGCGTAATAATATCTTCAATAACTTCTTTTTTCTTTAAAGAATCTTTTGATATCGAATCTTTTTTATTTACTAAAAGAGAATCTTTAAAAATAGTGTCTTTTTTATTTAATAACAAAGAATCTTTTTTTAATATATTTTTGGGAGAAATAGAGTCTATTTTCCCAATAGGAATTAGGGTTTTTTTAGAAGATTTTATATCTTGCGCAAAGCATAACTTTATGAAAAAGAAAGCAAGAAATAAAAGTGTGTAAGATAGGTTTGATTGCAAAGCTATAAATACTATTTTTGTATTAAATTAAAATTGGCTTCATATTTGGTCATTCAAATTACCGCCGTCAAAATTAGTTAAATTTTATTCATGAACTTTTTGCAAAATCATAAATTTATATTGAATTCAAAGAACTTGTTTTTTTTAACATTTTCAATGATTTTTTTTATATTTTTTTTGCCTTCTGTTTTTTCACAAAAAACATATACAATCGTCCTTGATGCGGGTCATGGTGGTAAAGATCCCGGAAATTCAAAATATGGATTTATTGAGAAAGATATCGCACTTAGTACTACTTTGGAGGTTGGCAAAGAACTCGAAAAACAAGACTATTTCAAAGTCATTTATACTAGAAATGAAGATGTTTTTATTGATTTATGGAAAAGAGGTGCTATTGCTAATGATGCAAAAGCAACACTTTTTGTCTCCATTCACTGTGATTCTCACACCAATGATGCTCATGGAGCTGGAACTTTCGTATTAGGTTTGAGAGGAAATAAGAAAAACTTTGAAATCGCAAAACGAGAGAATGCTGTAATTCTCATGGAAGACAATTATGAGAAAAGATATGAAGGTTTTGACTCAAATTCAGCTGAATCTGTCATTGGACTGTCTCTTTTACAAGAGGAAAATCTTGACAAAAGTCTAGAAATAGCCAATTTAATTCAACAAAATTTTACTGAAAAATTAAATCGGCTGAACAGAAAAGTAAAACAAGACAATTTTCAGGTTTTGAGAGAAACCATCATGCCAAGTGTTTTAGTTGAGTTGGGTTTCTTGACCTACAAACCTGAAGGAGCTTACTTGAACTCAAGAACAGGACAAATGCAAATGGGAAAAGCTATCGCAAATGCAATCAAAGACTATGTGAATCATCTAAGATTAAATACTGTTAAAGAAGAGAAATTCACTAAAGATAATATAATAAACGATAATAACATACCGACCAATATTAATGAAATTGAATTTAAAATTCAAATTGCCTCAGGCAAAAACAAAATTGAACCACAACCTTATAACTTTAAAGGGTTAAAAAACATTGAGATAAAGAAAGTTGGTAGTTTTTTTAAATACTATTATGGTGCTACAACGAGATATAGTGAAGCCTTAGAGCACCTAAAAGAAGTAAAAAATGTTGGGTTTGATACCGCTTTTATTGTGGCATTCAAAAACAACGAAAAAATTTCAATTACCGAATCAATGAAAATGCAATAAATAGGCATCGTTTCTACCAAAAATTATTAGTAATATTGTGATAAAATTTTAATATATGTCTAAAGAATTAAAAATAGGATTTGTTGTAATTTTAATTATCATTATTTTTATTTGGGGATTCAATTTCTTGAAAGGTCAAGATATTTTTCAACCAAGTAAACGTCAATTTTATGTTGAATATAATAATGTAGGTGGACTCACAGAAGCTAGTTCAGTATTCATCAATGGTTTGAAAGTTGGCGGTGTTGAAAATATTGACTTTAATACCAATCCTGATAAAAAAGGAGAAATTCTTGTGAAATTTTCAATGAACAATAATTTTCAGTTTTCCAAAAAAAGTATCGTTAAAATTTATTCTCCAAATCCTTTATCTGGTTCAAATTTAGTTCTCCTTCCAAGCAATGAAGGAGAAAAAGCTGAAAGTGGAGACTATTTAACTGGCGAAGTTGAAGAGGGTTTATTCTCATCTTTGGGTGCAAGATTAGATCCAATTCAAATAAAATTAGAACGTGTTTTGGTAACTGCAGATAATTTATTCAATAACATCAATAATGTCTTGGATAAAAAAACAGTGAACAGCGTAAAAAATTCGGTGTTAGAAATTGAACAAACTATTACTGATGTCCGAAAAACAATTGCTTCCCTAAACTCATTAGTAGATTCAAATGCCAAAGGTTTGAATGAAACTTTGAAAAATACAAACCAAATTACTCAAAATTTATCGAAAGTTACTGACACTTTAGCAAATGCTAATTTAGGCGAAATCATTAGAAAAACTCAATATTCGCTGACATCTGTGAACAAAATTTTAGACGGAATTAACAACGGAAATGGTACTGCTGGTAAATTATTAAATGATGATGAACTATATAAAAATTTAACAGCAATGTCTCAAGAAATGGAGGAATTATTGAGAGATTTGAAACTAAATCCAAAAAGATTTGTTCATTTTTCTCTATTCGGAAAAAAACCAGCTCCATACAAACCAGAAGTTGTAGAAGAAGAATTAAAAGATTAACATAAAACATTTTAAATGCACTATTTACCAAACATACTATTTGCGCTTGCTCTGGCAGTTGGATTAGGTTTTTTTGCGATGAATGTTCGCAAATTATTTAGAAATATCAAGTTAGGAAAAGAAGTTGACAGAACTGATAATAAATCAGAACGTTTAAAAAACATGATAAAAATTGCATTAGGGCAAACAAAAATGGTAAGAAGACCGCTTTCAGGTTTTTTACACGTTATTGTTTATGTGGGCTTTATTATTATAAACATTGAGGTTTTAGAGATTATGATTGATGGTTTATTTGGCACACATCGAATTTTTAAAGGTGTTGTTGGAACTCAACTCTACGGATTTCTAATTGGAACTTTTGAAGTTTTAGCTATTTTGGTTCTAATAGCAGTGATTATTTTTTGGACAAGAAGAAATATCGCAAACATAAAACGTTTTTTAAGCCCAGAATTAAAAGGTTGGCCTAAAAATGATGCAAACTTAATATTGTATTTTGAAGTTGTTTTAATGTCATTATTTCTGACGATGAACGCCACCGACATTCATTTTCAAGAGGCTGGAGTTGGTAATATAATCAGTCAATTTTTATCCCCAATTTTTGATGGTTTTACTACTGAAAATCTTCACATAATTGAAAGATCTGCGTGGTGGTTTCATATTTTAGGAATTTTAGTTTTCTTAAATTATTTATATTTCTCAAAACATTTGCACATTTTATTGGCTTTTCCAAACACTTATTTTGCAAACCTTAATCCAAAAGGACAATTTAACAATTTAGAATCAGTTACAAAAGAGGTAAAATTAATGATGGACCCTGCTGCAGATCCCTATGCAACTTCAACAGAAAGTACTGAAAATCAAGTGCCTGAAAAATTTGGTGCTTCAGATGTAACCGATTTATCTTGGGTGCAATTGCTCAATGCTTACACTTGTACAGAATGTGGAAGATGTACTTCTTCTTGTCCCGCAAATTTAACAGGTAAAAAATTATCTCCTAGAAAAATCATGATGGACACCAGAGATCGTTTGGAAGAAGTCGGCAAAAATATGGACGCAAATGGAGGCGTTTTTAAAGATGATGGCAAGCAATTATTAAACGATTACATCACTCCAGAAGAATTGTGGGCTTGCACAAGTTGCAACGCTTGCGTAGAAGAATGTCCTGTGAATATTGATCCTTTGTCGATTATTATTGATATGAGAAGATATTTGGTGATGGAAAAAAGTGCGGCTCCAAAAGAGTTGAATATGATGATGACTAATATCGAAAATAATGGGGCACCTTGGCAATACAGTCAACAAGATAGATTGAATTGGGTAAATGAAGATTAATGTATCAATGTAAAAATGTAACAATGAATCAATGTAAAAATGAGTTTATTTGTAGCATTACTATCCAAAGCTAAAAACTATAAATTAAAGATTAACAACTAAATATTATGATTGTTACAACAATGGCTGAAATGATGGCGCAAGGAAAGCAACCAGAAGTGTTGTTTTGGGTTGGCGCTGCTGGAAGTTATGATGATAAAGCTAAAAAGATTACAAGGGCTTTTGTCAAAATTTTACAACAAGCAAACGTTAATTTTGCAGTGTTAGGCACAGAAGAATCTTCAACTGGAGATGCTGCAAAAAGAGCAGGAAATGAATTTTTATTTCAAATGCAAGCCATGATGAATATCGAAATTTTGAACGCCTACGAAGTGAAAACAATAGTAACTTGTGATCCACATTCGTTTAATACCTTTAAAAATGAATATCCAAGTTTGGGCGGAAAATATCAGGTTTTTCATCACACACAATTCATTCAAAAATTGATTGCTGAAAATCGTTTAAAAATCGACGAAACTACTCTAAAAGGTAAAAGACTCACTTTTCACGATCCTTGTTATTTGGGAAGGGCAAATAATGAATATGAATCACCTCGTGATTTAATTCGAAGATTGGGCGTTAATTTGACCGAAATGAAACGTCATAAATCTACCGCTTTGTGCTGTGGAGCAGGAGGTGCTCAAATGTTTAAAGATGCTGAAAAAGGCGATAAAGAAGTAAACGTTTTACGAACAGAAGATGCTCTTGAGACTAATCCTCAAATCATTGCAACTGGCTGTCCTTATTGCAAAACCATGATGACTGATGGTGTGAAATTTAAAGTAAAAGAGTCAGAAATTGTCGTGAAAGACATTGCTGAATTAATCGCTGAAGCAAATCATTTATAACCTTATTCAAATAAAATTGATGACAAATTCTTTCGAAAATATTTCAGTAATTTCATTTCCTGATATTTCAGAAAATGAATTTAATCCTATCGAAAGAAAGTATTTGAACATCATTTATATCAATATTTTTAGCTTTTTTTTTATTTCAATTTTAGCTGTTTTTTTGATTGATGTCACTAAAATTATTGACATTCATTCTTTTTCAATTTGGTTATATATTGCTTTGATTGTTATTTTTTTTTTCATTTTTTTTATCAAGCAAATTGGTTTTAAAAGAAGAAAATATCTGGTAAGAAATAAAGATATTTCCTACAAAAACGGATTGTTTCTTATGAAGACAACAACGGTACCTTTTAACAGAATTCAACATATCGAAATCAATCAAGGACCATTTTCGAGATTTTTTGATTTGGCTACACTGAGCATTTTTACTGCTGGAAATAGCAGTCATGACCTTAAAATTCGCGGAATTAAAATTTCAGAAGCAGAAAAAATTAAAGAATTTATCAGCAGTAAAATTGATGGATAATGCAACCAATTTTTCAGATTTTAGAACGCAATCTAAAAAAGGAATTTTAGTAATTTATAGCAATCAGATTTATAGTTTTATCAGAGCTTTCTCGATTTTACTATTTGTTTTTATTCAAAAATTTTCAAAATTTTCATCTATTTCTTTAAGTTATATTTATTTCGGATTTGCTGCTGTTTTGTTGTTTTTCTTAGTCAGAGCTTTTCTGATTTTTAAAAATTTTCAATTCAAAGTTGAAAATAATCATTTTATTCTAAAAAAAGGAATTCTTAAAAAAACCAATGTAGAAATTTCTTTTGACAGAATTCAAAATATTAATTTTAAGCAAAATATTATTCAGCAAATCATCAATGTTTATGAAGTAAATATTGAAACAGCTGGCTCTTCTAAAGCCGAAATTTCAATCAAAGCAATGACTTTTGAGCAAGCAACTGCATTAAAAAATAGCATTACAATTTTTGACAAAAAAAATATTGAATCTGACTTTGAAATCAAGGAAAAACCACTTTTGAAAATAGGTTTTTTAGAATTATTAAAAGTTAGTTTAACAGAAAATCATTTGCAAAGTTTGTCGCTTCTTTTAGCAATTGGTATTGGATTTTATCAACAAGTCCAACAAATTTTTGAAAGTTTTGGTAATAATGAGCTGATGGAAAATTACATCGAAAAAAATTCAGTCGCTTTTCAAAACAGCGTTATAATTATTTTGATTTTTTCTTTTTTATTGATTTTTTTGGGTTTGATAAGTTCGTTTGTTCGAGTAATTTTAGTGCATTTTAATTTGATTGTTTTCATTAAAAACGACACTTTAGAAATCAATCAAGGTTTTACAACCAAAAAATCAGTCGTTCTGAAAAAAAATAAAGTGCAATATATTACCATTTCAACAAACCCATTAAAGAAAATTCTAGGCATTTCATTTATTACTTTTAACCAAGCTGAAAGCGGAATTTCAAAAGAAAATACTCAAAAAATTATTAAAATTGTTGGATGTAAAATCACACAAATATTAGCCATTAAAAACTTACTTTTCCCAAGGGAAAATTTAAGTGATTTTCAAAAAAATCAGGTAGATTCATATTTTAAAAAGCGTTTGTATATAAGAGGTTTTTTATTATTAATATTATTAAATGTAGGATTTTATTTAGTTTCAAAGAATCCTACTATTTTTTGGTTAAACACTATTTTAGTTCCCATTTTTGTGTTTTTAATCCACTTAAAATACCAAAAACGCACTTTTTTATTTTCTGATGAAATTTTTGAAGTTAATTTTGGTAGCATTGAAACCCATCAATCAATGATTCCTTTTTATAAAATTCAACATGTGAGTTTACATCAAACTATTTTTCAAGCAAGAAAAAACGTGGCAGATTTGGTTTTTCAAACTGCTTCAGGAAAAATCAAAATCCCGTGCATCAAAATAAATGAAGCCCTGAAAATGTATAATTTTGCGCTTTATAAAATTGAAACTAGTCAACAATCATGGATGTAAAAAGTATCATAAAGGCTGCACGTTTGAGAACACTTCCGTTATCGATCTCAGGGATTATTGTAGGTAGTTTTTTGGGAAATTATTTTGTGAATTCACAAGTTGATGCTGTTTCTCAATCGGTTATGGTATCTCCAATTTTTTGGTTGGCCATTATCACAACTATTGGTTTTCAAGTTTTGTCAAATTTTGCAAACGATTATGGAGATGGAATTAAAGGTTCGGATAAAAATAGAATTGGTGAGGCAAGAATGGTTTCCTCTGGAATAATTACCCCGAAACAAATGAAAAACGCAATGGTTTTTACTACAATTTTCACATTAATTGTTGCTTTATTGCTGATTTATGTTTCCTTTGGAAAAGATAATTTTGGCTATTCTATGTTGTTTTTTTTCTTAGGAATTGCTTCAATTGCTGCTGCCATAAAATATACCGTTGGGAATGGTGCTTATGGTTATAGTGGTTTTGGTGATGTTTTTGTGTTTTTGTTTTTTGGACTTTTAAGTGTTTTAGGAAGTTACTTTTTATTCACCAAACAACTTGATTTTCAGTTATTTTTACCTGCAATTGCAATTGGTTTTTTAAGTACAGCAGTCTTAAATCTAAATAATTTACGTGACGAAGCTCAGGATAAAATCAATCAAAAAAATACTTTGGTTGTTCAATTTGGAATTAAAAAAGCAAAAAATTATCATTTCTTTTTAATTTTTGGTGCGTTGTTTGTTAGCAATATTTTTGTAATTATCAATTATCAATCTGCAATTCAATTTTCATATTTAATTGCATTTATTCCATTGATAAAAAATGTAATTACAGTAGCCAAAAATAACAATCCATCTGCATTAGATGCTGAACTAAAAAAGGTAGCTTTAAGTACTTTTTTATTCGCAGTTATTTTTGGAATTGTGAACACTTTATAACTTTTTAGTATGAAAAAATTAGGAAAAATTTTAGTATTGGGAATCTTATTTATTGCTTGTAAAAATGAAAATCAAAACTCGATTGAAATGCCTTTGATGAGCGATGCAAGTGTAAAAACTTTTGCATCAGCCAACAGCAAAGTAGTATTTTCTGAATCTGAAAAAAATCAAAATATTAATGTAAATGAGACCGTTACAAGAAAATTAATCAAAAGCGGTAGTGTAGTTTTTGAAACGAAAAATTTAGAAAATACTAAAAACCAAGTCATTTTTTTAGTAAAAAAATACAACGGGTATATCTCTTCTGATTCAAAAAATGAGTTTGATGATAAAGAAAATTATTATTTAAATATTAGAATCCCAGCTCAATATTTTGATACTATTTTATCAGGAATTTCTAGTCAAGTTTCAAAATTTGACACTAAAGAAATCCGAATTTCTGATGTTACAGAAGAATATTTAGACATTGAATCGCGCTTAAAAAACAAAAAAGAACTTGAAAAAAGATATCTAGAAATTTTGCAACAAGCAAAATCTGTGGAGGATATTTTGAATGTTGAGAGAGAATTAGGTAAATTGCGAGAAGAAATTGAATCAACCGAAGGAAGATTACTTTATTTAAAAAATCAAGTTTCTTTTGCAACACTCTCTGTGTCATTTTACAAAAAAGTGAATTTTGAAACTGGTTTTTCTGAGAGAATTGGGGATAGTTTCAAACAAGGAATTAAAAATTTGCAATCATTTTTTATCGTAATTATTGCGCTTTGGCCATTTTTGGTATTGTTTATAATTGGGGGTTTTTTATTAAAAAAATGGCGTAACAAAAAAAAATAAATTAATGAAGTCAGTAAAGATTATTTTAGGAATTATTTCGGTGTTTATTGTAGTTTTTTTTTCAACTGGTTTGATTATCAAAGAAACAAATTATATTACTCAAGTTTCTGTGAACAAACCAATTATAGATGTTTTTGCAGCTTTTAATAATTTGGAAAATAAAATAAAATGGATTCCCGAAATACAATCTTATAAGGTTGTAAATGAAAACACTGGAATAACAGGTAGCGAATATCAAATGATAATCAAAAATAAAGACCACAATGTCACCATTTCAGAACGGATTATGGCTTTTGTCCCCAATGAAAAAGTGACTGTTTTTTATATTGCAGACAATATTTTGAAAACAAATGATTATCTTTTTACTGAAAAAAATGGTGTAACTAATATCATTTTAAACGCAACTTGCAGCAGTGATTCTTATATTTTAGCATGTATTTTTCCTTATTTTAAAAACACTTTTCAAGAACAAGACCTGTTGTATCTTACTAATTTTAAAGCTTTTATAGAGCAATAATTTCTCAAATTTTGATGACTGCACGTTACTTAAAATACATTCTCAATTTTAAAAATCCAAGTGGCACTTCTCGTGGAATTTTAAAAAACAAGGAAACTTGGTTTCTAATATTGCAACATAATGATAAAATTGGTATCGGCGAAACTGGACTTTTTCGGGGTTTGAGCATTGATGATGTTCCAAATTATGAAGAAAAAATTGCTTGGACTTGCAAAAATATCAATTTGGGATTACATGTTTTATTGGATGAATTAACTCTTTTCCCTTCAATTCAATTTGGGTTAGAACAGGCTTTTTTATCTTTGAAAAGTCAAAAGCATTTTGAATTATTTCCAACAAAATTCACGAATGGAAAAGAGGCCATTGATATCAATGGTTTGATTTGGATGGGAGATAAAGAGTTTATGAAATCGCAAATCAAAGAGAAATTAAATACTGGATTTTCATGCATCAAAATGAAAATTGGTGCTATTGATTTTGATACCGAATTGAATTTATTAGCATCCATCAGAAATGAGTTTTCTGCGAGTGAAATTACACTTAGGGTAGATGCAAATGGCGCTTTTAAGCCAAATGAAGCTCTTGAAAAACTTGAAAAATTAGCCAAATTAGACGTTCATTCTATTGAACAACCAATTAAAAATGGTCAAATTGATGAAATGGCTGATTTATGTGCAAAAACTCCTTTGCCAATTGCTTTGGATGAGGAATTGATTGGCGTTTTTACATCCGAAGAAAAACAGCAATTATTAATGACAATTCATCCACAATTTATCATTCTAAAACCAAGTTTGTTGGGAGGTTTTGCCAGTAGTTTGGAATGGATTACTTTAGCGGAACAAAATAATTGTGGTTGGTGGATAACCTCTGCTTTAGAGAGTAATGTTGGTTTGAATGCGATTGCGCAATTCACGTATCACTTGAAAAATCCTTTGCCACAGGGGTTAGGAACAGGAAGTTTATTTACCAATAATTTTGACAGTCCTTTAGAAATTAAAAATGGACAATTGCATTACAACAAATCACTAAACTGGGAATTTAATTTATAAAAATGAATTATATACAACAAGGGTATACTGGAAAATTAGGAATGTGGAAATATTTATTACTTTCTGTTTTTTTCTTCGGATTTATGGGATTGAATCTATTATTAACTTTTTTGGTTGATATTGATATAGAACAAATCATGAAAGATCAAATTGCTAAAAAAGGTAGCAATCGTTTTTTATTTGAAAACTTAATTCCTTTTGCAATTGGTTTAGGAGGTGTATTTTTTTGGGTAAAATATGTTCATAATCAACGAATTAGAACATTGACCACTTCACGAAAAAAAATAGATTGGAAACGTATTTTTTTTGCTTTTTCTTTGTGGGGATTTATCACCGCTTTGTTTATTTTTATTGATTATCAAGTGTCTCCTAAAGACTATATTATTGATTTTCAATTAGAACCCTTTTTATTTTTGGTATTGATTGCTGTTTTACTGATTCCTTTGCAAACCAGTTTTGAAGAATATCTTTTCAGAGGATATTTGATGCAAGGCATTGGAATTACTGTGAAAAACCGATGGATTCCTTTGATTTTTACTTCTGTAATTTTTGGATTGTTGCACATAGCAAATCCTGAAGTTGAAAAATTGGGCTATGAGATTTTAGTATATTATATAGGTACAGGATTTTTTCTTGGAATTCTCACGTTGATGGATGAAGGTTTGGAGTTGGCAATTGGTTTTCATGCGGCAAATAATTTGATTACGGCTTTATTGGTTACTTCAAGTTGGACCGCCTTTCAAACCAATTCGATATTGATTGATGTTTCAACGCCAACCATAGGTGCAGACGTTTATGTGCCGGTTTTTATTGTTTTTCCTATTTTGTTATTCATCTTTTCTAAGAAATATGGATGGACAAATTGGAAAGAAAAACTCACAGGAAAAATAGAAAAACCTAAAGATGCCAAAGAACCTGATTTTTTTTGAAATTAATCATTCATGAAAAATCCTTATCATAAAGAATTCAAACTAAATAATTTTCATTTTTCTTCGACTGAAGAGATTTTGATTTATGCCTCAGAAATTTCTGAAGAAATGCACTCTTTTTTGAAAAATTGGTTTTCTGATCAAGAAACTATTTCTCTACAAACTTCTGGTTCAACTGGCGTTCCAAAAACCATTGCATTGAGAAAAGAATTTATGGTAAATTCTGCTCTAGCAACTGCCAATTATTTTCATTTACCTCAAAAAACCAAGGCATTACTTTGTTTGCCAATCACTTATATTGCAGGAAAAATGATGTTGATTCGTGCGCTTACTTTAGGTTGGCATTTAGATGTTATTAAAACGACTTCAAAACCCTTGGTTGGGATTTCAAAAAAATATGATTTTTCGGCAATGGTTCCTTTGCAACTTGAAAATTCTTTGGAAAATTTACACTTTATAAAAAAACTAATTGTTGGTGGAGGAGTGATTTCAAATCAATTGCAAGAAAAACTACAAACTGCTGATTGTAAAGTTTTTGCAACATTTGGAATGACTGAAAGCATCACTCATATTGCAGTTAAAAAACTCAATCATTACAAAAAAATTCCAACTTTTTATGAAGTGTTACCAACTATAAATATTTACACAGACAACAGAAATTGTTTGGTAATTGAGGCTAAAAATATTTCAGAAAAAGTACTTTTCACGAATGATGTTGTGCAACTTACCTCAAAAAATAAATTTGATTGGTTAGGACGATTTGATAATGTGATTAATTCTGGTGGGATAAAATTACATCCCGAAAAAGTAGAAGAAAAGTTATCAAAAGTGATTGAAAATTGCTTTTTTGTGGCAGGAATTCCTGATGAAAAATTGGGTCAAAAATTAATTTTAGTTATTAAAAAAGAGGTAGATACTGATAATCAGCAATTTTTGAAAGAAATTTTTTCAAAAATCAGAGGTTTAAAATCGCTCTCAAGATTTGAAATTCCAAAAGAAATTTATTTTTTAGATAATTTTATTGAGACAAGTTCTGGAAAAATTCAACGAAAGGAAACAATTCATCTAATTAATTTCTGAGAAAATTATTACCTAAAAAGCAATTCTAAAGTTAAAGAATCTAAATATCCGTCAGCCATTAAGCCATTTTTTTCTTCAAATTTTTTAATTGCATTTAAAGTTTCAATTCTATAAACACCGTCAATTTTAATTTCATCACCCAATGCAACCAACCTTTTTTGAACTTCAAAAATAATAGTATTTTTTTCTCCATTATACAATTGAATGTTAGGAGTAAACAGTTTTTTGATACTTTCGAAAGTGTTTTTTTGAGTTAAATCTTCTACACTCATACCAGAATTTTCAAGAATTTCAATGTCTTGATTTGACATTCCTTGAGATTTTAATTTAAAAGAGTTTTCGAGAATAGCACCAAAATAATGCACGTTTGCCAGCTTTTTTGCATATTCTTTAACGGCAATTTGTGTTTCCAAATCGTCATTTTTAGGAGCTCTAACATCAATAGAATTTGCGGTCCACTGTAATTTTGTATAAGAATTCAAAGTTTCAATAGCTTCATAATAGCTCATTAACAAAGTTTGGTTGTGATATTGAAGGTCAATTTTTTTAGTTGTTTTGTAATCAATTTCAGGAGAATTAAATCTCTTATATTGACTATATTTCCCATAACCAATCAAAATAACAATGACAAGCAATAAAAAAATAATAATTTGTTTCATAATAAAGCTTTGGAATCAAGACAAATGTAATAAAGTTTGTAAATCAGTTCATATTTTAATATTAAATTTAAAAACCATTGGCAATTTTTTCAAGATCGTTTTTGTTAATGATTATAATGTTTTTGCCTTTAAAACCAATTGATTTATTTTTTTTAAATTCTGATAGTAATCGAATTGCAGATTCAGTAGCCGTTCCAATAATATTTGCGATATCTTCTCTAGAAAGCTGAATATCAATAGCCCCAATTTCATTTACACCAAATTTCGTTTGAAGTTTTAGAAGCGTTTCTGCCAAACGCTGTTTGACACTTTTTTGAGCCATATCAACAATTAAATTGTCGGAATTTTTCAAAGAAGATGCCATTGTTTTTAAAATATCCATTGTAAAAGCGGGATTTTTTTCTAAATCTCTCACAATTTCGTCTCTTGGTATAAAACACACTTCCATATCTTCTAAAGCAATTGCATTTAAATTAGAAACTTCTTCAGAAATTAAACTTCTTTCACCTATCAAATCACCCCGTTTTATGATGTTTATAATTTGATTTTTGCCATTTTCACTCATTTTAGAAATTTTACATACACCATCTTTGATGCAGTAAACTCCGTTTAAGTAGTCACCTTCTTCAAAAATAGGTTCTCCCTTTTTTATAATTTTTGAGGTTTTGCAGTTGCTCATTCTCATTAAATCCTCTTTAGAAAGGTGTTTTAAAGAATTAAACTGACGTACAATACACTGATCGCATTTGCTCATTAATCCATATTATTTTGTGCCTTTTCAAAGATATAGAAAATGTGACAAAAATCATATTTTATTTGCAACAGAATTTAGAAATTTGCGCCCGGCAAACGAGCAAAAATGAAAACTACACAATGTTACCACTGTGGAGATTCTTGTAATGATTCTTTAATTGAAAAAGATGGAAAAAATTTCTGTTGTAATGGTTGTAAAACTGTCTATGAAATTTTTTCCGAAAATGATTTAACCTGTTATTATGATTTTCAAGAAAACCCTGGTGCAATTCCTATTGAAATCATAGGGAAATATGATTTTTTAGACAATCCAAAAATCGCTGAAAAATTGTTGGAATTTGATGATGAAACAATTCAAATTATAACGCTTTTTATACCTCATATTCACTGTAGTTCGTGTATTTGGGTGTTAGAAAATCTGCATAAATTAAACTCAAGAATAGTTTCTTCACAAGTTGATTTTCCAAAGAAAACGGTTAGAATAACGTATCATGCTAAAGAAATATCGTTAAAAGAAATAGTATTACTTTCAAGTTCAATAGGTTATGAGCCATATATTAGTTTGGAAGATTACGAATCTGGAAAAAAAACTGTTGACCGAAGTTTGATTTATAAATTGGGAATTGCTGGTTTTGCATTTGGAAATGTGATGTTTTTATCATTTCCAGAATATTTTGAAGTATCAGAATTTTGGTTAGATCAGTATAAAAATATTTTTCGCTGGTTGATGTTTGTTTTTTCACTACCAGTAGTTTTTTATTCAGGAAGTGGTTATTTTATTGCTGCATATAAAGGTTTACGATCTAAAATTTTAAATATTGATGTGCCAATTGCACTTGGAATTTCAGTATTGTTCATCAGAAGTTTTATTGAAATTTTGTTTGATTTAGGAACAGGTTTTTTTGACAGTTTGACAGGTTTGGTATTTTTCTTGTTGGTAGGAAAGTTTTTTCAGCAAAAAACTTATAATTTTTTGTCTTTTGAACGTGATTTTAAATCCTATTTTCCAATTGCAGTGACTAAAATTTTATCAAACAGAAAAGAAGAAAATGTACAAATTTATGAGGTAAAAAAAGGTGATAGATTGCTCATTAGAAATCAAGAATTAATCCCTGTGGATGGTATTTTGATCAATGGAAATGCACAAATTGACTATAGTTTTGTGACGGGTGAAGCAGTTCCAATTTCAAAAAAATCTGGTGATAAATTATTTGCAGGAGGAAAACAGCTTTCTGGAATTTTAGAAATGGAGGTATTACATTCTGTTTCGCAAAGTTATTTGACGCAATTGTGGGGCAATGATGTTTTTAAAAAAGATAAAAATTCTCACTTCAAAACGATTACAGATACCATCAGTAAAAACTTCACCATTTTTGTGTTGAGTATTGCAATTCTATCAACTTCATATTGGTTGTTCTTTGACACTTCAAAAGCATTGAATGTCTTTACAGCCGTATTAATTATTGCCTGTCCTTGTGCAATTGCATTGGCAGCACCTTTTACTTTGGGAAATATGTTACGTATTTTTGGAAAAAAGAAATTTTATCTCAAAAACGCCACAGTAATTGAACAATTAGCAACCATCAATTTGATTGTTTTCGACAAAACTGGAACACTTACTACAAGCAAAGAAAATAGTATTTTATATAGTGGAAAAGATTTAAATAATCAAGAAAAACAACTTTTGAAAAGTACTTTACGAATCTCTAATCATCCTTTGAGTAGAGCTTTATATGATAGTATTTTAGATATTGATACTGTGAATATTATTTATTTTAAAGAAATAATTGGAAAAGGAATTGAAGTTCAATATAATGAATTTTTTTTGAAAGTAGGCTCAGCTTCATTTGTAAATTATATCGAAGATGATAAATTATTTGAAACAGCTGTTCATGTGAGTTTTAATAATGAATACAAAGGAAAATTTGTGATTAAAAATGCTTATAGAAAAGGATTAAAATCATTATTTAATTCTTTAAAAAACACTTTTGATCTGGCAATAGTTTCAGGAGATAATTCAGGAGAAAAAGAATATTTGTCAGAAATTCTACCAGAAAATACCACCTTACTTTTCAATAAAAAACCCGAAGATAAATTGAATATTGTAGCTGATTTTCAGTTAAAAGATAAAAAAGTAGCTATGATTGGAGATGGTTTAAATGATGCTGGTGCACTTGCGAAAAGCGAGGTTGGAATAGCACTTTCAGAAAATATCAACGTATTTTCACCAGCTTGCGATGCCATTTTGGATGCAAGTCAGTTTCAACAAATTGATCGTTTTTTATGGGCGTCAAAAAAAGCCATAAAAATTATAAAATATTGTTTCATACTTTCACTTTGTTATAATATTGTAGGACTGTATTTTGCGGTAACAGGACAATTAATCCCAGTAATTGCAGCAATTTTAATGCCATTAAGTTCCATAAGTATTGTTATCTTTACAAGTATTGCAACCAATTTGGTTGGAAAAAAATTATAAAATTATGAGTATTCACATTCAAGCCAAAAAAGGGCAAATAGCAGCAACAGTTTTGTTGCCTGGAGATCCAATGAGAGCAAAATGGATCGCAGATACATTTTTAGAAGACGCTTTTCAATACAATGATGTTCGTGGAATGTTGGGTTTTACAGGAGCGTATAAAGGGAAAAAAGTGTCAGTTCAAGGAACAGGAATGGGCATTCCATCAACGTTGATTTATTGTCACGAATTGATTACAGAGTATGATGTAAAAAATTTGATTAGAGTAGGTTCAGCAGGCTCTTATCAGAATGAAATTAATCTTAGAGATATTGTAATTGCGATGGCTGCTTCCACTAATTCTGGCTTGAATACCATTCGTTTTAATGGAGCTGATTTTGCACCAACTGCAAGTTTTATGTTGTTTCAAAAAGCCATTGAAATTGCAAAACAAAAAAATATTCCCGTAAAAGCAGGAGGCATTTTAAGTTCAGATGAATTTTATGCAGACGATTTTAATTCTTACAAAAAATGGGCAGATTATGGGGTTTTGTGCGTTGAAATGGAAACATCCGGATTATATACAATTGCGGCTAAGCACCAAGTAAATGCCCTTTCTATTCTAACTATTTCTGATAATTTGGTCACTAAAGAACGAACAACAGCTGAAGAAAGAGAGCAAACATTCAAAGAAATGATTGAAATTGCCTTAGAATTGGCCTTATAATTTTGAAAACTAAACCTAATAAAATGACATCACTTATTCAAAAATACAACGTTCCTGGCCCAAGATACACGAGTTATCCAACAGTGCCTTTTTGGGATTCGGCTAATTTTTCAAAAGAAAAATGGTTGGACACTTTTAAAAATTCATTCGTTGAAAGTAATCAATCAGAGGGGATAAGTGTGTATATTCATTTACCTTTTTGTGAGAGTTTGTGCACGTTTTGTGCCTGTCATAAACACATCACCAAACGTCATGAAGTAGAAGATGAATACCTAATGTCAGTGTTACAAGAATGGAATTTATACCTTGGTTTGATGGATGAAAAGCCCATAATCAAAGAATTGCATTTAGGAGGAGGAACACCTACTTTTTTTTCTGAAAAAAACTTAGCTTATCTATTAAACGGAATTTTTGAAAAATCATTGAAACATCAAAATTCCGAATTTAGTTTTGAAGGTCACCCAAATAATACCACTGAAGCTCATTTGCAAACATTATATGATTTAGGATTTAGAAGAGTGAGTTTTGGTGTACAAGATTATAACCAAAAAGTACAAGAAGCCATTCACAGAATTCAACCTTTCGAAAAGGTTAAAAAAGTTACAAATTTGGCAAGAAAAATAGGGTATACTTCCATTAGTCATGATTTGATTTTTGGATTGCCTTTTCAAACAAAAGAAAATATTGTTGATACAATTACGAAAACGAAAACCCTTCAACCCGATAGAATTTCATTTTACAGTTACGCTCATGTGCCCTGGGTAAAAGGAGTTGGACAACGTGGTTTTGATGAAAAAGATTTGCCGAAAGATGATCAAAAAAGGGATTTATATGAAATTGGAAAACAACTTTTTTCTGAGTTAGGATATGAAGAAATTGGGATGGATCATTTTGCTTTAAAATCTGACGGATTGTTTTTAGCAACAGAAAATCACACATTGCATAGAAATTTTATGGGTTATACTGCCAATAAAACACAATTGATGATTGGTTTGGGAATGTCTGCAATTTCTGACTCTTGGTATGGTTTTGCACAAAATGTAAAATCAGTAAAAGAATACCAACACATTGTTGCGAATGGCGAAATTCCCATATTCAGAGGTCACATTTTGACAAATGAAGATATTGTAGTGCGTAAACACATTTTGAATATGATGTGCAAATTCGAAACTTCTTGGGCAAAAAAGGAAACTCAAATTCAAAATATTGAAGTTCATTTGAGCCAATTAGATGAATTAATCAAAGACGGATTAGTTATCCTCAAAGAAAATTCATTGGAAATTCCTGAGCACGCAAGACCTTTTGTGCGAAATATTTGCATGGCTTTTGATAAAAAATTAGTCGAAGAAACAGGAAATAAAAGACTATTTTCACAAACCATTTAGTCGGAAATATTTCTTTTCGAATATGTTTAAAATTGTCTCTAAAAAATTTTGAGATTTAAAATTAATATTTAATTTTATGAAAATTTTAAGAAAATTTATTTTTTTAAAATTTTAATCGATGCAATCTAAGTGATTCAGTTTGTATTGAAATAGTTCAGTAAATATGTTAAAAGAGAATTACCTTCTTGATAGTAAATTGTAGTTTCAATCCATTTTCATCCAAAGTTTTTCTTTTTTAAACAAAAAAATATGAATATGACAAATGTCATGTTTTATAATACTCGTCAAAGGTATTTTTGACACATAAAATCTATCAGGCAAGATATGAGCGTAATTTATCTACTACTTTCAATTAGTATAATTGTTGCATTGGTTTTTTTAGCTGTATTTATTTATGCAGTAAAAAAAGGTCAATATGATGATACTTATACTCCTTCTGTCAGAATGTTGTTTGATGACGAACTAGTGAAAACCAAGAAAAAATAACTAAAAACTAATTATTAAATTTATGGAGATGCAACAATTTTATTATGACAATAAGATCGTTAAAAAGTTTATCTACGCAACTTTACTCTGGGGTATTGTGGGATTTACGGTTGGGTTAATGCTCGCTTTTATGTTTTTATTTCCTTATTATACTGAGGGAATTTCGTGGCTTAGTTTTGGTCGTTTAAGACCTTTGCACACCAATGCTGTAATTTTTGCATTTGTGGGAAATGCTATTTTTGCGGGTGTTTATTATTCTTTACAACGATTGTTGAAAGCAAGAATGGCAAGTAATTTTCTGAGTAATTTTAATTTCTGGGGATGGCAATTAATCATTGTTGCTGCAGCAATTACACTTCCACTAGGATATTCAACTTCAAAAGAATATGCCGAATTAGAATGGCCAATTGATATTGCAATTGCTTTAGTTTGGGTTGCTTTTGGCGCCAATATGATTTGGACAATTTTGCAAAGAAGACAGCGTCACTTATATGTAGCAATTTGGTTTTATTTAGCCACTTTTGTCACAGTTGCTGTACTTCATATTTTTAATAGTTTAGAACTTCCTGTAAGTTTTTTGAAATCCTATTCAGTATATGCAGGAGTTCAGGATGCACTTGTACAATGGTGGTATGGTCACAATGCTGTTGCATTTTTCTTAACTACTCCTTTTTTAGGATTGATGTATTATTTTGTACCTAAAGCAGCAAATAGACCCGTATATTCTTACAGACTCTCTATTGTGCATTTCTGGTCGTTAATCTTTATTTATATTTGGGCAGGACCTCATCATTTGTTGTATTCCGCCTTGCCAGATTGGGCTCAGAACTTAGGAGTTGCATTTTCTGTGATGTTGATTGCACCTTCTTGGGGAGGGATGATTAATGGATTATTAACTTTAAGAGGTGCTTGGGATAAAGTTAGAGTTGACCCTGTATTGAAATTTATGGTGGTTGCAATAACAGGGTATGGAATGGCGACTTTTGAAGGACCCATGTTGTCTTTAAAAAATGTAAATGCCATTGCTCACTTTTCAGATTGGATTATTGCCCACGTTCACGTTGGTGCATTGGCTTGGAATGGTTTTTTGACTTTTGGGATGTTATATTGGATGGTACCAAGATTATTCAAAACTAAATTATTTTCAATAGGATTGGCAAACGTCCATTTTTGGGTAGGAACTCTCGGAATTATTCTTTACACGTTACCTATGTATGTTGCAGGATTTGTGCAAGCCTCAATGTGGAAACAATTCGATCCTGATGGTTCATTGACGTATGGAAACTTTTTAGAAACAGTGAACGAAATTATTCCAATGTATTGGATGCGTGCCATTGGTGGAACATTATATATTACTGGTGCTATAATTATGCTCTATAATATCATAAAAACGGTGAGACAAGGAAGTGAAGTTACAGATGAATTGGCTGAAGCACCAGCTTTGACAAAAGTTCCATCTTACAGAACAAAAGGTGAAGGATGGCACACTTGGTTAGAGCGTAAACCTGTGAGATTGACGCTTTACGCAACTGTCGCAATTTTAATTGGTGGCATTGTACAAATCATTCCAACATTGTTAGTGAAATCAAATATTCCAACCATCAGCAGTGTAAAACCATATACGCCACTTGAATTAGAGGGAAGAGATTTATATATCAGAGAGGGTTGTGTGGGGTGTCATTCTCAAATGATTCGTCCGTTTAGAAGTGAAGTAGAACGTTATGGTGAATATTCTAAAGCTGGTGAATATGTATATGATCACCCATTTTTATGGGGAAGTAAACGTACTGGACCAGATTTACACAGAGTTGGAAAAAAATACAACGATAATTGGCATTTGAATCACATGTATGATCCTCAAAGCACTTCGCCAGGTTCAATTATGCCTTCTTATAAATGGTTGATAACTAATAAATTGGACAAATCAAATACGGAAGGTAAAATGAGAGCGATGGTTACTTTAGGTGTTCCTTATACAGACGAAGAAATTACCTATGCACAAGCAGCTATGACGCAACAAGGTAAAATTATAGAAGAAAATCTATATCAAGACCCTGATTTTGCAAAAAATTATGAAGCTGACAAAGCTTATTCAAAAGAAAATGGATTGGAATTTATAGAAATGAGAGACAGAGAGATCGTTGCTATTATTGCTTATATCCAACGTTTGGGAACAGATATCAAAGTAAAAGAAGAACAAATCTCTAAAAAATAAGTATTATGCTAAGTTTTGTAAAAAATTATATGGAAAGTATCACAGGAATTGAAATTTATCCAATAATTTCATTAACGATATTTTTTACCTTTTTTGTTGTTTTATTTTGGTGGGTATTTACCGCCAAAAAAGAACATATAAAAGAAGTGAGCAACTTACCATTAGAAAATTAAAAATTAAAAAAATGAAAAAATATTTCCAATCAACAGTATATGTAATTTTTGTGATTGTTACTTTTTTAGCACTTGCAAAATCATTTATGGTGTATAAAAATCCTTTTGATGTTTATGAAAATCCTTTAGTATGGTTAGCATTGATAGGATTTGTAATTGTCATCGTTTTAAAAGAAGTGGTCAATGTAATGGCTATCAACAGAGCCAAAACATTACAGAATGAAATAGAAGGCATTATCCCAGAAACGTCTGAAGCTTGGTTTGCAAATTTGATAAAATCTTGGACAAAAACGAAAGCTATTGAAGAAGAACATGAAATCGTATTAGACCACAATTATGACGGAATTAAAGAATTAGACAATACTTTACCTCCTTGGTGGGTATATATGTTTTATGCAACCATCATTTTTGCTGGGGTTTATTTGGTGAGATTTCACATTCTTGATGGTGATTCACAAGCCGTTGAATATGACAAAGCTGTAGCAGAAGCAAGATTAGAAGTGGATAAATTTCAATCAACATCAACAGATTTAATTACCGCTGAAAATGTAACATTATTAACATCAGATGCTGATTTAAAAAGAGGAAAAGCTGTTTTTGGTCTTAATTGTGCGTCTTGTCACGTTGCAGATGGTGGAGGAGCCATTGGACCAAATTTAACAGATGAATATTGGATTTTGGGTGGAGGAATTAAAAATGTTTATAATACCATTCATAACGGAGGTAGAGATGGAAAAGGAATGATTGCTTGGAATAAAACTTTAAAATCTGATGATATGGCAAAAGTAGCAAGTTATGTGATTTCACTTCAAGGAACAACGCCTGCAAACCCCAAAGCTCCACAAGGTGAAAAATGGGTTCAAGAATAATTAATAACATGATTGATTTATAAATAATATAATGGGAACTACTGATAAAGAACAGTTTAGAGATAGTATTGGTACTATAAACAGTGAAGGAAAGCGTTCTTGGGTGTATCCTAAAAAACCAAATGGTCGATTTTATAAATACAGATCCTATGTTAGTTATTTTTTATTGGTTTTTTTATTGTCTGCACCATTTATCAAAATCAATGGTAATCAGTTTTTACTTTTTAATGTTTTAGAAAGAAAATTCAATATTTTTGGATTTCCTTTTTGGCCTCAAGATTTTTATTTATTTGTCATCTCGATGATTACAGGAGTGGTTTTTATCATTCTTTTTACGGTCGTTTTCGGTCGAATTTTTTGTGGGTGGATTTGCCCACAAACCATTTTTCTTGAGATGGTTTTTAGAAAAATTGAATATTGGATTGATGGTGATCGTGGCAAACAAATGCGCTTAGATAAACAACCATGGAATGCAGAAAAAATAAAAAAACGTTTGTTGAAATGGTTTATTTTCTTTGTCATTTCATTCCTCATTGCCAATGTATTTTTGGCATATTTGATTGGTGGGGATACACTGATTAGTTACATTACTGGAAATCCGTCAGACAATATTCGAACACTGATTTCTTTACTGATTTTTACAGGTGTTTTTTATTTCATATTTGCTTGGTTTCGTGAACAAGTCTGCATTATTGCTTGTCCTTATGGACGATTGCAAGGTGTTTTATTAGACAATAAAACCATTAATGTTGCTTATGATTATAAACGAGGTGAAGGCATAAAAGGAAGATCTATTTTTAGAAAAGGAGAGGATAGAAATGAGGCTGGAAAAGGGGATTGTATTGATTGTAAACAGTGTGTCGTGGTTTGCCCCACAGGTATCGATATCAGAAATGGAACGCAATTAGAGTGTGTAAATTGCACTGCTTGTATTGACGAATGCGATCACATTATGGAAAGTATCAACCTTCCAAAAGGTTTGATTCGTTATGCAAGTGAAGACAATATTGCTAAGAAAGAGCCTTTCAAATTTACCATAAGAATGAAAGGATATACAGCTGTTTTAGTCATTTTAATAGGTGTTTTAATAGGAATGCTTTTTTTAAGAAATGATGTTGAAGCCACTATTTTAAGATTGCCAGGACAATTGTATGAACACAAAGAAAACAATGTAATTAGCAATGTGTACACCTACAAAATCATCAACAAAACTACTGAAAATATTGAAGATGTAAGCTATAAAATACTTTCCCATAAAGGAAAAATTAAATTGGTTTCTAATCAAAATTTCATGGTTCCAAAACAAGGAATGGCTCAAGGAACGCTTTTTATTGAGTTGCATTCCTCAGAATTATCAGATGACAAAACCGATTTAAAAATAGGCGTTTACAGTGGTGAACAATTAATTGAAACAACGAAAACTAATTTCTTAAGTCCAAGAAGTTATCGTTAAAACAAAAACAATGAAAAAATTTAATTGGGGAACAGGAATTGTATTAGCATTTATTTCTTTTATTGGTTTTATACTTTTTTTTATAATTTCAATGACTTCGAATAAAAAATTCACTCATGATTTGGTTACTGATGGCTATTATCAAAAAGAATTACAATATCAAGATCAAATTGAAGCTACCAAAAATTCCCAAAATTTAAAAAATAAGTTAGAAATTATTAAAACCAAAAAAGGTTTGATGATTTCATTTCCCAAAGATTTTGATACGGAAAAAATTACAGGAAAAGTGTCCCTTTACAGACCATCTAATAAACAATTAGATTTTGAAATGCCAATTTTAATTTCTGACAAAAGTTTGCTCGTGCCTGAGAATCGTTTAGTGGATGGTCGTTGGGACATTACTATTGAGTGGAAATACGAAGATATAAAATATTTTCACAAAGAAGATTTGATATATTAATGTTTTTATCAGCACTTATTTTTGGACTTGTAGGAAGTTTTCATTGTATAGGAATGTGCGGTCCAATTGCATTTATGTTGCCTGTTGACAGAGAAAAACCTGTTAAAAAGTTTTTACAAATTTTTAGTTATCATTTTGGTAGATTATTCACTTACAGTTTGATGGGGTTGCTTTTTGGATACTTAGGAAAAGGATTTTATTTCTTCGGATTTCAACAACAAATCTCAATTATAACAGGGGTTACAATGATTTTAATAATTCTATTCCCAAAAATAGTTACCAAAATTCCATTGTCAAAAATGGCAAATTCATTTATTTTTAAAGTAAAAAATGCTTTGGGAAGTGAGTTAAAAAAGAAAAATAACGACACTTTTTTTATCCTTGGATTTCTAAACGGATTGTTGCCTTGTGGACTGGTTTACATGGCAATTTTAGGCGCTCTCACCACGTCAACACCTTTTTATGGAGCGTTTTACATGTTTCTTTTTGGATTAGGAACTATTCCTTTAATGACTGTTGTTGTATATTTTGGAAGTTTTGCCAAAGGAAATTTTAAAACAATTATCCAAAAAGCGATTCCAATTGTGGTGGTTTTTATTGGTGCTTTATTTATTTTAAGAGGCTTAGGATTGGGAATTCCTTTTATTTCTCCTTTAGAACCTGTTTTGAATACAGCCTCAGAAACCATAAATAGTTGTCATTAAAATTGCAATCTATTTATTTTGAACCACCCTTTAAAACAAAAATAATTTCATTTGTAAGTTTAGACGATTTTTATTTTGAAAAAGTAGAACTTACTGATAAAGCCATTATTGAATTTATAGAAGCAAGTGGAAAGATGAAGATTTTTATTGATGGGATGGAATAGATCGTAATCGCAATTTATCAAGTTACGGATTCAAGAATTTAAAACGGACTTGCAATAATTTAAACTACGGAAGCAAGAACTTAAAACGGACTTGCAAGAAACTAAACTGCGGAAGCAAGAACTTAAAACGGACTTGTAATAATTTAAACTGCGTAGGCAAGAACTTAAAATGGACTTGCAAGAAACTATACTGCGGATGCAAGAACTTAAAACGGACTTGCAATAATTTAAACTGTGGACGCAAGAATTTAAAACGGACTTGTAATAATTTAAACTGCATACGCAAGAACTTAAAATGGACTTGCAAGAAACTAAACTGCGGATGCAAGAACTTAAAACGGACTTGCAAGAAACTAAACTTTGGATGTAAGAAATAAAAAAAGATTGATGCTCTGCGAGGTCTCCTGACCTCGCAAAAACAAACAAACTTCAATGCAATAAAACTATTCTATTTTATATTATATTTGAAAAAAGTTAAAAATGATTGAAGGATTTGTAATTAGAGATCAAAGTTTACCACATTTTATAACTGCGACAGTTGTTGATTGGATTGACGTTTTTTCTAGAAAAATATTTCGTGATGAAGTTATTAAATGCTTTGATTATTGTATCAAAAACAAAGGAATGATACTATATGGTTATGTGATTATGAGTAATCATATTCATATTATTGTTCAGTCAAAAGATGAAAAATTATCAGATTTAATTAGGGATTTCAAGAAATATACAGCCAAAACAATTTTAGATAAGATTCAATCAGAACCTGAAAGTAGAAGAGAATGGATGTTGGAACGATTTAAACTCGCAACCCAAACACATTCAAGAAATAAAAATTATCAATTTTGGAAGTATGGTAATCACCCTGAAGAAATTTATTCCAATAAGTTCATGTGGTCAAAATTAGATTATATCCATTTAAACCCTGTTCGTGCTGGTTTGGTTGAAAAAGCTTCTCATTATTTGTATTCAAGTGCATCCAATTATGTAAATGATGTTGGCTTGGTTTTTATTGAAAAAGCAGATAATCCAATTGTTGATGTAATGAATTTGAGTAATATACAAAGATATAATTCGTATTAGTTTTTATAGAAAATTATCTGTTGCGAGGTCAGGAGACCATCGCAAAGCACAATGATATAAAATTCGAAACTTTGCGGAGCTGGATTTTTAATTATTTTTCTATTTATCAATCGAAACTAAAACCTTTTCAATTCCGAGTTTTTGCCACTCTCCGTTTCTAAATTCAGGTCTTGACCTTAAGTTTCCTTTAACACCAGAACTTTCTCTAAATCTTTGAGCATTCCAGACTTTTTGTTGAGAAGTTCCATTTTTATAAAAAGTCGTTATGTAAGCTGTTTTTGTCAATAAAAGTCTGCGTTTAAAATCAGATTCAGATGATGGGTTTATTTCGATTGGTAAAATGCCATTCGAGTAATCAATAATTCTTTGTTCTTTGAATTGACTTTTTGGAAATTCTGTTTGAGATATTTCTGTGTTTTTCTTTTTTATCTCAATTTTTAATTCTTTAAGGACAGATTCTATTAATTCTCCGTCATATTCGTTTAAGAAATCTTGTTTTATTAATTCTGAAATATTTTCTTGATAACTTTCAGAAAGTATTTTTTCAATCAAATTTTCATGTTCTTCTTTACGGTTTATTTTTTTAAGTCCATCAAGCGTAAACGCTCTCAAAGATTCTTGGTTGAAACTTTCTTTGGCAAATAGTTCGACAAATTTTAATCCTTTTTCATCGTCTTTTGTGAACTTAATTGTCTCCAATAAAATTGGTTCATCTTGGTTTGCTAAATTTCCATCATAAAAAATTTGGATTCCTTGTCCAATTAAGATTCCGTATTCGAGTCTTAATTGACGCATATATGAAAATAGTTGTTGCTGAAATTTTGAATTTAGAGGAATATTTGGTTGCTTAATTTCAACTACGAAAAGTTTTTTATTTTCGGAAGATTTTATCACAAAATCAGGAGTAATTCTATTTGAAGCGCCAATTTGAAAAGAAGGTCTAATTTCAATATCTCCAGAATATTCTTTCCAGTCCAAAACTCTTAAAGCTTGGACAACGTTTTGTTCAAAATCATTTTCACTAATAACAGTCCGAATATTGTCGGATAATATAAAGCAGATTTCATTCCATTTTTCGTTGTTCATTTTCTTTTTTATCGGTTTTTCAGCTTGTTACTAACTCCTAAATATACCCAACCGTATAAAACATTTTTATTTTTTAAAAACCACTTACTTCGCAGGCAACACCTTCCCAACACATTCTCCAAAACCAATACGAACTTTGCTGTTTTTGCAATGCGCACGCATGATTACAGTATCATTATCGTTGATAAATTTTCGGGTTGTTCCGTCTTTTAGAGTGATGGGGTTTTGACCTTTCCAAGTCAATTCGAGCATCGAACCAAAACTGTCTTTGGTTGGTCCTGAAATCGTTCCTGAACCCATCATATCACCAGATTCTACTGGGCAACCATTCACAGTGTGATGTGCTAATTGTTGCGCCATTGTCCAATACATATATTTAAAATTCGAATTTGAAACCACAGTTTCTTGTCCGTTTTCAGGTTTGATTGCCGCTTGTAAATGAATATCAAAACTGCCTTTTCCTTTTTGTTTTAAATAGGGTAGCGGCTCAATTTCTTGTTTTGGGTTGTCCACTCTAAAAGGCTCTAAAGCATCCAACGTTACAATCCAAGGTGAAATGGTGGACGCAAAATTCTTTCCTAAAAACGGCCCTAAAGGCACATATTCCCAAGCTTGAATATCTCTGGCAGACCAATCATTAAATTGCACTAATCCAAAAATATATTCTTCAGCTTCATCAATCGCAATTCGTTCTCCTAACACATTGGCATCTGTAGTAATAAACGCCATTTCCAATTCAAAATCTAATAATTTTGTAGGACCAAATTCAGGAATATTCCTTCCTTCAGCAGGTTTTGTTTGACCATGAGGTCTTCTGATAGGCGTTCCTGAAGGCACAATGGACGAGCTTCTTCCATGATAGCCAATAGGAATGTGCAACCAATTGGGTAGCAACGCATTTTCAGGGTCTCTAAAAAGGGAACCAACATTGGTGGCGTGTTCTTTGCTGGCATAAAAATCGGTATAATCGCCAATGGCCACTGGCAACAACATTTCGATTTCGTCCATTCTAAAGATAATTTTGTCTTTGTGTGCTGCATTGTCTCTTAAAATTCCGTTTTTCACATCAAAAACTTCGGCAATACGATTTCTTACCAAACGCCACGTTTTGCGACCATCAGCAATAAAATCATTCAAATTGTCTTGCAAAAACATGTCATCAGTTAATGGAATTCCGTTAAAATATCCCAATTGATGAAATGCCCCTAAATCAATAGCATAATCGCCAATTCTACTTCCAATGGTGATGATATCGTCTCTAGTAATAAAGACTCCAAAAGGGATATTTTGAATAGGAAAATCAGAATTTTCTTCAACTTTCAACCAAGATTTTCTGTTAGGGTTATTTGCGGTAATGATCATTGTATCGATTTATATTTTTTTCAAACCTACATAATTTTTTGACATTTCAAAACAAAAAAATCATGAAAAGTTTAATTTTAACAACACTTTACTTTCATGTTCATAATTAATAAAAAAAAACAAAACATCCTGAAAAACATATTTCTTAAAGGAATCCTTTTTCTTATTTTTGTAGCCTATTTTAAATAAATAAAAATGCAACTAGATAATCAGATTTTCGACCTTATTAATCAAGAAAACGAAAGACAATTAAATGGATTGGAGTTAATAGCCTCTGAAAACTTTGTGAGCGATCAAGTAATGAGAGCACAAGGGTCAGTGTTGACCAATAAATATGCAGAAGGATATCCTGAAAAAAGATATTATGGAGGTTGTGAAATCGTGGATATTGTAGAGCAAATTGCCATTGACAGGGCCAAAGTATTGTTTGGAGCTTCGTATGTAAATGTGCAACCACACTCTGGTTCGCAAGCAAATACGGCTGTTTTTGCAGCGTGTTTGAATCCGGGTGATAAAATTTTAGGGTTTGATTTGTCTCATGGTGGGCATTTGACACATGGCTCGCCTGTGAATTTCTCAGGAAAATTATACAAACCTTCTTTTTATGGTGTTGAAAGAGAAACTGGTGTTTTGAATTATGACAAAATTCAAGAAATTGCTGAAATAGAAAAACCAAAATTGTTGATTGCAGGTGCTTCTGCCTATTCAAGAGATATGGATTTTAAACGTTTCAGAGAAATTGCGGATAGTGTAGGTGCCATTTTATTGGCTGATATTTCACATCCATCAGGATTGATTGCCAAAGGAATTTTGAACGATCCAATTCCATATTGTCATATTGTAACCACAACAACCCACAAAACGTTGCGTGGTCCAAGAGGAGGAATGATTATGGTGGGTGATGATTTTGAAAACACATTTGGAGATTTGTTGAAAAACGGAACACCGAAAAGAATATCAGCTTTATTGAATTCAGCTGTTTTTCCTGGAAATCAAGGCGGACCTTTAGAGCATGTCATTGCTGCAAAAGCAGTGGCTTTTGGAGAAGCATTGACAGATGAATTTTTAGAATATCAAATTCAAGTGAAGAAAAATGCGGCAAGAATGGCAGCTGAATTTGTGTCAAGAGGCTATCATTTAATTTCTGGAGGCACAGACAATCACTGTATGTTGATTGATTTGCACAACAAAAATATTTCTGGAAAAGATGCTGAAATCGCACTTGGAAAAGCAGACATCACTGTGAATAAAAACATGGTTCCTTTTGATGATAAAAGTCCTTTTATTACCTCAGGAATTCGTGTGGGAACACCAGCTATAACCACTCGTGGTTTGAAAGAAGAAGATATGGTAAAAGTGGTTGAATTTATTGATGAAGCTATTCAAAATGCTGATAATGAAGCCGCTTTGCATGATATTGGAGATAGAGTTTCAGACATGATGAGTGCAAGAAGATTGTTTGTGATGTAAGTGTTTTACAAGATTATATAAAAAAAGGCATCAATATTTGATGCCTTTTTTTAATTTAAAAAGATACCTACAAGGTTGTTAAAACCTTGCAGGAGTTTCAATATCTGAAATAATTTAAAAGTTTTCTTGTGCTCTATCTAACAAATTTTGAGGTAAAATTTTGGAAGTAGTAGCTCCTAATTTTCGAATACTTTCTACTTTGCTGACCAAATTTCCTCTTCCTGTTAGCTTTTTCATAGAAACATCATACGTTCCTTGCACGGTTTTCAACTGATTGCCCACTTTGATTAAATCTTCGGTTAAATTGACAAATTGGTCGTACAAAGCTCCTGCTTGTTTGGCAATTTCTATCACATTTCGCTTCTGATTTTCTTGCCTCCACATAGAAGAAATTGTACTTAATGTTGCTAAAAGCGTAGAAGTAGAAACCAATACAATATTCTTATCCAACGCTTCTAAATACAAGCCATCATTGTTACTCAAAGCCAATAAATACGCAGGTTCAATAGGCACAAACATCAATACATAATCAGGAGAATTGATGTCATAGAGTTTTTCGTATCTTTTTTCGCTCAAATCTCTAAAATGCTTCCGCATACTTTCTACATGATTTTTTAAATACACAGCTTTTTCTTCTTCATTTTCAGCACTAAAATAACGTTCGTATGCTGTCAATGACACTTTTGAATCAACAATTAAATGCCTGTTATTGGGTAGATTGATGATAAAATCGGGCTTTTTTAGTTTGCCTTCTTCATCTCTATAGCCACCTTGAGTGGTAAAATGAATGTCTTTTACCAAATTGGCTTTTTCTAATAAAATTTCTAATTGTGTTTCACCCCAATCACCTTGCACTTTGCTATCTCCTTTCAATGCTTTTGTCAAATTCAATGTTTCTTTGCTCATTTGCTGATTCAACTCTTTCAAACCCACAATTTGTTGACGCAAAGCTGCATGATAATCAATACTTTCTTTGTGTGTTTTTTCTACTTTATCTTCAAAACCTTTAATTTTTTCTTGCAAAGGATTCAAAATGGTTTCCATATTTTCTTTATTCTGAAGTGTAAATTTGGTCGATTTTTCATCTAAAATTTTGTTGGCTAAGTTTTCAAATTCTTTGGTGAATTTCTCTTGTAGTTTTTCAACTTCATTTTTTTGCTCTAAAAGTTTGGTTTGTAAATTTTCTAAATTTGTTTTTTGTTGAGAATTTTCAGACAAAAGTGTTTCTTTTTCTTGTTGAATCTCTTTTTTTTCATTTTCTAAAAACAATTTCTCATTTTCTTTGTTTTGCAAAGCTTTTTCTAAAGAGAAAACTTGCGTTTCTAGTGAAGATTTCTCTTTCTCGAGTGTTGTTTTTGAAGTTTCAAAGTTCAATTTTCCTAGTATTTTCCCTATAAAAAATCCAATGACACCAAAAATAAGTGCCAAAAAAAAGTAAATAATTATTGCGTTCATCATGTCAATTTAAGTCCTTAAATTTATGACTTTTTTAAAACATCATGAAAAGATTCGCAGGTTTTATCTTGTTTACTATTTTAGGTTGGAAAATGGATACCAATTTTCCAACAAACATCCAAAAATATGTGGTAATTGCGGCACCTCACACAAGTTGGGTTGATTTTCCTATTGCCATTTTATCGAGAATGAGTTCAGGAATTATGATTCATTTTATAGGTAAAGAGTCACTTTTTAGAGCACCTTTTGGATTTTTTTTCAGAGCTTTGGGTGGTACTCCTGTAGATCGCTCTAAAAATAATAAATTGGTTGATGTCATTATTGATATTTTTAATTCGAAAGAAGAATTCAGATTGGCATTGTCTCCTGAGGGAACTCGAAAGAAAGTTGAACGCTGGAAAACTGGTTTTTACTTCATCGCAAAAGGTGCAAATGTGCCTATTGTAATGGTAACTTTAGATTTTGGAAATAAACAAATTAAAATATCAGAACCTTATTACACAACTGATGATTTGGATAAAGATTTTCAAGTTTTTTACTCTTTTTTTAAAAATATTAAGGGGAAAAACCCTGAACTTTCATAAGGTATTTTTTTATGTGATAAATTATCACTAAACTTGCACTGTTTTACTTTTTAAAATAGAAATTAGGGGGTCTATTTTAGATATTAATGTAAAATTTAAGTAGTTAGCTTCTACTTTTCTATCTCCAGAAGTCCTTTCTGGAGATTTTTTTATGCATATTTTTCAGCTACTTTTTTCGCAATTCCAATAATTACTTCTGTAGCTTTCATCATCGATTCAACAGGAATGTATTCAAATCTTCCATGAAAATTGTGACCTCCAGCAAAAATATTGGGGCAAGGCAACCCTTTAAATGACAGTTGTGAACCATCTGTACCACCTCTTATGGGTTTGATTAATGGTTCAATTCCCAAATCTTTCATCACTTCTTCAGCGATATCAACAATATGCATTACTGGAGAAATCATTTTTTTCATATTGAAATACTGATTTTTGAGAGTTACAAAAACACAGTCATT
Organism: Flavobacteriaceae bacterium CG2_30_31_66; assembly: GCA_001873065.1. Classification (GTDB taxonomy): domain Bacteria; phylum Bacteroidota; class Bacteroidia; order Flavobacteriales; family Flavobacteriaceae; genus Polaribacter. Next base: position 83,979 of record MNYM01000050.1, read on the forward strand.
TTCATATTTTTGATTGATATCAAAAGCAATTTTTTGTAATAAGTATTTACGCTCTTCAAACTTATCAAAATCATGGTCTCTAATAATGTATTCTAAAACAGTTTCTTCTATATCACCTTTAATGTCATGTAAATGAAAAAAACCTTCATATCCAGTTGTTTTTTCTGGAACTTCATTCGTTGGAAGTGATGAAATGAAATCGTTTGCAATCAAAATTGAATTGATCATCTTTCCTTTCGCATAACCTGGATGCACACTTTTTCCTTTAATGATTATTTTGGCACTTGCTGCATTAAAATTTTCGTATTCCAACTCTCCAATTTGACTGCCATCCATGGTGTAAGCCCATTCTGCGTCAAACTTTTCAACGTTAAATAAATGAGCACCTTTGCCAACTTCTTCGTCAGGTGTAAAGCAAATTCTGATTTTTCCATGTTTGATTTCTGGATGATTTACCAAATATTCAATAGCAGTTACAATTTCTGTTACGCCAGCTTTGTCGTCAGCACCCAACAATGTTGTACCATCAGTTGTGATGATGGTTTTTCCTATATATTGTTTTATTTCCTCAAAATAATCTGATGATAATTTGATTTTTTCAGTCTCATTTAAAATGATATCATTTCCTTGATAATTTTCAATAATTTTTGGATGTACGTTTGTACCAGAGAAATCTGGACTCGTATCGATATGAGAAATAAAACCAATTGTTGGCACTTGAAATGAAAGATTACTTGGCAAAGTTGCCATGAGATAACAGTTTTCATCCAAATAAACGTCTTCTAAACCTATTTCTAGAAGTTCATTTTTAAGCAGTTTTGCTAAATTCCATTGTTTTTCAGTACTTGGAAATGCTGGGTTTTCAGGATCTGAAGTAGTATCTATCACTACATATTTTAAAAATCGATTGGTAATCAATTGTTTATTTATCATAAGACGAAAATTCGAACTGTTTTTAAGGCAAGACCAATTTACAAATTTTTTTATCACCAGAGAGCCAAGCAGTATTTTTATCTATAAAACGAATGGCATGATAACTGTGATTCGAAATTTCTTTCCATGAAAATCCGCCATCATTTGAATAAGAAACACCTTTATTTCCAACCGCAAAAACTTCTTTACCCTGGGTATTTGGCACATATTGTACACAACTTTTGTAACCTGAATTTTTTCCATTTGCTACAATTTTCCAAGTTTTTCCTCCATTTGAAGTTATGGCAATATTGTCAATGTTTTTTGAAGGTTTTAAATAATCTCCACCAATGGCAATGCCTTTTTTTTCATCAGCAAAATCAATAGAGTAGATTCCTTGCGAAACATTTCCTTGAATAATAGGTGTTTCGAAAATTTGCCAAGTTTCGCCAAAATCAGCAGAAAAAAGAACGCGTGATTTTTTTCCTCCAGAAGCAATCCAAACCTTGTTTCCAATTGTTTTTATATTGGTATTGCTAGCAGCAAAAAAAGCTTCACCGTCTTCAAATTTTGGCAATCTTTCACACGAAATTTTTTTCCAAGTATTTCCAGCATCTTTGGTAATGATTATAGAAGCACAATTTTCTGTAGGATCGCCTACCGCAATTCCGTGCATTTTGTCATCAAAAAATTGCATGGCATCATAAAAAACTTTTTCGTGATTTTCAACATACACCAAACTTGTGGCAGATTTTGAAATTTTATATAACAACGCAGGATTTTCAATTGACATTACAAAAAAGTCACTTCCATTGGTTGCCAAACTTCTAAAATGTGGTTTTATCGAATCTTGAAAATTAAAAAATTGTTTTGTCCATGTTTTTCCGGTATTATTTGTAAATCCAAAATCGGCATTTGAACCTGCATAATACACTGTATTTGAATCAATTGCTATGATTGCTCTGATGCTTGTGCTATCTATTTTAAATTCTTGAATGTTTATATAAGTAAGATTTCTAGGAATGAATTTTTGTTGACAAGCAATCATCAGAAGGAATGTGAAAAATAGGACGGATATTGATTTCATTTTTGATATTTTTATACAACTAAAATACTCAAATCATTTTTAGCAGATGAAAAAAGCATTGGTAATTTCAGGTGGTGGAAGTAAAGGTGCCTTTGCAGGCGGTGTTGCGCAATATTTGATAACAAAAGAGTTTCGTGAATATGACTTATTTTTAGGGACATCAACAGGAAGTTTGATGGTCTCGCATTTGGCGTTGGGAATGTTAGACGAGTTGAAAACCATTTATACAAATGTCAATCAAGAGTCAATTTTTAGCAACAATCCTTTTATCATCAGAAGAGTTTCAGGTGAAAATGTGGTTACTATCAATCACTTAAATACTTTATGGAATTTTTTTAACGGACGAAAAACTTTCGGAGAAAGTAAAAATTTACGAAAATTAATTTTTGATTCTGTTACTATTGAAATGTTTGAAAGTATTCGAAAAAACAACAAAGAAGTGATGGTCACGGTTTCTAATTTAACCGCCAATCAGATTGAATACAAGTCAAGTAACGATTGTACTTACAAAGATTTTTGCGATTGGATTTGGGGATCGTGTAATTTTGTGCCTTTTATGAGCTTGTTAGAAAAAAACAAACAACAATATGCTGATGGTGGTTTTGGAGCCTTAGTTCCCATCAGACAAGCAATTTTATGTGGAGCTACTGAAATTGATGCGATTATTTTGGAAACAGAGGTGAGTCAAATAAATAGAATTCCGTCAAAAAATCCTTTTTCATTGTTGTTTGATGTATTTGATTTTATGCTTGAACACGTTGAAAAACACAATATTACCATTGGGAAATTAGCTGCAAATGGTAAAAATGTAAAACTAAATTTATATTATACGCCCACAGTTTTAACAACTAACTCATTGGTTTTTGATCAAAAACTGATGACAAAATGGTGGGAATCTGGTTATGAATATGCCAAATCAAGACGCGAAGAATTGATGAGTGAGTTTAGACCAGATGTTTTGCCCAATGATGAGATGCAAGAGTTTAGAATTAAAAACCAACGATTATAAACCAACTAAAAATCAACATACATATTATTCCTTGTAGGGGTAGCTAATTTCGAGTTAAAAATTTCTTCATAAACAATTTGATTTTTTGTGTGTAATATTCCTTTTGCTCCAGTAGTAATCAAGGTAAGAGTTCTATCTAATAGAGGATCGGAACGTTCCCCTAAAACACCTAAATTTCCAAAGTTTTCTTGTATAAAAATACCTGGCAAACTTATTTCAGGTGTAAAACCTTCAGGATGATTTTCGTTGTTTTTATTGCTGATTTCTAATACGATAGGTTGCATAGCATAGGTGTGATTTGTGTTTAAGTTTGGACCATTTCTTTGCAAATTATCAGAATCATACAACGTAATTGAACCTACTTGTTTACCAACAGTTTTTACGCCAACCAATTGAACATCAATATAAGCACTTAATGAATTGATAACCAATTCTGAGGCTGAAGCTGTGCTACTTGACACAATAAAATAAACCTTTGTTAACCCCAAACTATTGATGTTTTGATTTAGAATAACGTTTCCATTTCTGTCTAAATTTCGAATTTGACTGGTGAAATTATTTATAAAACGATCTGCAGGGATTGCGTCCAAAACTTTCTGATTCCATACTTCCTTTGAATACAATTGCCCATTGAATTGCCCTGTAATCATACTTCCTAAATAGGTGGCTGTTTGCACGGAACCACCTCCATTATAGCGCAAATCAACAATTAATTCGTTGATATTTTTAGCTTTAAAATCAGCAAATGCCGTGTTTAATTCTCCATCAAATGAACTTGAAAATTGATTGTATAACAGGTATCCAATTTTTTTAGTTCCTTCATCAAAAACTTTTGAAATTGGAATAGGATTTTCTTGCAATTCTGTTTTTGTCAACGAAATTGAAGTGCTATTTGAAGTGGGATTTCCGCTGTTATAATTCGCAAAACCAATGGTATAAACGGAATTGTTTCCAAATAATAAATTCCCAAAATTTGTATCAGTAAGTTGCGTTCCGTTCACAGTATTGAAAATCATTCCTCTTGAAATTCCTTTGATTTCAGCGTCAGAATTTGGAATTATATAACGCACATAACCAAAAATCTGAGTAGTTGAATTTGCATATCTCACCAAACCAAATTCCATTCCGTTGTTTAGAGAAATTCCCTGAAATGAGTTTTCTAAAGCTACATAATCATCTACAATAATTGAAAAACGATCTACCAAACCAGGCTTAAAACGCAAACTTTCAAAAACGGTTTCAGGAGAAGAAAATCCTCTGAAAAACGAAAATAACTCCTCAAAATTTCGAAACCGATTGTCAGCCAAATTAGGCACGTCTTTTTGCCACAAATAATAGGTATTCAATCCACTCCAAATAAATAAATTGATTTTATCAGTTGTTGGTGCATCAATAGAATCAACATTTTTTTTATTGCATGAAACTAATAAAAAAGTAATGAGTAGTAGGGTAGTAGTGAGCGTTTTTTTCATTTATGAAAATTTGTTGTTGTGATAAAACTAAGTCGAAATAAGCAAACATTTTTAATACTTTCAAATGTAATGAAAAATCTCATTAAATTTTACATTAGAAAAAATGAGAAATAAATTTTTCTTTTCATTTTTTTTAAACACATTTAAAACTGCCCTTTGTTTTTAATCTGTTGATTTTTTAAAAAAAAATTCAATTTTTTTGCGTTTTTTTTTAAAATAAATATCTTTGAACCCTAAAAAAAACTTTTAAAATGCGAACTAAAATGAAAAAGATTATTTATTTTTTACTCTTTTATTCCTCTATTTTAACTGCTCAAATGAATGAAAGTGATACGCTAAATATCAAAGCGAAATTGTCACTAACAGGTTTTTGGCAAGGAGGAAATGTAGAAACTGTTATTTTTAGAGCCAAAGCAGAAGTGAGTTTTAAACCTTTTAAAAATGGAGTTTTTAAAACGTCTAATTCTTATGTTTATCAGGAATTTGGGAAAGTAAAAGCAGATGAAGATATTCTGAGTTTGAATTTTTTATATTTCAATACTGAAAGAAAAATATATCCTTTAATTTTGGGTTTTGTGAGTACCAATTTTAGAAGAGAAATCGAGTTGCGAACTCTTTTTGGAGGTGGATTTACTTATCAAATATTAAATAACAAAAATAATTACATCAAATTGGCCATTACAAGTGAATACGAACGTACCAATTTCAATAAAACAAACTTTAATCGTCCAATTTATAATGGGGATGAAATTATAAATACGTTTAGAGGCACCATTTGGTTGAATGGAAAATATCAATTTTTTAAAAATAAAATGATACTAACGCACGAAAGCTATTTTCAGCCTTCGTTGGAAGAAAGTAACAATTTTCGTTGGCAAGCTGATGTTGGTTTGGAATTGCCAATTGTAAAGCATCTGAATTTCAAAATCAATTATCTTCGCACTTTTGAAAGTTTGGTCATTGAAAATCAAAAACAAGAAGACCAATTTTTATCTTTTGGATTTACGTTGTCGAGTTTTTAATTTTTTTTATTTTGCATAATATCGCATTTATTTAAGTAGCTACACCTTCCCCAAATTGATTATATTTTTTTCGCCACCGGTAAAGCAAGTCAACTGGGATTCCAAGTTCTTTTGATAACTTTGTGATGTTTGTTCGTTCGTTAATAAAAGTATCAAAAGTTAAATTTTCTGATTTTAAATTTATTTTTATCTATAGAAATAAGTTTAATAATGATGTGTTTAATTTACTAAATAATGTTACTGCAACTAAATCTGAATATAAATCACCAAAGTAACTATTTTCAAAATTATTACTCCTTTCAAGAATAATTTTTTCAGCATACAAGTCATATCTCTTAAATGCGCCTAAATCACAACACCAATTTTTGTCCTATATTTTGGCATTTTTTTCATCTGAAATGTTATCATAAGCATGAATTACTTGGTTTCTTAGTCCGATAATTGCTTTTGCATTGGTGATTTTTTTAAGAAGGATTGATCGCGATTGATGATTCTATTCACTGCTTCACCAATAATCTCAAGGTTTCTTTCAGTAGCTCTTTTGAGTAGTATATTTTGTTTGTATTTGAAAAAATCCCTTTTTTCTTCCATAAAAAAACTTTCGATTTCATCAATACTTAACTTAATATCATAAAGCCATTTTAATATCCTTTCATCCATAAATTAATTCTTTTGATGAGTCTATAGCATTGATTAATATAGGATTTCTTAGGGTTTGCGCTTCAACTAAATCAAACTTTCTGTTGTATAATTTTTATAAACTCTCTTTAAGATTCAAATAGTTATCAAAATACAAAGACTAATCGAATGATTTGAATGAAACAAGAAAATCTATATCGCTTTTGTCTGAGAAATTTGAATTCAAAGCAGAACCAAATAGATACAATTTTTTTACTTTGTGTCTAGTACATAATTTTTTTAAATCTGTTATTTTTTTATATTCTAGCTTCATAACACAAATTTACAGAAAATTATGTTATCAATTATTTTTTAAAACTTCTTTGAATTAGCTTTGCTTGGTATAAAATAGATTTACGCTTACTAAAACAATTATATCGTTAATGACTTATTGGCTTTGGGAGTATTTCTAATCATAGGTTTTTACTGTATTTATTTTTGTTTTGGGCTCAACGAAACGCTTGGGTTATTAGAATGAAATTAATTATTGATTTTTAAATCATCTTTCATTTGGTTTAACCTAGCCACACCACTTCTAGATAAGTTTAAATTTTTATCTACAACACGTAACAATACTTTTTCTTTATGATAATTTCGAAATTTTAAACTAAACTTTTCGTCTTTGAATTCTGTAAGTTTATTCGATTCTGTCTTGTATTCAACTTTTTCAAAATCAACTTTGTTTAGTTCTAAAAAATGATCTATTATTACTGATAGTGTATTAGGTTGCTTAAAATACACATTTTCCCTAATCCAAATAAATAAAATAACTTTTTCCAATTTTCATTTGGTATTTTAAAAATAAAATTTCGATATTTGCAGCTCAATAAAAAGACATGACATTTATTCAAGCGCATCACCATCATTTTTACAATTGCTCTCAAGCGATTTAAAAATGTATTGAATAAATTCAAGATATTTATAAACCCGTTTGAGCAAATCAAACGGGTTTTTAGTTGAATCCATTTTGCTCAAACACAACACACAAAAAAAATGAGTAACTTACGTATAGCCATTCAAAAAGCAGGAAGATTACATGACGAATCCATGGAAATCTTAAAAGACATTGGGATTTCTATTGACAACGGAAAAGACCAACTCAAAGCCTCAGCCAGAGATTTTCCAGTAGAAGTTTTTTATTTACGCAATGGAGACATTCCTCAATATTTGCGTGATGGAGTAGTAGATGCAGCCATTATTGGCGAAAATATTCTCATCGAAAAAGGGAATGATTTGCCATTTGTAGAGCGTCTAGGTTTTTCGAAATGCAAAGTTTCAATTGCCGTTCCAAAAGAGACTGATGCCACGTCTTTAAAGGATTTGGCTGGCAAAGAAATTGCAACTTCTTATCCTGAAACTGTACAACGTTTTTTGGATGCACAAGGCATTTCAGCCAAATTACACATCATCAATGGCTCAGTAGAAATTGCGCCAAATATTGGCTTGGCAGATGGTATTTGCGACATCGTTTCTAGTGGAAGCACGCTTTTTAAAAACGGATTGAAAGAAATTGAAGTGTTATTACAATCGGAAGCTGTCTTGGCAATTTCACCAAAAATGGATGCTGAACGCAAAGCAATTTTAGAAAAAATTCAATTCAGAATTCAGGCAGTTTTAAAAGGCAGACAGTCCAAATATATTTTGCTAAATGCGCCAAATGACAAATTGGATGCTATCATTCAGATTTTACCAGGAATGAGAAGTCCAACAGTGTTGCCTTTGGCAGAAAAAGGATGGAGTTCTGTGCACACAGTAATTAGCAAAAATCAGTTTTGGGAAATCATTGATGCGCTAAAAAGCAAAGGTGCAGAAGGAATTTTAGTTTGTCCAATCGAAAAAATGGTATTGTAATGAAAACGATTCTAAATCCAGCAAAAACAGCTTGGAAAACCATCTTAGAAAGACCCACAAAAACAGTGGATGATATTGAAAAAACAGTGTTGCAAATCTTTGACGATGTTCAAAAAAACGGTGATGCAGCTGTGGATAAATACACTTCATTGTTTGATGGAGTTCAATTGAATCAAAAATTGGTGACAACAGCTGAAATTGAGAAAGCCATTCAGACTGTTTCATCTGATTTAAAAGAAGCCATCAGAGTTGCGCATCAAAATATCTCGCTATTTCACAAAGTACAAAAAACTGAAAAAGTTGCTGTAGAAACTTACAGAGGTGTGTTTTGTTGGCAAGAAAAAAGACCAATTCAAAAAGTAGGTTTGTACATTCCTGGAGGAACAGCACCTTTATTTTCAACAGTATTGATGTTGGCAATTCCTGCGCAAATAGCAGGTTGTAAAGAAATTGTTTTGTGCTCACCACCCAACAAAGAAGGGAACATTCATCCAGCCATTTTATATGCTGCTAATTTGTGTGGCGTTACCAAAATTATAAAAGTAGGAGGCATTCAAGCCATTGCAGGATTGACTTTTGGCACTGCTGATATTCCGCAAGTGTATAAAATATTTGGTCCAGGAAATCAGTTTGTAACGGTTGCCAAACAATTAGCTACCAAATACGGAGTTGCTATTGATATGCCTGCAGGACCTAGCGAATTATTAGTAGTTGCTGATGAGTCTGCAAAGGCAAGTTATGTAGCCTCAGATTTATTAAGTCAGGCAGAGCATGGCATTGATAGTCAGGTTATTTTGGTCTCTACATCTAAAGTATTGATTCAAGAAGTTGCTGATGAAATTTCGAAGCAAATAGTGCAATTGCCAAGAAAAGAAATTGCAGTAAAAGCGATTGAAAACTCCAAATCTATCTTTGTTGAAACGGATGCAATTGCTTTGGATTTGATAAACGAATATGGTCCTGAACATTTTATTGTAGCCACCAAAAACAATGCTTTTTATGTGGAAAATATTACGAATGCAGGGTCTGTTTTTATTGGAAATTACACGCCAGAGAGTGCAGGCGATTATGCTTCAGGAACCAATCATACATTGCCCACAAACGGATTTAGCAAAGCGTATTCAGGCGTGAATTTGGATAGTTTTTTAAAGAGCATTACATTTCAAGAAATCTCTAAAGATGGTATTCAAAGATTGGGAAAATTTATTGAGATTATGGCTGAAGCAGAAGGATTGCAAGCACACAAAAACGCAGTTACACTCAGATTAAACGATTTGAAATGAAATCAATTTTAGAGTTGGTTAGAGAAAATATAAGGTCTTTAAAACCCTATTCATCAGCTAGAGATGAATACAAAGATTTGGCTATCAATGACATGATTTTTTTGGATGCCAATGAAAATCCGTTCGAAAATGGTGTAAATAGATATCCTGATCCTCAGCAAATTAGTGTGAAAAAAGCCTTGGCAAATATTAAAAATGTCAATGAAAAAAACATGTTACTTGGCAATGGAAGTGATGAAGTATTGGATTTGTTGTTTAGAGCGTTTTGCGAACCCAACAAAGACAATATTATTACGTTGCCACCAACATATGGCATGTATTCGGTTTTGGCTTCACTCAATGCTATTGAAGATCGAAAAGTACTGTTATCCGCTGATTTTCAGCCTCAAATTTCACAGATTTTAGCTGCTGTTAATGTAAATTCTAAAATATTATTTTTATGTTCGCCAAACAATCCCTCAGGAAATAGTTTTTCTGAGGAGGCTATTGAAACCTTATTGAAAAATTTTCAAGGGTTGGTTGTTATTGACGAAGCCTATATCGATTTTTCAACACAAGAAAGTTGGTTGAAAAAACTGAATGAATATTCGAATTTGGTCATCACGCAAACCCTTTCGAAAGCTTATGGAATGGCAGGAGTTCGTCTGGGAATTTGTTATGCTTCCGAAGAAATTATTCGAATTTTAAACAACATCAAGCCTCCCTATAATATCAACGAATTGACACAGCAAAAAGCGTTGGAACGATTGCAAGATAGCAAAGGAGTAGCTCAAGAAATTGAGGCAATTTTAGCAGAAAGAGAACAATTGGCAAATGCCTTGAAAAGCATTTCATTTATTGAAAAAATCTACGAATCAGATGCGAATTTCATTCTGATAAAAGTAGATGATGCCACTAAAAGATACAGCGAATTGATTGTCAAAGGCATTGTGATTCGAAATAGAACAACACAACCTTTGTGCGAAAATACGCTGCGTTTGACAGTTGGAACTAAGGAAGAAAATGAGAAATTAATGAACGCTTTGCAGCAGTTAGCAAATAGCTAATAGCCAAAAGCCAAAAGCTAAAAAATGAAGAAAGTATTATTTATAGACAGAGATGGCACATTAGTAATTGAGCCACCTATTGATTATCAATTAGATAGTTTAGAAAAACTGGAATTTTATCCAGGTGTTTTTCGTTCGTTGGGCAAAATTGCTGAGGAATTAGATTTTGAATTGGTGATGGTTACCAATCAAGATGGTTTGGGAACGAATTCTTTTCCTGAAGATATTTTTTGGCCTGCACATAACAAAATGATGAAAGCCTTTGAAAATGAAGGAATTATTTTTAAAGAAGTGTTGATTGACAAATCATTTCCTCATGAAAATGCACCTACCAGAAAACCAAGAACGGCAATGTTAACCAAGTATTTTTCGGAGGATTATGATTTGCAAAATTCTTATGTAATTGGTGATCGTTTGACGGATATTGAATTGGCTGAAAACCTGAATGCAAAAGGAATTTTAATCAGTAATGATGAAGATTTGAGCTATAAAAATGATACACAAATTCTGAAAACGAACAATTGGAAACGCATTTACGAGTTTTTGAAAGCCAAACAACGCACAGGAAGCATTATTAGAAACACGAATGAAACAAAAATTGCAATTGACATCAATTTAGATGGCACAGGAAAAAGCAACATCCATACAGGAATTGCTTTTTTTGACCACATGTTAGACCAAATTGCACGTCATGGGCAATTGGATTTGAACATCAACGTTGAGGGCGATTTGGAAGTGGACGAACATCACACCATTGAAGACACTGCGATTGCTTTGGGCGAACTATTTGCAGTGACTTTGGGAAACAAATTAGGCATTGAACGTTATGGATTTTCATTGCCCATGGACGATTGTTTTGCACAAGCAGCTATTGATTTTGGCGGACGAAATTGGTTGGTTTGGGAAGCTGATTTTAAACGAGAAATGATTGGACAAGTGCCCACAGAAATGTTTTTTCATTTCTTTAAATCCTTTACTGATGGTGCAAAATGCAACTTAAATATCAAAGCAGAAGGTACAAACGAACACCATAAAATTGAAGCTATTTTCAAAGCCTTCGCCAAAGCTATTAAAATGGCAGTGAAAAGAGATGTGGAGAAAATGATTTTGCCGAGCACGAAAGGGGTTTTATAATTAGTTGATAGTTTCTGGTTTTTGGTTTATAGTAAAAACCATCAACCAACAACCAACAACCAACAACATTAAAATGAATTTAATTATCATTGATTACGGAGCAGGAAATATCAAGAGCATTCAATTTGCTTTTAAAAGATTGGGAATTGAAGCTATTTTGTCAAGCAATATCGAAGAAATAAAAGCAGCAGACAAAGTCATTTTTCCTGGAGTTGGAGAAGCTAGTTCTGCCATGAAAATGCTGATTGAAAGCGGATTGCATACTGTAATTCCGAGGTTGAAACAACCAGTTTTGGGCATTTGTTTGGGAATGCAATTGATGTGTAATTCTTCAGAAGAAGGAAACACACAAGGATTAGGAATTTTTGATGTGACCGTAAAACGATTTTCAAATGCAGTGAAAGTGCCACAAATGGGTTGGAATGTGATTAAAGAATTGAAATCACCCTTATTTTCTGGAATTAAAGAAAATGAATTTATGTATTTGGTGCACAGTTATTACGCAGCATTGTGTGAAGAAACCATTGCAAAAACCGATTACGAATTCGAATATTCATCAGCATTACAGAAAGATAATTTTTATGGAGTACAATTTCATCCAGAAAAAAGTGGCTTAGAAGGAGAGCGAATTTTGAAGAATTTTTTGGAACTTAAAACTAACAACTAAAGACTAGCAACTATTTTGAGAATCATCCCAGCCATAGACATTATTGACGGAAAATGTGTTCGTTTAACAAAAGGCGATTACAATACAAAGAAGATTTACAACGAAAATCCATTGGAAATTGCTAAAGGATTTGAAGCTGCAGGCATTCAATATTTGCATGTGGTAGATTTAGATGGCGCAAAAGCAAGTCAGATTGTGAATCATAAAGTGTTATCAGAAATTGCCACAAAAACCAATTTAAAAATTGACTTTGGAGGTGGATTAAAGTCTGATAAAGATTTGGAAATTGCGTTTAATTCTGGCGCAAATCAAATTACTGGAGGCAGTATTGCAGTTAAAAATAAGGAAGTTTTTGAACGCTGGATTGCCAAATTTGGCGCTGAGAAAATCATTTTAGGAGCAGATTTTTATCCTGATTCAACAGGAGGTAAAATTGCGACCAATGGTTGGCAAGAAGAGAGTGAATTGGCATTGATTCCTTTTATACAATCGTATCAAACCAAAGGAATTCACTATGTAATTTGCACAGATATTTCAAAAGACGGCATGTTGCAAGGACCAAGTTTTGAGATGTATAGTGAAGTTTTATCCGAAGCAAAAAATCTAAAACTCATTGCTTCAGGAGGAATTTCAACTTTTGATGAGTTGCCAAAACTAGCTGCAATTGGTTGTGAAGGAGTCATTATCGGAAAAGCGATTTATGAACATAAAATCAGTTTGAAACAATTAGAACAATTTATTAGCACCTACAAGGTTTCAAAAACCTTGTAGGTGTAACAAAAACAATATTATAAATAGATACCTACAAGGTTTTTGAAACCTTATAGGAAAAGAAAAACAATATGCTTACAAAAAGAATCATTCCATGTTTGGATATTAAAAACGGACGAACCGTAAAAGGAATCAATTTCGTCAATTTGATTGATGCAGGAGATCCTGTAGTTTTGGCGAAACAATATGCCAATTTAGGTGCTGACGAACTCGTTTTTTTAGATATCTCTGCTACGTTAGAAGGCAGAAAAACCATGATTGAAATGGTGCATCAAGTAGCAGAACAAGTAAATATTCCGTTTACTGTGGGAGGTGGAATTTCTTCCGTTGAAAACGTCAATGAATTGTTGAAATGGGGCGCAGACAAGGTTTCTATCAATTCTTCTGCTGTTAAAAGATCTGATTTAATTAGTGAATTAGCAGATAAATTTGGGAGTCAATGTGTGGTTGTTGCTATTGATGCCAAGCAAATTGAAGGAGAATGGTTTGTGCATTTGGCAGGAGGCACCATCCCAACAGAAATCAAACTTTTTGATTGGGCCCAAGAAGTTGAAAAACGTGGTGCAGGCGAAATTTTATTTACATCCATGAATCATGATGGCACTAAAAACGGATTTGCCAATGAAGCATTAGCAGCTTTGTCCAGTTTGGTAAATATCCCTATTATTGCTTCTGGTGGCGCAGGAACAATGCAACATTTTGTAGATACTTTCAAAGAGGGAAAAGCAGATGCAGCTTTGGCAGCAAGCGTTTTTCACTTTGGAGAAATTCCGATTATGGATTTAAAACAAGAATTAAAAAGGAATAATATTTCAGTAAGACTTTAATATGAAAATAGATTTTAACAAAAATAACGATGGCTTAGTCCCTGCAATTATTCAAGACGTTACTACAAAAAACGTTTTGATGCTGGGTTATATGAATGAAGAAGCCTATCAAAAAACCATTGACACAAAGTTGGTTACGTTTTTTTCACGAACAAAAAATCGTTTGTGGACAAAAGGCGAAGAAAGTGGCAATGTGCTCAATTTAGTAGCTATCAAACTGGATTGTGATCATGATACTTTATTGATTTCTGTCAATCCAACAGGACCTACTTGTCATAAAGGGACTGATACTTGTTGGGCTGAAAATAACGAACAAAACTTCGGATTTTTAACGCATTTAGAAAATACAATTACAGACAGAATTCAAAATTCAGATGCCAAAAAAAGTTATGTAGCCTCTTTGTTTGCCAAAGGAATCAATAAAATTGCGCAGAAAGTAGGAGAGGAGGCAATTGAAGTGGTGATTGAGGCAAAAGACAGTAATGACGACCTTTTTTTGAATGAAAGTGCTGATTTACTATTTCATTTTTTGATGTTATTGCAAGCAAAAGGTTTTAAATTGAATGATGTTGTGGAAGTTTTAAAGGGGAGAGAAAAGTAGATTTAAATGAAAAGTATTTTTTAAAAGCCATCAATCAGAAACCAATTAAAAAGTTATTTTTACACCTTTAAATCTACCTTTGAAAAACTTAAAATTACCCATCATTCTTGCATTTATTGCGATTTACGTTATTTGGGGTTCTACGTATTTGTTCAATAAAATCGCAGTAACAGAGCTGCCTCCATTTTTTTTAGCATCTATTCGATTTTTTGTTGCGGGAGCTTTAATGATAACTCTTGCAAAAATTTTTAAACAAGATCTGCGCATTTCTAAAAAGCAATTAATCAATGCAATGATTGCGTCGTTTTTCTTTTTGATTTACGGAAATGGCGTTTTTGTATGGGCTTTAAAATATATTGACAGTGGTTTTGGAGCGTTAATTTCTGCCTCACAACCTATATTTGTATTGCTTTTACTAAGATTGATAGATAGAAAACCAATGAAAAGAAAATCAATAATTGGTATAACTTTAGGAATGTTTGGGATGTATTTATTGGTAAGTCAGCAAGAATTAACCACTTCAGAAAACAGTTTGCTCGGAATTTTCATGATGTTAACCTGCGTTTTAAGTTGGAGTTATGGAAGTGTTTTTGTTTCAAAAGCGCAATTACCAAAAAGTTTTATGGTAAGCACAGGGTATCAAATGTTATTTGCAGGCGCAGTTTTGTGTTTTGGAAGTCTTGGTTTTCAAGAAGAATGGATTTCGCCTTTTAATTGGAGTCAAAAAGTGATAGGATCTTTAGGGTTTTTAATCATTTTTGGTGGAATTTTTGCATTTACATCATTCAATTTTCTATTAAAAAACGTTGATACAGAGAAAGTTTCTACTTCAGCATATGTAAATCCTGTAATTGCATTATTATTAGGTTGGTTTTTTCTGGATGAAAGTCTTACTAAACAATCAATTATTGCTTCAATAATTTTATTGACAGGTGTGTACTTTATCACTACTGTAAAGAAAATTTAATCACTAATTCCCAATAAGTTAAAAAATATTTTAACATATTTTTGGTTAATCAAATAAATTCGTATATTTGTTTAACCAAATTTTATCCCTATGAAACATTTGAATTTAACAGCTGCTGAACAGTCTGTATTAAACGCCGTTAGTAAAGAACCACTAACAAGCTCCGAAATCTTAAAAAAAGTTGATAATGTTCCAATGATTTTGTCATTGTATAACATTTTAGACGAATTGAAAAGTAAAGGAGTCTTAAAGAGTTTCGTAAAGCAAGATAAAAAATATCATTGCGTAATTTAAAAAATATTTAAACTTTTAAATCAACAAAAAGCATTGTTTTTATTGCAAACAATGCTTTTCTTTTTTTTGTTAAACTACATTTTTTTACCATTCACAGTTGCAATAGTGGGTTTTAACTAATTATTTAAATTACAAGAAGATTTCAATTTACTTTTACATCATAAAATATGAAATCCCATGACAACGAATAATTTTACACCAACAGAATTAGCAGTTTTAAATCTTATCAAAGAACAACCTTTAACAAGTTTTCAAATTTTAAAAAAGGTAGAATCAATTCCGATGATTCTTGTTTTATATACAATTATCGATGATTTGAAAAGTAAAGGAATCGTAAAGAGTTTTGTAGAACAAAATGTGAAATATCATTACGTAGCCTAATTTTTCTGATATCATAACATATCATCAAAATTCCCCAAATTTAGATGATATTTCTATTTATAAATGTGTTTTTAATAAAAACATAATTTATATTATGTTAAATAGAAAATGATAAGAAACTTACCTATTTCATGATTTCCTTCCAAGTGCCATTATAAGTAATGCTTGTTCTGTTACTACTATTGATAACAAAACAACACCTATTATTTGCAAATAATGTAATGAATATGTTGATGATTTTATTTTTTAATTGCACAACATAATTTATTTGATATGTAGATTTTTGTTCTTTGAACTCAAATTTTGCTGTTTTTGAAACTCCTTCAAAATTGATTCCTGCATCAGCATTATAAGCAGTTGCAATTTGCAATTCTCCATAATATGGTAATGCAATTTGCAAACTATCATTTTGTACTTTGATATAATTTTGAATATTGATCAAATTGATATTCGCCAAATTACTACCTGGTGGTAATAAATTTTCTAGTCCTTTTGTGTTTGCAAAAGCAACTGGTGTTGCTGAAGTTGCAGTAATTTCGAAGTTCTTCTCATTCACCACTCTTTTAAAATTTTCAATTTCAGAAAGGGTTCCTGTGCTTTTACAATTATAAAAAAGCATTGCAATTGCTAAAATGAAAAATAATCTGAAATTTAAAAACATATAAGATTGATTTATATAAATTTAAAATTACAAAATCTCACCAAGCTTTTTGATAAAAAAATTCTAATTTTTATAGTTTTCATAGTATTTTGAAAATGGAATTAGATAACCTCTATGAAGATGAATTTTGTATTTGTGTCAACAAACTCAATGATATGTTGGTGCTTAATACAAAAATTTCACGAAGCGTCAAACAAGAACTCTCCTTATTACAGTTTATTTTTGAGAAAACATTAGCCATCCTTTAATTGGTGACGGAAAATATGGTGATAAAAATAACGATGACATTTTTATTGAAAACTATGGTTGGTATTTCTTGTTTTTACACGCTGGAAAGTTGTCTTTTATTCATCCTTTTTAATGAAAATAAAATTTAATTAAAAGCTTTATTTACTGATGATTGGAATTCTTTATTTAAACAATTTTCTTGGAAAAATACCTTGCAATAATTTTGATTATTGCTCTATAGATTCCGCTTCAAAACCACTTAATTCTCCCTCCTCAAAATACACAGAAACCTCAATCGGATTGCAACAAACTTCACAATCTTCAATATAAGTTTGACTTGGTACGCTTTCATCTAAAATCATTGAAATTTCTTCCCAACAATATGGGCATTGAAAAAAATGTTCCATTTTTTTATTTTTTTTTGTAAAATTAATAAAAATTCAATTCTTTAATTGCTTTTTCTACTTTCGATTTGCCTAAGTATTGTTGTTCTAAATCCGATTGAAAAGGAATGGGAGTTTCCATACTACCCACTCGTTTTATAGGTGCATCCAAAAATTCAAAACAATTTTCGGTAATCAATGCTGAAATATCACTCGCAATTCCACCAAACAATGAATCTTCATGGACAATCAAAACTTTTCCTGTTTTCATGACGGATTTAAAAATCATTGCTGTATCCAAAGGTTGCAAAGTTCGTAAATCAATCACATCAGCTTCAATCTCTGGTAGATTTCTTAAGGCTTCTAAAACCCAATGCACTGCCGCTCCATAACTGATAACACTCAAATTTTTTCCTTCTTTCAACAAATTGCCTTTTCCAATTTCTACATTAAAATATCCTTCTGAAACTTCTTGATAGACAGCTCTATACAATGCTTTGTGTTCAAAAAACAACACCGGATTTGGGTCATTAATTGCACTAATTAACAATCCTTTTGCGTCTTGTGGAAAAGCTGGATACACCACTTTTAAACCAGGTGTTTTGGTAAACCAAGCTTCATTTGTTTGACTGTGAAATGGCCCTGCACTTACGCCTGCGCCACAAGGCATTCTCACAACAACATCTGCAATTTGTTGCCATCTGTAATGCGATTTTGCCAATAAATTTACAATCGGATTGAATCCAGAGCTCACAAAATCAGCAAATTGCATTTCAACAACAGCTTTCATGCCATTTACAGCCAATCCATAAGCCGCTGAAATTATGGCAGATTCACAAATTGGGGTATTTTTTACGCGTTCATTTCCAAATTCGTTGACAAATCCTTCCGTGATTTTAAATGCACCACCATACTCAGCAATATCTTGTCCCATTAATATTAATTTTTCATACTGTTGCATGGACAAACGCAGTCCATCAGAAATGGCATCAATAAAGCGAATATTCTTCTTGATTTCAGAAGGTACAATTGCATGAAATTCCTTTGATTTATAAACATCATTCAATTCATTTTCTGCATTTGGAATGATTTTTTCTTCTTCAAAAGCGATGTGTAAGTGTTCATTGATTTCTCTGGAAATAGCTTCTTTAAGTTCGATTTCCATTGCATCAGTCAAAATTTGCTCACTTTTTAAAAAAGCTTCAAAATTTGAAGCAGGGTCTTTTGCCGCCCAAAAATCCATCAACTCTTGTGGTACATATTTAGTGCCACTTGCTTCCTCATGACCACGCATTCTGAACGTTTTGAATTCCAACAAAACAGGTCTTGGATTTGTTCGCAAGCTATTGGCCAATTCTTTCACTTTTGTGAAAACATCAATAATATTATTGCCGTCAATAATATGACTCTCCATGCCATACCCAATGCCTTTGTCGGCAATATGTTCACAACTAAATTGCTCAGAAATGGGCGTTGATAAGCCATAACCATTGTTTTCAACACAAAATAATACAGGCAATTTCCAAACTGCAGCCAAGTTTAATGCTTCATGAAAATCACCTTCACTTGTGCCTCCTTCACCCGAAAAAACAGCGCAAACCTTATTATTTTTTTTCAATTTATCAGCAAGTGCAATTCCGTCAGCAATCCCCATTTGCGGGCCTAAATGAGAAATCATTCCAATAATATTGAATTCTTGAGTTCCAAAATGAAAACTTCTATCACGTCCTTTTGTGAATCCGTTCATTTTTCCTTGCCATTGAGAAAACAACCTAAAAAGTGGAATTTCTCTTGTTGTAAAAACACCTAAATTGCGATGCATTGGTAAAATATATTCATCTTTTTCAAGTGATGCAGTTACACCTACAGCAATTGCCTCTTGTCCAATTCCTGAAAACCATTTTGAAATTTTGCCTTGTCTTAGCAAAATCAGCATCTTTTCTTCGATCAAACGAGGTTTTAAAAGTAATTTATATAAATGCAATAAGGTTTCATTGTTTAGGGAAGAATTTACAGCATATTCAATTTTTGGATTCATAAAGTAACGATTCAATAGAAAACAAAACTACTCATAAAGACTATTATTGCATAAAAAAACCTTATCAATTTTAATGATAAGGTTGTTTATTATTTCAATTAAGAAATATTACATTTCTTTAAAAATTGCATGCATCATACGTTTTTTGTCATTCAAACTTTCTTCCAAAGCAATCATAGTTTCGGTTCTGTTTACACCAGGAATATCATCAATTCTATAAATTACATCTTTGGCATCATTGGTACCTTTTGCTCTCACTTTACAAAAAATATTATATTTCCCAGCGGTTACATAAGCTACTGTTACATTTGGGATTTTCTTTAAATTTTCTATTACAGCCTGTGTCATCGAAGTTTTTTCTAAAAAAACGCCAACATGAGCAATAAACGAATACCCCATTTTCTCATAATTCAACGTGAGTGTTGAACCTTGAATAATCCCTTCATCTTCCATTTTTTTAACTCGAACATGAATTGTTCCCGCAGATACCAAAAGTTGTTTTGCTATATCAGTAAAAGGTGTTCTAGCATTTTCAATTAAGATATCTAGAATTTGATGATCTATTTCATCTAAAACAAATTTTTTCATTTTTAGGTATTATTCAATTTATATCGCAAATTTATAAATTAAATTTAATATAAAACAATGAAATATGAGAAAAGTTTAATTTATTTTGATTTCGAAAACGATTTCGTTAAGTCCAAACTTGGTTTTTAGGTATTCTCCTTTCACTTTTTCTAATTGAGAAACCAATTGATTGTCAATAATTTTATCAATATATTGGTATGCAACATCTTTTTTATTCTTTTCCCTGTGAATTACGTCAAAGAATATTTTTTCATTATTTGGAATGCCAAAATATGATTCGTAAGTATCAAATTTGTCATTTTTTGCAATATGAAATAGTCCCTGTAAAAGGGCGTAAAACGTAAATTCTCTTGAAAATTCCCGGTTATAATCATTTGGAAAATGACCAGATTCAATCAAAATGGTATTGTAACCCAATTTTTGAAAATTATCTCCTGTTGCTGTAGGATAAAATTCATCAGTGTATCTTCCCACGAAATTTGGAATGATTTGTTGCAACAAATCATTCATTGCGACAATCACATTCATAGTTTGAATTCTTCCTTTTGTAATCGCTCTCGTAATTTCTTCAGATGGTGCTAAAAAAGAGATTGTTGCAGGATTTTTTGTACCCTCAACCCCAAAAATAGTTCGTTGATCATGAAGATTAAAGCAAAATTGCGGTTTGAAATCCTCTAAAATTGCTCGTAATAAATTGCTTTCAACGGCAACTCTATCAACCGCATCTCTATTCAAATCAATGTTGTTTGCGTTTACTCTTGTATAAACTTCAGCTCCATCAGGATTCAGCATTGGGATGAATAATAATGTGCAATTAACTAGGATATCTTTCAAAATTGGCTCGTTGTTATTTGAAAAAAAATTGAACAAATCGAAAAGTGCCTTAGTGCCTGTACTTTCATTTCCATGCATTTGTGACCACAACAAAATTTTTTTTACCCCAGTTCCAATTTTCAATTGCATGATTGGCTTTTGCAATTCAGAAAAACCCATCTGACGAATTTCAAAACTGTTTTTGTGCTTTTCAAAAAGCGGTTGAATATCTTTAAATGCAATCCACTTTCCAAAAAGAGTTGGTTCTTTATGTTGTTCGAAAATTGTTTTTATTGAAGTTGGTGATAAAATGCTCATTGTTGAAATTATTAGTTTCAGCAAAAATAATTGAATTTACATCAGTAAACAATTAAAATTTTACAATTGTAAATTAATAAAATGTTACAATTGTAAACGTCATTTCAGATTACAGTTGTAACTTTTGTAAACAACAAAAATTTAGAATTGTAAATTTTAAAAATAGCATATAAGATTATATTATGAAATAATTTTATTTTAAATAAATAACAGTATATCAGTATTTTGTATAATTTATATAAAGTTATTATTGATATTAAATACCTAGCAAAAAACTTTCTTTAAGTTACTATTTTGTGGTTTGATTTATTTGATTTACATTTGTAATAGATAACCTATTTACAATGCTAAACACTGACGAGTTTACAAATCGACTCAAAAAAATAATGGATTATTATGATTTATCTGCGGCTGTTTTTGCCGATAAAATAGGTGTTCAGCGTTCTAGCATCTCCCATTTATTATCTGGAAGAAACAAACCTAGTTTGGATTTTATTTTAAAAATAACTTCTATTTTTAAGGAAGTTGATTTGTATTGGTTGATCAATGGAAAAGGTTCATTTCCTCAAAAAGTAGAGAGCTCCTCCTCTACTTCTACGCCAACTTTATTTCCAAGTAATGAAGTTTTAGGAAAAAAAATTCAACGAATTGTCGTTTTTTATTCTGACGGAACATTTGATGAATATTTAAAATGATTTTATTTTACTTTTTTTTTTCAAATCACAGTAAACATACAGCCAATTTTAGTTCAACTAAGGTATTTTTTTTGTAAGTTAATTTCCTTTTTAAATTTACTAACAAATATTAAAATTGAAAACCTAGAATTTTAATTTTTTAATCTAAAAATATCGCTCTTTCAAAATATTTAAATGATGTATTTGATGTCCTGAACACAAAAATCCAATTGCTCTTACTGACATGTTTTTTTCTGAGCCTACCCCTATTCTTTTTAATGATTCTTCTGAAAAACTTTTGAAAAGCAAAATAGTTCCTTGTCTTACAATCGCCATTTCTGTTAATAAATCCGCCCAGTTTATTGTATTTGCATTCACATTTGCTACAAATAAATCTTGGTCAAAACCAGGTAAAGAAGTCTTATCATTTCTTGCAAAACACAATGCTCTATAACAAAAAACTCGCTCAGTATCAATGATGTGTTGCACCACTTCTTTCATGTTCCATTTTTCAGAAGCATACGCAAAATGTTGTTTTTCTTCTGAAATATTTTGCAAGGATTGCTGAAAATTTTCTTGGGCAATCATTAGATTTTCTACAATCGATTTTCCGTTTTTTTCAATTTGTTGAATGTAGTTTTTATAGTAAGGTGCATATTCGTTTTCTGGAATCATGATTAGAAATGTTTATGTTATAATAACGAAAATACTAATTTTTTTTTTAATAAAATAGACACTATTTTTGTAATTAAAATCTTGTAAGGTTTAAAAAACCTTATGGTTTTTATTCAAAAAAAAAAATATAAGATTGATTTTCAAACTCGCTTCACGAATCCAATTTTTAGTAACTTCCACCAACCAACATGGGGTACATTCGCCATTTGTATTTGATTTTGTTACCAAAGGATTGTATCAAAAATCAAAAAAAATAGCAATCAAAAATGATTTTTTATCAACACAAAATCTATCTAAAAAAGAAGAAAAAATCCTTTCAAAAATCTGTTATTATTTCAAAGTTGAACAAATTTTTACAAATTACACAGAGTTAGAAAATGGTTTAGATAACAATTATAAATTATTATTTATCAATATTATAGAAAATTTTATCTTTGATAAAATAATGCTAAATTCTTCAAAATCATTTTTGGTTTTTCATGGCATTTATAAACATCCGAAAGCATATCAAAAATGGAAATTAATTTGTAAAAACAAGCAAGCCACCGTAACGATTGATTTGTATTATTTCGGATTGATTTTCTTCAGAAAAGAGCAAGTTAAAGAACATTTTAAAATTCGAGTTTAACAGTTTTTTAGTATTCAATCTTTGTAACTTTACCGCTTTTAATTTTCAATAAAATCAAATGAAAATATACACGAAAACTGGTGATGAAGGGACAACAGCACTTTTTGGAGGCACAAGAGTTCAGAAAAACAATTTACGTATTGAAAGTTATGGCACTGTTGATGAACTCAATTCCTATATTGGTTTGATCAAAGACCAAGAAATCAGTGAAGAAATCAAACAATCTTTATTGAAAATTCAGCATGATTTGTTCACTTTGGGTGCTATGTTAGCTACACCTCCCGAAAAAGAAACGCTAGCAAATGGCAATGATCGACTGAATATCCCAAAAATCGATGAAGAATCCATTCTTTTTTTGGAAAATGAAATTGATAAAATGGATGCTGAATTGTCTCAAATGACACATTTTATTTTGCCTGGTGGTCACGTTGCTGTGTCATTCTGTCACGTTGCAAGATGCGTTTGCAGACGTGCAGAACGCTTATCTGTGGCTCTGAACGAAGAAGAACAGCTAAATGGCGTTATTTTAAAATATTTAAATAGACTGTCTGACTACCTTTTTGTATTGGCACGAAAGTTGTCAAAAGACTTTTTAGTGCCGGAAATCAAATGGATTCCAAAGAAAATTTAGCAAGGTTTTTTTTAATAATTATATTTCTTAAAAAGACTTGCCTAATTGAGTAAAAAAATTATTTTTGTAAAAAATTAAACAATAAGAAATGTATTGGACATTAGAATTAGCATCGTATTTAGCAGATGCCCCTTGGCCAGCAACCAAAGATGAATTGATTGACTATGCAATTAGAACTGGTGCGCCTCTTGAGGTTGTAGAAAACTTACAGGATATTGAAGATGAAGAAGAACCTTACGATTCTATCATTGAGATTTGGCCTGATTATCCTTCTGAAGAGGACTATCTTTGGAACGAGGATGAATATTAAAATATAAAACAAAGTCTCTCAAGAGGCTTTTTTTTTGTTTCATGACACACTAGAAAAACTTTTTTTTCAAGATATTTTTATCTTGATATATAACTATAAAATTTCAATTCTTTTTAATTGAACTAAAACACACACAATGAATATTCTAAACTCAGTAATAAAACTTTTTGTCGGTGACAAACAACAAAAAGATTTAAAAAGTTTACAACCCATCATAAACGCCGTTAAAAAATTTGAATCCGAAATATCCAATCTTTCAAACGATGCATTAAGAGCAAAAACTCAAGAATTTAAGGAGAAATTAAACACAGCAAACAAAGAATTCGAAGATAAAATTATTGCTTTAGAAGAAGAAGCCAAAAGCGCATCTATTGATCGACAAGAAGAAATTTATATTGAAATCGATGCTTTAAAAGACACTTCTTACAAAATTTCTGAAGAGGTTTTATTGGAAATCATGCCTGAAGCGTTTGCAGTAATTAAAGAAACTGCGATTCGTTTTGTAAATAACGAAGAAATTGAAGTAACTGCGACACCTTTTGATAGAGAATTGTCTGCCATTAGAAAACACATCACCCTTGAAAATGACAAAGCATATTGGGCTAATTCTTGGGATGCTGCTGGGAAACCAGTAACTTGGGACATGGTGCATTATGATGTGCAATTGATTGGTGGGTCTGTGTTGCATCAAGGAAAAATTGCCGAAATGATGACAGGTGAAGGAAAAACCTTGGTTTCTACCTTGCCTGTCTATCTCAATGCGCTTTCTGGAAAAGGCGTTCACGTGGTGACTGTAAACGATTATTTGGCAAAACGTGATAGCGCTTGGATGGGACCTATTTTTGAGTTTCACGGACTTTCTACTGATTGTATTGATTATCATCAACCAAATTCAGATGCACGAAGAAAAGCGTATCATGCTGATATTACTTACGGAACCAACAACGAGTTTGGTTTTGATTATTTGCGTGATAACATGGCTAGCTCTAAAGATGATTTGGTGCAAAGAGCGCCCAATTATGCCATTATTGATGAGGTAGATTCTGTGTTGATTGATGATGCAAGAACGCCATTAATCATTTCTGGTCCTGTGCCTCAAGGTGATAGACATGAGTTTAACGAATTAAAACCTTTAGTGGCTGATTTGGTGGAATTGCAACGCAAACATTTAGTAGGTGTTTTGGCAGAATCTAAAAAATTAATTTCGGAAGGAAAAGACAAAGAAGGCGGATTTTTATTATTGAGAGTTTATAGAGGTTTGCCCAAAAACAAAGCCTTGATTAAGTTTTTATCGCAAGAAGGTGTGAAACAATTGTTGCAAAAAACCGAAAATCATTACATGCAAGACAACAACAAATTGATGCCAGAAGTGGACGAAGATTTGTGGTTTGTGGTGGAAGAAAAGAACAATCAAATTGATTTGACCGATAAAGGAATTGCGCATTTATCCGAAATTACGAAAAATGACAACTTCTTTGTGTTGCCAGATATTGGTGTAAAAGTGGGCGAAATTGACCAATCAAAAGGAACTCCTGAAGAAAAAGCGTCTCAAAAAGAGGAATTATACCGCGATTTTAGCATCAAAAGCGAGCGTATTCACACCATGAATCAATTGTTAAAAGCCTACACCGTGTTTGAAAAAGACGTGGAATATGTAGTGATGGATAACAAAGTGATGATTGTTGATGAGCAAACAGGTCGTATCATGGATGGTCGTCGTTATTCAGACGGTTTGCATCAAGCGATTGAAGCCAAAGAAAATGTAAAAATCGAAGATGCTACTCAAACTTTTGCTACTGTTACGTTACAAAATTACTTTAGAATGTATCGAAAATTGGCTGGTATGACAGGAACTGCAGTGACTGAAGCTGGCGAATTTTGGGAAATTTATAAGTTGGATGTTGTTGAAATTCCGACAAACAAACCTGTAACTAGAGAAGATAAAGAAGATTTGGTTTACAAAACGTCTCGTGAAAAATACAATGCGGTTATTGATGATATCGTGAAACTGGTATCTGAAAAAAGACCGGTTTTGGTGGGAACTACTTCTGTTGAAATCTCAGAATTGTTAGGAAGAATGTTGCAAATGCGCAAAATTCCGCACAATATTTTGAATGCCAAATTGCACAAACGTGAAGCAGATATTGTTGCTGAAGCAGGAAAACCAGGCGTGGTAACCATTGCAACCAACATGGCAGGACGTGGAACAGATATCAAACTGACAGTAGACGTGAAAAAAGCGGGTGGTTTGGCTATTATTGGTACAGAACGTCATGACTCAAGACGTGTTGATAGACAGCTCAGAGGTCGTGCTGGACGTCAAGGAGATGTGGGTTCATCACAATTTTATGTGGCTTTGGACGACAACTTGATGCGTTTGTTTGGGTCTGACAGAATTGCCAAAATGATGGACAGAATGGGCTTGAAAGAAGGCGAAGTAATTCAACATTCTATGATTACCAAATCTATAGAACGTGCTCAGAAAAAAGTAGAAGAAAACAACTTTGGCATTCGTAAGCGTTTGTTAGAGTATGATGATATCATGAATGCACAACGTGAATTTGTGTACAAAAGAAGACGCAATGCTTTAGACGGAAAACGTTTGCAAGTTGACATCGCCAATATGATTTATGATACTTGTGAATCGATTGTTGCAAAAAACAAAGCGGTTAAAGACTTTCAGAATTTTGAGTTTGAATTGATTCGTTTTTCATCCATGACCTCTCCTATTTCGCAAGCTGATTTTGAAAAACTATCAGAAAAAGAAATTACTGACACGCTGTATGACATTGTAACAGCACATTACAAATCAAAAATTGAAAAAAATGCGGTGTTGGCATATCCTGTCATCAAAGGGGTGTATGAAAACGAAGGCGATCGTTATGAACGCATTGTGGTGCCTTTTACAGATGGTATCAAAGCATTGCAAGTAGTCACCAACTTAAAAGAAGCTTATGAAACGCAAGGAAAAAGCTTGATTACCGATTTTGAAAAAAACATCACGTTAGCCATTATTGATGAAAACTGGAAAGAGCATTTGCGCAAAATGGACGATTTGAAACAGTCCGTTCAAAATGCGTCGTATGAGCAAAAAGACCCGTTGTTAATCTATAAATTCGAAGCTTTTGAATTGTTTAAATTGACGGTTGATGAAATCAATAAAGAAGTATTGTCGTTCTTATTTAAAGGCGAATTGCCCAATCAAAGTGTCAACCAAATTTCGGAAGCTCGCCAAACAAAAAGAGAGCGTTTGAGCACCAGCAAAGCCGATGTTCAAAACAGTACCGAACAAGCCATTGCCAACTCAAGAAAACAACAACAAGCACCTGTTGAAACGATTGTGAGAGAGCAACCAAAAATCGGTAGAAACGAAAAAGTAACGATCAAAAATGTGATGACTGGCGAAGAAAAAGAAGTGAAATTCAAACAAGCCATTCCTTTGATAGAAAATGGTAGTTGGGTAGTGAAATAAACCTTATTTACTAAAATAAATATCCAATCCGTAAAGCAGGTAACTGTTTTGCGGATTTCTTTTTTTATAAAAAATTCATTCTTAAATCTTCACAAGCAAGACAAAGGTTTTTCGGATGATGAAGTGTTGAGTATTGGTTTTTAAAGGCTTTTTACAGGGCGTCAGTTCATGACCTTGATCAATACTCACTTTTATCAACGTGGGCGCTTTTTTTTGGGATAATGGAAATCCTGTTCGACTAAATTTTACGGATACTGAATAAGCAGCTTTGGTGGCATTTTTAAAAACATTGACAGATACTAGTGTGGGTACCAACGTGAAATGGAGCAATCCTTTTAAGTAAATATTTTTTTGATACAAGTTGTTCATTTATAAACCTTCAAATGGTTATAAAACCTTTGTAGATAGACATTGAATTATACAGTATTTACTAGTATCCTACTTATTTAAAAAATCAATAAAGCACATCGTAATTTTACGAATTCTTTTCCGTTAAGAGATTGATTTCATCATCTTACCATTTCAATTTATATAAAATTTCATCCTACTTTAACTCCATTTACAGTAAATGTTTCTAATGGATTTATAGTTAATAAGAATTCGTGGTAAATTAATTTTAACATCAATTGCACTCAATTGATTGTATCATATAAAAGTCTTTTAAAAACATAAAGCAAATATAATCAGTATGTTAATTTTGGAAAGTTATTTCCATAGCAGGCAGTTGCTAGCGCCTCAGTGCACAGTGGCAGTTGGGCACGTGGGCAACTACCTATTAATTGTATAATTAGTTTAGATAAATTGTACAACTATTGGGTACTTGACACGGTACTCGCTAGCAGTTGCCTCGGTGCGTGATGGCAGTTGCCTTGGGAAGGAGTAGCAAGTATGCAATAGCAATGCTTTTAATCTCTGATTTTTTTTGATTTATTTATTGAAAACAGTATATTTGGTTTAAAATTGAAAAAGAAAAAGATTGTTTATTTTGGAAAGTGGTATTACATTACAAAAAATAGTTCATCGAAATGAGTTTAGAATTGCAGTTTATTATTCATTTAATGATAAGATAACTGCAATTTTAAAAACTATTGATGCAAAATACAGTAAAACACATCGTTGCTGGTATGTGGATTATTCTAAATCGAATTATGATTTTATAAAAAGTCATTTTGATACTATTACTTTTATAGATAAAGACGGATTAAAAAAAACGGTATCCTCAACAAAACAACACGTTCAAACGGTGACCGATGCAAATCGTGACCTATCACCCATAGCGAAAAGCGAATTTCAGTTAGGCACACCACAAGTGGGCAACCCTGAACATAAAAAGGAAATTCCTTTTGACGAAAAAGTGAAGTTGCAATTGATGGATAATATTGGCAAATACTGGGTTTTTAAGATGCATTATCATCAAGAAATCAGTAAAAAACTATTGACAGTTAAAGGTGTTTTTTGGAATAAAAACTACCGTTGTTTTATGGTGTACAGGCATCCTTCCACCAAAAAAACGGTGGAAGCATTGTTGCAGAAATCTCCCTTTTTTGGAACGGATTATGTTACAAAAGATGCTTCTTTTAAAGGTAAAAAGGTTTTGATTAAACCTCATTTTGAAGATACAACTTGGATGGAAGTTTACGTGCCGAGCATACATGCCTTGCACGAAGTTGTTAAAAGAATGCAGTTTTCTAGATATAGTAAAACGAAAAACTGTTATTTAGTACCTGCTGCACCTATTGTTTATGAGAGTATTCAATTGCAATTTGAAGCTTTAAAAGTATTGATTGTATCTGATTTGCCACTGCCCTATCTCAACAAAAAAAACTTACCGAATCAAAAACAACAACAATTAACCAAGGCAAAAGACACGCTTTTTTCGAAATTGCAACTTCATGAAAAACCATTTATGGAACGCATGTTAAATACATTGTTGGCTATGAATTATAGTGCCTCTACTCTTGATAATTATGGCAGCTGTTTTTTAGAATATTTGCGCTATTTTGATAAAAAAAGACCAGAAGAAATTTCGAATTCAGAAATCATTCGATTTTTAGGTAGCTTAATGCAGCAAGGATTATCAGCTTCTAAAGGACATACAATGGTGAATGCTATTCAGTTTTATTATCATCAAGTTTTGGGTTTGAAAACGTACGATTTTAAATTGCCAAGACCTAAAAAAGAGAAAAAATTGCCTGCCGTTTTAACGATGGATGAAT
>MNYM01000012.1 GCA_001873065.1 Flavobacteriaceae bacterium CG2_30_31_66
AAATGGCAAGCTATCTACATCACACTGCTACAACCTAATACCTTTGCTGCGTTCCCACCCTGGAGGATTCAAAGGGAGCTAGTTGTGTAGGACTTGCCGTTGCAAATTTACAATCTATTTTTATTTAAGCAATTAAAATAAGCTTAAAATTTTTGTAACAATTATTTAAAATTGGTAACTAATTGATTTAAAATTGAGCATTAAATCCAATAACTCAATTTTCACTAACTTGAAATCAATATATTTGTATCACTAACTAAATTTAAAAAACAATGGAAAATCAAGCAAACAGTAAAAGTTTTATCATTAATAATGGAGTTATCCTAGGAGTTTTAGGAGTTTTAACTAGCGTCATCAATTACGCTTTTGGAACACATTTAGATCCACATTGGTCAACATCTTTGGCATCCAGTGTATTTTTTATAGGATTGATTGTTTTAGGAATAAGCCAATTTAAGAAAGCAAATGGCGGTTTTTTATCTTGGGGTCAAGGTGTTAAAATTGGTGTTGGAATTGCTATTTTAGCCGCTTTGATAAGCGTTATCTACAATTATATTTTTGTAACATTTGTAGAGCCTGATTTTATGGCAAAAGTGATGGAAGTACAAAATCAAAAACTCATAGATCAAGGAATGTCACAAGAGCAAATTGAAGCAGCAAACTCCATTACTGAGAAATTTAAATCACCTTTAGTTTCTTCGTCAATAGGAATTATTGGAAGTGCATTTTTCGGATTTATAGTTTCAGCAATTGCTGCTGCAATAATGAAAAAATCTGAAGAAGAAACGTATTAGTTTAAAATTCACAATTCAAAATTCAAGGATTTTTAAAACTTTGAATTTTAAACTTTGAACCCGAAATCAACTCGAAATGGATATTTCAGTGGTTATTCCACTTCTCAACGAAGAAGACTCTTTACTAGAATTACACGATTGGATTGCAAAAGTCATGCAATCCAATCGTTATTTATATGAAATCATTTTTATTGATGATGGAAGTACAGACAATTCTTGGAAAATCATTGAACAACTTTCCGAAAAAAATGCTGCTGTAAAAGGAATTCGTTTTCAAAAAAATTATGGAAAATCCCAAGCATTAGATGCAGGTTTTGAAAAAGCGCAAGGAAATGTAATCATTACTATGGATGCTGATTTGCAAGACAATCCTGAAGAAATTCCTGAGTTGTATAACTTGATTATTACCAATAATTTTGATTTGATTTCTGGTTGGAAAAAGAAACGTTATGACAATGTTTTCAGTAAAAATATTCCTTCAAAATTATTCAATTCCATTGCTCGAAAAACATCAGGATTGCACTTACACGACTTTAATTGCGGTTTAAAAGCGTATAAAAAAGAGGTTGTAAAAGCCATTAAAGTGAGTGGTGAAATGCACAGATATATCCCGATTTTAGTAAAAAACGAGGGTTTTAACAAAATTGATGAAAAAATCGTGAAACATCAAGCCCGAAAATATGGTGTGACCAAATTTGGAATGAATCGTTTTATCAATGGTTATTTGGATTTGATTACCATTTCTTTTTTATCAAAATTCGGAAAAAGACCCATGCATTTTTTTGGACTTTGGGGAACAATTGTCTTTATTTTTGGGTTTTCTGCGGCTATTTATATTGGAATCTCCAAACTTTACAAATTATATAATGGTTTCAAAACCATTTTAGTAACCGATAATCCTTGGTTTTACATCGCTTTAACTTCGATGATTTTAGGGACTTTATTGTTTTTAGCAGGTTTTATTGGTGAACTCATCATCAAATCAAAAAATGACGAAAAACATTATAAAATAAAAGAGCAACTTAACTACTAAATTTTATCTTTGTCAAAAAAATATTATATGGACTCAATACTACAAAAAGCAACAGCATGGCTAACTCCAACTTTTGATGCTGAAACTAAAGCTGAAATTCAAAATTTAATCGACAACAATCCTAATGATTTGGCTGACAGATTCTATAAAGACATGGAATTTGGAACTGGTGGAATGCGTGGAGTAATGGGTGTTGGCACCAACCGAATCAATAAATATACCTTAGGAAGAGCTACACAAGGCTTGTCAAATTACCTACTGAAAAATGTAAAAAAACCAGAAATAAAAGTAGCAATTGCTTACGATTGCAGACATAATAGTAAAAAATTCGCAAAAATTGTGGCTGATGTATTGTCTGCGAACAACATCAAAGTTTTTTTGTTTGAAGATTTACGTCCAACTCCAGTATTGTCTTTCAGTGTTCGTCATTTGAATTGCGATGCAGGAATTGTGTTAACAGCTTCTCACAATCCACCAGAGTATAACGGCTATAAAGTGTATTGGGCTGATGGTGGACAAATTGTGCCTCCTCATGATTCAGGAATTATTAATGAAGTATACGCCATTGATTTTTCTGAAATTAATTTCAAAGCAAATGAACATTTGATTGAAACGATTGGAAAAAATGTAGATGCTGTTTTTATTGCTGAATCTGTAAAAAATGCAAGTTTATCTGATAAAATCAATAGAAACGATTTAAAAATTGTATTCACTTCTATCCATGGAACTTCCATCGTTTCCGTGCCTGATGCATTGAAAAAAGCAGGTTATACTGATGTGCATATTGTGGAAGAACAAAGAGAACCAAATGGTGATTTTCCAACTGTAAAATCTCCAAATCCTGAAGAACCTGAAGCGTTGAAAATGGCAACAGATTTGGCGAATAAAATTGGTGCAGATATTGTGATTGGAACAGACCCAGATTGTGATAGATTAGGAGTTGCAGTGCGCGATGCTGCAGGAAATATAAAATTGATGAATGGCAATCAAACCATGGTTGTCATGACCAATTTCTTACTAAAAAAATGGAAAGAAGAAGGCAGAATCAATGGCAAACAATTTGTGGGTTCAACAATTGTTTCTACAGAATTGGTAAACGAAGTTGCTGCTAAATTTGGTGTTGAAACCAAAGTTGGATTGACAGGTTTCAAATGGATTGCAAAAATGGTCGTTGATTTTCCAGAACAAGAATTTATTGGTGGTGGAGAAGAAAGTTTTGGATATATGGTGGGCGATTTTGTTCGTGATAAAGATGCTGTAACAGCAACACTTTTAGCTTGTGAAGTTGCTGCGTATGCAAAACAACATGGAGGTTCATTTTATGATGAATTATTGAATATTTATATTGACAACAATTTCTATAAAGAACACCTTATTTCCTTAACCAAAAAAGGCATGGAAGGTGCTGCAGAAATTCAAAAAATGTTGAGTGACATGCGCAACAATCCTTTATCAATGATTGATGGAGAAAAAGTAGCAACTTTGGCAGATTATGAAGAGTCTGTTTTAAAAGATATCAGAACTGGAAAAGAAACAAAAATTGAGTTACCAAAATCAAATGTGTTGATTTACCAAACTGAAAATGGCACTAGAATCGCTGCAAGACCAAGTGGCACTGAGCCAAAAATCAAGTTTTATTTCAGTGTGAATGCTCCTTTAGATTCAAAAGAAAATGCTGCTGCAGTTGAAGCTGCTTTGGATGCAAAAATTCAACGAATCATTAAAGAGATGACTCTAGTTTAATGAAGCATTTCAAAGACATTTTAAAATATGAGAAAAAATATAGAAAGTTCACTTTGCTGAACATTTTATTCAATATTTTTTATGCAATTTTCAATGTTCTTTCTGTTTTAGCCTTTATTCCAGTATTGAGTATCCTTTTTGAAAAAAACGAAAAGGTTACGAAAATCCCTGTTTATAAAGGTATTACACATATTGGTGAATACCTAAAAGATAGTTTTTATCATTTTATAGCTCAAAAAATAGCCCATGAAGGTGAAATAAAAACCTTGCTTTTTATTTGTTTATTAACGCTTTCATTGTTCTTTTTTAAAAATTTATTTCGGTATTTGGCATCTTATTCCATCACGTTTTTACGCACAGGAATTGTCAAAGATTTGAGAGATAAATTGTATCGAAAAATCATAGAATTGCCCATTTCTTATTTTACTGAAAAACGAAAAGGGGATATTATTGCTAGAATGACAGCAGATGTGCAAGAAGTAGAAACTTCCATCTTAACCTCTATTGAAACAATTGTGAGGGAACCACTTACCGTAATTATTGCGATTGCAATTATGTTTTTTATGAGTGTGAAATTGACCTTATTTGTATTCATTTTATTACCTGTTTCTGGATTTATCATTTCATCAATCAGCAAAAAATTGAAAGCAAACTCTGTAAAAGCACAACAAGAAACGGGTACTTTTTTATCATTTATTGAAGAAACATTGACAGGTTTGCGAATCATCAAAGGGTTTAATGCAGAAAATGTGATTGAAAAGAAATTCAATCAATCAACTCAACATTTTAAATCATTGATGAACAGTGTTTTTCACAGGCAAACATTGGCTTCACCAATGAGTGAATTTTTGGGTTCTGCAACCATAATTGCCATTCTCTGGGTTGGAGGTTCTGAAGTGCTATCGAAAACAAGTTCGTTGCAATCAGAAGAGTTTTTTGGATATATCGTGTTGTTTTACACGGTTTTAAACCCAATAAAACTCATAACAACTTCTTATTACAGCATTCAAAAAGGAGAAGCTTCTGCCGAACGAATCATGCAAATTTTGAATTCAGAAAACAACATCAAAGACTTGTCAAATGCTATCGTAAAAGAAAACTTTGAAAATGAAATTAATTTTCAAAATATTTCTTTCAAATACAAAAAGGAATATGTTCTGAGAGATTTTTCATTGACCATCAAAAAAGGACAAACTGTGGCTTTAGTGGGACAATCTGGAAGTGGAAAATCTACGTTGGCAAATTTAATTACCCGTTTTTATGATGTTGATTCTGGTGCTGTTTTAATTGATGGAATTAATATTAAAAATATGACAATCAAGTCATTACGAAATTTAATGGGCATTGTTTCACAAGAATCCATTTTGTTTAATGATACGATTGCAAACAACATCAAAATAGGTGCACAAGAAGCATCAGAAAAAGCTATTTTAGAAGCTTCAAAAATTGCAAATGCACTAGAATTTATTGAAAATTTACCTCAGAAATTTGATACGAATATTGGTGATAGTGGCAATACACTTTCTGGAGGACAAAAACAGCGATTATCGATTGCAAGAGCTGTTTTGAAAAATCCACCCATTATGATTTTGGATGAGGCAACTTCTGCTTTGGATACAGAATCTGAGCAACTAGTGCAATTAGCGCTTGAAAAAATGATGCAAAACCGAACTTCTTTGGTCATTGCTCATAGATTATCCACCATTCAAAAAGCAGATTTGATTGTGGTTATGAAAAAAGGAAAAATTGTAGAGCAGGGAAAACACGACGAATTATTGGCTAAAAAAGGCGAATATTTCAAATTAGTGACGATGCAAAGTTTAAGCTAAAAATGAATTTATTATACCACATAAAAAGAAGTAATTTACTATATTATATTAAAAATATACCCTTAGATATTTTACCTCGTTATTTATTTAGAAAAAAACTTAAATTTTGGTTACATCAACAAAATAGTTATCCAAAAGAAGTAATTGATACTAGAGTGGGATATTATTGCAAATTAAATCAAAAGACTCCTTTACCAAAAAAAGCTTTACTTTTAAAAGATATAAGAAAAAAAGGTAATAAAAGCGTATATTATTATGATTTTATGCTAATTGGTAGGTATTTCAATCCAAATTATAAGGTAAATTTTCTTTTTGGTGATGTTGATAAAAATTTAAGCACACCTACCATCGTAAAAAGCAGACCTATCCAAAATAATGAAAATTCAATCATTTTAAAACTTGAAAAATGGAGGCATTTTAACTTTATAAATGATACAAAATCTTTCGAGACTAAAAAAGATGCAATTGTATGGAGAGGCGTTATTCACAAAGAAAATCGTAGAATATTATTTGAAAAATATTTTGGTGACTCCAATTTTGATATAGGTTCTTCAAATATGAAAAATAGTAAAATTGAATGGTTAAAACCTTATTTAAGTATCAAAAAACAGCTTGATTATAAATTTATTTTGTCTATTGAAGGCATAGATGTCGCAACGAATCTAAAATGGATAATGTCGTCGAATTCTCTATGTTTTATGCCAAAACCCAAATTTGAAACATGGTATATGGAGGGAAAATTGATTCCTAATTATCATTATGTTTTAATTAAAGATGACTATAGTGATGTAATGGAAAAAATGGAATATTTTTCAAAAAATCACATTGAAGCAGAAAAGATTTTACAAAATGCAAAAAATTGGACAAACCAATTTAAAGATGAAAAACTCGAAAATATTATATCAATTTTAGTTTTACAAAAATTTTTATCTTTAACAAATGAGAGTTGAATCCAATAATTAATAAAACTAATTAATAACCAAGCCTAGAGAAATCCCTTTTCGAATCATAAAATCATAAGAAGCTTTATATTCATTAGGAATTTCTCCTTCTAAAATCGCTTCTTTAATAGCTTCTTTGATGATTCCAATTTCTCTGCAAGGTTTTAGATTAAAAACTTCCATAATTTCTTCACCAGAAATGGGTGGTTGGAAATTTCGGATATGGTCACGCTCTTCAACCTCTTTGATTTTGGTTCTCACCAACTCAAAGTTTTGATGGTATTTTTTAAACTTTTTAGGATTTTTGGTGGTAATATCAGCTTCACATAAAGTCATCAAAGAATGAATATCTTCTGCTGCATCAAAAATCAAACGTCTTACAGCAGAATCTGTAACTTCTGATGCCAAAACAATGGGTCTTGAACTTAACAAAACCATTTTTTGAACAAATTTCATTTTTGTATTCAAAGGCATTTTCAATCTTTGAAACAATTTAAAGACCATTTTTGAACCCACAAATTCATGTCCATGAAACGTCCAACCTACTTTTTTACTGAACTTTTTAGTCGGTGCTTTTCCAATATCATGCAACAAAGCTGACCAACGCAGCCAAACATCTTCGGTATTTTGAGCAATATTATCAACAACCTCTAAAGTATGGTAAAAATTATCTTTATGTTTCTGACCTTCAACTTCTTCCACGCCTTTTAAAGCAATCAATTCTGGTAAAATCTGAGGCAATAAATTCGTTTTTTCGAGTAATAGAAATCCTATAGATGGTTTTTTTGAAGCCAACATTTTATGCAATTCATCCACAATTCTCTCTTTGGTGATAATGCCCAATCTTTCAGAATTGTTGGCAATAGCAGCCAACGAATTTTCCTCAATTTCAAAACCCAATTGCGTTGCAAAACGAATGGCTCGCATCATTCTTAAAGGATCGTCAGAATACGTAATATCAGGATTTAAAGGCGTTTTTATCAGTTGATTTTTCAAATCTTGCATTCCTTGGAATGGATCTAACAATTCACCGAAATTTTCCTCATTCAAACTCAAAGCAAGCGCATTTATGGTAAAATCGCGTCTGTTTTGGTCATCTTCTAATGTTCCTTCAGAAACTTCAGGATTTCTAGTTTCTTGTGAATACGATTCTTTTCTAGCGCCAACAAACTCAATTTCAATGTCTTGAAATCGCAACATAGCTGTTCCGTAGGTTTTAAAAACTTGCACTTTTGGTTTGTTTGGCAACAATTTAGAAACTTGATTTGCCAATTCAATACCACTTCCAACAGTGACAATATCAATATCTTTTGCAGTGCCTCTTTTCAAAAAATAATCACGCACAAAACCTCCAATCACATAACTTTTTACATTTAATTTTTTGGACGCTTGTGAAATAATTGTGAAAATTTCGTGAGAAATTGCCTCTTTGTGTATCATATTTTTGAAAAGAAAGCACAAATTTATTGTTTTATGTTCTTTTAAACATCAAATTGATGGATAAAATTGTATTTACATTTGTATTTTTGTAAAAATGCAATTTTATGAATAAAGAATGATTGTGGTAAGAATTTTTGGTGGATTGGGAAATCAATTATTTCAATACGCTTATGCCAAATCTTTGGCAGCAAAAGGCTATGATGTAAAAATTGATATTGCAGCTTTTAAAAATTATAAATTGCATGGAGGTTATCAATTACATGAATTCAAAATTGATTTAAAAACGGCTTCTCCAGCTGAAAGTTGGTTTGCAAAATACTTTTTCAATTTTCCGAAAAAAGAAAAAAGCCTTTTATTTCAAGAAGATTTTTTAAAACCTTTCAAAAATAAGTACATCAAAGGATATTTTGAGACAGAAAAATATTTTGAGGATATCAGACCTATTTTGTTAAAACAATTTGTAGTAAAAAAGCAATTGGCGAGTTCAACAATTCAGTATTTAAAAGAAATCACTATCAAAAAAAATGCTTGTTCACTTCATATTCAAAAAGGAGATAATATTTTTGATCAAAAAACAAAACAAATTCATGGAGTTTGTGACCTCAATTATTATAAAGAAGCCATCAAATTGATGCGTGAAAAATGTGGTGAAGTCAATTTTTTTGTATTTTCTGATGATATTTTATGGGTAAAAAAAAACCTAAAAATTAAAAACGCCACTTACATTGACCAACAAGTAATTCCTCATGAAGACTTGCATTTAATGAGTTTGTGCAGACACAATATTACTGCAAATAGTAGTTTTTCTTGGTGGGCAGCTTGGCTAAATCAACACAAAAACAAAATTGTAATTGCGCCAAAACAATGGTTTGAGAGCAAGGAAAGTGAAGTTGCTTGTGAAAATTGGATTAAAATTTAATATCAATTTAGTTTTCAATTTTTAAATGAAGCACTTCTTTATAAACACTTATATGCTTTTGTGAGAAAGTTTTTATTGAATGAAATTGATTTACATATTGAAAAGCATTTTCAATAAGTACTTTTCTTTTATTGACATTTTCTAAAATTTGGAGAACTTTTAAACTAAGACAGCGATAGTCTTTTATAGGGCATAATAAACCATTGTAATTATCTTTAACAATGTTTTTTATACCGCCTGCATTTGTGGAAACAACTGGTACTTTTGCTAAAAAAAAATCAAGAATAGAAGATCCTAAACCCTCATTTTCAGAGGTAAATAAGCAAATATCAATATCAGAAAGGTAATAATTTACGTTTTTTACAAAACCTGTAAAAATAACTTTTTTTGACAACCCTAATTCTGAAGAAAAATTAATAAGGTTTGATTTATTAACACCATCTCCAATTAATATAAACTTGAAATTTTCATTTATACTATTCAATAATTTAGCAGTTTTTAAAAAAGTAAAATGATCTTTTTCATTTGTCATTGAAGCTACATAACCAATCAATATTTGATTTTTTTCGATAGTAAAATTATCTCTAAAAAAATTTTGTTTTAGAGTTATTTCAGTATCAATAGCATCATAAATAACTATTGTGTTTTCATTTTGAAATCTGTTCTCAACAACTTCTTGGATAGCATTAGAAATACATATAATCTTTTTTAAAGATGAGAAAGTATACTTAAATGTGGTTAAAAAACTATTTTTTATAGGAAAATAAACTTTCCTGCTTAACACTATAGGAATCTTATAAAACAATACTAATTGACTCAAAACAATATAAGTAAGTGATTTTGAATCGTGAACATGAATAATATTAACTTTATATTTTTTACAAACTTGCAAAATTTTAAATAAATTATAAAAAATACAAAAGATGTTTTTATTTATAGTTGTGTGAGATTTATTATTTTTTAAGCAAAATGAATGTAATTCACTATTATTTATGCATATTAAATGTTGTAAAACTTTTATATCCTGATTATCAATTCCATATATTAAATTTTTCAATTGATTTTCTCCTCCTCTCCAATTTTTTGCTGAAGAAATATGTAATAAACTAATCATAATTCTAAATAAACCCGATTGTACTTTATTGCAATTAGATCATCATTAAATTTTTGAACAAATTGAAATCCTTCATCAATCATTAAATT
Organism: Flavobacteriaceae bacterium CG2_30_31_66; assembly: GCA_001873065.1. GTDB lineage: Bacteria > Bacteroidota > Bacteroidia > Flavobacteriales > Flavobacteriaceae > Polaribacter. The sequence goes on from MNYM01000012.1 coordinate 9,903, forward strand.
TCTTAATTCTTTATTTTCTAAAACTAAACTAATTTTTTTTGAAATTGTATTAAAATCTTTTGGATCAACATAAATACTTTGGGGACCACCCGCCTCAAAAAAACAACTTCCTGTTGAAGTAATAACTGGAGTTTTTGAAAATAATGCTTCAATAATAGGAATCCCAAAACCTTCAAAAATACTTGGATAAACAAATATTGTTGCCATTTGATAAATTGCAGACAATTCATCCATTGTAACATTTTCTAAAAAAAATACTTTTTTTTGAAGATTATTTTCATTTATGTAGTTATTTAAAACTTTATAATACGAAGTTTTAACTCCAACAATAATCAGCTTAGTTTCAATATTTTCAATAGATTTTATGAGTGTCAAAATATTTTTACGTTCGTTGATAGCTCCAACATTCAGAATAAATTGCACAGGAAGATTATATTTTTGTTTTACAAATTTTCTAAATTCTATTGATTTTTCAACTTTAAATGTTTCATGACAACCTTGATAAATTACCTCAATCTTAGATGAATCAATTTTTAAAAAATGTATGATATCACTTTTAGTTTGCTCGCTAATTGCGATAATCTTATCCGCATTTTCAGCAGCATATTGTACTTTCTTTGTATGTATAATTCTATCAAAAAAAGAATATAATTTCGGGTATCTAATGAAAATAAGATCATGTATGGTTACAACAGATTTTATCGATGTTTTCTCAATTCCGTTGGGCAATTCTCCAGTTAAACCATGAAAAATATCGATATTATCATACTTTAATTGATTTATAATTGGCTTTTGCCTCCAAAATGAAGAAAATAATTTCCAGATTTTTTTATTTGGTAAAATCTCGATTATGTTAAGTTTATTTGGCAATCTGTCAACTTTTTTAGGTTTTGGATTGTATAATAAATAGCTATTTGAAGGATAATATTCTGACAATATTTTTATCAAATCCCTTCCGTAATTTCCCAAACCAGTAGTATTGTGATATATACGTTTCGCATCAAATCCGATTTTCATTTTTAATTAATTTTTTTGTGTAATAACCAAAGTTTTACATATCTAGTTAACACACCATAAGCTTGCGTTTTAGCAAAAATATAACCAGCAAATCCATCCAAAAATCCAAATCTAATGATGTAGTGTTTTAAAAATCTTGCAGGTGGTTTTACTAAAAAATGATATAAAGTAACTTTTTTGCCTTTTTCAAATAATTCTTTTCCCCTCAAGGCTCCATAATGATTCATTTTTGAAATATAATGATCATAGTTTTTGTAGGAATAATGTTCTATTTTATTCTTAAAAAATCCGAATTTTCCAACAGAAACAATTGTTTCATGAACAATTCCTTGGTATTTGCAACTTTCTTTTAAAAACAAACGAACCACTTTATCTCTTTGACAGCCACCATAATTTATTTTTTTTCCGCAGAAATAAAAGGTTCTTTTTACAAAAAAACCCACAAAATCTTTTGGATTTTGAACAGCTTCTAAAATTTCTTTTTCAACTTCAGGAGTTACGCGTTCGTCAGCATCTAAAATATAAATCCAAGAATGAGTTGCTTGATCAATCGCAAAGTTTTTTTGAGAAGAAAAATCATCAAACTTTCGCTTGATGATTTTTACTTCATAAGTTGCCGCAATTTCAAGTGTTTTATCTATACTAAAAGAATCTATTATGATAATTTCATCAGCAAAACTGACAGATTTTATAGCATCCGCAATATGAATTTCTTCATTGAGCGTAGGGATAATTGCGGTAATTTTTGTCATCAATTTTTGTTAAACAGCCACATCATACTCGCGTAAAGCGTCGTTTAATGAGGTTTTTTGATTGGTACTTTCTTTTCTTTTTCCAATAATTAAAGCGCAAGGAACTTGATATTCACCTGCTGCAAATTGCTTCGTATAACTTCCAGGAATCACTACTGATCTTGCAGGTACAAAACCTTTCATTTCAATAGGTGAATCACCAGTCACATCAATAATTTTAGTACTCATTGTCAATACTACATTTGCACCTAAAACAGCTTCCTTTCCTACCCTAACTCCCTCAACCACAATACATCTTGAACCGATAAAAGCGCCATCTTCAATAATCACTGGCGCTGCTTGCAATGGTTCTAAAACACCTCCAATTCCAACACCACCAGACAAATGCACATTTTTACCAATTTGTGCACAAGAACCCACTGTAGCCCAGGTGTCAACCATAGTTCCTTCATCAACATAAGCTCCTATATTAACGTAACTTGGCATTAATATTGTGCCAGAAGCAATAAAAGCACCATGTCTTGCAACTGCATTTGGCACTACTCTAATGCCACGTGCTGCAAAATTTCTTTTTAATGGAATTTTATCATGATATTCAAAAATTCCAGCTTCAAAAGTTTCCATTTTTTGAATTGGAAAATACAACACCACTGCTTTTTTTACCCATTCATTTACTTGCCATCCGTCAGCAATTGGTTCAGCAACTCTGAGTTCGCCTTTATCCAATAAATCAATGATTTGTCTGATGGTTTTGATAGTGATTTCTTCTTTCAATAATGCCCTATCATTCCAAGCAGCTTCAATAATGTTTCTAATTTCTTTCATTGTTAAAATTCATTTTTGCAAATATAGACTGATTGTTAAAAATCAAAGGCGAATTTACACTTTTTAAACAGATTATTTTGGGTTGTTTAATTTCGTATTTTTGCAAAAAATAAAAAAATTTGGGACGTATTTTAGCCATTGATTTTGGGCAAAAAAGAACAGGAATTGCAGTTACTGATGAATTGCGAATTATTGCATCTGGCTTGACCACCGTAGATACAGACGATTTAATTTCATTCCTAAAAGACTATTGTTCTAAAGAAAACGTCGATCTATTTATTGTAGGAAAACCAAAACAAATGAACAATACTGACAGCGAAAGTGAAATTTTCATCAAACCATTTTTAGAAAAATTATCCAAAGAAATTCCGACAATTCCCGTTAAAAGAATTGACGAGCGTTTTACATCAAAAATGGCTGTTCAAACAATGATTGCAGGTGGATTAAAGAAAAAACAACGCAGAAACAAAGCCTTGGTTGATGAAATTAGTGCCACAATTATTTTGCAATCTTATTTATATAGTTCTTAAAATACCGATAAAATTGGTTTTTAGAAATTCTAATTTGTATTTTTGCCATCGTAAAAAAATTAAAAAATGATTTTACCGATAGTAGCTTACGGAGATCCTATACTAAGAAAAAAAGGAATCGAAATTAAAAAAAATTATCCTGATTTAAACGAATTAATTGCAAATATGCAGGAAACCATGTACAACGCTTCTGGCGTTGGATTGGCTGCTCAACAAATTGGAAAAGCAATTCGTTTGTTTGTGATTGATGCATCTCCCTTTGGTGAAGATGAAGATTTTGAGGAGGGAGAAAGAATTGTTTTGAAAGACTTTAAACGCGTTTTTATCAATGCTAAAATTATTTCTGAAGAAGGTGATGAATGGGCTTTTAATGAGGGTTGTTTGAGTATTCCTGATGTTCGTGAAGATGTCTGGCGCCAACCAAAAATTACAGTGATTTATCAAGATGAAAATTTTGAAAATCATACTGAAACTCTAGAAGGTTTGCCTGCAAGAGTTTTTCAACATGAATATGACCATATTGAAGGAATTTTATTTACTGACAAAATTTCATCACTCAAAAAAAGATTGATCAAAAAGAAATTAGATAATATTTCAAAAGGAAAAGTAAAAGCGGATTATAGAATGCGCTTTTTTAAATAAAAAAATAACAGGTTTATTCGACAAAGTTTGAATAACAAAATTCAAATTATATTTATATGGAATTTAATAAAATCATTGCTATCAGTGGAAAACCAGGATTGTATCAAGTAATTTCACAATCAAAAAATGCCATTATTGTTGAATCACTTACTGATAAAAAACGATTGGCAATCAATGCAACTCAAAATGTGAGTTTGCTAGAAAATATTGCCATTTATACCTATGAAGAAGATGTTCCAATGGTAAAAATTTTAAAATCAATGAATGAAAAAACCGAAGGCAAAGAAGCTCTTTCCCACAAAGAAAGTGATCAAAAATTAACAGCTTTTTTTGCGGAAGTTTTACCAAATTATGATGCTGAAAGGGTCTACATTTCAAATATCAAAAAAGTAATTCAATGGTATAATATTTTAGTAAAATCAGGAATGGATTTTACTGCTATTGAAGAAAAAAAGCAGGAAGCTTAAGTTAGTTTTTAGTTTTTGGTTGTTAGTTTAACTTAAACTTGAAACCCTTAAACTTGAAACTTTTAAACTCTTAAACTCTATAAATGAACTCAAGAAAATCGCAATTAGAAGCCTTTAATCGTTTGTTGGATATCATGGATAATCTTCGCGAGAAATGTCCTTGGGATCAAAAACAAACTTTTGAAAGTTTGCGTCATTTGACGATTGAAGAGACGTATGAACTAGCGGATGCTATTTTGGAAAATGATTTGCAAGAAATCAAAAAAGAATTGGGAGATGTTTTATTACACATCGTCTTCTACGCAAAAATTGGAAGCGAAAAAAAGGCTTTTGACATCGCTGATGTTACCAATTCCATTTGCGAAAAATTAATTTCGAGACATCCTCATATTTATGGCGATGTAATAGTAAAAAATGAAGCTGATGTAAAACGAAATTGGGAACAGTTAAAACTGAAAGAAGGAAAAAAATCAGTATTAGAAGGCGTTCCTAAAAGTTTGCCAGCAGTTGTGAAAGCTAGTAGAATTCAAGAAAAAGTTGCTGGAGTTGGTTTTGACTGGGAAAAACCTGAGCAAGTTTGGGAAAAAGTACAAGAAGAACTTGCTGAATTAAACGAAGAAATAAAAATTGGAAACAACGCAAACATCGAAAAAGAGTTTGGTGATGTGTTATTTTCGATGATTAATTATGCGCGTTTTATTGGCGTAAATCCTGAAAATGCTTTAGAAAAAACCAATAAAAAATTCATCAATCGTTTTCAATTTTTGGAAGAAGAAACCAAAAAAGAAGGCAAAAAACTGTCAGAAATGTCTTTAACTGAAATGGATATTTACTGGGAAAAATCGAAAAATATTTTTAAATAGACATTGCTACTTTAGAACTTTTATGAAAAGAAGAACTAAAATAATTTTAACAGTCTTTGTGATTTTAATTACAATCGTTTACGCAAAATTGATGATTGATTTATTTCAAAGACAGTTTTCAAATTCTTAAAAAAACAAAAATAATATCATACCATTTTTCATATCTTTAAATAATTTTCAATACATCCCATTTATGAAAAAAAACACCAAAATCATTATTGCAGTTATACTTGTTATTTTAGCAATTATTTATATTGAACTTGCAGTTGGTTTATTTGGTTCTCCGTTTGCAGGATCTTGAAAATAAAGCCTCTGCTATTCTATAAAATATACTCTCAATCACATTAAGTATTCTAAATTTATATAATTGTTGTTATTTTCACTATTTTAGTGCGTTCAATTTTACGCATTTTTTATGAAAAAAATATTTTTATTGCTTTCGGTAAGTTTGTTTTTCGTTTCAAATTCAATAAACGCACAAAGAAAAAAATCAAATGAAAAAGATAAGCAACCTTTTGTAGCAACAGGTCCTCAAAAAAAATCTTCAACTTACAGCGATTTTATAAATAAAAAAACCATTTCCGATAGTGGATTGTTTACCATTCACGAAAACAATGACACGTATTTATACGAAATTCCAAAATCATATTTAGGGAAAGAAATGTTGCTGGTAACTCGCCTCAGAGAATTGCCTTCAGGTTTGGGAGGTGGTTATATAAATGCAGGTTCAAATATAAATACACAAGTGGTTGTTTGGGAGCGATTTAAAAACAAAGTATTGTTAAAACTCAAATCCTATAATGCAGTTGCTAATGATTCTTTGCCAATTTATAAATCTGTTAAAGCCAATAATTTAGAACCTATTATTTTTGCATTTGATATCAAAACTCAAAACAAAGATTCAACAGCTGTTTTGATTGATGTGACCTCTTTTTTCTCAACAGATATAAGAGCAATTTCTGGATTGACAACCGCTTTTAGAACTCAATATAAAGTAAGAAGATTAGATCCTTCAAGAAGTTTTATTAATAGTATCAAAAGTTATCCAGAAAATATTGAAGTAATACAAGATTTCACCTACGAAGCAGATGCTCCTCCAAGTAATAATGCAGCAGCAACCATCACAATCAACGTGAATCAATCCATGATTTTATTGCCAGAAAATCCAATGACACCAAGAATTTACGACAAACGAGTAGGTTATTTTTCAATAGGAAATGTTGACTATAGTTCAGAAGCATTAAAAGCGGATGAAAAAAGATACATAAAAAGATGGCGATTGGAACCCAAAGACGAAGCTGCTTATTATCGTGGAGAATTGGTGGAACCTAAAAAACAAATTGTATATTTTTTAGATCCTGCAACGCCTGTAAAATTGCGAAAATACATCAAACAAGGTGTGGATGATTGGCAAAAAGTGTTTGAAACTGCTGGGTTTAAAAATGCGATTGTGGCAAAAATGCCTCCAACAAAAGAAGAAGACCCTGAATTTAGCATGGAAGATATTCGCTATTCATCTATTAGATATGTAGCAAGCACCACAAGAAATGCTGTAGGACCAAGTGTTTCTGATCCACGAACAGGAGAAATTATTGAAAGCGATATTATTTGGTATCACAACCATTTGCGTTCTTATAGAAATCGTTATTTGTTAGAAACTGGCGCTGCAAATCCATCTGCAAGAACTTTAGAAACTCCTGAGGAAGAAATTGGTGAAATGATGCGAATGGTGATTGCACACGAAATTGGTCATGCTTTGGGATTGCCTCACAATATGGCCGCGAGTTATGCGTACCCTGTTGATTCTTTGCGCTCTGGAAATTTCAGCCAAAAATATGGCATTGCAGCAACCATAATGGATTATGCAAGATATAATTATGTGGCGCAACCTGGAGATAAAAACATTCGTTTCATCAGACAAATGGGGCCTTATGATCATTATGCCATCAATTGGGGTTATCGTAAAATTCCAAATGTAACAACACCTGAAGATGAAGTAAAAACGTTGGATAAATGGATTTCTGACAAATCAGACAATCCCATATATCGTTTTGGAGGGGAATCTTTTGATCCTTCAGCACAAACTGAAAGTATTGGAAATGACCAAGTTAAAGCCTCTACTTACGGATTAAAAAACTTGAAAATTGTTGCCGAGAATTTACCCAAATGGACCTCAGAAAAAACCAATAATTATGAAGATTTAGCTGAATTGTATGACGAATTATTAGCAGTTTGGGGAAGATATTCTGGACATGTTGCTGGAAATATTGGGGGAATTTATGAGTTTAATAAAAAACCAAATCAAAAAGGAACTATTTATGAACCTGTTTCAAAATCTAAGCAACGAGAATCTTTAGATTGGCTACAAAAAAATGTTTTTGAAACACAAAATTGGCTTTTAAATAAAAATATTTTAGCCAATATTGATGAAAGTGGCTACACCACAAAAATATTGAATCTGCAATCCAGACAATTGAACAGCCTTTTAAACACCTCAAAATTAAAAAGAATGTTGGACGCAGAGTTAATTCAGAATGATTTTTATGCCCCGCATGACTTTTTTAGAGATTTGAGAAACGGTATTTTCTCAGAAATAAGTTATTCAAAAAATGTGGAACTTTTTAGACGAAATTTACAAAAATCGTTCATTGATAAAATGGGGGATTTAATGACTGATAAAAATGCAAAAAACTCTGACATTCCCTCAATCGTCAGAAATGAATTACAAGTTTTAAATTTTCAAATGAGCCTTGCCAAAAATCTAAATATTAATAAAATTACGAAATATCACTATGCTGATTGTTTAGAAAAAATCAAACAAATATTGAATCCGAAAAATTAACTTAATTTCTCAACAAACGATTTCCTATTGCACAATATAAACAGCGTTTCTTTGTGCAATAGTCGTTTTTTAACGTTAACAAAGCCTGACTTTCAAGTGCGCTTTTTGGGGCAACTTTAAGTTTTGAAAACGCATCAATAATCGAGTTTTTTTCGGGAGCAATTTGAGAAATCAACTTTAAAATTGTTTCTTCATCAAACCCTGATTTTTCTTGTAAATAGACAAATTTCAAAGGTATAATTGTGTTGATTAATAACAAATCCACAAATGATTTGGTGATTTTTTTGGACGACTTTTTAGATTCGGTTTCAAACGTAAAATGTGTTTTCCAAAAAGTTTGAACTTCCACAGAAAACAACGAATAAAAGTCTTCTTTTTTCTCTAATTTCATCACTTTTGAGAACAAATTTTGATGCTGATGAAACAAACTCACCAATTGCGCAATGCGAATTGTAGGAAAATTAGGAGGTCGCATTCTAAAAAATTGAAAATAATTTTTGTGGTTGGCTTGTAAATGATATTTATGGCGCAAATAATCATACTCTTTTTTTAATTGAATATGATATTGTTCTTGCAAATCGTCTTCTAAAAAACCTGCTTGCCCAAAAAATAAGGCTGCCAATTGTTGCTCATCAAACCGAACTTTTTTCACTACTGAATAGTCTATAGATGTTGCCAATTTCAAAAAAGCATCACCATTTACTTTTAAACCAAAATTCTTTGCCAACAAGACAAATAAAACCGCTTCAAAATCGAAATTTGTGTGTTGTAAAATATCTTTGATAACCAAAGATTTTTGTTCTAATCGCTCAAAATACAATCTTTCTAACCAATTTTTAATTAAAAAAGGTTCTACTGTTTCCAATTGATTTTCGCAAGGAATCCATCTTTTTGAATCATATAAAAAATTGTTATACTTGGAAATCAATTCTTTATCAACAAAATTTTTCAATTCCAATGTTGGTAAAACTTGATTTTCTTTTGTGAAAACAGTCACATCATGTTCCCAAACAACATGCAAAATCACAGCATCATAATTGCTATCAACTTCGTGATTGTGCACATACCAATCAGAGGATTTTATGTGCATTTCAACATTTCCAAACCAAGTTTCTGAATCAATTTTGATATGCGCATTTAAGAAATCAGGACCCGAATTTTTATTGTGAGTTCCTGTTTTTAAAATGCTAATTTGTTGCTGATTGGTTGTTTTTATGGCAGATTTAAAAAATAATTGATACTGCCACAAGTAGTATAAAAAATCCTCATTCATTTCTTTTTTTGGTTGAAGGTACTAAAAAATTTATTCACTTATCAATTTTACCAATAGAATAAAAAAAAGTGAGCCTTATGAATTGTTATTTTTGTGGAAAAATTAAAAGAAATGAATACTATTGAAAGTTTACAATGGCGTTATGCAGTAAAAAAGTTTGATAAAGAAAAAGTTTTATCCCAAAAACAAGTTGAAACTTTAAAAGAAGCCTTCAATTTAACAGCAACTTCATATGGTTTACAACCGGTAAAATTAGCAGTAATTAGCGATAAAAACTTGCAAAAAGAATTAGTGGCACATTCTTGGAATCAATCACAAGTATTGGATGCTTCACATTTGTTAGTAATCTGTGTTCCAAAAGAATACAGCAAAGAAGAAGTTGAAAAGTATTTCAATTTGGTACAAAAAATCAGAAACACTCCTGATGCTGTCATCACTCCTTTTAAGAAATTTTTAACCGCTGAAATAGAGAAAAAAACACAAGAAGAATTGCTTATTTGGAATAAAAATCAGGCATATCTCGCATTAGGAAACTTGTTGACAGTATGTGCTTTAGAAAAAATTGATTCTTGTCCAATGGAAGGTTTTGTCCCAGAAAAATATGACGAAGTTTTGAATCTTGGTTCAAAAAATTTGACAGCAGTTTTGGTATTGCCAGTTGGTTTTAGAGCTGAAGATGATTATATGAAAGACCTTAAAAAAGTTCGAAAAAATATGGATGAAGTGATATTCAATGTTTAGTTTTTTTAAACGAAAATCTAAAAGCCTTCTTTTCAGAAGGTTTTTTTAGCCAATAATAGTCGTATTTTTGACATTCTAAAAATAAATTCATTCCATGAATCAAGATATTAAAAACATTGAACCCATTGAAATTTGGTCACATTTTGCTGATTTGAATGCAGTGCCTCGTCCATCTAAAAAGGAAGAAAAAATCATTCAATTTATGGTTGATTTTGGAAATCAACTACAATTAGAAACTCTGGTTGACAAAATTGGAAATGTGATCATCAAAAAACCAGCATCTAAAGGAATGGAAAACCGAAAAACAGTGGTTTTACAGGGACATTTAGACATGGTTCATCAAAAAAATGCAACTACTGATTTTGATTTTGAAGAAGAAGGCATCAATATGTTTGTAGAAGGTGATTGGGTAAAAGCAAAAGGCACCACTTTAGGCGCAGACAATGGCTTGGGAGTTGCTGCAATTATGGGAATTTTGTCTTCAAAAGATATTGAACACCCAGCAATTGAAGCCTTATTTACGATTGATGAAGAAACAGGAATGACTGGTGCAGTGGGTTTGGATGCTACATTTTTGACAGGTGAAATTTTACTAAATTTAGACACCGAAGAAGATGATGAAATTGGCATTGGCTGTGCTGGAGGTATTGATATTACTGCAACAAGAAATTATTCAGAAGAAGAAATTCCTGAAAAAACTACAGCTTTTTCAATCACAATATCAGGTTTGAATGGTGGACATTCAGGAATGGATATTCACAAAGGTTTGGGAAATGCTAACAAAATTATGAATCGTTTGTTATTTGACGGATTTCCAAATTTTGGACTACGAATTTCAGAAATAAATGGCGGAAGTTTACGAAATGCCATTCCAAGAGAAAGTGTTGCAAAATTTGTGGTTGACACGATTTCAAAAGCACCATTTTTGTCTGAAACCAATGAACTTATCAACCAAATAAAGCAAGAATTATCAATAATTGAACCTAATTTAAAAATAAACATTGAAGAAATTCCAACACCAAAAAGTGTTGTTGAAATCGATATTCAAGAAGAATTTTTAAAAGCTGTATATGCAACTTTAAACGGTGTATTTAGAATGAGTCCTGATGTAGAAAATTTGGTTGAAACGTCAAATAATATCGCTAAAGTTGAGCTAAAAAACGGATGTATTTCTGTGGGTTGTTTAGCACGTTCTTCGTCTGAAAGCGGAAAAAAAGATGTATCAAATTCCATTCGATCTTCATTTGAATTGGCTGGATTTGAGGTTGAATTTTCTGGTGCTTATCCTGGTTGGTTGCCAAATATGAATTCAGAAATTCTAAAAATCGTTTCCAAAACGTATCAAGAATTATTTCAAAAAGAACCAAAAATTGCAGCTTGTCATGCAGGATTAGAATGCGGCATTTTAGGTCAAAATTATCCAAAAATAGACATGATTTCATTTGGTCCAAATATCAAAGGCGCACATTCTCCTGACGAAAAAGCACAAATTTCATCAACTCAAAAGTTTTGGAAATTGCTTTTACAAATCTTAAAAATTATCCCAAAAAAATCTGCTTAGATTCATGAAAAAGAAGAATTAAACCACTGTTCTTTTGCATCAATTAATTGTGAAATGTCACACAAAAAAAAGCATAATTTGCATAAAATCAATTCATTATGCTTTTATTTTTTTATTAACATCTTTCATGATGATAAAACAGAATAAATTGTAATTTTACGGCGTAAAACTAGAATACTTCAATGGGAAAAATAATTGCTATCGCAAATCAAAAAGGAGGTGTTGGAAAAACAACCACCTGTATCAATTTGGCAGCAGCTTTAGGAGTTTTAGAAAATAAAGTTTTATTGATTGATGCTGACCCTCAGGCAAACGCAACTTCAGGAATGGGAATTGAAATAGATGGAATTGAAATAGGAACCTATCAAGTTTTGGAACATACTATCCCTGCAAAAAATGCTATTATTCCAACAAATTCTCCAAACGTAGATTTGATTCCAGCGCATATTGATTTAGTTGCTATTGAAATTGAATTGGTTGACAAGGAAGATCGTGAATACATGCTAAAAAAAGCAGTTGTTGATATCAAAAATGACTATGACTACATTTTAATCGATTGTGCGCCTTCTTTAGGTTTGATTACTTTAAATTCATTGGTTGCTGCAGATTCGGTAATTATTCCAATTCAATGTGAATATTTTGCATTAGAAGGTTTGGGAAAATTGTTAAACACTATTAAAAGTGTTCAAAATATTCACAATAAAGAACTTGATATTGAAGGATTATTATTAACAATGTTTGATTCGCGTTTGCGATTGTCAAATCAAGTAGTTGATGAAGTTAGAAAACACTTTTCAAGCATGGTTTTTGATACTATTATTAGAAGAAATACACGTTTGGGTGAAGCTCCAAGTTATGGAGAAACTATCATTGCTTTTGATGCAACTAGTAAAGGTGCTATAAATTACATAAATTTAGCGCAAGAATTATTAAAGAAGAATTCATAAAATGGCACAAGCTACCAAAAGACAAGCATTAGGAAGAGGATTATCGGCATTATTGCAAGATTCACCAAATATTAATAGTGCCTCTGATAAAAATGCGGATAAATTAATCGGATCGATTATCGAAATTGAATTGAATTTAATTGACGTAAATCCATTTCAGCCAAGAACTTATTTTGATGAAGAATCATTGATAGAATTGGGAAATTCAATCAAAGAATTGGGTGTTATTCAACCAATTACCGTTCGAAAAATGGAAGGAAATCACTTTCAATTAGTTTCTGGAGAACGCCGTTTTAGAGCATCAAAACTTATAGGAAATACGACTATTCCAGCATATATCAGAATCGCAAATGACCAAGAAATGCTTGAAATGGCATTGGTTGAGAACATTCAGCGAAGAAATTTAGACCCAATTGAAGTAGCACTTTCTTACCAACGTTTGATTGATGAAATCAAATTGACACAAGAAGAATTGAGCACAAGAGTTGGAAAAAAAAGATCTACAGTAACCAATTATTTGCGTTTATTGAAATTAGATCCCATTTTACAAACTGGAATGCGTGACGGATTTATCTCAATGGGGCATGGACGTGCAATGATTAATGTTGAAAATACTGAAGATCAATTAGCAATTTATGAACGAATTTTAAAAGAACAACTATCTGTAAGACAAACTGAAGATTTGGTTAAAAACCTTAAATCTGACTCGAGTTCAAAACCTAAAGTGAAACAAATTCCTGATTTTGTTAAAAACAACATCAAACCAATCAGCGAATTTTTTGGTCAAAAAATAACTGTAACAATGAGCACAAATGGCAAAGGAAAAATAAGTGTTCCTTTTCATTCCGAAGAAGATTTTAATCGTATTAAAAACTTACTAAAATAGGTGAATTTAAGACCTTTCATACTTATTTTACTATTCAGTTTTGTTGCTGAATGTGGTTTTACGCAAAAAGATTCTTTAGAAATTGACAGCCTGAAAATTAAAAAAAAAATTACAAAGGATTCAAGAATTTACGACCCATTGGCACCATCAAAAGCTGCTTTTTACTCCGCAATTTTTCCTGGTGTAGGTCAAATTTATAATAAAAAATATTGGAAAGCACCCATTGTTTGGGCAGCTTTGGCAATACCAGTATATTATTACCAAATCAACAATAGCGATTATAAACGCTATAGAAATGCATACAAACTTAGAAAATACGGTTTGGTTGATGAATTTACGGTTAATGGTGTTGAAATTGTTTCTACGCAAACTTTAGAAACAGCACAAGAACAATTGCGAGAAAACAGGGATTTGTCATTGTTAAGTGGCATTATTTTATACATTTTACAAATTGTTGAGGCAAGTGTAAATGCACATTTAATGCAATTCAACACGGATGATAATTTGACGATAAGACCTCAAATGATTTTTGATCCAATTCGCATCGAAACTCCAAGTGTTGGACTCTCTTTTAAATATAATTTTTGATATGAAATCGTCACTAAAAAAAGCGATTGCATGTGTAATCTCTAAAAAATAAAATTGACACTTATGAAAATCGCACTTTTAGGTTATGGAAGAATGGGAAAAGAAATTGAAAAAATTGCTATTTCTCGTGGTCATGAAATTGTCATCAGAAAAGATATTGATGATATTATTGACATTACTTTAGCGGATGTTGCTATTGATTTTAGTGTTCCAAATGCTGCTTTTAACAACATTTCAAATTGTTTAGAATACAATGTTCCCGTAATTGCGGGAACTACTGGCTGGCTTGAAAAATATGACGATGCAGTTGCTTTATGCCATCAAAAAAATGGCGCTTTTATGTATGCTTCAAACTTTAGTATAGGTGTAAATATCTTTTTTCAACTCAATAAACAATTGGCAAAATTGATGAGTCCTTTTGAAGATTATCAGGTTGCCATGGAGGAAATTCATCATACCCAAAAATTAGATGCGCCAAGTGGAACAGCCATTACTTTGGCTGAAGGAATCATCGAAAATAGCTCAAAAAATAATTGGGAATTAGGAAAAAAAACAAGTCCTGAAAATATTCCAATCGTTTCAAAAAGAATTCCTGATGTTCCTGGCACACATACAATTTGGTATTCATCAGAAGTGGATACTATCGAAATAAAACACACTGCACATAGTAGAAAAGGATTTGCTTTGGGTGCAGTGATTGCAGCGGAATGGATTGTAGGGAAAACAGGTGTATTTTCTATGAAAGATGTGTTAAATATCCGCTGAAAACTGTAACTTTTTTTGTTATTTTGCGCCTTATTTAATTGTAAATTAATTCCTTTTTTAAGGAACAAAAAATATTGATTATGACATTTATTCAGTGGTTTCTCTTTTTTTTGGTCATCCAAATTATTCATTTTTTAGGCACTTGGAAATTGTATCAAAAAGCTGGAAGAAAAGCTTGGGAAGCAGCAATTCCTATTTATAATGGTATTGTTTTGATGCAAATTATCAAACGTCCAAAATGGTGGATTATCTTACTTTTTATTCCAATTATCAACTTATTGATGTTTCCAGTAATTTGGATTGAAACCATCAGAACTTTTGGATTTTATAAGAAGTTAGATTCATTTTTAGTCATTGTTACTTTAGGACTGTATATTTTTTATATCAATTATGATACTGATGCCAAATTTAATGCTGATAGAAGTTTAAAACCACAATCAGAATTGGGAGAATGGGTTAGTTCCATCACTTTTGCGATTATTGCTGCAACGTTGGTTCATACCTATTTTATGCAACCATTTACCATCCCAACTTCATCACTCGAAAAATCGTTATTGGTAGGAGATTATTTATTTGTGAGCAAATTTCATTATGGTGCAAGATTTCCATCAACCGTAATTGCTGCGCCTATGGTTCATGATTCATTGCCTTTTACAGGAACAGCTTCTTATTTGAAAAGTCCACAATTGCCTTATACAAGGTTGCCAGGATTGCAAAAAATCAAAAATAACGATATTGTTTGTTTCAATTGGCCTGCAGATTCTTTGGCGACAATGTGGGGTGATACTTCTGGAAAATTTACCTATAAACCTGTTGATAAAAAGACAAATTATGTAAAACGTTGTGTTGGAATTGCTGGAGATTCGCTTGAAATTAGAGATGGCTATGTGTATATCAATGGAAAAAAGAACGTGCTTCCTTACAGAGCAAAAATTCAGTTTTATTACACGTATGAATCTAAATCTCCAATTGATGCAAGTAATTATCCAAAATTTTTGATTGATAAAGAACGTACTGGAGTTTATAGAATTTTGTCAGAATATTGGGACAATGAAAAAGTGCAAGAGGCTATTAAAACCAATGGAAATTTGACTAAAATTGGTCAAGATTCTATATATACAGAAGTTGCAGGAGGCATAAACCCTGATTTGGCTCAGCGTTTAAAAATGACTTCGGTTGCCAATAAAATCAATATCAATTTAACATTAGAGGAAGTTAGCAGACTTGAGAGATATCCGTTAACGATTTCAGTAAAAAAAATAAATCATGCTCCTGACAAAGCGATTTTTCCACATGTAGAAAAGTTGCAATGGAGTCAAGATAATTTTGGCCCAATTTACATTCCGAAAGCTGGAGTAACTGTAAAACTAGACAAAGAATCATTGCCTTTTTATGAGCAAATTATTAAAAATTATGAAAATAATGACTTGCTTGTGAATGGTGACGAAATTTTTATAAACGGAAAAAAAGTAGACTCATACACATTTCAGCAAGATTATTATTGGCTTTTAGGAGACAATCGTCACAATTCATTAGACGCACGTTATTGGGGGTATGTTCCTTTTGATCACGTGCTTGGAAAACCTGTGATGGTTTGGTTTAGTTGGGATGCAAACGCTGAAAGTTTTGGTGCAAAAATCAAATCAATTCGTTGGGACAGACTATTTACTACTGTTCATGGTGATGGAGAACCTGTTTCTTACAGATATTTCGTTTTTGCCTTGATTGCTATGTATTTTGTGTGGAGTTATTATAGAGGAAAAAAGAAAGTTAAAAAATAGTTTTTAGTTTGCATTTACAGTTTTTAGTTTGCACTTCAATTGCAACCTCTTACTGTTTACTGTAACTGAATACTTTATACTCAAAAAATGTCATTATTCATTCCAACGTATTTTT
Organism: Flavobacteriaceae bacterium CG2_30_31_66; assembly: GCA_001873065.1. Taxonomy (GTDB): domain Bacteria; phylum Bacteroidota; class Bacteroidia; order Flavobacteriales; family Flavobacteriaceae; genus Polaribacter. Next base: position 26,498 of record MNYM01000012.1, read on the forward strand.
CTCCAATTTCTCAATATGCTGAAATTGTAAAATCAGATAAAATTGTCTTTGAAATGGAAGATAATTTTCAAAAACAAAGTTTCAGAAATCGTTGTTACATCTATAATGGAAATGGAAAACAACTGCTAAGTATTCCTGTGAAAAATCCTGAAACAAATGGAAGAAAAAAGACAAAGGATACACTTATAGAAAATGATTTTCCTTGGCAAGATCAGCATTTTAAATCACTACAAACTTCCTATAGAGTTTCCCCATATTTTGAATTTTTTGAGGATGATATTGCCCCACTTTTTCAAAAAAAATATAAGTTTTTGCATGATATAAATATAGATACTTTTCTATTTGTGGCAGATGCATTACAAATAGAGCCAAGTTTCTCAAAAACAATAACTTATCAACTAGAAACTTTAGAAAAAGATGGTCGTTTTTTAGCAGAAAAAAATTTGCAACCTGAAAAAGAATTTCTAAAATATAAGCAAATGTTTGATGACAAACACGGATTTATACCAAATTTATCCATCTTGGATTTGTTGTTTATGGAAGGACCAAATGCAGTGAGTTTTTTCTAATGTTTTCAGCAAAATTCATCATTCATTACGGACTTCATTTCGCGGCACCATTTTTTATTGCATATTTTTTATTTAGAGAAAATTGGAAGAAAGTGTATCTGATTTTTTTAGCATCAATGTTGATTGATTTGGATCATTTATTGGCAACTCCAATATTTGATAGCAACAGATGTAGCATCAATTTTCATCCTTTACATACATATTATGCTGCAGGAATTTATGTGATTGGCTTATTTTTCAAGAAAACGCATATTTTGGCTTTTGCGTTATTATTCCACTTATTGACCGATTTTATCGATTGCTATTTATAAAATCGTTTTGAAAGTCTTGTAAATTCATCAGAAATCTGAAATTTTATGACCAAATACAAATAAATTAGTGTAATTAAAATACTTTTCAAAATCATATTTAAAAGTTGGTGCAATGGAATTTTGAAAAAATAGGTGTCATTAAAAGGAAAATCCCAAAAATTAAAAACCAAATACAATCCAACTATAATTCCAATCATCAACAATGATTTATCAGTAAAAGGAGTCATTGAGAATTTTCGTTTTACAAATAATATTTTACCAGTATTTGCGAAAAAAATCACAATTAATGACGCTAAAGCCAAACCATCAGTTCCCATATCTAACTCATAATAAAAGAGTTTGTTCAAAAAATAAACTGAAAAAGCCATCATTAAACTATAGGGCAATGTGATTTTATAATACTTAGAATTATTGATAATTGCACCATTATTTCCTAAAAAACCCGTGTATAATTTTAAGAAAGAAATCATAAAAACAACAAGTGCACCACCTTCATACTGTTTTGGCAATAAACTAAATAATTCTTGTACGTTTGCATTGATTAAAACAAAAAATAATCCACTGATTAACAATAAGTTTATTGAACTTTTCTTGTATAATGAAGCAACTTCAACATGATTATTTTCGTTTAACGTTTTAGAAGTCAATGGCTGTAAAATATTTAACATTGCTCTACTTGGTGCTTCAATAAAAGAGCCAATAAAAACTGCAACTGCATAATATGCAGCTTGTTGAATGGGTTCTTTGCCAGGAATCATGAACTTATCAATGTCTAAAATAATAGCTCCAGCACTTCCTGCCATGATAATATACAACGAAAATCGAATGACTTCTTTAAAGTTTTCAGGTTTAGCAAAAGTAAACTTAGGGAAGTATAAATAAAATGCATAAATCATCATTACAAACATCCTCAAAAAGTAAAAACCTGTTAAATAATAGATGAATTCTGCTTTGCTTATCCATTGAAAATAAACTGCAAAAAGCAATAACATGACCACTACTCTATTCCATAATTCTTTTAAAAAATTACCAAAAACAGAATGAAATTGTACTCTTGCCCAAGCATAAAAAATCTCAAAATAGGCACAAGTAAAGGCAATTAAATAAATTACGAATGTGTAATTTTTTATAATTGGGTTTTCTACGGATAAATAATTGCTAATTTCTTCATAAAAAATTGTACCTACATAACCCATTGGAATTGCAATAAACAAGGGCAAAAACAATACAGATGATAAAAATCGATCTTGTTCAATTTTGGAAAAATAACTCGAATAAAATTTAATAATCGTATGATGAATTCCCAATGCGATTAAAGGCATGATAATATTGGAAGTTGACAACAAAAAAGTAACCAATCCATAATATTCGGCTTCTAAAAATCGGGTGTATAAAAACAACGTATTGATGCCGCCAACTGCAAATCCCAAATAAATAACAATGGTGTTTTTAAACGATTGTTTTAATACAATTCCCATTTTATGATTTCATAGATTTAATAATTACAGACAATTTTTCAGTGAGCTTTTTTCGATGAAATTGTTTAATATTTTTTGAATTTACTGTCAAATTTCCAGTTTTAAATTGTTGATAAAGTCTCAAAATTTCTGTTGATAATCGCTCTTCATCTTCGTGTTCAATCACGACTCCAGCATTCGTGTATTGTAAAATTTCTGACAAATCTCCATTCTTTGGGCCTAATGCTAAGATAGGACGTTTTGCTGTTAAATATTCAAAAAGTTTTCCTGTTAAAATTCCTGCTGAATTTTTTACATTCGGAATTAAAAGTAATAAAACTTGCGATTTTTTTTGATATGCAATTGCTTCTGAATGTGATACATATTCTTTAAATTCTGCAATCTCAGTCAATTTATTTTTTTCAATTTCAAATCGAACTTTTTGAGAAATATCACCTACAAAAAGCATTTGTACATCATTTTTAAATGCTTCATTTGCATCACACAACTTTTTAATAACTTTAAAGAAACTAACTGGATTGCTTTGTTTGGGCAACAAACCAATATGCGAAATGGTGAATTTCGAATCCAAAACTACGTGTTCATCTTGCAAAACTTCCGAATCAAAACCATTTGTAATTACTTCAACTCTCTTGGCAATTTTATCAAAATCTTTTTTCAAAGAATTACTTACTGTCAAAATACAATCTGCATTTTCAAGTACTTTTTTCTCCAGTTTTTTATTCTTGTTTTTGGCAAATGAAAGCTGTTTTAAAACAGTATTATAATACAAATCTGTCCAAGGATCTCTAAAATCAGCAATCCATTTTAAAGTATTTTTTTTCTTTAATTGCATGGCAATCAAGTGCATACTATGAGGTGGTCCTGTAGAAATAATTACATCAATTGGATGATTATTTAAATAATTCTGTAAGAATTTCACAGAAGAATGTACCCAAAATATCTTTGGATCAGGAATAAAAAAATTGCCTCTGATGAATGACATCAAGCCATTATTTACACTATTTGAAACATCCGATTTTTTAAGTTCTTTTTGTTTCCAAAAGAACAAATCAGTTGGTTCGAAAATTGGATTTTTTAAAACAATACAATTTTTTGGAATTTCACTCAACAAACTAATATCTTCTTTCGCATAATTTGGATTATCAACCGTAAAAACAATGGGTTCTATGCCGAAATCTTGTAAATATTTTACAAATTTCAGCCAACGTTGAACGCCACTTCCTCCTGCAGGAGGCCAATAATACGTGATAATTAGTACTTTCAAGTCGTATTAATTTTGATATATTTTTAACAATCTCAAACTTTCATTTTCCCAATTTTCGCCTTCTTCCAAAACTGCTTTTAAAGCGTTTTCGGTTTTTGCATGAAATAGATTTTTATGATTAAAAATTGTAATGACTTTTTCTGAAAAGTCATTTTCATTGTCTGCTTCAAAAACAACTCCAGCATCATATTTTTCTACAATTCGTTTCAAAGGTGTGCACGAGCTCACTAATAACAAACTTTTGCTCATCATGATTTGAAACAATTTGTGAGGAATGGTATTATTTGTATGATCATTCGCTTTGTGCGGAATAATATTAATATCTGAAACTTGCATAATCGTTGAAACTTCTTTAAATGGTCTATGACCAACAAAATGAACAAAATCAGCAACTTGAGTTTCATTTGCTATTGATTTCAAAGTATTTTCTACATCTTTTGTTCCTTTCCCAACTAAGAAAAGTTTGGCATTTGGAATGGATTTTACAATTTTAGGCATTGCTTTGATAACAGTATCCAAACCTCTGTGAGGTCCAAATCCACCTACATAAGTAATTGAAAAATCGTCTTTTTTAATGATATTTTGAGCAATTTCATGATTAAAATTCTCCACAAAATCTTTTTTCTCATGATTGGAAACAACGACTAACTTCTCAGAATGTATCGAGAAATTCGATATTAGTTTTTGCTTCATTTCTTCAACAACACAAATGACAATATCATATTTTTTGCTATATTTTTGTTCTTTTTTTGCCCAAATTTTTGGGTTCATAAAGACAAAATTTTTAGCTCTCAAAAACAAACTTTTTTTCCAAAGAAACCAAGTTTTTAAAGCTTCAGGATAATTTTCATGCAAATCTAAAATCAATTTTTTCTTCACTTTTGACTTGAATAAAAAACCAGTTCCAGCCAAAGGTAAATCATGGACATGCAAAAAATCAATGTCATATTTTTGAAATACTTTTCTCAATTCAGCATAAAACAAAAGATTGACATTTGTAACACTTTCAATCACATCAAAAATTCCTTTTTTAAAATTGTTATAATTATTTCCAATTCTCAAAATTTCAACACCCTTAATGAACTCAAATTGAATTTCACCAGATTTTCTTGGGCAAACAATCAACACTTTCAATCCATTTTCTGCTAAAGATTCAGCTTCTTTTCGAACCCTTATATCATTAGGATACGCACCATCTAAAATCATACAAATGTAATTCATGACAAATATTGGCTACATTTTTGTAAAATTCGTTCTGTGGCTTTTCCGTCCCAAAAAGCAGGGATTTTTGATTCTTTCGCTACTCCATTTTGTAAATTTTGAATAAAACTTTGAATTTTATCCGCATCAAAAGGCATTAATTGATTGGTTCCCTCCAAAATTGTGGAAGGTCGCTCCGTATTTTCTCTCAAAGTGAGACAAGGGATTTTTTGAAATGTGGTTTCTTCTTGAATGCCTCCACTATCCGTAATTAGGCAAAATGAATATTTGATTAATTTTTGAAAAGCGAAATAATTTTGTGGATTGATAATTTTTAAATTACTGATTTTGTATAATTTGTCGAATAAATCAAACTTTAGTAAATTATTTTTAGTTCTTGGATGAATGGGAAAAACGACGGTTTTTTGAAAAGAAATTTGCTGAAATAACGCAATCATTTTCAATAAACCTTCTTTTGAATCTACATTGCTTGGTCTGTGAATGGTGGTTAAAATGTAGTTACTTTTATTAAGAGCTAATTCCTCTAAAATGGTTGATTTTTCAATTTCATCTTCAAAATGAACCAAAGTGTCAATCATTGTGTTTCCAACAAAAGCAATTTGATGGTCATTTTTGCCTGTTTTTAATAGATTTTCAACACCACTTTTTTCAGTAACAAAACACAAATCTGACAATTCATCTGTCAAAATTCTGTTGATTTCTTCTGGCATTTCTCTATCATCACTGCGCAAACCACTTTCGATATGACCCAATTTTATGTTTAATTTATTAGCGCAAATTGCAGCAGCCAATGTTGAATTTACATCTCCAACACACAACAACAAATCAGGTTTAAAACTAGAAATAACCTCTTCTAATTTCAATAAAATTTTTGCAATCAAATTATTTGGAGAACCATTCTCTATATTGAGAAAATAATCAACTTCAAGATGGAATTGTTTCAAGAAAATGTCTGACATTTTTTCGTCAAAATGTTGTCCTGTGTGCGCAATTTTGAGCTCTAAATTTGAAAAATTTTTAGCAACTTTTTTAAATTGCGTGATTTTCACAAAATTAGGTCTTGTTCCAACAACAATTAAAATTCTTTTTTTCATTTGATAATTCTCTCTGCATAAACTGCATAATATCTCGGTGTGTATTTTCTTAAAATGGGTCTAAATCCGATTTTATCAATAGGACTTGTCCATTTTTCGAAAGTCTTGATTTCCCATCCAGATTTTTCGAGCAACCAATCAAATTGCCAATCTTCAAATTCGTGATAATGACGATCCCAAAGGTCAGTTTTGCTTTTGTAAGCCTTTGCAAACCATAAATTTAGAGGAATTGTTGCGATTAATTTAGTGGTTTCAATTTCTCTTAAAACATTGAATGGCGCTACTAAATGTTCGAATATTTCAAAAGCGGTTACAGCATCAACCTTATGTTTTTTAACAATTTCTGGTAATACATCTAAGTCTTCGCCTTCAGTATTTATAACAGTATATCCGTTTTTTTCCATAATCTCAGAAAACGGATTTCGAATTCCTAAATCTAAAATTGTTGCAGGACTTGGCAATACTTTTTGTAAAAATTGCAGGGTATTTTCATACCTTTTTGTAGGAAGTTTAGTGTACATTCTTGCCAGCTTTTTTTCGTTCATAAAAAATCCATCCAACAGCAATTAAAAGCAATAATCCATAAGAAGAAAGTGAAATCAAACCTCCTTTTTGAATCACTTTTGGCTCAAATTTGAACACAATTGTGTGATTTCCAGCAGGAACTTTCATTCCTCTTAGCACATAATTTACGTTGTAATGAGGCACCAATTTGCCATCAATAAAGGCATTCCAACCTTTATCATAAAAAATTTCAGAAAAAACAGCAAACTGTTCTTTTTGAGCACTTGATTGATACGTTAACTCTGTAACATCATATTGCTGCAATTGAATTTTTGCAGTTTCATCATACTGAAAACTAAACTTATTTTTTTCTGATAATTCACTGATATTCAATACAGCTGTTGTTTTGGTATTCAAAGAATCTAAAGCACGCATTTCTTCATTGTCAGATTTTACTAATTTTAGCGTTTCAACAAACCAAACATTGCCATTCGCTTCAGGATTTTGTTGCACTTGTTCAATTCCTGATTGGTCTGCAACTATAAAATATTTAGTGTTCAACATGTTCAAAACTTGCATGTTTTGATTGGCAATTTGATATTCAAACAACTCTTGATAACGTCTCATTTTTGCAGCATGATACCCTCCAATAGATTGATGAAAATAAGAAGTTGTGCCATCTTCCATCAAATTTGTGGTAAAATTTGCCACTCTGAAATGAGATGTATCTTGTAAAATAAGTTTGTCAGCTTCTGATGCCGTAAACGGTTTTTCGACTTTTCTTGCCAATACAAATTCATCTTCGCTTAAATATCTTTTGTTTACAGGAATTTGATCTGCCAAAATCAACAATCCCAAACCAACAAAAACAATGACTTTTTTGAATTTATTTTGAAGAAAAAACCACAAAAATGCAGCTGCAATCAACATAAAAATGATAGAACGAATCGAATCTGAAAATAACATGGCTTTTCTGTCAGAAATAACAGCATCAATCAAACCAGGAAGGTCTTTATAATTTTCATCTCTTAAACCATCAAAAGTGGAAAAACTGTGCGCTAATAAAAATCCAAGAATGATCATTCCGCCAAAAACAAACACTGCTTTTTTAAGTGCAGCTTTCTTTTCTTCAGTTGAAATTTGAGTTGAAAAGAACTCTTTTACAGCCAAAATTCCCAAAATCGGAACACACAATTCAGCAATAATTTGAATGGATGAAACCGCTCTGAATTTGTTGTACAAAGGAACGTACTCAATGAAAAAATTGGTCAAAAACTCAAAATTTCGTCCCCAACTCAACAAAATTGAAAACACAGTTGCAGCAACTAGCCACTGTTTTAATTTTCCTTTTACCAGAAAAATACCAAGAAAAAAAAGAAAGAAAATCACAGCGCCAATATATGCTGGCGCTTCAACAATTGGTTGATCTCCCCAATAAGTAAGCACTTGTTTTGAGTAATCATCTGCTACTTTTTTGCCAGCTTTTTCTTCAATTAATTGATAAAAATCAGAATCTTTGTCCAACTTTTCAACAGTTCCTCCACCCATAAAACGTGGAATAAACAAATTGAACGTTTCTAATTTTGCATAACTATATTGTGTAATATATGTTTTATCCAATCCTTTTGTAAGCTCTTTTTTACTTCCATCAGGATTGAAAGTTAATGCTGATTTTCCTCTAGTACTCTCGTCAGCATATTCTTTCATAGCCAATAATCTAGACGCATTTGCGCCAATTCCTAAAATAACTGCCGCAAAAATGACAGCAGCCTGTTTCACGAATCTTGTGAAGGTTTTTTGTTTGATGGCATCAATAGCTTCTACAATTCCCAAAATCAACAAACAAAAACCCAAATAATAGGTCATTTGAATGTGATTTGTATAAATTTCAAGTGCCATTGCTAAACTTGTTACCAAAAAACCGAGCACATATTTCCGTTGAAAAACCCACAAAATTCCAGCTAAAACCAAAGGCATATAGGCAATTGCATGCGCTTTTGCATTGTGTCCAGGAATAAAAATAATGATTAAATACGTAGAAAATCCGAAAGCGAGCGAGCCCAAAATAGCCAATTTCCATTCAACTTTTAACGCCATCATCAAAACGAAAAAACTCAAAAAATAAAGAAAAGTATAATCAGCAGGTCTTGGCAAAAAACGCAATGTCCTGTCCAAAACACGCACAAAATCATAAGGATAATAAGCGCTTATCTGATATGCAGGCATGCCACTAAATGACGCTCCTGTCCAATAAGGTTCTGCATTTTTGTCGTCTCTAAAATCATTGATTTCTTTTGCCATTCCCTGAAATTGGGTAATGTCAGATTGTGCAATTTTTTTTCCTTTTAAAATAGGATGAAAATAAATCACGGAAGCCAACACAAAAATGACAATCGCGAAAATTGTAGGTAAAAATTTCTTTAGATTCATGGTTTGTCTATTTCTTCAAAATCTACATATTCTCCAACATCATCTTTATTTTGACGTTGATTTCTTGGTGCTTTGTCAATCACAGTTTCACCTTCTTTTACAGTAGATTGTTGTTGATTTCCATATTGTTGTTGAGCTTGTTCTTGCATTTTTTCAGCTACTTTTTTAATCAAAAAAGGCGCAAATAATCGCATCAAAAATTTAAATCCGTAGTAAAAAAGTAGGATAATAAGGATTGTTTTCAATAAACCTATAATCATCTTGTATTCATTTTTAAAAAATCAATCAAAAGTAACAATTTGACAACAATTGAAGCGTTTACAATCTATAAAACTTTAACAAAACTAAAAAAGTATGCAAAGCTTTTAAAAACAGCATATTTATGTTATGTTTGTTGAATTAACTTTTTCATATAGAAATACCTTTTAAAAAGACATGAAAAAAACCAACATATTGCTATTCATTGTTTTACTGATTTTTGGTTTTGAAGCTGTTTTTGGACAATACACAGACATTATAAATTCGAATAAACCTGGTTTTTCTGAAAGTCCTTATAGTGTTGGAACAGGCGTTTATCAATTTGAAAGTAGTTTGTTTCTCAGAAATTTAAATGCCGAAAATGCATTTTCTGTTCCAAAATCTTTCGGAGTTGATTTGCTTTTTAGAACGAGTTTTTTTCTGGAAAGATTGGAAATAAACGCACAAATGGCTTTTCAGAAAGATGAAATTATTTCAACGAAAATTCCTTCATCAAGAGAAAATGTTGCTGGTTTTGGACGATTTGTGATTGGTGCAAAATACCTCATTTTTCAGCAAGAATATGAAGATAAAAGCAAAGAAGTGAGAAGTTGGGTTCGCAGAAATGCTTTTGATAAAAAAAGATTGATTCCTTCTGTGGCAATTTATGTGGGAATGAACACTGATTTTGTTTCAGAAACCTATCAAACAGGAAGTATTTCTCCGAAATTTGGAATTCTTTTACAAAATGATTTATCGAACAATTTTAATTTGATTACCAACCTATTTTATGACAAAATGGGCACTGATTTTTCAGAATTTTCATATATCATTACAGCCACTCAAAACTTAAATGAACGTTGGTCTGGATTTTTAGAAAATCAAACCATTTTTCAGCAAAATTTCAATCACACCAATCTTGGATTGGGAGCAGCTTATCTTTTCAATAAAAATATGCAATTTAATGCCTCAGCAAGATATCTTGTTGAAGGGCAATCTGTTGGAAGTTATGTAAGTTTGGGTGTTTCGTATAGAATTGACAAACATGAAGATAATTTTGTGGAAATTGATGAAAAAGAAATTAAAATTTCTGACACACCAATAAGTCGTTACAATAAAAAACAAGACGGATTTTTCAAACGAATTTCTAATATCTTTAAGAAGAAAGACAAACGAAATTCAAAACGAAAAATAACTAATAAAAAACGAAATAATTGAGTTGTAAAATGAGCGCAATTACCTTAAAAAAAGTGACTTCAAAAAAAGAACTAAAAGCCTTTGTGCTGTTTCCTTTTTCATTATATCGTTTGAATACATATTGGGTTCCTCCTATTATCAAAGACGAAATGGACAATTTTGATCCGAAGATAAATCCTGTTTTTCAAAATGCAGAAGCGCAATTTTTCTTGGCTTACAAAAACAATCAAATTGTTGGAAGAGTTGCTGCCATTATCAATTGGTTTGAAGTGAATCAGCAAAAAATCAAAAAAATGCGTTTTGGTTGGTTTGATATGATTGATGATTTAGAGGTTACAAAAGCGTTGCTTGATAAAGTTGAAGAAATTGGAAAAGCGCATCAATTAGAATATATGGAAGGTCCAATTGGTTTCAATAATTTGGACAAAACTGGCGTTTTAATTGAAGGTTTTGATCATATTGGCACCATGATTACGTGGTACAATCATCCCTATTATAAAGAACATTTGGAGCAATTGGGATTTGTAAAAGAGAAAGAATATTTAGAAAATAAATTCTTATTCAAAAATGTGGATGGTGTTTATTTTGACAGAATTAGCAACATCATCAAAAGGCGTTTTAAATTAACGGGGTTGGATTTTACGAAAACCTCAGCTATTTTGCCTTATGTGGATGAAATGTTTGAGGTTTTTGACAAATCGTATTCAAAATTATCCAGTTATGTGCCAATTTCTGAAGCACAAATAGCCTTTTTTAAAAAGAAATACATTTCCTTTATCAATCCTGAATATATCAAATTTGTCGTTGATGAACATCACAAAATTGTGGCTTTTGCCATTGTAATGCCTTCTTTTTCTGAAGCGTTGCAAAAAGCAAAAGGGACATTATTCCCTTTCGGAATTTTTCATTTATTGAATGCCAGAAAACATGCCAAAGATGTCACTTTCTATTTGATTGGTGTGCATCCTGAATATCAAAACAAAGGGGTTCATGCCATTATTTTTGAGCAATATCAAAAAACATTTACCAAAAAAGGGATTGTGAATTGCATCAGAACTCCAGAATTGGAAGACAATTTGGCCATCAAAAAGATTTGGGAAGATTTTAATCCAATCACTCATAAAAGGAGAAGAACTTATAAAAAAGCTATTCAATATTAGAAATTAAATATTAGGTATTAGAAGTGTAAGACACTATAAACTTGAAAATTTTAATTTGTATATTTGAAAAAAATTAATGATGAATATAGAAGCACGTAAAATAAAATTCGTTCAGGAGTTTTTTAAACTTCAGAGTGAAAAAGCAATTTCAAAATTTGAAAAGTTGTTAAAAAAAGAAAAAGAAAATTCGTCATCTGATACATTTAGTCCAATAACATCTGCCGAATTAAATGCTAGAATTGATAAGTCGCTTCAAGATTCGAAAGATGGGAAATTGACGGAAGTAAATGACTTACTTGCTGAAATTGAAAAATGGAATTAAAAATTTTTTGGACTGATTTCGCAAAAGCCGAGTTAAATAAGATTTATAAGTATTTAAAAGAAAATGCTAGTCTAGAAATAGCTAAAAATGAAAATAAAAAAATAGTTCAATCAACTTTAAGACTCAGTAAACAGCCTGAAATTGGACAAATAGAACCAATGTTGATTGAAAGAAAAATGGAGTTTAAATATTTATTACATCAGACATATAAAATTATTTACTGGGTTAATTTTAAACAAAATAGAATTGAAATAATGGATGTTTTTGAAACTTATCAACAACCTAAAAAGATTAAAAGAACCAAGTAAAGACAGTTCCCAACAAAAGCTATTTACAATTGATTGTATTATAGCTAAACCTAAAAATTTGTTTTTTTTCTATTTACCCCTTAAACTCCCAAAATGCAACTATTCTACAATCCTGAAATACTTGAAACCACCAAAGAAATTATTTTTGACAAAATAGAAAGTGCTCATATTGTGCGCGTTTTACGAAAAAAGGAAGGTGATATTTTGCACATCACCAATGGAAAAGGAGGGTTGTTTGCTGCTAAAATTGTGATTGCAAACGATAAAAAATGTTTGGCAAACATCATCAAAACCGAACAAAAACCAAAACCTTGGAATTATTATCTACACATAGCCATTGCTCCTACCAAAAATAATGACAGAATAGAATGGTTTTTAGAAAAAGCTACTGAAATTGGCATTGACGAAATCACGCCCATTATTTGCGACAACTCAGAAAGACGAGTTGTTAAAAACGACCGTTTTGAAAAAATCATGCAATCAGCCATGAAACAATCATTGAAATTTACATTGCCAAAACTAAATGAACCTATCAAGTTTTCGGAATTTCTCAATCAAGAATTTGAGGGAAAAATGTTCATTGCACATTGTGAAGAACAAGAAAAAAATTTATTGAAAGACATGCTAAAACCCAATGAAAAAACCACCATTTTAATTGGCCCTGAAGGCGATTTTTCTTTGACTGAAATCAAAAAAGCGTTGGCAAAAAACTACATTCCCATTTCTTTGGGCGAAAGTAGATTGCGCACAGAAACTGCTGGTTTGGTTGCCGTGAATTTGGTTTCTTTTATGAATCAGTAATTAATTTACTCACTTTTTATCACTCTCACCTTTTTTTTAGCTGTTTCAATATGAATTTTTGAAATAGTATTTAATTGACTTTTTCTAAAGATTTTCTTTTAAAACTCATTTATTTTTCACAAATGTGTCCAGAATTTCTTGTTTTTAAGAAATTCTGGACTCCTAAAACTTAATTATAAAATATTTTTACAGTAAAAATCTAAAACCCAATTATTATGAAACAATTATTTTTAAAAACAACAATTTTACTTTTTGCAATTACTTTTTTTAATTGCGAAGACAACACCAACACAAACGACTCAACAGGAAAAGATTCCTTTTCTTGCTACATTAACGACAAACTTTATATACCCACTGCTGGAACAGGAATTAATGGCGGAGATATTAGACCGTTCAATTGGTCTTATACAAATTTAGATAACCCAGATATTCCATTATACTTTAAAATAAGAACTAGCGGAAATTATTCAATATCATTAGTTATTGTAAATCCAAAAATAGGGAAAAATTATTTATCTGAAGAATTAGATGATATTATAGATTTTTCACACTCTGGAATGATAGTTTTAAATAGTCTTACTTATTATAATACAAAAAGCAATCAAAATAATGGCTCAATTACATTTACAGAACTAACAGAAACCAATGCAGTTGGTACTTTCGAATGTTTACTATATAATGATAAAGGAAATGAAATAAAAGTGACCAATGGTAAATTTAATTTATCACTCGATAGCAGAACAAATTAAAAAAGCAGTAGCGCCAACTACTGCCAATATCAAACATAACAAACTCTAATTTATTAACATTTAACATTTCAAAATTATGAAAAAAATTACAAATAAAATGAGTTCAGAATTTTAGAAATGAGTCCAGAATTTCTTAAAATCAAGAAATTCTGGACTCCTAAAACTTAATTATAAAATATTTTTATAGTAAAAATCTAAAACCCAATTATTATGAAACAATTATTTTTAAAAACAACACTTTTACTCTTTGCCATTACATTTTATAATTGCGAAGACAATACCAACTTAAACAATGATTCTGTTGGCAATGACACCTTTTCTTGCTACATCAATGGTAAACTTTATACACCTTCTGCTGGTACAGGTATTGGCGGTGGTGATATTAGACCTTTTTCTTGGACTTTTGAACCGGATAAAAAAGTTTTTAGCATATACACTAGAGGTGAATACAGAATTAGAATTACTTCAGTTAATACAATAATTGGTAATAATATTTTAAATGAAGAACTTGGTGATACTTTTGATTTTAGTCATTCAGGAATGATTGTACAAAATAGTCTTATTTTTTATAATACCAAAAATAATCAAAATAATGGAACTATAACTTTTACAGAATTTTCAGAAACTACAGCTATAGGTACATTTGATTGTACTTTATACAATGATAATGGAGATGAACTAAAAGTCACTGATGGGAAATTTAATCTTTCTTTAGATAGTAGAACAAATTAAAAAAGAGGTTGCGCCAACAACCTCTTTAACAAAGTTAAACATAACAAACACAAAATTTATTAATACTTAACATTTCAAAATTATGAAAAAAATTACCTTGAAATCTTTTCCAATCCCGAAACTTTGGGATACAAATGTGTCCAGAATTTTAGAAATGAGTCCAGAATTTCCTAAAATCAAGAAATTCTGGACTCCTACAACTTTATTATAAAATATTTTTACAGTAAAAATCTAAAACCCAATGATTATGAAACAATTATTTTTAAAAACAACACTTTTACTTTTTGCAATTACTTTTTTTAATTGTGAAGACAACGAACCAGAAGACCAATTACCTCCCATTACACAAACTGGTTCAAACACATTTGGTGCTATCGTAAATGGGAGAGTATTTGTGCCAAAAGATAAAACAGGTTATTCAGCTCCTGGTGGTGGTACACCAAGAGGTTTAAAAATTCTTGGAAACACTAGAACGTTTGTTATACAAGCAACTAATTATGAGAATATATACATATACATATATATTCCTCAAGATTTACCTAAAGAGCAAACGTACATTTTCCATAATAGTACAGGCGTTGAGTATAGCTTAAATGAACCTGATTTTGCACATATATACGCAATAGTTAATGGTAATAAATATTTAAGTTTTCAAAATTCTGGTTCAATTTCATTTTCTAAAATTTCTTTTGATAAAGGGATTTATGCAGGTATTTTTAATGCAAGATTAAAAAATGAGATTAATGAAACTGAAATAATAGAAATTACTAATGGAAGATTTGACATATAAAAATAGCCACTTAGTATTAATGATAAAAAAATTAAACATAAAAATTTCATTAAATTTAATTAAAAAATTATGAAAAAAATTACCATGAAATCTTTTCCAATCCCGAAACTTTCGAGATACAAATGTGTCCAGTCCCGAAATTTCTGGACTCCTGAAATTTTCATTCTTACTAATTTTAACCCATAAAATCTAAAACCCAATTATTATGAAAAAACAAACAATTAAAATTTACTTTCTTTTTATAACAACTTTATTTTTAAGTTGTTCAGAAAATGACAATTTAGTAACAACAATTACAGAGGATGTATTACCCCCAATTACACAAACTGGTGCCAATACTTTTGGTTGCGTTATTAATGGTGCTGTTTTTATACCTAAAGATAAAACAGGCTATACACCTCCTGGAGGTGGAACTCCAAGAGGAATAGAAGTTTTAGGTAATAACTCTGTTTTTGTTATACAAGCAAGAAACTATATTAATACTGCTATATACATATACATACCCGAAGATATACCAAAACAAACAACATATATTTTTGGTGAAAGCCCAGGAGTAAGTTATGGATTAAACTCTCCAGATTATGCTCATATATTTTGTATTATAAATAATAAAAAATATTTAAGTTTTGAAGATTCTGGTTCGATTTTATTTTCTAAAGTCAATCAGACATCAGGTTTATATGCAGGTGTATTTACAGTAAAATTAAAAAATAAAGATGATGAAAATGATATTTTAGAGATATCAGAGGGTAGATTTGATATAAATATTGCAACATTAAATAACTAAAAAAGCAGTTGCTTCCAACAACTGCTCAAAATAATTAAATACAGCAAAAACCATTTTATTAATATTTAACACACAAAATTATGAAAAAAATTATTACAATTATTTTATGTTTCTTTTTTATAAAAACTTCATACAGTCAAACCCAACAACATGTTGTAGATAGCTTATTTCAATACATTAACAAAAGTCCAATATCCTCTAATATTTTTATAGAAAGAGTATTTTCATCTTCTGGAATTACAGAATTTAATCAAGGAGTTAGAATTGACACCAGCAGTTTTATACATTTTAAACAATCTTGGAGCGATTTAAACAGAGCTTCTTATACACAAACTTTCAAAACGATTGCTCAATTTAAATCAGATTTAAAAAATAAAAATTATCAAGATAATGTTGTTCCTATTGGGGTTATTAATACGGAGTTTCATCAAAGTAATTTAGGGACAAGTATAAGTACTGCCAATGTAAATTATAGCAATGGTTTTATGAGAGATAAGGCAGGTAAAAATCCTTTTTTAAAAAAACAAGCTACTGTAATAGCTCCATTAGTGGCTTCAGCAAGAGGTAATCAAATTACCTTTAAATTAGATGCTGCTTTTATGCTCTATAAATTTGGCAAACCAATTAAAAATTTAGTACTACAAACCAATAATTCGTCTTTTACTTTAATAAACAATACTGCAATATCAAATAGCAATTTTACAACCAGTTATAACAGTTCTGGCATAAAAATTTTAAAATTTATGGTAACTTTTAGTGATAACACAACTAAAACTACGTATGGTAAGGTAAAAATTTTTGTACCCAACACTTATAATGCAAGAGGTCTTACTTCTGCATTAGATACCATTAGTTCAGCTAGTGATTTACAATACCAAGGTTATGATGAAAGCATTGCTTACCAAGGTCAAAATGAATACCGAATTTATTATGACAATATTAATGGTAACCAAATCATAAACAAACCTATTTTTATATTGGATGGTTATGATCCAGGAGATGTTAGAAAAATTGAGACCTTTGACGCAGGGCATGATTCTCCAAAAAGTATAGTTGAATTAATGAGTTTTATTAGAAATAATAATCCAACTGATTTAATTGATGAATTACGAAATGATGGTTATGATGTAATTATTGTAAATCATATAAAATACACAAGTAATGGCAAACAAATAGATGGTGGTAGCGATTACATTCAAAGAAATGCCTACACATTTATAAGTTTGTTACGTTATATAAATAGTATTAAACAAGGTAATGAGCCAAATGTAGTTATTGGACCAAGTATGGGGGGTTTAATTACAAGATATGCTTTAGCATATATGGAACAACAATTAACTTTAACTGGGGATAATGCCAAATGGAATCATGATACTCGCTTGTGGGTTAGTTTTGACAGTCCACATCAAGGAGCACATATACCTTTTGGTGTTCAAAAAGGGATACAATATTATGCAGAAAAAGTTGAGAATGAAGGTGCAAAAGATTTCATTAAGGAATTAGATCAACCTGCTCCTAAACAAATGTTGATAAATCACTATTCAAATAATACGCAAAGTACTTCTGGTGCTCCAAATTTTAGAAATCAATTTCAAAACGAACTAGATAATTTAGGAATGCCACAAAACCTTAGAAAAATAGCATTAATTAATGGTAGTATAACTGGAGTTTTAAATGGAATATCAAAAGATAAATATTTACAAATTACATCAGTTCCTTTTTTATATGTTGTGTTTAGTGGAGCAGATATAAAGGTTATGACAGATTATTATCATTCTTCTAATGAAAAAAATAATTCTAGTAGTGAAGTGTTCTTTGGAAGACATCAAATAAAGTATAGTGTTTTTGGTTTGTTTACAATAACAAAAACCTTTAAAAAAAGTCAGATATACTTAAACGCTAACTTAAAGGGCAGTTATGACATCTCTCCAGGTGGTTATTTTAACGCACAACAGCAGTTAGCCCAAGAATCTTCAGGTATTGATTTAGGCAATGGGATAGTAATAACAAATTCTAACTTGATTGATCCAACACACAGCTTCATTCCATCAAAAAGTGCATTAGCATACACAGGTAATGCAATTTTAGATGAAGTAATTGGTAATAAAGATAGAGTTTGTTCAGGAGAAACCCCTTTTGATAGTTATTTTGCTCCTGAAAATAATGAGGAGCATATCACATTAACAGCAAAAAATGTTGATTGGTTAAAAGCAGAGTTAGATGTTAATATTACAAATTTACCACCAACAGTTTATAAAGATCTTGATATTATAACTTTATCAGGCGATTTAGCAGTCTGCGATACCAAAACAAATATTTATAATTTAGACATTCCTAACACTTGTAGCGGTTTTACAATTACTTGGACTACTTCATCAAACATACAAATACAACAATCTTCCAATAACAGCCTAACTGTTACACCAATAAATGGTACAAACGATGCTATTGGATTTATAAATGCTTATGTGCAAGAACTAAATTTAAATATTCATAAAAAAGTTTGGGTAGGTATTCCAAGCCCTAATTTTTTAAGCATCAACAAAGTTGGTAGTTATGAATTTTATGCAAACCAATGGACAAAACTGAAAGTTGTTCATCCAGTGCCGCCTTTAGAATTGATGGGCAATGACCCTACTTATGGGTTAAGTTATCAATGGTTAGTGCCAAACAGTCAAATTCGCACTTTTACAGATACTAGCACCATTGATGTAAATCCTTACAATACAGGTCAACTAAATATTGGTGTAAAAATGCAGAATCAATGTGGTTGTACAAATTATCAATATCAACTATTTAATGTTAGTTCATCATCTACAACAAATCCTGGTGGTGGTGGAATTTTAACTCCAATTGGCAAAATGTAAAAAAAGGAAAAAGTAAACTTTGTCTTCGAAAATGCGTTATTAAAAATATTTTAATGACGCATTTTTATTTTTAAACCAAAATTCACTAATTTAGCAAGCATATAAAAATTCAATCCCCACTAAAAATTGGCTGTTTCAGAAATCTTTAATTTATTTCTATTAATCAGTGCTTTGCATGGATTTCTGTTTTGTTGCATCATTCTTTTTTCTAAAAATGGTTCTGAAAAAAGCATGCAATTTATCAATCTTTTGGTGCTGACCATTTCTTTAAATAATTTACAATCTTGGATAGTTACCAAAAACTTTTTCAACAATTATTTTATTCTTGATTACACTCATATTCCTTGGCATTTTTTGATTGCTCCTTTTTTTTATATGTTTTTAATCAATTATCTAGAAATCGAAAAACAGCAAAAAAATATCTTAAAAATCATAGTTCCCACTTTTCTATTAACTATTTGTATTCGAATAGGTTTCATTTATTTTTACAGTGAAAAAGCGTTGGTAAACAGAGATTATATTTTCGAAAAATATACTTCCATAGAAGAGATTTTTAGTTTGTTAGTTTCGTTGGCTGTTTTTGGATATTCGTTTCATGTTTTGACTAAAAAAGAAACATTATTTGCTAAAATTTTGTCTTTTGACAATCTAAAATGGATTTATACCTTTTTCAAATTAGGATTATTCACCTATCTATTTTGGATGATTGCCTTAGCAATTACAGTGGCTTTGGATTTTAAAGAATTTATTTATTCGTATTATCCTTTGCGAGTTTTAACCACAGTTTTAATTTATTGGATTGGTTATCAAGCTATTATTCAGCTTCGATTATTAAAAGAGCGTAAAAAACTGAGAAAACAATTGACTGTTTCATCAATTAAAAAAGAGATTTTTAAAGTTCATAACGAAAAAAATATTGACCAAAAACAACTTTTTAACAACATAAAATTATTGTTACTAGAAAAACAATTGTTTACAGAGCCAAAATTAACAGTAGAATTTTTAGCTAATGAAGCTGATGTAAACGCTACTAAGTTATCAAATACCATTAAACAAATTTCTGATAAAAACTTTAATGATTTTATCAATGAATTTCGTGTCGATTTTGCAAAACAACTATTGATTGACGAAACGTATAAAAATTATACCATTACAGCAATTGGTTTAGAATCAGGTTTCAATTCTAAATCTGCGTTTTATGCTACTTTCAAAAAACTCACAGGATTTACACCTTCTGATTTTCTGAAAAATAATTTTAAATAGGAACTTCAACCTAATTTCAAAAATCACTATCTTGCTTTGAATTGTGATTGAAGTATTTTTTTTATGAAGCCAATTTTTTTCTTGTTTTTTCTGATTTCCATTTTTGTAAACGCACAAGAAATTGCCATTTTAAAATACAATGGTGGTGGAGATTGGTATGCAAATCCTACTGCATTGCCCAATTTGATTGATTTTACGAATAAAAATTGCAAGACTGCTATTTCAAAAAATCCAACTTCAGTGGCTGTTGGTAGTGAAGATTTATTCAACTTTCCAATGGTTTTTATGACAGGTCATGGAAATGTGCTTTTTGATACTAATGAAACAGAAAACCTCAGAAAATACTTAATCTCTGGTGGATTTTTACACATTTCAGACAATTATGGTTTGGATACATTTATCCGAAGAGAATTAAAAAAAGTGTTCCCTAATTTGGAATTGCAAGAAATTCCGAGTTCACATCCTATTTTTAATCAGACGTTTTCGTTTCCAAACGGAATTCCTAAAATTCATGAACATGACAAAAAACCTGCACAAGCTTTTGGAATTTTCTACGAAGGAAGATTGGTTGTTTTTTACGATTATGAAACGGATTTGAGTGATGGTTGGGAAGATGAAATTATTCACAACAACCCAAAAGATGTTCGTGAAAAAGCCCTGAAAATGGGCGCGAATTTGATTGAATATGCTTTTAGGAATTAGTTGTTGGTTGATGGTTGTTGGTTGATGGTTTTTGGTTTTTGGTTGATTGTTTATGGAATTGAAATTTAAAAAAAGTTTAAAACATATTGAATAAATGCAAACAGAAATAGACATAGACTCCATAAAAATAAACTTTGATTCCAGTGGTTTGTGGGTATTGAATATTGCCATTGCAATTATCATGTTTGGTGTGGCTTTAGGAATTTCAATTGATGATTTTAAGCGATTGATGAAACATCCAAAAATTGTTTTTGTGGGTGTTTTATCGCAATTCTTTTTGTTGCCTGCTTTTACATTTTTAGCGATTTTACTCATCAAACCTCATCCTAGTTTTGCTTTGGGAATGATGCTGATTGCTGCTTGTCCTGGAGGAAATGTTTCGAATTTTTTCAGTAAAATGGCTGGAGGAAATGCAGCACTTTCTGTGAGTTTGACAGCATTTTCAACACTGATTTGCATTGTAATGACGCCATTTAATTTACAGTTTTGGGGAAGTTTATACGAACCAACCAACGAAATTTTAAAAACAGTGGAGTTGAATTGGATGGATTTATTGAAACTCGTTTCTTTGATATTGGGAATTCCCTTGTTTTTTGGAATGCTCATCAAACATTATCATTCAGAAATGGCTGAAAAAATTGAAAAAGAATTAAAACCATTGTCAATGATTGTTTTTATTGCCTTGATTTTCATTGCTTTTTCTCAAAATTTAGATGTATTTATAAATCACATTCATCATGTCATTTACTTGGTTATTTTTCATAATATTTTTGCTTATATCATCGGATTTTATACAGCAAAATCTTTTGGTTTGAATGAAGCAGACACCAAAACCATTGCTATAGAAACTGGAATTCAAAATGGTGGTTTGGGATTGCTATTGATTTTTGGTTTTTTTGATGGTTTGGGAGGCATGGCTTTATTGGCGGCTTTTTGGGGAATTTGGGATGTATTTTCTGGAATGGCTTTAGCGGCTTTTTGGGGGAGAAAAAAAAAGACTCGAATTTAATTAATTATAAAAATACTTATTGCAAAGAATTCGTGAAAATTTGCAAAATTAGTGGCTATAATATAATCAGCATAAATTATTTTTGATTTTTCGCCACGGATTTACAGGATTTTCACGGATTAATTTCAAGAGAGAAATTCGTGAAAATTAGTGAAATTAGTGGCTCAAAAAAATTGTTTGATATAAAAATTATGATGTTTAAAAAAATTTGGTATCAATCTGTAAAGCTATTTTTGAAGATTAGCTTGCATTTGTATGCGCAAAAAATCATCATAAAAGGCACAAAAAATATTCCCAAAAAAGGCGCTGTTTTATTTGCAATAAATCATCCAAATGCGTTGATGGATCCGCTTTTTGTTACGACTTTTAATTCCAGAGAAAATCACTTTTTAGTTCGAGCAGATGTGTTCAAAAAACCTTTGATTCGGAAATTCTTATCAAGTTTGAACTTGATGCCGATTTTCAGAATTCGAGATGGCATCAAACAATTATCTCACAATGAGGAAGTTTTTGAAAAATGTTTTAAAATCCTAAAAAAACAACAAACCTTAATTATTTTTCCACAAGGAGGACATTCAAGAAAACGAACGATTCAACCTTTGAGCAAAGGATTTACACGAATCGTTTTTGGCGCTTTGGAACGTTATCCTGAGTTGGAAATTTCGGTAATTCCTGTAGGAATTACGTATCAAAATTCGTCAGTTTATCCAAGCAAAGTGTGTGTTCAGTTTGGAGAAGTAATTGATGCTAAAGCGATTTACGAATCAAATATTCCTGCAAAAGCAAGTTTGATTTTAAAAGAAAAAGTGAGTTCTCAGTTAAAAAAATTGACAGTTCATATTCCTGATGATGAAAATTACGAAACTATTTTATCTAAACTAAATGCGGCTAATGTTGATTTTACAAATGTAGATTTGGTAAACAAAATGATTGCTGAAAACAGCATTCCTGAAGCACAAAAAAAACAATTCAATTTTCTAAAACCTTTGTATTATTTGATTTTGTTGAATAGTATTTTTCCTTATATAATCTGGAAGAAAACGACTAAAATAATTAAAGAAATAGAATTTGTGGATACTATGAAATTTTCGGTAAACGTGATGACTTGTCTATTTTTTTATAGTTTTCAGGCGTTGATTGTAAGTATCCTTTTTAATTTTAAAACAGGATTCTTTTATTTTTTGATGTCGATTTTTATGATTTTTCTCTACACGAAAACTGCGCCCACAAATACTGAAGATTGAACTTTAGCTTGCATTATGTAGAAATACATCCGCAGGAATTTTGAAATAATTCTTTAATTTTTGAGCCATTTTCAAGGTAATTTCTCGCTTTCCGGAGAGAATTGCAGAAACATGACCTTTACTTCCTATGATTGGTTCAAGGTCTTTTGCTTTCAGTCCCATTTCATGCATTTTATATTTTATAACCTCTAAAGCGTCCAATTCTGGCAATTGGTAGTGCTTTTCATCATAGTCTTTTATCAAAACAATAAGTAAATCTAACTCATCACTTTCTGGAGTATTTGATGCTGCATGAAATATTTCCATCATTCGTATGGAAGCTTTGTTATAATCTTCTGCTGTTTTTAATACTTTCCAATCCATCTTTATATCTTTTTATTTGTTAAAATTGTTGTGTCAAATGCAATAGTTTCAACATTTATTTTGTCATATTCTTTGTGTGTTCCAAACCAAATAATATAGCAAGCCGTTTGTAGAAAATTTACTGAAACAACCAACCGAAAATCATTTCCTTTGATATTAAAAACAACACGATTATTATTCACAATACTTGCATTTCCGTAAATCTTTTTTAACTCGTTGAAATTTCGAAAGTCAAATTTCGAAAATTCATTATACCAAATCAATAATTGAGTCTCAGCAATTGGATACTTTTGAATGTAAAATAAAATTGTTTTTTTTACTAAGACTTTCATTTATCAAATGTACTTAAAAGTTTTCATTTTGCAAACTTATTGTTGAAAATTTAAAAATGGTATTTAATAATTTCTGATTTCGATTACTATTTTTCAAAACGAAAACTTAGTAAATAAATTCTGAAAATTGATAAAAAATGGAAAGTTGGCAAGGAAACTTAGCCGTGATTGAAACGAAAAGCAGGAGTAGCTTCTAATCAATAATAGCATCTTGAATTACTTGCTGAATCTTAGTTCTAACACTTGATTTTACCAACTTTGTATTTTTCATATTTGGATACACTCTGTTGGATAAAAACACATACACAATTTCCGATTTTGGGTCTGCCCAAGTAAATGTTCCTGTAAAACCAGAATGTCCAAAACTCTCATCAGAAGTACAACCACAAGTTGCAGCAGCATTTTTTGTCAATTCAGGCTTGTCAAAACCCAAACCTCTACGCACTTTTTTATTGGCAAAATAACGCTTGTTAAACTTATCCACAGTTTCTGGATTCAGCAATTGTTTGCCTCCATAATAGCCTTTTTGCAAGTACATTTGCATCATTTTTGCGACATCATTCGCGTTTGAAAACAAGCCTGCATGACCACCAACTCCACCCAACATTGCTGCGCCCATATCATGCACATATCCATGCACCAATTGATTGCGATAATAATCGTCTTTTTCTGTGGGAACAATTTGTGATTTATCGAACTTTTCTAGTGGTAAATAGGTCATTCTATCTGCACCTAACGATTGGTAAAAAGCTTCATCAACCAATGTATTCAATGGTTTTTTATAGCTGTTTTCTAAGGCTTCTTTAAACAAATAATAACCCAAATCACTATATAAATATTCTTGATTTACA